>JAJPIF010000009.1 GCA_021324885.1 Pseudomonadota bacterium
AACTGCTCATGGGCGCCGTGGCTGCTGGCGCGTCTCGACGACCATTACGAGGAATATATCGGGCGCTTCGAAGTAAAACTGACCAAGCTGCCGTCTGAGCATTTTCGCGACAACTGCTACGTTTCGGTTGAAGCCGATGAAAAGCCGGCCCGCTTGCTGGTGGACTGGATGGGTGACAACAACGTGGTTTTTTCCACCGACTATCCGCATCCGGACAGCAAATTCCCGCATGCGGTGGAAAAATTCCTGTCCATGCCGCTGCCCAACCAGGTGCGGCGGAAATTTTTGTGGGACAACTGCGCCCGGCTGTACGCGCTTGCGTGACAATGGACAGTAAGTGGCGCCATCGGCGCCCGATTGTGGATTACTGCACCGTGATCGGGATACGGACCTCGAACTCGGAGTCGATGGCGACGCCGTTTTTCATCGCGGGAAAGAACTTCCACTGCTTGAGCGTGTCGAGCAGGATTTGATTGAGGCGTGGATTCGGCGTCGGTCTGATCAGGGTCACCTTGACATCGCCCTCGGGTGAGACCCTGAAGTGGGCGATCGCGACAGCCGAGAAGGCGTTCTCGCGCATGTCGTCAGGAATGGTTGGCGTCGGCGCGTACATCGCGCGGGCGCCGGAACTGTCGCTGCCCAGCCCCGCGCCGCCGCCCGATCCGCTCCCGCCGGCAATACCCCCGGTGGCGGTGCCGGCTGAGCCGCTGTGCGCACTGGCGCCTGTGGCGGAACCTTTCGCAGCGACCGGCGGCGCCACGCGTTCGGGATGCTCAACGCGTTTCGTTGTGCCAAAAGGGGAGGGCGGGGCGACTACAGCGGGATGCGTCCTTCTGACATGATGGCGCGGCGGAGGCAGCTTCGGTTTGACCACCGGCGCGGGCCTGGGTCGCGCCGGCGCCCGATGGGCAATCGCTCCCGCAGTGGCAGCCGTTCCTCCTCCCTGTAAACCTGCGGTCGGCGGCAGCTCCACGATCCGCGCCTCAATCGTCGTAGGCGGCGTTTGCGGCGCGGCGTGCTGTTCGAGCAGACGCGCGAAGGCGCCAAGCAGAACAATCCAGCCGATCAGCGCGCCGAGGATTATCCATGGCAGGCGGCGCCAGGGTTGGTCGAAGTCCTCGCGCCAATGCAGTTGAACGCCGCCGTTCATTCGCGTTTGACCGCGATCTGGAAATGTTCGACGCCCGCGCGCCGCGCCGCCAGCATCGCCTGTACCACCGCCCCTTCAGGCGCCGCGGTGTCGGCCGCCACCACCAATCCCTGATCCTGTCCCTGCAACATTCCCTTTAACGTGACGGCGAGGGTGTCGATCGTGACCGGCGTTTTGTCCAAAAACAGCTTCTTGTCCTGGGTGATAGTCAGCGTCACCGGCTCCTTGTGCTTGAGCGCCTCCGCCTGGCCTTTGGGCAGATTGACCGTAAACGAGTTCAGGCTTTGCATCGCCAGCGATGCCAGCATGAAGGTAACCAGGAGGAAAAACATCACGTCGATCATCGGGATGATCTCGATGCGCCCGCGCCGGTAATCGCGTCCCCGTTTGAGCTTCATCGCGGGCTCCTCGCTTCCTCTGGCGCCAGGCGGCTCACCGCTCCGCCGGCATGCGCCTCGCCGTTTTCCTGATCGAGGCGGATATGATCGACCAGGCGCGAGCCGAGCCGCTCCATCCGATCCAGCGCGTGAGACTGCATCCGGGAGAAAAAGTTGAACCCGAACAAGGCGATGAGCGCGATAAACAGGCCCAGCGCCGTAGCAATCAGGGCCTGCGCCACACCCGCCGTGACTTCATGCGGTGCGACCAGTCCGGAACTGCCGATTACATCGAAGGCCGCCATCATGCCCGTGATCGTACCGAGCAGACCCATCAGCGGGGCCGCCGTGACGATCGTTTCGAGCAGCCACAGTCCGCGGTTGAGCACCTTTTCGATCAGTCCGGCCTCATCGCCCGCGCGCGACTCAACCCACCACGCCGGCTCGCTGCGGTTGTCGGCGATCACTTTCAAAAAGCGCCCGTATGCGTTGGTTGGACCAAGCCGCTCGAGTTGATCTTCCAGTTCCTCCCAGGAAAAGCCGTAAGTCTCAACCAGGTTTGCGAGCCGACCAGGCAGCCGCAGACAGCGAAAGTAAGCGACTGCGCGATCCAGAATTATCGCGAGCGCTATCACCCCCAGGACCACCAGCGGATAGACCATCGCGCCGCCGTAGCGGAGCGAATCCCAGGCCGTAGTTATTATGTGCATATCAGTTCACCGTGGATTGTGTTCATTTTCAAACATTACTGTGTAGCTGGCGGCGTGTAAGGCGGTGCCTTCAGAAAAGGTATTTCCCATTTCAGTCCCGCATACAACGCGCGCCGCGGTCCGTATTGCGGCGCGAACACGCCGATTCCACTGCCGCTGCGGATTTGGTAGGTCCGATCGAACAGGTTGAGAATCGAAACCCGCGCCTGCATATTTCCCACCTTGGGGAGCTCGAATTCTCTCGTGACGCCGATATTTACCTGGATATAGTAGGGCAGATTGCCAGTGTTGGCGAAACCGTAGCGCAGACCGCTCTGGTAAACGCCGTCGAGCAGAAAATTGAATCCGTGCCATCGATAGCTGCCGCCCGCCGACGAAGTGAAGGTCTGGTCATGATCAAGGAAGACGTAATGGTTGGCAATGTAGGCCAGCTCGGCGGGCGAAAAGTTGAACTGCCCTGATTCAACCCCGATGCCCTGCGCCACCGAGTACGCGAAATTGCCGTACAAATTCAGATTTTTACGGACGTACGAGGATGTGAACTCGACCCCGTAAACGCGTCCGCGATGATAATTGAAAGTGGAGAAGATGATCGCCGGTCCGAACTGGCCCTCGTCGATCAGGTCCTTCGACAGCTTGAGGTAGCTGTCGATTCCCACGTTCAAACCCGGAAGCAGGTCGTGCAGTATGCCGAGATCAAAATAGTTTGAGCGCTCGGGGACAGGATTGCTGGCGAAAGGCGAGGCCGGCGCGCCCGTTGTATGCGCGAATTTTGCGACGGATTCTGAAGTTATCAGTTCAGTCGGCGGTGGCGCAAAATAGCGCGCGTAACCGGCGTGAATTTTGGTCTTGCGGGAGAGATCGTACACCAGGCCGAACCGCGGACTGGCCTGGTCGGCGCGGACGATTCCGTCGTAAAGGTCGAAGCGAGCGCCGAAATTCAAAGTCAGACCCTCGACCGGATGCCATTCGTCCTGAACATAGACACCGTAAAGCCATGCCGTAATGGCCCGATCGTCCACGATGGCCGGCAGTGGTACATCGCTGAGCTGATTACCCATTGCGTTGCAGCAAGGGAAAACCAATTCGTGATTGTCGATTTCCGCCCGTTCCCCGCTGAAATAAAAACCGGCGTGCACCGTGTTGGTATCAGTCAGATGATAGCTGCTGTCGCCCTGCATACCGCTGGCCCAACTGCTGCGAAAAATTCGCGAGGCCGCGCCGTTGTATATCAAATCTCCCGCGTCATCGGGGTAAAACGAAAGTGTCGAATAGCGGCTGAAGCCGGCCAGTTGATAGTCGAACTTCCCAATCGTTCCCTGCCACGCCAGCACGCCGTAATAATTCTGCTCAAGCTGATTTTCCGTCAGGTTGGCCGAGGGATAATAGGGCACCCCAAACAACTGGTAGACCTGCGGCTGATTGGGATTGTTGGGGATCTGAAAATTATTGACGGAAGTCCCGGCTATAAGGCTGACCCTCTGCGTAGGGGTCAGAAAATACGAAAGATAACCGAAACCTTGCCCCTGGTAGGTCTGGTCATGGTAGGCGCTGGGACCCGGGGTCGGCGGCTCGACTCCCAATTGACTCTGCAGGTACTGGCCCGTTACGTAGTAATCCAAATTGCCCTTGGAGCCGCCGACCTGGAAGCTGGGCTCAAGCGTGGTGTGCTGGCCCCCGTACATATCGATATCGCCGCCGCTTAAGCTGAGTCCGCTCTTGGTGTGGATATCGACCACGCCTGCGGTCTGGTAGCCGTATTGGGCAGGTAAGGCGCCGGTCAGGAAGTTGATGCTCTGGGCCAGCCGCGGGTTGTAAATCTGACCGAAGTCGCTGCTGATTCCCTGCGGCAACTGGATGCCGTTCAGGCGGTACTGAAGGTCGCCGTGCTCTCCGCGTACATGGATCTGACCATAAGAATCCTGTGCGACACCGGGCGCCTGGAGCAGCACCTGGTTGAGGGGAGTGTTATCGCCCGCCGGCAGATCCTGGAGCGTTTGACGGGTGAAGGTATATACGCTTCCGCCGGTCTGCGGTGAGAGTCCGATGCGTGCCTGATTGAGGCGCCTGGCTACGACAGACAGGCTCAGCGCCTGTTGGGATTGCATTGCGATCGTGACTTCAGCGGATTTTCCCGGCGTCAGCGAAACGATTTTGATCGCCTGACGGAAATTCTGTCTTTTGGCGACAAGAGCATAAGTTCCTGGCGCGACGTGAGTTAAAGAAAATTTGCCTTGCGCATCGGTTTTCGCCCGGGCGACGATTTTGCCGTTTGCCGCCTGCAGCTCAAGTTCGGCACCGAAGACGGGCCGGCCCAATGAATCCTGAACGGTACCCGCCAATTTCGGACTGCTGCTCCTGATGCTTGTTTCATTCGTAACGCCAACAGACGGAAACGTGACTATACATAAACCTGCCACAAGGATGATGATGTTCCTGCGCATTTCGCGTTCCTCAGCATCTGCAACCCTCTTTTGCGCATGGAGATTGCGCCATTACCGCTGCGAAATGGACTGTATGCCAGCGCATCGCGGCGCAGCTCTTTGCACAGACAATATGGAAAAAAGGAAGAGAGAGATCAGATCGACGCGGGAGGAGCGCGTCCAAAAAGCTGCAGTCTGCGTTCGGCGATCGGCGGCAACCCTGCCTGTTGCGCGAAAAATCCTTCGCTGCGCAGCGGCCGTGCCAGTATCGGGAGCCCGCTCGCACAAACCGGCGCGTGAGCATGCAGGACACAAACCGAACACACCGCTTCGCTGGTCCTTGCATGTGCGGCGCTGGAGAAAGCGTCAACGTAGGCCCACGGATGGACGTGCGCGGTGGCGATCAGCTGGGCGGCCAGCACGCACAGGGCCGCCAAACCCGCCAAACCGCGGCGCATCCCAGGCCGAAGCAAATAATACGCAAAGGGAAGGCGAGTTGTTGGACCGCAAACATGCTGCGGGCGTGGCCGCCAGTGGTCACGTACCGATCGAGTTGATGATCGCCCGGCGGGCATTATTTGCTCCAACAGGTGAGTCGACCCCTCGTCCTTGCATGGACGCAACTGATAATGGTAATTCAACATCGACAAGTCAAGAGCGGCGTAATGACCACGAGCCGAATGGCTTCATGATGCGGATCGACAAGCAAACCGCGCCCGACAAAACGTTGCGCCGCGACACGCAGCAGCGGCGCGAGATTCGCCAGGTTTTCCAGTCCAACGATCGTCCTCTGGCGGCCGACGAGGTGCTCCGTCTGGCGCACCGGCGGGTTGCAGGGCTTGGAATGGCCACGGTCTACCGGACGATCAAGGCATTGACAGCGCAGGGCTGGCTGGTGCCGGTAGAGGTGCCGGGCGCGCCGCCGCGTTACGAGGTGAACGGCAAGGCCCATCACCATCACTTCCGCTGCCTCAAATGCGGCAAATTATACGAACTTCGGGCGTGCCGTGAGCGTCCGGGCAAATTGGTCCCCCCGGCGTTTCGACTGGTCAATCACGTTGTGATCATCGACGGCTTCTGCGCCGCCTGCGAAGGAAAAAAGAAGTCAACCCGCAGGCGCGCCCTGCCCATGTCCGCGAATCCCTAACCTCTGAACACATCCAATCGATCGGACCGGCGTAACGGTGTCGTGATCGTCGCAATGGCCCTGATGCAGATGGTGGAGGTGACTTTTGCGACAGTCGCGGGGCTTGCGTGAATCGCCTCAAGGTTTTAAATCGCGCTATTACGCTGGCGTTTGGCTGGAAGCCACGGTGCGATGCGGAGGGACTGCAACGCTGTGGCGAAAAGGGATCGCTTGCAGCTAATGGGCGGGCGGCGTATTGGCAAGCAATACCGCAAGGCCAAGGACAGCCAGTAGCAACAAACACTCCACGCAGACCGAGCGTACCAGGAGGCTGCGAACTGAAGGGACATCGACGTCGGGAAGGAGCCTGTAACGATTGTACCCGCCCAGCAAAAGCACGATCCCGAAGACGCCGACCTTCCCAATGAGGATTCGTCCGTAGGGGGAAAACAGTAGATGGTCCAGATTCAATCCTAGAGTGCGATAGGCGATGTAGATGCCCGTCGCTATCAGCAGCGCAACGCACCATCCAGCGAGCTGGGATGTCCGGCATACAACCAGGCGCGCATCCGCCAGGTCGATAGCGCGGCACCGCGCGGTCACGATCAGACCCAGCAGAGCACCGGCGAACAATCCGGCGGCCGACTCATGGATGAAATAACAGGCTATCGCGGCGACGCCGAAATCGATCGCGTGAGTCACTAACGAATGGAGAGCCAACAGCGCGGCGGCAAGCAACGCGATCAGACCGGCGTACCGGCGTGAACCTGCGGCCCACCAGGGGGTGACGGCCAATCCGATGAGCAACGGGAGTGCGGCAAGCCACACGTGGCCAAAATTGGTTCGCTGCAACGCTTGCGGCGTTAGCGCGAAAGCTTGCGCCAAGCCGGTGCCCGCCATCGAGGCCACTGCGGTCAGCAGTTGAAACGGTGCCAGGATCAGGGCGGTCAGAGAGCAGAGGCGAACAAGTGACCAGAATCGATCCGGACTCAATTGCGGCGTCGATTCGCGGTGGGGCAGGGCTACGGCAAAGGCGGACAGACCGAAGGTCAGCAGCAGCGCGGTCAGCATCACTAACTGGCACCAAGTCCCGATCGTGAATGGATCGGCAGCGCCGGCGTGGACCATTGTGCCCATCCCGCCCATCAGCCGTTCCCGGAAATTGTGAAGGTGTACGATCCCTCAGTACGATGAGTATCCACACAGACCACCGCCCACTTGACCGTGTACGTACCCGGTTTCAGCGGCGGCAGCTTAACCGATAGCGTGTCGCCCTCGGGTCCGTAAATCAGTGCGCCCAGCGCCTCGTTCCTGCCACTTGAATCAAGCACCTCCAATGTGGCGAACACTTTTTCGATCGGTGCGTCGTATTTGATTGTCACCTCGGGTGGGGACGAGGTCAGGGTCTGGCCCGCGGCCGGACTTTCATGCTCGGGAAAAGAGTGCGCGAAAGCGGGAAGCGAGCAGTTCACAACCAGGCCCACCGCCGCGATTCGCAACAGAGTTGGTTTTCGGGCTGTCATCTGGCCAGTCCTTTGTTAATCGTCCAGTTACCGAACTTCGGTATTATTGAATCGTAAAAAACGTCCACCAGTCCGAGCACCGCAGCATGATTTTCCGGAACCGTCGCGTTGTTGAGCGCCAGTTGCGTGGCTATAGCCAGTTCAAAATGGTAACCGACGTACGCGATGCCAGGCGTTGCAAGCAGATGCGGAAAGGTCTGGCGCGAAGGTCCGGTGATTAGCTGATCGTAGTTGATTTCATTGAAAAGAAACATGTTTCGAAACGGCCACTTCAGACCGATATCCTGGACGTTATTGCTGAGATAGGGGAGCGAATATTCGATTACGCCATCGGCAAACATATAATGGCTGGTATGGCCACCCAGTGCGGGTACGTAACCGAAATCGCTTTGAATGCCGAGTGGGCGCAGATACTTCAGGATAGCAGTGCTGGGTAAATCGCCGAAACCTTTCTCCCACAGGAACAGCGGGCCGAGGCTGGTATGGGTCTGGGCTTCGATATCGCTGTTGCCGGTGGGCAGCTGCAGTTGTGCACCGGTTGACATCAGGAACTCATGGTCGACCGAATAGTAAAACGCGTATTTGGCGAACAGCGTAAGATCGTCAAATCCTTCCAGGCTCGGGCCGTGATAAGGAGATAAATGACTCCAGTTGGTGCCGCCACCGATACTGAGCCGGGGCATATCGTTGCCGTCCAACCAGAGCACCTTTTCCATCGAGAACGCGATCGAGTAATTGTTGGCGTCGGCGGTCTTTGCCCACGACGGTTGAAGAATATCGAGTTCGTTGGCCGGCGTGGGGTCCTGCGTCACGATCGGTTCCAGGAATACATAATCGCCGACCACTCCGTGACTCCACGCGAGATCCTGGTGAAAGGTGGTCGCCGCCAGGAGCGCTGCGGTCAGCACAACTGATTTGAGCATACCAATACCGTTCGGCTCTTCCCGGCAGCATTGGGTGTCCGCGCGCCAACGGGGCGCCGGGCAGAGCTATTCAGCCGCGAATTCTCAAAAATGGGGTGGAACGCGTCAGGAGCGCGGTTTCGGCGGCGGGGGAGGGGGAGCCAAATCCGGCTGCTTAAACCATGATTGTACGAATTCGTAGCTGAACCGGGCGGATTGCGGGGCCGGTGCAACACAGGACGCGGGAATCAGCGGCGCCAGGCCGGCGTCAAGATTATATGACGCTCCGGGCACTGGATGGCAGATGTCGAGCGTGAACGCGGGCTTCGAATCACCGATTACGACGACGCCCGTAAGCATCGGGAGCCCACCAGTCGCAAGCGCGATTACAACCACCCATGCGACAAGAGGCGTTCTAGCGCCGTTGGCATGAATGCCGCTGGTTGGGAACTCCACAATGCCTATGAGTATATTGCGTATCGGGCTGATTCAAGAGGATCTCCCGCGCAATGATGAGGAAGCATCAACAATCTTGGGGCGAATCGAAGGCGCCTTTAACTGGCATTTCATTTTCAATGCGGATACAAGAAATACGCGCAACCTCGACAGCTTCGGAGAATATCGCCGCAGAAGATGTAAAAAGGAGGTAATCGAAGCGATGGCTGACGATATCATCACGCCAATTCCCGGCTTCCATCAGGTGGCATACGTGACCAATGATTTTGACCGGGCGCTGAAAGTTTTCGCCGACGTCCATCGGGCGAAGAAGTTCATGGAGTTGCGCGACATGCGTTATCCGACAGGACCTGGCCGGGTGGCGCACTGCAATATCGGACTGGCCTATGTCGGCGCAACGGAATTGGAATTGATCCAGCCGCTGGGCGAAGACGTGCGCATCTACCGCGATTACCTGCCCCAGGAGTTTGCCATCAGGTTCCATCATCTTTCCAGGTTTCTGAAGACCAGGCAGGATTACGACGAGCAGTTCGCGATTTTTGAAAAAATGGGTAAGGAGTTCCCCGTGATCGGCGAGTTCGCCGGACGGGCCAGTTACTTTTACGCCGATTTCCGCGCCGAACTTGGCCATTACATCGAATGCATCACGTTTACCGCCGAAGGCTGGGAATGGGTGAAGGAAATCCCGCGTAACTGAGGGAAGCCTGGGGTCGGGAGCATTGGCGGACGGACCAAACTTCGGCCAAGCGTATCGGATTTAGCCGTAAGAAGCTGCATAATAGGTACTGGCGTTGGCGGCGGAGGAACGACAATGACACAGGTCGTCGTTGCGGTCTCGCCGCCGGTGGTTAACAGCCGCTGAGGTCGTGAAGTTGCAGCCGTTCGAAAAACAGGCGTTGCGCCGCTCGCGCGGCGCGGGACCGGTCCAGGTTTGGGCTTTGGGGACGGCCGTCGCGCTGCTGCTGCTGGGATGTATCCTGATTCTCCGTCCGTTCATTTCCGCGGGGTTATGGGCGGCGATTTTGTGTTTCACCACCTGGCCCGTGTTCACGCGGCTGGACCAGATGGTCGGGGGACGTCGATGGCTGGCAGCTTCGATTGCTACTCTCCTGTTGGCCGCTACCATTGCGGCGCCCTTCGCGATCCTGGGATCCACACTGACCAGCAACCTGGCGGATTTGGCTGCGGCAACCAGTAAGCTGTACGAGGCCGGACCCCCGGCCCCGCCCGCCTGGGTGGCAAGTATCCCGGTGGTCGGCAGCCGGCTGAGCAATTATTGGATGGCACTGACGCAAAGCAGCGCCGTGCGTCTTCAGGAGCTGGCCAAGCTTCTGCCGACCGTCAAAACCATCGTGGTCGACGGCGGCAAGCTGCTGGGCAGCGGCATCCTCCAGATTCTGTTAAGCCTGTTCATCGCGTTTTTCTTTTACCGCGATGGCACTACCCTGGCGGCCCAGCTTAACGCCGCGCTCTACCGGATCGGCGGCGAGCGCGGCAACGCATTATTGGAACTGGCCGGCGCAACTGTGCGCGCGGTAGTTTACGGCATCATTGGAACCGCACTGGTTCAGGGCGCTCTTGCCGCGTTCGGCTTCCTGATCGCCGGCGTTCCCGGGGCTGCGTTTCTGGGCTTCATGACCTTTCTGCTGGCCATGATTCCCGGCGGGCCGCTGCTGGTCGCGTTGCCCGCGGCCTATTGGCTTCATCTTCAGGGTTCCAGCGCCTGGGCAATCTTCATGATCATCTGGGGCATAATGGATTCCAGCATCGACAACGTAATCAAACCGGTGCTGATTAGTCGCGGCGTTTCCACCCCAATTATCCTGGTGATGCTTGGGATGTTCGGCGGTGTGATGGCTTTCGGATTGATCGGGTTGTTCATCGGCCCCACCGTACTGGCGCTGGGCCAGACGCTCTTGATGGAATGGACCTCGGTCGTGGCGGCGGCATCGCCGGAGTCCGAACCCGGCCAAACGCAGACGGCAGTGAGGGCAGTCAGCGCGCCGCGCGACGCCCACGAGGGCGCCGTGTGAATGAGACGCAAGAGGGATGGGCAGTCGGAAATACGGAGCTGCCACCAGGCGCGGCTACTTGCTCGCGCCGGGTTCCTCCTTTTTCAAGATGAAAGGCGGCGCTGCGCGCGTCTATGACAGGCAGGGACGCCGATCCTACGGTTGGGCGGCGAGACGGTTGCGCAGCAGCTTGCCGGGCAGCGCGCCGGTATGCTCGCCGTTGCGCATCAGCACCTGGCCGTTGACGACGGTGGCCAGGATGCCGGTGGATTTCTGTTTAAGCCGCCGCGCCCCGGCTGGCAGATCGTAGGCCAGTTCCGGCAATTGCGGCATGATCCGATCGGCATCGAAAATCACCAGATCAGCGGCCCATCCCTCCCGCAACAGGCCGCGCTGGCCTAATCCCCAATGTAACGAGGGCACGAAGGTCATCATGCGGACCGCTTCTTCCAGAGTGAACGCCTGGCGCTCGCGCACCCAGTAACTGAGCACGAAGGACTGCATCGACGCGTCCATCAGCTGCGAAACGTGTGCGCCCGAATCGGTGAAAGTCGGTACGGCGCGCGGCTCGCGCATCATTTCCAAAACCATGTCGAGATCGTCGTTGCCGATGGTCTGGAAGAAGAACTGCTTCAGATGCTTTTCGAGCGCGGCATCGATGATGACCTCGACCGGATCCTTGCCCTGCTCCTGGGCGATTTCCGCGATCGTGCGGAACGGCGGCAGCGTCCGATCCATCAGGTAGGTATGGCGGTAGCTCATGATGCGGGCTTCGGGGCCGACCGGGCGGCGATCTTCAGGCGGCGTCTCGTGCGCTGCGGCGACCAGCTTACGGCGCATCTCGGGATTGCGCAGCGCCGCTTCCTGTTCGGCCAGCGGCAGCTTACGGAATTCGCGCCACACGGGCAGCCGATCGAAGGGCAGGTGGGTTTCAAACGACAGCACCACTCCGGCGATTTTGGCCAGCATCTGCACGAACATCCGCCCTCCGGCCGCGGCAGTCTCGTCGGCCAGCCGGTAGAATTGCCGCCAGTAGTCGGGCGCTTTGCGGTTGCCGAACATTCCGAACGTCACGGGCGCGCCGGTATCGATGGCCAGCGCCTTGAGGCGGGCCAGATAATCGTTGATGCGCTCGGGATTGAGCCCGGTGTCCTCGCCGGCGATTTCAAAGACACCCGCATTCAGTTCGCCGAGGACGCTGACCAGTTGCCGAACTTCCTCCCAATTTGCCAGACGACTGGCGACCGGCTTGTGGTCGGGCGTTTGATGGTTGCGGGTGCGCGAGGTGGTAAAGCCGATCGCGCCGGCGCGAATCGCGTCGCGCAACTCGCGTTTCATCGCTTCGAGGTCGGCGGGAGTCGCTTCGTCGGTGAAGGCGCGTTCGCCCATCACGTAAGTGCGCAGGGCGGAATGGCCTATCTGCGATGCGTAATTGATCCCCTTGGGCGCACGCTCCACGGCGTCGAGGTACTGTGCGAAGGTTTCCCACGACCACTTGATTCCGGCTTCCATCGCCTCGGGCGCAATATCCTCGGCGCGCTCGAGATTGCGCATCACCAGCAGCTTGTCTTTTTCCGCACAGGGAGCGAGGGTGAAACCGCAGTTCCCCATCACCACCGAAGTCACGCCGTGCCAGCAGGAGCAGGTGCCGATCGGATCCCAAAAGATTTGGGCGTCCATGTGGGTATGGGCGTCGATGAAGCCGGGCGCTACGATGTGTCCCTCGGCGTCTATCATCTGGGGCGCCGCGTCGCGGATTTTGCCGATGGTCGCGATACGGCCGCCCGTAATTCCGACGTCGGCGCGATAGCGCGCCATCCCCGAACCATCCACGATCATTCCGTTGCGAATAATGAGATCGTATTGCATTAGAGCCTCCGATCGCGAGGACGTCGCGCGTTTCGCTGTTTAAGTATTCGACACCGGAATTTTCCTGTCTCACTTATTTCAGAACGCCCGTTTAGGCGCAAGCCATAGCGATGCCCGAGCGGCACCCTGAAGCTCGCCTATTGACATCTCCAGCTAATTGCGCCGGTAAACTTGCTCAATTAAACCATCAAATACTGCCGGTTGACTCTTTAAGGAGGAGATGCGACTAAAAGCAGGGTGAGAGAAATCCCTACCGCTAAATTAATCCAACACTTTAAGATTTGTGGAATTGTGGCGCCATCTTCTCGAATCTGGTCATGCCACCGCGGCGTTCGGCCCGATTCAAAATCCGAAACGTCAGCTAGAATTGGCTCTTTTCTCATGGCATTTTCTAAGCGGTTGATAAATTGTGGTAATTGGATTCAATTGGAGTTATCTTGCTTCGATAATAAGACAATTTGCCGGGAGACAACAAAGGATGCTTTCATCTTCGCGGTTGCCGCGGTTTACGCGAATTGGGCTACTGGCAGCGCTGATTGCACTGATCGGGCTGGGCTCCGGCTGCGGCCCTACGAACAACCTGCCTGAGTTGACCGGCGAATACGCGTACGTCGCCAATGCCGGTGACGGCTCGATCTCCGTGTTCTCGATCGATACAACCACGGGCGCGCTGACGTTGATCCAAAACGTGCCGGTCATGCCCGGCTACCGGGTCTTTGGCCTGGCGCTGCACTGGTCCAATGAATTCCTCTATTCGACCATCGACGATGCCAGCGAGGTCGAGGAGTTCGATATCGGGGACGGCAGCTACTCCGGCCAGATTTTCCTGCACAATGGTCCCTATCCGGCCGACAACGGTCCGCGCGCGGTGGCGCTTAATCCCAAGGGAACTTACCTGTTCGCAACCAATTACGGTGGTATCGCGCAAACCGTATCGCAGTACACGGTCAATCAGTCCACCGGCGTGTTGACCGCCAACGGCACCGCGCCCACCGGCGTCAGGCCGTTCGGTATCGCAGTCGATCCTGCCGGCAATTGCGCCTATGTCGCCAACACGGGCGATCCAAGCGTGTACGAGTATGGCATCACGAGCACGGGAACCCTGTCCTTCGGGACCAAGGTAAGCGTGGGCAGTCCCAGCGAAGGACCGGGGCCGGAATTGGTCGCGGTTCAGGACAATCCAAGTAAAACCACTGCCTTCAACGGCGAGACGGTGTATGTGACCGACGATAACCTTGGCGTGGTCCACCAACTACCCGTAATTGAGAGGTTCATCGGAATCAGCTGCGAAACCGGCGACGTTCTGGACGTTTCCGCGAAAGGCAAGGCGTTTGGAATAGCGCTTCATCCCAAGGGCACATTCCTTTTTACCGGCAACAGTTCCTCGAATTCGATCTCGGTCTTTTTGGTGGCTTCGACCGGGGAGTTGACGCTGATCGGGCAGACGACCACCAATGCGCGGGGCGTCCTCAGCCTCGCTGTCGATCTTCAAGGCAAATTCCTCTATGCGGCTAACTACGATAACGGAACGATCGCCCAATACCTGATTAATCCAATCACCGGTGGGTTGACGCCGATTGGAACGGGAACCGTAAACACCGAAAATCCGGCCAACAGCGGAAGCGGTCCGATAACGATCGTCACCACGCGCTCTTCAACCACCATCATACACAAGCTCTAAGTCCGGATGAGCAACCAGGCTTGACACATATCGCGAGTCCTCCTTAACGTGCGCGCAGAAGGCAGGAGGACTTACGATGGCTAAGCAGCGTTTGACCGGCAAGGTCGCGATCGTAACTGGCGCGGGCCAAGGAATCGGGCGCGAGGAGGCATTGCTGCTGGCGCAGCAGGGCGCCGCGGTGGTAGTCAACGATATCGCCCATCAGCACGGAACTCGCGAACCGACCGCCAAACGCACCGTGGCCGAAATCCAGGCGGCAGGCGGCAAGGCCGTCGCTGACACCTCCAATGGATCGACGGAGGAGGGTGCCAGGCACATCATCAACACTGCCGTCAGCGAATTTGGCGGCCTCGATATCCTGGTCAACAATGCCGGCCTGGCGCGGCCCGAGGAACTGGACAAGATGACTGAGCAGCAATGGGACTTCGTCCAGGCCAACAATCTGAAGAACACCTTTTTCATGATCAAGCACGCGATTCCACATTTCAAACGCCGGCATGCGGGCGCGATCGTCAATACCAGTTCCGAATCCGGCCTCGGCCATCCGACGATGGCAAATTATTCTGCGGCCAAGGAAGGAGTGGCGGGACTGACGCGCGCTGCGGCGCGCGAGTTGGGCCGCTTCGGTATCCGCGTCAACGCGATTCGGCCGCGCGCTTCTTCGGTCGGGGCGCAGCGCTTTTCCGGCGCCGTCTCGAAATGGCAGCCGCTGATGGACGCGCTGGGCCGTTACTGGCTGGGCGACCGCGGCCATATCAAATCGCTGGCGGGTCCCGAGCGCATCGCTCCGCTGGTCGTATGGCTTTGTACCGATGCGGCGGCCAACGTCAACGGCCGCATCTTCTGGGTCGGCAACGACGACGTCGGGCTATTTTCAGATCCCGAGGTGATTCGGACCCTGACGCGTCCTGGCGGATGGGATCTCGACTCGCTCGATGAACTCGCGCCCGAACGCCTGACCTTTGACCTTACCAATCTCTTCCTGCTCAAGGATTCCATCGGCGACAAGGAGTTGTGACCGAACCGGTAGCGCCGAAACCTCCGAACCTCGCCGGATGTTTGAGACATTTCAATGAAATGTCAGCATCCGGCGCTCGATGCCTTGGACCATCGTAGGCGAGGCCGCTATTCTAAAGGCTGCGTCTCAAATTTCTACCCGGTGGTCCTGGAGCATGAATGTTTCCCCTTTGGCTGGCACCTTCGCCACTGCTGCGATGTTGGTCAATGTTGCGCGGTTGGTGACGGCTTACTATGCGGAGCGGCCTGACCCGTCGATTCCCCAGCAGCGCGTTGCGTTCGGCACCTCGGGGCATCGCGGCTCCGCCTTTGACTGTGCATTCAACGAAGCGCACATCCTTGCGATCACCCAGGCGATTTGCGCCTACAGGGCGGGGCAGGGGATCGACGGCCCGCTGTTTCTCGGTATGGACACTCACGCGCTGTCCGAACCCGCGTTCGCCAGCGCGATGGAGGTGCTGGCGGCCAACGGCGTCGAGACCATGATCGACCGCGAGCGCGGCTACACGCCGACTCCCGCCATATCGCACGAAATCATCAATTACAATCGCGGCCGCAAGCGGGGACTGGCCGATGGAATCGTGATCACCCCCTCGCACAACCCACCTCGCGATGGCGGCTTCAAATACAATCCGCCTCACGGAGGACCGGCCGATACCCAGGTGACTGCCTGGATCGAGCGGGAAGCAAATCGTCTGATCGCCGACAATCTGCGCGGGGTAAAGCGTATCGCTTTGGCTCGCGCGCTGAAGTCCTCGACCACGCACGACTACGATTACATCGACGCCTACGCCACAGACCTCGATCAGGTCATAGATATGCAGGCGATCCGCGACGCCGGAATCAGGATCGGAGTCGATCCGCTGGGCGGCGCGGGTGTGCATTACTGGGGTGCGATCGCGGATCGTTACCGGCTCGCGATGGAAGTGGTGAACAATTGCGTCGATCCCACCTTCCGCTTCATGACCCTGGATTGGGACGGCAAAATCCGGATGGATTGCAGCTCGCCGTATGCAATGGCGAATCTGGTTCGGATGCGCGATCGCTTCGATATCGCCTTTGCCAATGACACCGATCACGATCGGCATGGAATCGTCAGTCCTACAGCCGGTTTGATGAATCCCAACCATTACCTCGCGGTCGCAATCAATTACCTGTTCGCCAATCGCAGCGGATGGAACAGGAACGCCGCGGTCGGCAAGACATTGGTGAGCAGCAGCATTATCGATCGCGTCGCGGGCAGGCTCGGACGCAGGCTGGTGGAAGTTCCGGTCGGCTTCAAATGGTTTGTCGAGGGCCTGCGCAGCGGCGAGTTAGGGTTCGGCGGCGAAGAAAGCGCGGGAGCCTCTTTCTTGCGGCGCGACGGCACGGTGTGGACTACTGACAAGGACGGCATGATCATGGGGCTGCTGGCGGCGGAGATGACCGCGCGCACCGGCCGCGACCCCGGAGCGCATTACCAGGAATTGACGCAGGAATTCGGCGCGCCGCTCTACGAGCGCATCGACGCCCCCTGCACGCCCGAGCAAAAGGCGATTCTCAGCAGGCTGTCCCCGGATCAACTGCGCGCCGACCAACTTGCCGGCGAGAAGATTCGCGCCACGCTCACAACTGCGCCGGGAAACAACGCTGGCATTGGTGGACTGAAGGTCGTCACGGATAACGGATGGTTCGCAGCCCGTCCTTCCGGAACCGAGGATGTCTATAAAATCTACGCCGAGAGTTTCCGCGGACCGGACCACCTAAGGCGTATCCAGGACGAGGCACAGGCGCTAATCGCGCAAGTGTTTAAATCGGCGGCCAACAAAGCGTGAACGAACGACAGGAAAATAGCTTGGCGCCGCGACCACGAAGTCGTTAAGATCGAATCGATCATCTTCCGGACATCGTTCAGTAGAAATGTTCCGGTGGAATGGTCGAAATGAGTACACAATTAATGCCGCACTTCGATTACGAATTACTGCCGCAAAACGTCGAAGGCGTCGAGTACCTCGCCGAGCTGGCACTGGATCTGCGCAATTCCTGGGACCATGGCGCCGACCAGATCTGGAAGGCACTGGATGCTGAGTTGTGGGCATTGACCCACAACCCCTGGCTCGTTTTGCAAACCGTCTCACGC
Organism: Pseudomonadota bacterium; assembly: GCA_021324885.1. Taxonomy (GTDB): domain Bacteria; phylum Desulfobacterota; class Binatia; order Binatales; family Binataceae; genus JAJPJA01. The sequence continues at coordinate 17,366 of JAJPIF010000009.1, forward strand.
ACCAAGCTCAAGAAACTGGCTGAGGACAGCCGTCTGCGTGCCGAGGTCGCCAATCTGATTGATGAGCGCCGCAGGCGCCAGGAAGTGCCGCTGTGGTTCACGCAATCCTATCCCGACACTGCCCTGTCCTGCGTTGCCTATTTCAGCATGGAATTCGGCCTAAGCGAGGCGCTGCCAATTTACTCCGGCGGCTTGGGCAATGTGGCAGGCGATCAGCTCAAGGCCGCCAACGACCTGGGCGTGCCGGTGGTCGGAGTCGGCCTGCTTTATCAGCAAGGCTATTTTCGGCAGTTCATTGATGCTGACGGGAATCAGACCGCGCTCTATCCTTACAACGATCCGGGCCAGTTGCCGATAACCGCCGTCCGCGACGCCGAGGGCGAATGGTTCCGGCTCGGCGTCAATATTCCCGGAGGCAAATTGTGGCTGCGCGCATGGCAGGCGCAAGTTGGACGCCTGAGGCTTTATCTGCTCGACAGCAACGATCCGGCCAATTCCCCGGTCGACCGCGGCATAACCAGCGAACTGTACGGCGGCGGTCCGGAGTTGCGCCTGCGCCAGGAGCTGATCCTGGGAATTGGTGGATGGCGCCTGTTGCGCGGATTGGGGATCAACCCCGAGGTATGCCACCTGAACGAAGGACATGCGGCGTTCGCCGTGCTGGAACGGGCGCGCGATTTCATGGCCGACAGCCGCCAGTCCTTTGCCGTCGCGCTGGCCGTGACTCGCGCGGGGAACCTGTTTACCACGCATACTCCGGTTCCTGCCGGCTTCGACGCCTTCGCCCCGGCGCTTATGCGTCGTTATCTCGGAGCGTACGCCGAGCAAGCTCTGCGGATCGGATTTGACGATCTGATGGCGTTGGGGCGCAAAAACCCCGCCGACCACGACGAATCTTTCAATATGGCCTATCTAGCCATCCGCGGCAGCGGCGCCGTCAACGGCGTCAGCCGGCTGCATGGTGAGGTCAGCCGTGGCATTTTCCAGGACTTGTTTCCGCGCTGGCCGCGGATCGAGGTTCCGATCGGTCATGTCACCAACGGTGTGCATACGCCGTCCTGGGACTCGGTGGATGCCGATCGCCTGTGGACCGAAGCATGCGGTGCCGATCGATGGCGCGGCACGATGGAATGCGTTGAGGCCAGCATGCGCAAGGTTTCCGACTCCGAACTGTGGAAGATGCGCTGCACCAATCGCGCTGAACTGGTTGAGTATGTGCGTCGCCGCTTATCCCGCGACCTGGCCGCGCGCGGTACTCTCAACCCAACCTCGGTCGACAACATCTTCGATCCCAACCGCCTGACCATCGGCTTCGCCCGCCGTTTCGCGACTTACAAGCGGCCCAACCTGCTGTTGCACGATGCGGACCGTCTGATCCGCATCCTGACCAATCCGCATCGCCCGGTTCAGATCGTCGTCGCCGGCAAGGCCCATCCTGAGGATCTTGCGGGACAGGCGATGGTGCGGGAATGGATGCGGTTTGTGCAGCGTCCGCAGGCGCGTCCGCACACGGTTTTTCTCGCCGATTACGACCTGCGGATGGCGGAGCGTCTGGTCCAGGGCGTCGATTTGTGGATCAACAATCCGCGCCGGCCTTGGGAAGCATGCGGCACCAGCGGGATGAAGGTGCTGGTCAACGGCGGGCTCAATCTCTCGGAACTTGACGGATGGTGGGCTGAGGCGTACGCGGCTGAAGTCGGTTGGGCGCTCGGCGACGGTCAAACCCACGACAGCGACCCCGCCTGGGATGCCCATGAAGCGGATCAACTGTACTCATTATTGGAAAATGAAATAGTTCCCGCGTTTTATGATCGCGACCCAAGTGGCGTTCCCCGCGGCTGGGTGGCGCGGATGCGCGAAAGCATGGCCCGCTTGACCCCGCAGTTCTCGGCAAATCGAAGCGTGCGGGAATATACGGAAAACTACTACATCCCAGCCGCCAAAGCCTTTCTCCGGCGCGCGGGCGAACAGGGCGCGATCGGCAGAGAACTTGTGCAGTGGGAGGACCAGCTCCGGCGCCATTGGCCCCAGTTACGCTTCGGTACCGTGCAGGTTGAGACCGCCAACGGCGTGCATCATTTTCGCGTGCAGGTGTATACGGACGATCTCGACCCCGAAATGGTCGATGTTCAGCTTTACGCTGAACCGCTCAACGGCGCCAGCGGGCCCCATCCGAGGTTCACGCGCGGCGAGGCGCTGGTCGGGGCGGTCAGGGGATGGACATTTACCTGCGAGGTGAAAGCCGACCGGCCGGCGAATGACTATACAGCGCGAATGATTCCTCGCCATAGCGAAGCCGCGATTCCCCTCGAAGCACCGCAGATTCTATGGCAAAGATAGAAATAGAGAGAAAAGAGAAATGAGAAGTGAGAAAAGAGAGCCGACAGAGAAAATGCCGGAAGCCGGCTGATTCGACCACTCTTCGTCCTGCTCTCTATTTTCTTTTTTCAATTCTCTTTCCTCTGTTCACGCCAACCGCGCTCGCCTCAAATTCATCGAATAGTCAGTTCGCACAACGTCCGGTGTGCAATGAGATCATCGGCACGGGTCAGAGTCTTTCGACCGGGTTGTTCGCCAATCCTCCCGTCTCGACCGTTCCCGTATGGCCGAGGCTGGCGCTGATGACCAATCTTGGCGTCCGCCAGGTGATCGACCGCGGCGTGGCGCGCGTTCTGAATCCAGCGTTGATCACCGCCCTGGTGCCGTTAATCGAAGCGCAGACTTCCGACCATGACGGGGAAACCATCGGCTCCGGGATGGCGTACCAGGTAAACGAGCTCGCATTGGAGGATGGACAGCCGCCGTGGCCGATCGTCTTTTCGGCCAACGGTGTGACGGGAGCACCTTACGCGATGCTGAAGCGGGGAACGATTCCTTACCGCAATGCGCTCGAGACGGTAAAGCGGGTCGCGGCAATCCTGCGCCGATTGGGCAAGCGCGACGTGGTGCGCGCAGTCACCGTGACGCATGGCGAAACCGATTCAATAATCGGCACCGGCGCCGCCCAATACGAGCGCGACCTGGCGCAATGGCGGAGCGATTACGATAACGATGTTCGCGCGATCACCGGGCAGAGCGAGCATGTGATCCTGTTCACCGATCAGATGAATACCTACTCCAGCAAAGCGCTGGGAAAGCGCGCCGCTTCCACTTCGCCGATTCCATTGGCGCAGTTGGATGCCGCACTGGATAATCCCGATTCTATCGTCCTTGTATGTCCGAAGTACTGGCTGACCTACAGCCCCAGAGATGGAGCGCATCTGACGGGCGCTTCCGAAGAACTGCTGGGGGAGAAGTACGGGGAAGCAATGGCGCGCACGTTTTTGGACGGCAACATCTGGAAGCCGCTGTATATCAAATCGGCAAATCTCGCCGGCGATACAATCACTCTTTCTTACAATATTCCAGACCCTCCGCTGGTTCTGGATACCACGCTGGTCAGCGATCCGGGCAATTACGGATTCGTCTACACGGACGATTCCGGCGCTCCGCCGGCAATCCTTGCTGTCGAACTATCCCCGGATGCAAGCGCGGTGAAAATCCGGCTCAGCGCGATGCCCCGGGCGGCGCCCGGCCATCGCCATATCCAGTACGCATATGTCGGCGCCCTGCGATGCGGCAGTGGTGGATGCCCGGCGGGACCAGTTACCGGACCGCGCGGCAATCTGCGCGATTCGGACCCGCTGATTAGCCGTCTGGACGGCGGCGATTCAATCCATTTGTACAACTGGGCGGTGACCCAGGAGTTTACATTTTGACGCCGCGGTCGATTACCGCAAGGCGATCAGGCTTCATCACCTCGCCCTCTTCAACGAAAAGATGCGCAGGGTTTATGCGGTCGCAGAGCACAGGGTGGGTGAATACTCCCTCAACGCCGAATACGCCGCATCACGGTTCCAGGGGGCTGCGATACTTGGAGCCGAGCTGGCGATCCAGTTCCGGCAGTGACGCGTACAGGCGTTGCGCCTCGTCCAGTTTCCGCTTCAGATCGGTCAACGCCTCGATATACTCGTCGATCCGCGCCCATTGCTTGCGAGTGATTATGTGTTTTTCAGGCGGCGTTGCGGGCTGCGCCCATGGCGGCCCGGCTGGCGGCGGATTTACCGTGACCGTGCCCGTACCCGTCACCTCGATATAGTCAAGGCGCGTCTTCAGTTCGACGGGGATGTCATTGAATGCCGCCACCATCGCGTTGAACTTCCGCTCGGCTTCTTTGTATGCCTTGCGCGCGGCCACGTAACGCTCATGCAGTTCGTCCATTGTCCGCCTTTGCGCAATTTCCATCCGATTCGTCACCTTGCGCTTTTAACCTGGCTCGAAGCACAAGACGTGCCCGCGAAAGGAGCGCTGCGATCGCGGGGCCATGTCGCTATAAGCGCCATCGAGCGACGCGGAAAAGGGTGCAGGTGTATCAAGCGGGCGCACACGGATGAACCAGTGCGCAACCGGAGTTCGGGTTTTCAGGCCGCAAACTCTACCCGATTCGATACAGTTTCGCGGCGTTCTCCCGCGCCATCCGGCGCCGCTCATCCTCCGGCACGCCCGCCATCGTATCCTCGATATATTCCCGCGAACGCGGCCAGGTCGTGTCAGTGTGCGGGTAATCCGAGGACCACATGAGATTATCTACGCCGATCACGTCGCGCAGGCGCATCCCAATCTTGTCCTCGATAAAGGTCGCGTAGCACTGGCGATGGAAATACTCGCTGGGCGGACGAGACAGTTCGAGCCGGGTCCAGTATCGATGGCGTTTGTAGATGCGGTCGGCGCGTTCCAGGAAATATCCGAGCCAGCCGACGTTGCCTTCGACCGAAACGAACTTGAGGCGCGGGAACAATTCCAGCACGCCGCCAAAAAGCACCGTGGTCAGCGCCTCGAAATTGCCCATCGAGTTTTTCATGACCAGGGCCGGCAGCGTGCCGCGCAGATGCGCCCCGGTATAAAATTGCTTCGCCCGCGGGTCGCCGAGTCCCAGATGGATATGGACAGGCAGTTCCAAATCCTGGGCGGTGGCCCAAAGCCGGTCGTAGGTGTTGCTGTTGAGCGGCTCGCCGCGCGGGAAGGTCGGCAGCAGCACTCCGCGCAGACCCAGCTTCGCGATCCGCCTGGTCTCGCTGAGTGCTTCGTCCACATCGTCGGTGGGAACAAGGCCGATCCCGATCAGGCGGCGCGGATCGACGCTGCAAAACTCGCTCAGGAAATCGTTGTAGGCCCGTATACAGGCGAACTGCAGTTCGAGATCGTCGATCGCAAACACCCAGAAACCGCTGTTGGGATAGAGGACCTGGGCTTCCATCCCGTCGATGTCCATGTCCTTGAGCCGCTCATGCGGATCATAGGATCCCGCTCGGATGGTATCGTAAGTCTCGCCTTCAAGCTTGTAGTCTTCGAATCTCTTGCCGGCCTGGACCTGCAGCCCCATCTTCGTGACCACCTTGCCGTCCACCGTCCAGGCATCCCCGCCGCCCTCGATCCGCTCCACTTTGGGTGCGCGGGCGCGCAGATTGGCGGGAACCCGTGATTGCCATGTGTCGCGCGGCTCCTCGACGTGATCGTCGGCGGAAATAATTTTGAATTCCATTAACCCTTTCTCCGCTCTCCTTGGATTAACTTCCACTGCACCAGGGTAAAGCCCTTATCGGGATGGTCTTCGAAGACGGCCTCCACTTCGCTGTCGAAGGGAAAATCCTGCATCGGATCGCCCAGCAGATTGCCGACCATGCGTACGCCGCCGGCCTGGGGCAATTCGATCACGGCGACAATGTAGGGGCAGGCATTTTTCAGCGCGGGATGGACCGGATTCCAGACCCGGATCCAGCTATACAGCCGGCCGCGCCCCGGGATCTTTTGCCATTGCAGCTCAGTGGACTGGCATTTATGACAAATCAACTCCGGCGCGAACTGGAAAGTGCCGCACTTTGTGCATCGCTGCACCGTCAGCTCATGCCGTTTGAGCGCATCATAGAATCCCTGGTCAACGCCATCAGGAGAAGGCACCGGCATAGCCAGTCCCGGCGGCAGATATGATTGAGTAGTGCTTTCAGCCATGTGATTCCCCAAGGTGTTTTGTCTTTTCCGACCGACCGCAACGACGGCGTTTTAGTTTCGTTATCACCCGTGCACCAGAAGGTTGCTGACGCCTCTGGGGACCAGCGGTCCTGATACGACCAGCGCTATCTGCGCGTCAGGCACCTGGCAGGTGGACTCGCCGCGTACCTGTCGGACCGCCTCGTTGACCAGTTCCATCCCATGTACGTAACACTCCGCGAGGTTGCCGCCGCTGGTATTGATCGGCAGCCGGCCCCCGGGAGCAATCAGGTTGTCGAAGGTGCAGAATTCGTTGACCTCGTCAGGATGGCAGAACCCGTGCTCGACGATACTCATCAACGGACCGCCGCTGAAGTGTTCATAGAACTGCGCCACATCGACGTCTTTCGCCGTGATCCCCGCCATCTGATAAAGCCGTGGCGCAACCGTCTTGTAATTCGCCGAAGGATAATCGATCGAGTTCTCAGCGGCGACATCCGTGCGATAGCCCGAGCCCTGCGCTGCCGCCATGACGTAAGCTGGCTTGTGCTTCAAATCCCGCGCACGTTCGGCGGTGGTCACAATCACGGCAGCGGCTCCGTCATTCTCCATGCAGCAGTCGAACAGGTGAAACGGTTCGACGATCCAGCGCGAATTGTCGTAAGCCTCGCGCGTGAGCGGACGCCCGTACATCACGGCGCGCGGATTGAACTGCGCATGATGATAGGAGGCCATCGCAATGGCCGCCAGGGCGTCCTGTTTGACCTTGTGCTCGTACATGAAACGGCGGGTGCGCAGCGCAATCCAATGGGCCGGGGCCAGCAACCCATAGGGAGCGGAATAGGCGGAAAAATTCGAATAACCGGGCGCCACTCCCGCAATAGTCGCGGCTGGCGAACTCTGGCCGAACCGCCCATACTGCCCCTGTGCCAAAGCCCTGAACACCACCACGTAATTGGCATAGCCGGCTGCGACCGCCGCCGCCGCGTTGCCGACCGCCGCCGCCACACCGCCACCGCCGCCGCCCCAGACCATCATGGACAGCTTGACCTCAGGCAGGTCCAGCGCTGCCGCCAGCCGCGTAGCCTCATTGCGGTCATTGGAATACGAGGAAAATCCGTCGATGTCCTTGACCCTGATCCCCGCGTCCTGCGCCGCCTTCGTAATCGCTTCGCAGGCAAGCAAGAACTCGGGCACAGGCGCCTGCCCGCGCTTGTAGTATTTGGTCTCGCCGATTCCGACGATAGCGACTTTGTCCTTCACCGTATATTCGCTCATAAAAACACACCTCGCCCATCCTTCACTCGAAGGACTTCGCGACCTTGTTCGATGCCGCGTGTCTGCCCGCATGATGGCCGAACACGACGGCTGGCCCGATGGTCGCGCCGCCCGCCGGATACATCGAGCCGAAGATGTTAGCGGTGGTATTGCCCGCCGCGTACAGGCCTTCGATTATGCCTCCACGCAGGCTGCGTACACGGCCATTGATGTCGATGCGCAAGCCGCCGTTGGTGCCCAGCGTGCCGAGATAAATCGGTAGCGCATAAAAGGGTGGGGTGGTGATGGGCGCCAGATTGGCGGCGACCGAGGGCCCTCCGCCGAGGAAGTTTTCCCAATATACCGTGGCGCGATGGAAATCCGGATCGACCCCCTTCGCAGCATTGACATTGAAGCGCTCCAGCGTTTGCGCCAGCGCGTCGGGAGGCACGCCGATCCGCTCGGCCAGCGCGCGAATCGAGTCGGCGCGGACTACCCACTCCGGAGCGGGCAGCCCCGGCATCATATTGAGCAATATTTGCGTGTCCTTGGTGTGCTGGTCAAAAATCATCCAGACCGGCGATTCATTAGGGTAATCCACCGTGACCGGATCGTAGGCCATCAGCGATTTGGGATAGTCCTGGTACGTCGTGCCCTCATTGGCGAAGCGCCGTCCGTGCTTGTTGACAACGATCGTTCCGGCGACGTTGCGGCCGGCCCCCAGATGGTAAAGCGGTTTGCCCTCGTAAGTCATGGTCGGATCGCGCATGGCCGGAAACCACCACGCCGAGTTCATGTTGGCCACCGCGGCGCCAGCCTCCAGCGCCATGATCAGGGCGTCGCCCTCATTAAAGGGAGGGCTGAGCGGCGCAATCGCGGGCACCGCGAGGAAGGCTTTGACCAGTTCGGGATTCCATTCGTAGCCGCCCGCGGCCAGCACGACGCCGCGCCGCGCGCCGATTAGGATCGATCCGTCGGGGCTCTCCGCGCGCACGCCGATTATGCGGCCTTCGTCGTCGGCGACCAGTTCGCGTCCGGGCGTTTTGGTCAGCACCGTGGCGCCGCGAACCAGACATCCCTTGAGCAGCATCGAGATGAACGCGCCGCCAATCACGGCCGCCCCCGAGCGCGCGCGCTCCGCGCAGACTTCTTCGACCGATCGCCCCTCGCGCAGCGCTCCGCTCAGACCGAGCGAGAATTTCTCTTCCATGGTGAGCAGCGGCTCGTACGGACTGGTGCGCACGCGCGCCGCCCAGTCGCCCAGATTGGTCCGCGCCTCGAACACACACGGTTCGATCGAGCGGCCCTCGCGCTTCCCGCCGGGCAGGTCAGCATAATAATCGGCGAACCATTTGGTGGCGAACATCTTTACCGGCGTGTGGTCCTCCAGCCATTGCACCGTATCGGCGCCGGTGGCGACGAAATCATCAATCAGAGCGGGGTCCGGCTCGCGGCCCATCGTGAGGCGTCGGATGTAACGCAGCGCTTCCTCCGGCGAGTCCTCGACCTCGACTTCCTTCATGTGATGATTGGCGGGAATCCACAACACGCCCCCCGAAACTCCGGTGGTCCCACCGATCTTGTCGCTCTTCTCCAGCACCGTAACCTGAGCTCCGCCGGCCGCCGCCGTGACTGCCGCCGTCAGCGCCGCGCCACCCGATCCGACCACGACCACGTCCGCAATCCGATCCCATTTGCCGATCTTCCGCAACATCGTTTGCCTCCAGAATGGGGACCGCGGCCGGAAAATTCCGGTTGCGATCCTGCGCTTGTCTTAGCACGATAGCTGAGCGCCTTTGCAAACGCCGAGGCTGGCAAAAGAGGAGGGTACGCAATGGCTGACGCGGACCGCGATATCCTGCTGGAGAAGTCCGAGGGTATCGCCACGATTACGCTCAACCGCCCCCAGCGCCTTAACGCGTTGACCCCCGCGATGTGGCGCGAGGATTTGCCCGCGATGTGGCAGGCGGCGGAGGACGATCCGTCGGTGCGCGCGATTGTGTTCACCGGCGCCGGTGATCGCGCATTCTGTTCAGGCGCCGACGTGCAGGCGCTATCTATGCTGGCCCAGTCCGATCAGCAAAACGCGGCGCGCGACCAGGTGCTGCTGATCTCCGCGCGCCACAACCGGGTGAGCAAGCCGGTAATCACCGCGGTCAACGGGATGTGCGCCGGCGGCGGCTTGATGTTCGTGGCCGACAGCGATATTGCGATCGCCGCAGAACACGCGACGTTTTTCAACCCCGCCGTTTCGATCGGGCAGCTCGCCTTTGTCGCGCCTGCAACCTGGAGCCGATGGGTGCCGTTTCCCGCGCTGATGCGGATGACGCTGATGGGCTCCAGGGAACGGCTCGATGCGCGCCGCGCGCTGGAATTGGGAATCGTCACCGAGGTTGTTCCCGGCGCAACTTTGCGTGAACGCGCCCGCGAGATTGCGCTGCTGATCGCGTCCAACTCGCCCGCCGCGGTCAGGGCCAGCAAGCGCATCCTGTGGGAATCGCTGGAGCACAATCTGAGCGGCGCGCACGCCCTGGCGGAGAAAATCGGCGCGCAGTACCGGGGCCATCCGGACAGCCTCGAGGGACCCAGGGCCTTCATGGAAAAACGGCCGCCGCGGTGGAAAGATTAAGCCAGCCCGCGCCGCCGCGCCGGCAGGGAGATTTCGATGAAAGTCAGAAAACCATCCTTCGACTACAGCTCCTCGCTGCCGCGATGGTGCCGGACCTATCCCGAGTATTCGCAGGTGGTCAACGTCGCCTCGCTGAGCCTGCCTTACCTGGAGCCGTACCTGAACACGGTGATGCGCCGGGCGCAGGGCAAACTCGGCCCGGACCATCCGCTGAACGCCGACATCGCCCTGTTCTGCAAGCAGGAGGCCGCACATTATCTTCAGCACGACGCTTACAACGAGGCGCTGCGCAAAGCCGGTTACGCGCGTCTGCCGCAATTCGAGGAGCGGTTCCGCGCCCATTTCGAGCGCCTGCTCAATGAAAAGTCGCTGAAATTCAACTGCGCGTACTCGCTGGGTTTCGAAAGCATCGGTCCGATCTACGCCGAATGGTGGTTCGAGCAGACCGACGACGTGATGGCGGGGGCGGATCCGTCGGTGGTCAGCCTGTGGAAATGGCATCTGGCGGAGGAGTTCGAGCATCGCACGGTGGCCTTCGACGTGTACCAGGCGCTGTTCGGAAGCTACGCGTATCGGATCAAAGGCCTGCTCGCCTTCCTGCGCGATTTGCGCGAGATCAACGGCGGTGCCGTCAAGTATTTGCTGAGCGAGGACTCGAAAAAGATGAGCGCCGAAGAGCAGGCCGCCTCGCGCAAACGCTTTGCCGAAATCCGCCAGCGCGAATCGGCTTTTGTCAGGTCGCGTCTGGTCCGGATCATGTCGCCCTTTTACTCGCCCCATAAGTCGCGCGAACCCAAAGGAGTAGCGGAGCTTTTGGGCAAGATTGATGCCGCGGCCTGATTCCACACAACGCGTTCGACTCCTGCCGCAGGATCGGATACTCACCGATTCGGGGTGCTTTTGCCCCGGGCAGGAGCCTTGGATGGATTACCGCGACATAATGTTCGAGGCGGCCGACGGTGTTGCGCTGATCACGCTCAACCGGCCCCATCGCCTCAATGCCTTCACCCTGGAAACGAGCGACGAAATCTTCGACGCGCTGCATCGCGCCGAGACCGACGACAGCGTCCGTGCGGTCATCATCACCGGGGCGGGACGGGCGTTTTCCGCCGGCGCCGACATCGCAATCCTGGCGGAATTCGGCGGACGCGCCGACGCATCGAGCGCCGAGGAAATCCGCGAGCGCCGAAAAAGCCATTCCTTCAGCAATCTGCTCGCGCTGCGCAAGCCGGTGATCGCCGCGATCAACGGGCCGTGCGTCGGGATGGCTTTCACACTCGCGGTTTACTGCGACATCCGGATCGCCGCGCAAAGCGCGCGGATGGGCCTGGCGTTCGTGCGCCGCGGCCTTACGCCCGAGGACGGCGTCAACTGGGTGCTGCCGCGCCTGGTGGGGCAGGGGAGGGCGCTCGAACTGCAGATCACCGGCAGGCTTATCGACGCGCGCGAGGCCCTCGCCATCGGACTGGTCAACCATCTGGTGCCCGACGGGCAGGCGCTGCCCAAAGCGCGCGAGATCGCAGCCGACATCGCGCGCAACTGCGCGCCGTTCGCCGTAAGCGAAGGCAAACGCCTGGCCTATGAAGGCTTGAGCTGCGACCTCGAGACCGCGCTGGAGCATTGCAGCGAGACCACCAGCCGGATGCATATGCGCGAGGACTTCAAGGAAGGCGTGCAGGCATTCGCCGAACACCGGCCGCCGCGCTTTACCGGGCGCTAACGCCAGCCTTCAGGTCCGGCGCGCCTATCCAGATTGAATCGGAGGAAGATCAATCAATGACACCGCACGACCATCATTCAAGCGAGTCGCACGGACATCATCATGGCGGCGGCCGGCACGGCGCTCGCCAACCCGAAGCGTTCAATCCGGCGCGCGCCGCGCTGCTTGACGATCCGGCACGTTTCGAGCATCTGCCACCCGACAAAATCCTCGAGCTTCTGGACGCGCCCGCCGGCGCCCTTGTGATCGACTTCGGAACGGGAACCGGCACCTTCGCGATCGAATTGGCAAGACGCAGACCGGATTTGCGAATCGTCGCGCTTGATAACCAGCCGGCGATGCTCGAGCTGCTCCGGGCGAAGCCGGAAGCGAAGTCGTTGCGCAACCTCGAGCCGCTGCTCACGGCAGAAGTCGGCCGCCTCGCGGCGAGCGCGGATCGGATCCTCGCCATCAATGTTTTGCATGAATTGGACGACGAAGCGCTCGGCCAACTCAAGAGTTTGCTCAAGCCCGGGGGTGTGGTGTTGTTTATCGATTGGGATTCCGCAATCGAGCGGCCGATCGGACCGCCAAAGGATCACACTTACACCGCGGCCGAGGCGCGCGCACGGCTTGAGAGCTTGGCTCTGCGGGTCGAGGAGTTGCCGGCGATGAAATATCACTTCGTCCTGCGCGCGCGCCGCGCGGAGCGCGCCTAGCGGGGCGTACGGGGGGCGAGGTCCATACCAATTCCATCGAATCGTTCTGGTCCCCGCTTAAGCGCGGCATCATCGGCTTTTATCACGACGTCAGCAAAACCTATTTGCCGCTCTACCTGAACGAATTTTCCTTGCGGTTCAAACAACCGTAAGAATCTTGATACGTTCGCCGCGATGGTAACGGTAGTGGCAAATTGGTGGTTGAAGCGCTAAAATACATAAATGCTCCGAAAGGAAAGAAGACCCCGGCCCATCAGCGAGAAAGCGCGCCAGGAAGACGAGCGGCTGCGCGAGGAACTCGCTACGCCGACCTGAATAAGTTCGACAGGGCGAAGGACGCCATCATGAAAGGCGAGCGGGTCGAGGGCGGTCGGAACGGAGGATGAGCAATGGGCTGGCGGAAGGATTTTCTTAAATCCGTTGTAGATGCGGACTAGGGGGATGAGCGCCCCACTATCGCCGGGCGAAAAAGCCGCTCGGACCCGCAAGCGCCGCGCCGCTGCCGCAAAGGCGGCAACAACAAGAAAACGGATGAATGCCTGGGTTCGCGCCCACGCCGCCGAAGCCGCCAGCAAAGCGGCATTGCAAGCGCACTGTAAGGAGTACGGCTGGCGAATCGCTTTTTTCGAAGGTGCGACTGGCGCTCCACGAACCGGCATCATCGACGCGATAGCGTTTCGACTCGGTCGAAAGGACTCCGACCTGCTGGATGTTCGCCTGATCCAGTTGAAGGGCGGACAGGCCGGCATCAGCGGCCGCGAGGTCGCGCGTCTGAAAAGGGCCGCCGACCACGCTGCGGTTAATTGGTTGGTGGCTGTATTTGATGGAGAAACGTTACACCTGCTGCCTGACGATCCGATGCGTCAATAAGACCCTTACGAGCCGAACAGAAGATTCCACCGTGAGGGAATCGTCGCCCTGATCTCCATATTGATGTTAAAAATCCCCAGCTGACTGGCCACTGTTCATTTGCCCTTTGGAGCCCTCAAAAATATTTGGTCCTTCGCGAACTCATTGCCGGCTTCCGATAACGCCGGTATTTGTCTGCGCCGAATTGGCCATCGGTCGCGCCGTTGCGCGCCGGGCCATCTCGACCATGCTCTTATGGACCGTTGCGCCGCTGAATTCGCCCGCGGTCCACACCGCGCCCGGACCAATCGCGACTCCGTTCAAGGCGTTGCTGCACGCACAGTCGCCGGCTTTCTGAGTCGGCACGATTACCCATCGCGCGCCGTCCAATCGCTCTGCGAGCCCGCCTCCGCCGATGCCGTCATGGCGTCCGACTGCCCATACTGCCCGGCCGCGCGCTGCGATCGAATAGAGTTGACTGTCCTGGCCGGGCACGCTCGGAGCTCGAATGCTCAGCCACTTCCGCCCGTTCCAGTGCTCGATCAGCGTGCGGTAGGCCCCATCGGCTGCGGGGTGATATGTTCCGGGCGCCCATACGTCACGAGGGGCCGAAATTGCGACGCCATAGAGAACATTTTCTGCCGCGCTTGAATTCGGCGACGGTATCCGCGTCCAACGCTTCCCGTCCCAATGCAGGGTGAGGGTGCGGTTGGCTCTGCCGTCCCAGTAATGGCCAACGCTCCAGATGTCGCGTGGTCCTGCCGCCGCCACGCCCGACAACGCGTTTACAGTGGTGAGCGGATGAGAGGGTCCGCACGGCTGCGCAAAAGATGGTGCTCTTCCGGGGTCAGGGCTGGGCACCACGCTCCAGGTACGGCCGTTCCAGTGCTCGATAAGGGTATGGGCAGTGTGCTCGCATTGCAGGTTCTGGAAGGAAATTTTCGAGTTGTAGTAACCGCCCACCGCCCAGGCGTTGCCCGGCGCGATCACAGTCACGGCGAACAGGACATCGGCACTTCCGCGGTTGGGGGTGGGGACCACGCTCCAGCGGTCGCCGTTCCAATGCTCAGCGAGCGTGCGAAACGGCAAATTGGGCCATCCGGCGTTGCTGGGTGCATAGGTGCCCACGGCCCATACGTCGGCGCGCCCTCTGCCCGAAACGCCGAAGAGGTGCGCCCATCCGGATGACGGGTTTGGCGAGGGCACCACTGTGCGATACCACCCCTGGAGACGCACGGTCAGGGTGAGGTCAGAATTAGCGGTTTGGTAGGCCCCGACCGCCCATAATTCACCCGGCCCCACCATCGCAATGGCGTCAAGGCCGCTGCGCGCTCCAGGTTCCGGAATCGGCACGACGTGCAGCATCGGTTGCGCAACGGTTGGACGGGGGAAACCGGAGTGGGGTGGGTTCGGAAGTTTGTAGGATTGCGACCGCGCCTGGATGCCCACTATAAGGGTGAGCCAAATCGCTGCGGCCGCTGCAAAGCGCGGCCACCTCTGCGGACACCAACTCCTGCACTTTCCCGACTGTTTGGTACTTATCGGATCCGAGATTCCATATCAGAGGCGAAGAGGCCATTGTATGTAAGTTGACATAATATTTCTTATGCGAAGTTAAGGCGGGTTCGTGGGGCGGGCGTGGCAAGACCCCGGAGACTGGAGGTCGCGCGGCGGCTATTGGGTGACCCATTTTTCGCTGTGCCGCCTGGCGTACCAGCACGGGGCGCAGCCCCCATGGGGAAACATCGAATGGACACAGGTCTCGTTCTCGATGCCGGCGTCACCGTACTCGGTTTTGCCGCCTTTAAGAGGCATCGCGTAGTAAAGCCGGACCTGCACCGTGCCGAACGGTTGATTTTCCGCGCGCAGGATGAACGCGTCGGCCAAATAAATGATGCACAACGCGGCGCCGGTTATCAGCGCCGCTCGCGCGGTCCGAGCGGCGTTCACGGCGACTGCTCCTTCTCAAAATTCAGGTACGCTCGCGGATGTACTCCCCGATCGCATCAACCGCCTGCTGCCCTTCGGGCAGGAAGCTTGCAAACAACTGCCAGACATGGATCATTTCCGGCCAAATCTCAAGCTTTACTTGAACTCCCGCGGCGCGCGCCCGGGCTGCCAGGCGGGTCGAGTCGTCCAGCAGCACCTCGGCGTCGCCCACCTGGATCAGCAGCGGCGGCAGGCCCTTTAAGTCGGCGTGGAGCGGCGAAGCCAGCGGCGCGCGCGGATCCTTGCCGCCCAGATACGCCTGCGCCATCCCGACCAGACCCTCGCGCTGCACGACCGGGTCGGCCTGGGCGCGGGTGGTCATCGACTCGCCCTTCCCTTCCAGGTCGGTCCAGGGCGACAGGCAGACGCCGGCAGCAGGCATGGGCAGGCGCGCGTCGCGGATCGCCACCAGCGTGGCGATCGTTAAACCACCGCCGGCGGAATCGCCCGCGACCACGATCCGGCCCGGATTAAACTTGTTCTCGATCAGATAGCGGTATCCCGCCACGGCGTCGTCAACTGCGGCGGGAAACGGATGTTCGGGGGCCAGCCGATAGTTCAAGGCCAGCACGCGCGCCTGGGCGGCGCGCGAGATGCGGCCGATCAGGTCGCGATGGGTTTTGACCGAACCCAGCACGTAGCCGCCACCATGCAGGTAGAGCACGGCGCGATCGGCGGCGGCGGCGGGTGCCGCGACCCATTCCCCCTCGACGCCGCTGGCGGTGATCGGTTCGGATTTCACGTCCGGCTGACAAGGGACAGCGTTCTGCTCGAACGCGGCGCGCATCTCCATCAGGGTCGGCGGCGGCGACTTCGCCAGCGCCTTCATCGCATCGATCGCCATCTGCAGTTGCGGACTCGCCATCGGGGTTCCTCCTGGTTTTGTATCGGGGCCGGTAATTAACGTCCTCAGGCCGTGTGTTCGCGGATAAAGGCGCCGATACCTTCAATCGCCTGCCGCCCTTCGGGCAGGAAACTGGCAAACAGTTGCCAGACGTGGACCATCTCGGGCCATATTTCAAGTTTTACTTTAATCCCTGCGGCGCGCGCGCGTTCCGCGATTCGCGTCGAATCGTCAAGCAACACCTCATGATCGCCGACCTGTATCAACAGCGGCGGCAAACCCCGCAGATCGGCGTAAAGCGGTGAGGCGAGCGGGGTGCGCCGGCTGCGGTTTCCCAGATAAGCCTGTGCGAGCAGATTCGTGCCCTGGGGCGAGGCTATTGGATCCAAATGCAGGCGCGTCTTCATCGACTCACCGGTTCCTTCCAGGTCGACCCAGGGCGACAGACACACGGCGGCCGCGGGCAGTGCAAGACCGGCGTCGCGCGCCGCCAACATGGTCGCGATTGTCAGACCGCCGCCGGCGGAGTCGCCGGCAACAGCCAAATGGGCGGCTTGGAAGCCCTGGCTCAGGAGGAAGCGGTAGCCCGCCAGCGCGTCATCGACGGCGGCGGGAAACGGATGTTCGGGGGCGAGGCGATAATCCAGGCCGAGCACGCGGGCCTGGGCGGCGCGCGAGATGCGGCCCATCAGGTCCTGATGCGACTTCAGCGAGCCCATGACGTAGCCGCCACCGTGCAGGTAGAGGACGGCGCGGCGGGGGTCGGCGCCGGGCGCGTCGATCCATTGCGCAGCCACCCCACCCACGCTCAGCGGTTGGCATTTCACGTCGGGCTGAGGCGGCGTCGCCATCTCGTCCATCGCGGCGCGCATCTCAGGCACCGAGGCGCCGACCTTGCTCGCCATCGCCTTCATCGCATCGATTGCCTGCTGCAACTGCGGACTTGCCATTGAATCAGTCCTCCGGCGGTTCGTGTTAACCCTGATCCGCGAATGGAAGAAGTTAGCTCAACACGCAAGCAAGCGCCAGATTGCGCAAGATAGGACCGGTTATCCATGAGTCAGCGGAGCGAAGGTAACAGGCTCGCGGCAAACGGCAGGCAAAGCTCTGAGCGCGACCCTCAACTGTCCCGCCTTTTCTCCGCTGCTTCGTTGGCGATGACAGCGCCTCTGTTGTCTCTGCGTCCTCTCCGCCCTTCCTTACCGGTGCTGCCTGTTGCGCATGGTTACGAATTCCTCCGCGGCCGTCGGGTGGATCGCGATAGTCTGGTCGAAGTCTGCCTTTTTCGCACCGCATCGCAGCGCCACCGCAAAGCCCTGGATAATTTCGCCTGCGTCGGCGCCAATCATGTGGCATCCGGCGACCCGGTCGCTTTTGCGCTCGACCACCAGTTTCATGAAGGCGCGCTCGTCGCGTCCGCTGAGCGTATGGCGCAGCGGGCGGAAATGGGATTGGTAGACGTCGATTTCACCCAGGCGCTGGCGCGCCTGGGTTTCACTCAGGCCCACTGTCGCCAGACTTGGCTGGCTGAAGACAGCGGTTGGGATTAGGGAATAATCGACTGCGGTCGGATTGCGGTTGAACAGGGTTTCGGCGACCGCCTGTCCTTCGGCGATTGCGACCGGGGTGAGCATAGCGCGGTTGGTGCAGTCGCCCACGGCGTAGATATTGGACTGCGAGGTTTGCGAATAGCGATCCACAACCACGGCGTCGGCTGAATCCAGGGTTACACGGGCACGATCGAGCCCGATGCCGAGCGTATTGGGCACGCGTCCGGTGGCATACATGATCAGGCCTGCTTCCAGGATTGAGCCGTCGTTCAAGGTTGCGCGCAGGGATTTTCCGCATCGATCGATTCTGCGCACGTCGGCGTTGAAGCGCAGATCGATTCCCCGTTTGCGCATCTCTTCGGCGAGCTTTACCCGCAGGTCGTCGTCGAAGCCGCGCATGAAGAGGCCTCCGCGATAAAGCTGGGCCACGCGAACACCCAGGCCATGGAAAATTCCGGCGAACTCCGCTGCAATATAGCCGCCTCCGATCAGGATCACCGATTGCGGCAATTCCTCCAGGTAAAACGCCTCATTGGAAGTGATGGCATGTTCCGCTCCGGGAATTTTCGGCAACAGCGGCCGGCTTCCGGTGGCGATCAGGACATAGTCGGAAGTCAGCCGCCGCTGGCCGACCTGCACGGTGTGCGGGTCGAGCAGCGTGGCCCGGCCTTCGACAATGGTCGCGCCAGCCGCGGTCAGCAGATCGCCATAGATGCCATTGAGTCTGAGTATTTCGCGATTCTTGTTGGCGATGAGCCGCTTCCAGTCAAAGCGGGCCGAACCAATGGTCCAGCCGAAACCGGCGGCCTCTTCAGTCGCCGGACCGTATTCGGACGCATACATCAGGAGCTTCTTCGGGATACATCCGACATTGACGCAGGTTCCGCCCAGATAGCGTTCCTCGATCACTGCGACGCGCGCACCGTAGCCGGCGGCCATCCGGCTGGCCCGCACGCCGCCCGAACCGGCGCCGATCGTGATCAGGTCATAGTCGTAATGCGGCATGGCAGACTCCGTGTTCGGGGGTCGTTCCTGAAATCTTCCAGGGCTCCCGCACCGAATCGGCCATCATCTGTAGTGCGGCATAATTTTTTCGCCAAACAGCCGCACCTGGGCTTTCACCTCTTCGATCGGCATCAGGCCCAAATCGCCGCCGTTGTTGAGGTTGATGAACTCGGGATTGACGTGCTCGACCAGTTCGTCCAGCTTGCGCCGGACATCCGACTCGGTGCCCGCATAAATGTTATCGCTGCGGTAGAGCCGTTCGACGTTCCATTCGCTGCGTGGCAGCGGCACCTTGCCGGCCGGCCATTTGGCCTCGTCTTCCGGAAAACGAAAAGCCTCCCAAAACCCGAAATAACCGCCGAATTCGTTGTACCAGACCCCCGAAAGGCCGCGCCGCGCGATGTCGAGCGCCTCGTTGACATCGCGGCCCATGTAAACCGACTTGGTCGGGCAGATGCTCTCGCCCAACTTCAGCGCGCGCCCAACCGACGCCGCTTCCTTCTGGTACAGTTCCGCCAGATGGCGCACGTCCTTGAGCCCGGGAATCAGGATTACCGGAATCACGCCCTCGCGCGCGCACCACAGGATGGTCGATTCGCTGATTGAAAAGGCCTGAAACAGCGGTGGATGGGGCCGCTGATAAGGCTTGGGCACCACCGAAATCTTGCGTACACGCCCGTCCTTAACTTCACCCGGCATACCGTACTTCTCGGTCCACGGCGCCGCGGGCCACGGCGTGCCTTCATTGTAGGGATAAGGGTACTCCCAGAAATCGCCTTTGAACGTAAATCCCTCATCGCTCCAGGCGAGCTTGAGGATGCGGAAATGCTCCTCGAAGGCGCGGCGGTTGGCCTTGTCAATCTCGCCCTGATCGCTGCTGGTACCCTGGATGTGCAGCTTTTGACCCATCTGGTTGAGCCAGCGGGTCTGGTAACCTCGCGCCATCCCCACGATCGTTCGTCCCTGCGTCAGTTGATCCAACCAGCCAATTTCCACCGCCAGCCGCAGCGGGTTCCATCCGGGCAGGACGTATCCGACCGGTCCGACCTTGATGTTCTTCGTGTGCATCGCGATGTAGAGATAAAGCGACGGAACGCTGCCGACCTCCAACCCTTCTGTGCAGAGATGGTGTTCCGCGCAGTGAATCGCATAAAAGCCGAGGTCATCGGCGATGCGCGCCAGCTCGACAATCTCCTTGAACATCTGCTGCCATCGTTCGGTGCGATGGGAGATCGGACGGAGCTTTTCGCGCTCCTCCAGGGTTGCGGGAAGGGCCGGAAGAAGTGGTCCAATGGTAAATTTCATCGCTTACTCCTCAATGACGCCGGGCCCGGCTCAAACTGCCGCCGTGCCCTTGGCAAGTTACAAAGATCGGATGCGGATGGCCAGAAGCGCGTGACAATCTTAATCAGCCTTAATCAGCAAGCTCCGGCCGGGCGTTCAGGGTGATTTGGAAGGCTCCGAACTGGTGGTGCGAATGTGCGCCCTGGCTTAAAGCCGCTGATAGCCTGCGGATCGATGTGGTTGCGCGGCGACAGCAGATTGAAGACGATTACAGCGCCGGGGATCAGAAAAAACAGGGAGCCGGGAACCCACATGATCACTCCCGCGACAATCTGGTCGCTCAGTGGCGCGGTCCCGGCGATGCGCGGCACCGTCTCGTAATAGGGGTAGATGACCCGGCCGCAAAAGGTGAACAACGCCGAAAGCGCCGTATTTTGCACATCCGCCAGCAACAGGTACGGCACCATCGTCCAGCGCGGCCAACGCTCCCTGCTCGGCCATGGCTGCACCACCGGCCACCAGAACAGCAGTGCCGACATCAGGAAGCACCAATGTTCCACCTTGTGCCATGTCTCGGATCGCAACGCGACTTGATATGGTCCGGGCGCATGCCATCCCCAGGTGGCGGCGCAGAGCGCAATCCAGCCGACGGCCGGATTTGCGAGCAGGTCCACAATCCGGGCCAATTTGCGGGAGGTGAGCAGCGGACGGATTAGCGGCTTGACGGCGGCCAGCGGTAATCCGCGCAACATCGGGATCTGCGGCGCCCCCAGCAGGATTAGCGGCGGCGCGACGAACATCAGCAGCATGTGCTGCACCATATGAACTTGCAGCAGCAAATCGTCAAAAGCCGCCAACGGCGATGAGATCGCAATCAGCAGCGCGGTCAACCCACCCATAAAGGTGCCGAGCCGGCGCAATGGGAAGCGCTGAGGCATCTGCGTATGGAGCCGGCGAAAGCCGCGACCGTAGATCACGGCGGACAGGATCACCGTCGCGGTGAAGTATGGCGGGATGGTCCACGACGCCAGCGCCAGCTGCGCAACGGAAGTCAATCCGCAAACCTCAGTACGATGGCGCGACTGCCGGGTTGATCGAACTGCGGGCCGGCGGCTCGTCCCCTGGATGCATCGTCTCCAGGAACGCAACCAGGGCGTTGACCTCGGCCGGGCTCAAATTTTTGCCGTAGGCCGGCATGTTGCCGCCGCCCTCCAGAATCTGACGCACGATCTGATTGGGCGTCAACCGGGTAGCGGTATCGTCCAGCGCCGGACCCCGCATCCCGCCACGGCCGCCCAGCGAATGGCAATTGCGGCACTGCTTGGCCTGAATCAGGATCGCGCCCTGCAACTCAAGTGGAGTGCGGCCCCTTACATAATCAACCGGGGTCGGCGTCCCGCTCCATGCTTCCATGTGCGGGGACCATGGCGAATAGGTTCCGAGATAGATCAAGATGCCGATGGTCATGAAGGTCATGACCAGGAGGACCACGGACATCGGACGGCGGCGGAAACTCTTTTCTCCGGTCCCAGAGATGAAAGGGATAGCAAAGAGCAAAGCAATCGCGACCACCGGGCCGGTCAGCATCAGGAAGGTCTCGGTCCACGGCGGCAGCAGGGCAAACGCGGAAAACAGCCAGAGGAAGAAAAAGTCGGGGCGCGGGACGGTCTGGATAATCGCGGGGTCGGGCTCGCCGTTGGGACCGATCGGGCCCATGATCGCGGCCGTCACCACCAACGCCGCGATCACCAATCCAATCGCGACCAGGTCCTTTTGCGCGGCGTAGGGAAAGAACGGCTCGCCGTCCTCGGTGACCATCTTGTGGTATTCGGCGAGATAGGTCTCACGCCTGACGATCCGGCCCGGCATCGGCCATTCATTGATTCCGAGTTTCAGCACCAGGAAAAGATGCAGGACGACGAAAGCGATCAGCACGGCGGGGATCACGAACACATGCAGGGTAAAGAATCGCGATAGCGTGTCGCCCGCTATAATCGGTCCACCCAGGATGATCTTAACGACTCTGCCACCGATAAGGGGCGTGCGTCCTGCGATTGCGGCCGCGATTCCTAAGCCCCAGTACGCGTCCTGGTCGAAGCGCAGCACCTGGCCGGTAAACGCCATTCCCAACGTGCACAGCAGCAGCACCACCCCCGCCGTCCACGTCAGTTCGCGCGGATACTTGTACGCGCCAAACAGAAATACCTGCGCCAGATGGATACAGACCAGGGCGATCATGAAATTAGAGCCCCATCCATGCAACGCGCGAATAAACCAACCAAGCGGCTGGTTGTAATTGAGATAGAGCAAACTCTGCCAAGCCCGATCGGCAGTCGGCGCGTACACTGTCGCCAGACACATGCCGGTGATGAATTGGAGGACCATCACAGCGAAGGTGCAGCTGCCAAAGACGTACCACCAGCTTGCGGAACTACGCGGGACCGGATGCCTGGCGGCTTCTCTGATGGAAGCGCCCACCCCCAACCGGTGATCCAGCCAGGCGCCGGCCTCAACCAGCATTCGCTTTATCGAAAATGCCACGCTTTCCCGCGCCACCGCGAACGCTCAGGCCAGCGGCTCCCCCAACGTCGGGAGCTGGCCTGCCTTGATCCACAATTGACCGTTTTCAAGCTTATGGCTGTATTGATACAGACCACGCGGCGGCGGACCTGAGGCGCGCGCGCCGTCGGAGTAGAACACGCCGCCATGGCACGGGCACATGAACAGCCCGGACTCCTGGAACCATCGCACCGGACATCCCAGATGCGTGCAGTTGATCGCAAAGACGCGGAAAATCGCGCCGGACTCCCGCCGCACCCAGCAGGGAATGTTGGCGGTCTTGCCATCCCACGGCTTGGTGTAGGGATTGCGATAGATCGCCAGGCGCGTCTGATGCTCAGGAAAGTCCTCGATCTTCCCCAACGAGATCCAGGACACCCAGGCATACCGGCGCATCGGGGACATGAGATAACCGAGCACCGGAATCGCGAAAAGGATCGCGGCAATTGCGTTGAACAACAGCCCGAGACGCAGCAGAAAGGCGCGCCGCGACGGCTGCGCCAGAGCAGGACGGGATAAGGGTTTCGCGGCCTCATTCATGAACAATCTTCACCCTCACCGATTACGCGCATAGACTGCGCCTTGAAAGTGCTGACGCCGAGCCGCCAGCCACGCGACCACGTCCGCAACCTGCTCAGCACTCAGCGGCTGGCCCGGCGGATAGCCCCGCCAGTCGGGATGGCCCAGGTCCGAGCGTCCCGCAATAATCAGGGTGCGCAGCGATTGATCGCTGACCAGCGCAAGGTAGGAAGGATCGGTTATCGAACCAGGGGCCTTCTCCCCGCCCTCCCCTTTCGGCCCGTGACATGGCGCGCAGGATTGAGCGAAGGTTCGGGCACCGCGGCCGGGGTCGCCGTCCGGCCCGGCATATGGCGGCGCATCCACCAACGGCCGACCGGTCTTCCAGCGCTGGCGCATTCCATCCACCAGAATCGCGATTTGCGCTGTGGTCAGATAGCCGCCGGCCGTTTGCGCGAATGCCGGCATCGCTGTACCCGCTATTCCATTACTGATAATCCGCTTGAGCGTGGCGTCATCGACCAGCGCCTGATAAGTCGCATCGGCAAGTTCATAGGCGGCTCCAAACCGGCCGTGGGCGCCGTGACATCCCGCGCAATTCTCGTCGTAAAGCCTGGCGAAGCTTTTCACCTGTGACGGACTGATCGGACGATCCGATTCCCTGGGCCTGCCGGGCAGCGAGTCGCAACCCGCAACCAGGCTGACAACCAGCACCGCCGCGATCCCAACCCGCCACGCCACGATTAGCGTTCCCCGGTCGGCCGGATGCCGGGAGCCTCGATTCCCATGCGCATCGCGAACGGAAGATGCTGAAAGGTGTGGATGCGCTCCGAACGGGAGACTACCAGCCCGGCCGTCACACCAAACCCGATCTGACACGAAATGAACCAGCCCCATTCGATCCGGGCGTCCAGCAGCGGATTGATTACTTTAAGCGTGGCAAAAAGGAGTCCGGACCACAGCAAGGGGGCAACGAGTCCGCCAAAAAAGATCGGATTGCGCGGCACGATCGGCAGCAGGACGCCGTACAGCAGTCCGACCAGCACCGACACCACCGCGTGAATCATCAATGCGACCACAAACGCTTGAGCGTTGAACGCACATAGTGCCGCGGTGCTGGCGTGCGCCAGTCCGGGCATCGCGGTGCCAGCCAGGATATTGATCGTGTACCAGGGGCTGTGATGCACGAGCAGACCCTCGGCAACCGCCAGAGCAGCCATTGCAAAGCCCCCCGCGATTCCACCCTTCACGCCCGCCCAATATGGATAGATTTCCAGCGGCAGCACTGCGCGATTACCCTGTTCGGCGGACGCCAACTGGGCCACAGGCAGGCGCGTCGGGGCAATCTCCACCGCCTCGGTTTGCACCTCGGCCCGTTCGACTCGCGGCTGCGGAAAGACCTCGCCAAACCATCCGGCGCCACCGGCGATTATCAAGGCGAATCCTACCACGCTGACCGCGGCGCTTGTGAGTAATCCCGCGAACAGCAGCGTTATACCCAGTGCGGTGATCATCGGCCACGGCGTCGGTGCGGGCACCTCGATATGCCTGGGCGCCCCGGGGTCTTGCGATGAACCCTCTCCACTCATCGTCCAATCACGTAGACGGTGGTGAAAACCACCACCCAGACCGCGTCAACGAAGTGCCAGTACCATGAAAGGATTTCCGTGTGCTCGGCATACCGCGAATTCACATGTCCACCGACGGTCAGCAGCATGACTATGATCAGCATCAGCAAGCCTGCGGTGACATGCAGCGCATGAAGTCCAACCAGCGAGTAAAAAGTGGTCCCGAACAGATTGGTGCTGATGGTGAAATGGTCATGGTAAATCAGCCGGTGCCATTCAACCGCGGTACCGATTAGAAACTCCAGTCCCAGAGCTATAGTAGTCAACCAATAAACGGCGAAAACAAAAGTATTTCCCTTGCGCAGAGCGCGAACCGCAAACATCACCGTCAAACTGCTGGAAAGCAGGCATATCGTGTTGACCACGGGCGGCGTCAGAACGTCGCGCGGATATGGCGGCGTGAGACTTTTGCCGATGTAGAATATGTAGGCGATCACGAATATCGAGAAGAACGCCGTCTCGGTCAGGATCAGAGCCGCAATGCCGACTCGGCCGCGAGCCGGCAGTTCCCATTTCTCAGCAACGGGTGGGGCAATCGTCGAGAGCGCAGCGGACGCCATTGCAGCCTCTTACTCGTATAGCCAGTCGGGATCTTCTGGATGCTTCAAATCCCACAGCGGGCGGCGGCTATGCACTTCGGGTTCCTTCGCGTAGTTGTACTCAGGCGGCGGCGAGGTCGTGGACCATTCCAGCGTCCATGCGTCCCATGGATCGGGCCCCGCCTCCTCGCCGCCCGCCAATGAATAACCCACGTTGACGACGAAGATCAACACGGCCAGGGCTTGAACCAATGCGCCGATTGAAGCAATCAGATTGATTCCTTCAAGTCCGCGTCCGGGCTGATAAGTATAGATCCGACGAGGCATTCCGTGCAGCCCGGCGAAATGCAGCGGGTCAAAGGTAAGATGGAAGCCGACCAGGAACAGCCAGAAGTGCCATTGTCCCAGCCGCTCGTTCAACATCCGTCCGGTAGCCTTGGGGAACCAGTAATAAATCGCCGCGAAAATCATGAAAACGATCGCGCCGACCAGAACGTAGTGAAAATGCGCGACCACGAAATATGTATCGGTCAGTTGCCAATCGAACGGGGCCACCCCGAGCATGATGCCGGTCAGTCCGGCAACCAGGAATTGAAACAGAAATCCCAGGCTGAACAGCATCGGCACCCGGAACCGGAGTTTGCCGCCCCACATCGTACCAATCCAATTAAAAATTTTGATTCCGGTCGGAACCGCAACCAGCATCGTCGAGGTGGCGAAGAACGCGTTACCCGCCGGCGTCAACCCGACCGCGAACATGTGATGCGCCCACACGCCCATGCTGATGAACGCGATCGCGCAGGACGCTGCAACCATCACCTGGTAGCCGAAGATCACCTTGCGTGAAAATACCGGGATAATCTCCGAGGCGAATGCAAACACCGGGATCACCAGGATGTAAACTTCCGGATGGCCGAAAATCCAGAAAAAATGCTGCCATAGGATCGCCGAACCGCCCGCCTGCGTGTCGAAAAAATGCGCGCCCAGGTAACGGTCGAGCAGCAGCATTACCTGCGCCGCTGACAGCGGCGGCAGCGCGAGCAGCATCATGAACGCCACCACCACAGCGAGCCAGACCAGCACCGGCATCTTGCCCAGCGTCATCCCCCTGCATCGGAGGGAAAATGTCGTCGCGATAATGTTGATCGCCGTCGCCGTTGAGCCGACGCTGGTCAAAAGAATGCTCAGGATCCAGTAGTCCGTGCTGTTGCCGCGCGAGAAGGCGCGCTCCGTCAGCGGCGCGTACGCAAACCATCCCACGTCGGGCGCGCTGCCAGCGCCGTAAAGGCCGTCACCGCCGATATAGCTGAAGTACAACAACAGCGCGCCAAAAAACCATAGCCAGAAGCCGAAGGAATTCAGGCGCGGGAAAGCAAGGTCGCGCGCGCCGATCATCAGCGGCACAAGGTAATTGAAAAACCCCGTGAGGATCGGCATCCCGACCAGAAACACCATCGCCGTGCCATGCATCGTCATCAGGCGATTGAACACCTGCGGCGACACCACGTGATTGTCCGGAACGGCGAGCTGAAGACGCATGGTCAAAGCCTGCAGACCGGCGATGACGAAGAACAGCAATCCGCCGCCGATGTACATCAGGCCCAGCCGCTTGTGATCGACCGTGATTACCCATTCATGCAGGCGCCCAAGCATCGGCAGCGGCGCGGTGCTTTGCAATTCTCCCAGTGCTATTTCAGTTGCCATCTAGCGCAGGCTCTCCAGGTAACTGGTGATAGCGTCAATATCTGCCGCGCTCAGATTCATCGCCGGCATCAGCACGCCGGGTTTGATCTGATCGGGATCCTTGATCCAGATGTGCAGGTTTTCCGGCGTATTCATCGCCGCACCCGCCGCAAGTGTTTCGCGGCTCATCAGATGGGTCAGATCGGGGCCGAAATGGCCATTGGCGATTGTTCCGCGCACCATGTGACAATTCACGCATGCCGTTGACTCAAAAATCCGCCTCCCGCGCGAAGCCGCCAGCGACTCCTCGGCAGGTTTTTGCTGCATCGCGACCCATCGCTCCCAGTCCGCGCGGGACTGGACCACAACGCGCAGCAGCATCAAGGCGTGTTCGGTGCCGCAGAACTCGGCGCACTGGCCCAGGTAGGTTCCGCTCTGATGCGGCGCGATCCACATCGTGTTTTTTCGGTTCGGAATCAGGTCGGTTTTGCCGGCCAGACGCGGCACCCAGAAGCTGTGGGCGACGTCGGCCGATTCCAGTTCCAGAAAAGTCGGAGCCGGATTGTCGCCGTCACTTACCGGAACGTGGATCTCGTTGGCGGTCACGATGCCGAGGCCCGGGTAACGCACCTCCCACCACCATTGATGGCCGATCACTCGCACCTTGAGCGCACCAGGTGGCGGTGTCGCGGCCTGCACCGTGTAAATGGTTCGGGCGGTGGTTAAAATCAGGACAAAGACGATGAGTACCGGAACCGCCGTCCACGCCAGTTCCATCGGATTGCTGCCGTAAACCTGTGGCGGTTCGCTTCCATCGTCGCCCTCACGCGCGCGGAATCGAACGATGCTGTAGGCGATGAGACTCCCGACTACCAGGGCGATGCCGGCGCAGATCGAAATCACGAACCACGCCAGGGTATCGATCGCGTAAGCCGGCGTGGAAACCGGCGCAAATACGTAGGGCTGCGACAGCCTGGAGTTGGACGCCCCCATCCCCCAATCCGAAGCGAACACGCGGACTGGAATGAACGCAGCAATCAGCACCAGAAAGCGGAGGCCGAATTCAAGCTGCTTTTTGGCGAGACTTCGCATCAATTGCCCTCGATCCTGGATTGCGCGGCGTCGATCGCGCACGATACGCTTCAGATTGGCTGTGTTCCAGACCTGGTCGCGCCCCAGGCGCAAATGTGGACCCCTGATTTCACCAACCCAATCCATCGTTAGCGCTGGGGCGAAAAAAGAACAATCCTTTACAATTCGCGCGTCAGCAAAAGCACGTCGAAGCGGCCGCGCTCGACGCTCCATCCGGGAGGCACTGTGATCGTCGTATCCGGTTCCTCGATTATCATCGGTCCTCGCTGCCGCTGCGTGATCTCATCGCGGCCCAGCACCGGCGTATCGACGAGGCCGTGTTGGCGGCCGAAATAGGCCTGGCGGGTGACTGCGCGCTGCGCGCGCGACCGCATCGCCGATGGAGCTGCGGCGCCGACCGCCTCGGCGAAGGACAGATGGCCCGACGCGCTTTTCGCGCGCAGGCGCAGATTAACCAGGTGCAGATCGCCCTCGCCTTCAAAGCCGAACTCGTGCCGATGCGCTTCGCGGAACTCGCGCTCCAAAGCGCTCAGATCTTTATCCGCCTCGGGCGGAAAGGGCAGCGTCAACTCGTCGCGCATAAAGCCGACGCGCAGGTCCGCCGAACGCTCGAAGATCATGTCCGTGGAAGGAATGCCCTGCTCGGCGAATTCGCGACGCGCCTGCGCCTGCAGTTCACGGTAGATTTGCACGACTTCGGGCGCAGTCACTCTGACAATCTGGCGCTCGACGCTGCGGATATAATCCAGCCGCGAATTGGCCAGCAGCAAGCCCAATGCGCTGAACAAACCCGGATAAGGCGGGATCGCAACCCGCTCGATGCCGACGCTCTCGCACAACGCCGCGGCGTGAATCGGTCCGGCGCCGCCGAAGGCCACCAGCGTCATCGCGCGGATATCGTGTCCGCGCTCGGTGGAGACGGCGCGCAACGCCCGCATCATTGAAGCATTTGCCACCTCGACGATTCCGAATGCCGCGGTCATCAGGTCGAGACCGAGCGGTCCCGCAACATGCCTTTGAATCGAATCGATTGCGGCCTGCCGGTTGATACGCAAGGTGCCGTCAGCGATGCGGTCCGGATTCATGTAACCAAGCACGACGTTGGCGTCGGTCACGGTCGGCTGCGTTCCGCCGCGTCCGTAGCAGGCCGGACCGGGCTCGGCGCCGGCGCTGATCGGCCCGGCCCGCAGGGCACCGGCATTATCGATCCAGGCAAGACTGCCGCCGCCGGCGCCAACTTCCACGATATCCAAAGTCGGCGCGCGCAGCGCGTGACCGGTGCCGCGCACCGCCACGGCCGCGACGCCCCCGCCCACCTCGCCGCCAGCTTTTTCCAGCGGTTGGCCATTGCGGATCAGGCAGGCCTTGGCCGTGGTCCCGCCCATGTCGAAGGACAACACGCTTTCAAGTCCCATTTCAGCGGCCAGACGCGCCGCTGCCAGCACTCCGGCCGCCGGTCCCGATTCGACCATGAACATCGGGCGCTGGCGCGCCATTTCCGATGTCATCGTTCCGCCGTTGGACTGCATGATCAGCAATCGGCGGCTGAACGGCGCCAGGTGCTTTTCGAGCTGATCGAGATAACGATTCACCACCGGCACCAGCGAGGCATTGATCACGGTCGTGCTGGTGCGCTCGTACTCGCGGCATTCGGGATGCACCTGCGACGACAAACAGACCACCGTGTGCGGCATGGCGCTGCGCACGATGGCGCCCAGTTCCTGTTCGTGCGCCGGATTGATGTACGAGTTGATCAGACAGATCGCGATCGCTTCGACCTTCGCCGCAATCAAGGCGTCAATCACCTGCCGGGCCTCGCGATGGTCCAGGCGCTGTTCGACGCTGCCGTCGGCCAGGATACGCTCGGCTACCTCAAAACGCAGCCGGCGCGGAACCAAAGGCGGCAGCCGCTCCCAGTTTATGTCTTCGAGCGACGGCGCCTTTTGATTCATCATTTCGAGCACGTCGCGAAAGCCTCGCGTGGTGATCAGCGCGGTGGGCGCCGTCTTGCGCTCGATCACGGCGTTGGAGGCGGTGGTGGTGGCGTGGACGAAATTCTCCACAGCCTCGCCCGCGCCCAAACCTTTGATGCAGGCGACGATATCCTCGCCTACCCGATCCAGCAGCGACAGCACTTTGGCAGTGTGGATCCGCTTGTCTTGTCCCAGCGCGATGACGTCGGTGAAAGTGCCACCAATATCAAATGCAACGCGCATCACAACCCTCCCACCGGAAGACCGTATCAGCCGCGACGATGGGTCAGGCGGCGTGCGCGCGTCGGCGCAATTCTTTGGTGGCGCTGGTATCGACCGACATCGTGACCGGATCGATCACGACGCCATACTGGTCGCGCGCGGTTTGGATCGACAGCTTGTCCTCGCGCACGTCCTCCAGCACGGCGGCCGGATCCCGCGTCATCGGATCGCCATGTCCCGCAGCGCCGCACACCTGATGGTAGAGGCGGTCGCCCGCCTTGACCTCCAGATGCATATGCGATTTGCGCGGCAGTTCCATCTGCTCGCCGTCAAGCGGAGTGAACAGGTTGCACGACGGCGCCCCCTGCGCCCCGCCCGCCATCCCGACCGCGCTCTGAAACGGCCGGTTTGTGCGCACCATGATTTTGGCCGGATGCAGAAAGCGGTAGCTTTTGAAAATGCCAAGGGATCCGCGATGGCGTCCGGCGCCGGCCGTATCCGGCACCAGTCCGAATCCTTCCACCACCACCGGGACCTCGCGTTCGACCAGCTCGGCAGGTACAGAGATGTACGACATGCCGGCGCCGTCGATCCCGTCCCTGGCCGGCCGCCCGCCCCATCCGCCCCACACCAGGTCCATCGTGGTGTATTCGCTGCCGTCAGGGCGGTAGCCCGACATGTGCACGATGTCGCCACCTTCCTGCGGCACCGAGACGCGATCGGGAATCGCTTCAGCCAGCGCCAGATGGATCAGTTCGGTGATCAGAAAGAAGAGCGGCGCGCGTCCGCCGACGGCGGCGGGGAATCTGGGATTGGCCAGCGTGCCTGGCGGCGCGATCACCTCGATCGGCTTGACGAAGCCGGCGTTGAACACCACGTCGGGTGCCAGGATTTTATGGATCGTGCTGAACACCTGTCCCAGCGTGTTGCTGTAGGGCATGTTGATCGCGCCCTTTGCCTGCGGCGCGGTACCGGTAAAGTCAACGATCAATTTGTCAGGCCGAAAACGCAGCGCTGCTCGAATCGGCATTTCGACACCGTCGCTGCCGAAACCGTCGTCGCGCAGGATGACCTCGCGCGCGTAATCGCCGGGCGGCACTTCGGCAATCGCGCGCCGCGCGGCCTGCTCGCCGTACTCGACCAGGTAATCGAAACAGGCGTTGACGTTCTCCACCCCATATTTTTCCAGCACGGCCTTGAACTCCCGGATCCCGCGATGACACCCGGCAAGCTTCGCGTCGATATCGCCCATCCATTCGTCGGCGGCGCGGACGTTGGCTTTGAGCAACTGCACCAGGGCCTCATTGCGCACGCCGCCGTCATATAATTTGAGATTGGGCAGGCGGATGCCTTCTTCGTATGTCTCGGTGCACTGGCTGGAGAATCCGCCCGGAAAGCGGCCTCCGATATCGGTCTGATGCGAGTAGATAATGACGAAGCCCGAGACTTCCCCGCGATGGAACACCGGCATGATCAGGATCACGTCGGGCATGTGCGAGGCGCCGGCGTAAGGGTCGTTGGCGATAATCACATCGCCTTCCTTGAAGCTGCCGGCAAACTTGGCAGTTACGAACGGCATCAGATGCATAAACACCGACGTCGCCATCGAATGCGACTGGCCCAGCCCGACAATGCGGCCCTGGTAATCGGCCAGCGAGGTCGCGAAATCGCCCACCCGCAACATCGAGGAGCGCGCCGTCTTATACACCGCGATCGCCATCTCCTCGGTGATCGCCGCCATTTCGTTGCGCAGGACTTCGATCAGGATTGGATCTGCCGTGCGGGTCATATCGTACCTCAGTTAGGAGTGAGGAAGAGAAGCAAGCAATGAGAGTGTAAAGAGAAAGGAAAAGCAACAAAAGAAAAAAGAAAGACGGAATTGTCTGCCGCTCGCTTTCGAAATGTTCTTTTCGGCATTCTGTTTTTTGGCACTCTCATTTCTGTTTTCCTTTTCTATTCTCCGATCCTCCTCTCACTTGCTCATTGCCCTTCTCTCAACTTCTGTTGCTAGGCCAGCGAGCCCCCGTCGATTGGAAACGCGGCGCCGGTAATAAACGACGATTCGTCGGAGGCCAGGAACAGGGCCAGGTTCGCGATCTCCTCCACCCGTCCGGTGCGTCTGAGAGGCGCGAAGTTGGTTGCGTTATCGACGGCGGCGCCCATCCGGCGGCGGGCCTCGGCGAGCATTGGCGTTTCGATTGCGCCGGGGCAAATCGCGTTGACGCGCACCCTGGACGGTCCGTATTCGACTGCGGCCACCTGGGTCATCGCGATCACGGCGGCTTTGGACGCGCAGTAGGCAATCCCGCCCGGCATCGCCTTGAAGGCCACTACGGAGGAGGTGTTGACAATCGAGCCGCCGCGCCCTGCCATATGCGGGATCGCGAACTTCATCCCGAGGAAGACGCCGCGCAGGTTGATTGCGATAATCCGATCGAAGCGTTGCAGCGAGTAGTCGGCGGTCGGCGCTTGTTCGATATCCACACCGGCGTTGTTGTACAGGATATCCAGTTTGCCGAACTGCTTGACCGTCGCTTCGACCGCGTCCTTGACGTCGTTGGCGTCGGAAACATCGGCATGGATCGCAACGGCCTTACCGCCGGCATCGATGATGCGGCGGGCGGTGGCTTGCGCGCCCTCCAGGTTGACATCGACGACCGCTACCGCCGCGCCTTCGGCGGCAAACAGCCGGGCCGCGCCCTCCCCCATTCCCATCGCGGCACCGGTAATCAGCGCCACTTTGTTTGCGAGTCTCATGCGAGGGTTCTTCGCACAAAGGCTGCGGGATCGCAAGGCTGCCTGCTTTAGCCCACCGGAGTTGGCGGTCGTGCAGCAAGCAGCAGCCGAGTCAGGATGACAAGCGGTTTATTCGCGCATTTTGCGGTCTATAATTGCTTCGCAATCAGCGATTATCGCGCGACTCGCCTCGCGCCTGGCAAACCGGTTAAGCGCTTGCGACAGCGACCTCCAGCCTATTTCATCGTGCAATAGCCGATTCATTTCGCCAAACAGCGCGTCTGGCGCCCATTCGGTTTGCCAATTAACGCCGGTGACCTGCGCGAAGGCGGCCAGGTTGGAAGCCTGATGGTTATTCGCGGCAGTTGGTAGCGGGACCAGGAGCACCGGAAGACCTAATACAGCTACTTCTGACATAGTCGAAGCGCCTGAGCAGGCGATCGCGAAGTCAGCCCAGCTGTAGGCCTCCGCCATGTCATCAATGAAAGGCGTAACGACCGCTTTCAGGCCCGCCTTACGGTACGCCTCACTCACGCTTTGGCAATCCTCGGATCCACTCTGATGGAGAACTTCCAAGTCAACGCCGATAGCGGCCAGACGCTTCAGGAACGGGGGAGTCCGCCGGTTGAGAAAGGACGATCCCTGCGAACCGCCAGTCACCAGGATACGCAACGGATGGCCGGGGGCCGGAAACGGGCGGGGCCGTCCGGCCAAAGCGGCCACATCAGGCCTCACTGGATTGCCAGTGACGACCACCCGTCGACGATCGAATTGGGTGGCGGCGGCCTCGAAGCCCAGGTAAATACGATCGACGAAGCGGCCCAGCAACCGGTTGGCAAGCCCCGCAACCGCGTTACATTCATGAATCGCCGTGGGCAGGCCGAGGCTGCGCGCCGCCAGGATCGTGGGCACGGATGCATAACCGCCGAAACCAATCACCAGATCGGCTTTGGCTGCCGTCAACTTTTGACGTGCCGCCAGGACCGCACCGCCCAAACCTGCGATCGTGCGTACTTTTCCCAGCAGATTTTCGCCGAAGATCGGTCGGCTGCGCACCAACTCCAGCGGGTACCCATAGCGGGGCACCAGCGTTGCCTCAAAACCTTCCGGCGTGCCAAAGAACAGCAACTGGACCGACGGCACCTGTTCTTTGTACGCGTCAGCAACCGCCAGGGCTGGATACACGTGTCCCGCCGTTCCCCCGGCAACCAGCACGACCCGGCGCAAAGGTTTGGCAAGGCCGTGGGAATACGGTACGGCCCGTAAAGAAGCCGGCGCTATGGCCTGACCGCTGCGCAGCAGCTCGGTTGACGGCATGGCGGCAAATAGCTATCAAAGTGTCTGGCTTTAATCAATCCTTAACTGTTTTAGACTGGTTTATAAAATGGCATCCTCGACTAGCGGCGTTTGCGGCCTCCGGCATGCTCCAGCCTCAATCGCCGGGGGCAATGTAGACGCTCGCGCCGGCTGTCAACGGGATCGACGGTAGCTTTTGTCGGCGAGCAATAGCTTGAATGAACCCTGAGCACAAGAGCAGGCGAGTGGCGGTGGTGGTGCTGGGCGACCTCGGCCGCAGTCCACGGATGCAATATCACGCGCTGGCCCTTGCCGACAGCGGGATGGAAGTTGATGTCGTCGCTTACGCGGGCAGCCCTCCTCTGCCGGAACTTTGCGCCAATCCGCGCATTCATCTCGACCTTTTTGACGCCCCCGGCACGGGACTTGTTCCCGGGAACGCGCACGCCGCGACGCTGGCCCGGATGGCCTGGCGGCTGTTTCGGCAATTCTCGCACCTGTTGTGGACATTGGGTTGGCGCCTGCCCAAACCGGACTTCGTCCTGGTCCAAAACCCGCCGGCCATTCCAACTTTGCTGGCGGCCCTGGTTGCGTCCCGTCTGCGCGCGGCGCGGCTGGTGATCGATTGGCATAATTTCGGCTGCTCGATGCTCACTCTGAAGCTGGCTGCGCAAAGTCCGCTGGTCCGCCTGGCGCGATGGTATGAACGGGGCGTGGGCCGGCGCGCCGACCGCCATCTATGTGTTTCGCAGGCCATGCGCGCCGAATTGGCCGAGCATTGGGGAATCCCCGGAGCGATCGTGCTGTATGACCGCCCAGCCGCCCGGTTTGTCCCGGCGCCGGCTGCGGTGCGGACCGACTTTTGCCGCCGCATCAGTGCCGAACTGGGC
Source organism: Pseudomonadota bacterium (assembly GCA_021324885.1). GTDB lineage: Bacteria > Desulfobacterota > Binatia > Binatales > Binataceae > JAJPJA01. Next base: position 52,355 of record JAJPIF010000009.1, read on the forward strand.
CTGCGCTGCGACGGCGATCAGCGTCCGGCCCTGGTAGTTTACCCGACGAGCTGGACCCCGGATGAAGACTATCCACTGCTGTTGGAGGCGGCTCGCAAGTGCGAGCAGATGATCAACCGCGACCACCAAAGCGGCGCGCAACGTCCATTTCCGGACCTGCTGATCGCGATCACCGGCCGGGGACCGCTGCGCGATCTATACCAGCAGGAAATCGCGCGCCTGGGACTGAAGAAGCTGCACCTGCGAACGCTGTGGCTCTCGCCGCAGGATTATCCGCTGATGCTGGGCGCCGCTGATCTGGGTCTGTGCTGCCATCGATCGTCCTCCGGTGTTGATCTGCCGATGAAGATTGCCGATATGATGGGCGCGGGCTTGCCGGTGCTGGCGCTGAATTATAGCGCGTGTCTGGCCGAGCAGGTGCGCGACGGCGAGACCGGTTTGCTGTTTGCCGACGCGGACCAACTGGCCAGTCAACTCTATGAACTGTTGCGGGAGTTTCCGGCCGCGCCACGGCTAAAGCGGCTGCGTGACAACGTCCAAAGCTTGCGGCCGCTGCACTGGGAGGAGGGATGGAAGCTGGAGGCCGCGCCGATTTTCGCGGTTTGATTATGGGTTCCCACTACCGCGTCGCCTTCATCCATCCCGACCTCGGTATCGGGGGCGCCGAGCGTTTGGTGGTCGACGCTGCGATGCATTTGCGCGGGGCCGGACACCGCGTGGCCGTGTTTACCGCGTCCCACGACCGCAATCGCTGCTTCGACGAAACCACCGACGGCAGCCTCGACGTGCACGTGTGCGGACAATTCCTTCCGATGCAGATCGGCCAGCACCTGCGGGTTCCTTGCGCGATCACTCGAATGGGCTACGTGGCGGGACGGATAGCAGCCGGCACGGATCGATTCGACGTTGTTTTCTGCGATTTGGTGCCACATATAATTCCGATTTTGCGGTTTTTTACCGGATCCAAAATTCTATATTACTGCCATTACCCCGATCAGCTCGTAGCGCCCCAACGCGCGGGATGGTATCGCTGGTATCGCGCACCAATCGATCGCCTGGAGGAGATCACCACGGGGATGGCCCATCGGATTGTGGTCAACAGCGAGTATACCGCAGCCGCGTTTCGCCGCATCTTTCCGCGGCTTAAGGGACACGCCCTGGAAGTTGTATATCCCGGCGTCAATGTGGACCTTTACGATCAGGCCGCGCAAACCGACTGCGAACCCACCGCTCAAATCACCATCCTGTCACTTGGCCGTTATGAACCCGCCAAGAATGCCGCTTTGGCGATCGCAGCGCTTGCGCAATTGCGCACCTGCCTGGCGGCTGAATTGTTTGACCGTATCCAACTGGTGATAGCGGGCGGATTCGATGAGCGTCTGGCAGAATGCCGCCGCACGATTGCCGATTTGCAGGCGGCGGCCCGTTGCCACGGGCTGGAGCGCCAGGTCAAGCTCCTGAAATCGTTGTCCAAAGAGGAAATCCTGGTGCTGCTCTCGCGCAGTTTGTGCGTCGTTCACACCGCGCCGCATGAACATTTTGGTTACGTGCCGCTCGAAGCGATGGCGGCCGGGCGTGCGGTGGTGGTGGCCAACACCGGCGGCCCCGCCGAAACCGTGGTGGACGGCGTGACCGGCTTCGTGCGTCCGCCTACGCCCCAGGACTTCGCCGGCGCCCTTGCGCAACTGATACGCGACCCGGCCGCGGCGCGGCGGATGGGCCAGGCCGGACGCGATCATGTGCGCGCGCGTTTCTCCCGCGCCAGCTTCGGGGCCGGATTGGAGCGCGTCATCGATCAGGAAATGCGCGGCGAAACCTCCGGCTCATGGAGGCAGGCGTGACCGGAGCGCTGCATAAAGCGCGCAGCTCGATCTTTGCGACCTTGCGTCAATGCGTGGCGATGTTGCCGGCGTCGATGCGTTGGAAATGGGCGGCACTGATTCCGCTCTCGCTGCTGACCGGAATCGTCGAGGCCGGCGCCGCCGCCGGCGTCTTTGCCTTAATCAAGATCATCGACAGCCCGGCCCAGATCGCCCATTCGCGCCTGGCGGCCACTATCGCGGCCGTTCTGCCCGGCCTCACCGCGCGCGGGCAGTTGCTGTTGTTTACCGTTCTGCTGGCGCTCTATTACGTGGTCAAGAATCTGCTGGTGATCGGCACCCAGTACCTTCGCCATAAAATCGCCGGTGAATCGACCGCGCAGCTCAAGTCCACCATGCTGAGGGGCTATTTGTTCGCCCCTTATCCATTTCACCTGGGCCGCAACTCCGCCGATCTGATTTCGAACACCAACTTCTGCGTCGAGATGGCGTGCACCGAGGCGATGGAGGCGGCGGTGGCCGCCGGCTCTGAACTGCTTACCGCCGCTGCAATCACGGTGGTGCTGCTGGTGATGGCCCCCAAGGTAACACTGTTAGCAAGCGGTTTTCTGCTGGCATTGATCCTTCTGCTGCTGCGGCTGACGCGGCGGATGGCCGAATACTACGGAACCCAACGCCATCAGCTTGAACGAACCGCCCTGCAGACCCTCCAGGAGGCGCTGGGCGCGATCAAAGAAGTCAAAACTTTGGGCCGCGAGAACTTCTTCTATACCAGGTTCCGTGCGCAGCAGTTCGGGTTGGTGAAGCTCGGTTACATTGGCAGGATGCTGGAAACCATGGTGCCACCGGTGACAGAAACCATTTTTATTTGCAGCGCGCTGCTGGTAGTCGCGCTGATTACCGGAACTGCGAAGACCGCCGCGCAAGGCGCGCCGCTGTTGGGGCTGTTTGCCTATGCGGCTTTTCGGGTCGTACCCGCCGCCAATCGCGTCGGATGGCGAATCAACCAGGTGCGCGCCGCCGCGCCGTCGGTACACCGCCTTTACCAGGATTACATGCTGGTCGCCGCCGCGCCGGCCAGGCCCGTCGAGCCGCGCGCGCCCCGTCCGCGCTTTCATCAGAGCATCGCGCTCGACCACGTCTCATATACGTTCGCGGGTGCCAAGACCGCGGCTGTGCAGGACGTCAGCCTGGCCATCGAATTCGGCGAATCGGTTGGGATCGTGGGCCCAACCGGTGCCGGCAAAACGACGCTGGTGGATCTCGTGGCGGGGCTGCTGCAACCGACATCCGGCCGTATTCTGATCGATAGCGAGGATTTGAGCGGCCGGCTCGCCGCCTGGAGGGCTGACATCGGCTACGTTCCGCAGTCGATTTTCCTGCTCGACGACACCTTGCGGCGCAATATCACGCTAGGAATCGACCAGGCCGAGATCGACGAGGCTCGGGTGCGCACCGCCGTTCGTATCGCGCAACTGGAGCGGCTGATCGCCGAACTGCCCCAGGGCCTTGACACCCCCGTGGGCGAGCGCGGGATGCGGTTGTCGGGCGGCGAACGCCAGCGCATCGGTATCGCGCGCGCGCTTTATCACGATCCGGGCCTGCTGATCTTCGACGAAGCGACTTCGGCGCTGGATAATGCCACCGAGGCCGCGATCAATGAAGCGATCGAAGCGTTGCATGGGAAAAAGACTCTGCTGGTCGTGGCCCACCGCCTGAGCAGCGTGCGGCGCTGCGATCGGCTGGTACTCATGGCGGAGGGACAGGTCAGGGCCTGCGGTTCGTATGATGCGCTCCTGCGCGATTTCCCGGAGTTCCAACGCATGGTGCGCGCCCAGGATCGCGTCGATCCGCTATCAAATTAAAACCGCAGACTTCAGTAACCGATCCGTTCCGCGATTACCTGAATACCGTAGCGCGGGCGCAGCGTGATCAGCGGATACATCTGAACCGGATGATCGGGGACCAGCCTCAGGCGCCAGCGCTGCGCGATCGTACACAGAATAATTACAGCTTCGGTCAACGCGAATTGACTGCCGATACACGCACGCGGCCCGCCGCCGAATGGAAAATACGTGTATTTCGGCCGCGCTGCGCTCCGCTGCGGGGTGAAACGCTCGGGATCGAACCGCTCGGGGTCGGGCCAGAAATCGGGATGGCGATGGGTCACGTACTGGCTGATGTAGAGGAGCGAGCCGCGCTTGATCCTGTAACCCGCCAATTCATCTTCCTCGATATTGGATCGTGAAAACGCCCAGGCCGGTGGATAAAGCCGCATCGACTCCTCGATCACCATCATCGCGTATTTCAGCCGCGGCACATCCTCGACCTGCGGCGGACGGCCATTGAGCACTGCGGCCACTTCCGCCTGCAGCCTGGCCTCAGCGTCGGGATTTTGCCCGAGCAAATACCAGGTCCAGGCCAGGGCATTGGCAGTGGTTTCATGTCCGGCCAGAAGGAAGGTCGCAATTTCGTCGCGCACCTGGAGGTCGGACAGTGGTTTTCCGCTCTGCTGATCACGCGCGGACAACAGTAACGACAGCAGATCGTCGGGCCAGTCCGCGGATGCGCGGCGAGCCGCGATAATCTTCCAGATCACCGAATCAAGCGTTCGCGACGCCCTACGAGTTCGGCGATTGGATCGCGACGGAATAAACGCAAACAGCGCCGAAAGCCCCGCCTGCGCCATCGACTCGTTCATCGTCGTCAGCGCCTCGCCGATGAGTCTGGCGTATTGGGTGATATCGACGCTGAACAGCGCGCGCGCCACAATCGCCAGCGTCACGCGCGTCATCTCCGCGGCGACGTCGAACGGCTCCCGATCCCTGCCGCAGCGCTCCCATTGGCACGCCAGCCTCTGCGCCTCCTGAGTCACAATCGCGCCCGCCTGTACTATGCGTTCGCGCACAAAGATCGGCTGGATCAGCCGGCGCTGGCGCGTCCAGTAGGAGCCGTCGCTGGTCAGCAGACCGTTGCCGAGGCCGCGCCTTAACAGCCGATAATCGATGTTTTCCTTGGTGTAGTTGTCGTGGTTGTCCTGAACGACGTGTTTGATGTCGTCGGGATGCGCGACCAGGTAGGCGCGCACCAACGGCATCCTGAGCCGGACGATGTCGCCGTACTCCTGGCGCGCGCGAACCACGAACTCAAGCGGACTGCGGCCCAGTTCCGGAGCGTTTCCCAGCAGAAAGTGGCGCGGCGGCGACGGCGGTTCGCGGCGCGCGCTCCACAGACGCCGCCAGACCCGCGCCGGCGCGTTGTTTACTGCTTTAGAAATCGTTTCACCGCATCGCAGAATTTTTGCGTCTGCTCGTGAACTACGGCGTGCCCGGCCTGGGGAATAATCACCTCGCTGCAGTTGCGGATGTGACGCTTGAATTCACCGGCGTACACCGGCGGCACCAGCCGATCCGACGCGCCCCAAATCAGCAACGTGGGCGCCGCGATACGGTATGCGCGCTTCTTCAACCCCCGATCGGGGATAGCCCACAAAAACTTGCCCGCCATTGTCATCCGCTTGACCCTTTCCACGTACATTGCCGCCATCTGCTCCCGATCCTCAGGCATCTTCATCATCATCTGCGCCAGGGGCGAGTTGGGATCGTGAAAGATGAGGCCGGGCAGCTCCTTGGGATCGGCCGCGAAGAAATCGGGTATCGGATGCTCCTCCAGCCAGAATCCGGCCGGCGCGACCAGGACCAGCTTGCGCGCGCGATGCACGTCGAGGGCGGCGAGTTCGGCAGCGAGCATCCCACCCATCGAATGGCCCACGATGTAGGCGCTGTCCAGATGCAGGTCGTCCATCAACTGATGGTAGAACAGCGCAGCATCGATCACGTCGTCGATCAGTTCCCCACCCGTGGATTCGCCAAAGCCGGGCAGGTGCGGCGCGATCACCTTGAAATCTCGGCCCAGTTCCTCCAGTGCAGGATCGGGTTCGAACAGTCCGCCCGCGCCGTGCAAAAACAGCAACGGCTCGCCGCTGCCGAAGGTGAAAAGTTCAACCGAAAACCGTCCGCCGCCAATACTTTGCTGTGTCTTCACTTGGCAACCTCGCTGGAGACGTAGCTTTCGCCCGGCACGCGCGACGCGCTCGCCCCCGCGCCATCCACGGGAGCGGGCCTGGCGCGGTCGGCCTGCGGCAGCGGATGCGGCGACCAGCGATCCTGGTAGTCACTCCATAAGCCGCGCAGATGCGGCATCACCTCCCGCGCAAACAATTCGGTGCTCATGCGCGTCACCTCCGAGGGCATCGAGCCGAACTGCAGCAGCGCCATCAGATGGCCGCAGCGCAGCGTCTTGAGCGCCTCGGTCAGCCGTTCGCGCACGGTCTTCGGCGAGCCCGCGATGATATAACCGCCGTCGAGAAATTCCTTCCAGCTGAGCCCGCTCATATTCGGCCGCCCGTACTGCGCCAGCAGACCGTACTTGATTGTGTCGAGCGTGCGATAGCCGGGGGCGTCGGCAAAGCCGCTATAGATATGCAGGCAGCGATTGTAGAAGTAATCCATGTGCGGAGCAAAGATGCGTTCGGCTTCCTCGTCGGTCGGCGCCACCGCCATCGTCTGGACGAATCCAAGGCTATAGGGATTGGCTTCCTTGTTGAGCCGGTTCATCGTCTCCCAATAGCCGTCGGTGATGCGTTTGCCGTGCATATGGCCGATGAAGGAGAGGAACGAATACTGGTAGTCGTGTCGGGCGCAGAACTCCCACGTCTCGATCGAACCGCCGCCGGGAATCCATATCGGCGGATGCGGCTTTTGCAGCGGACGCGGCCACAGGTTCACGTAGCGCAGTTGGGTGAATTTGCCGTTGAAACTGAAGATGTCCTCCGCCGTCCAGGCTTTGAGGATCAAATCATGGGCTTCGTAGTATTTCTCGCGCAGCAGCGCCGGCGTCTGCCCATAGCAGAAATTGGTATCCATCGAGGTGCCGACGGGAAAGCCGGCGACCAGACGCCCGCCGCTTAGCACGTCGAGCATCGCGAATTCCTCGGCCACGCGAATCGGCGGGTTGTACAGAGCGATCGAATTGCCGAGCACGACCAGGTTGGCGCGCGAGGTGCGCCGCGCCAGCGCCGCCGCCATGATGTTGGGCGAGGGCATCATGCCGTAGCCGTTTTGATGGTGTTCGTTGCAGCCCAGTCCGTCGAAACCAACCTGGTCGGCGAATTCCAGCGAGTCGAGATACTCGTTGTAAAGCTGATGGCCGATCTTCGGGTCGTACAGGGTGCGCGGAATGTCCACCCAGACGCTATGGTACTTCTGCTTGAAGTCGTCGGGCAAAAAGCGATACGGCATCAAGTGAAACCATGTGAATTTCATGAGTATTTTTCCTTCCCAGATTTTTTGTTTTTCCCCGGTCCACAGCCGCTAAAATGCGGCAAACCTATGCACCAAAACGCCTCCGGACGTGATCTTTTTATCGCATCGCGGCCTAATAGCAATAGTCGCACCTACCCATTTCACGGCAAGCCAGGTTTCGTGTTACAACGCAAGCCATCGGCGAGCGCACACTGGGCCGCCGAAGTGAACGAAGGATACAGCTTATGGCCAGTCGCACTCGGCGGGGATGGACGATTGTCGCCGTGTTCTTTTTCGCCCAGTTCTTTATCGTAGGCGGGGCCTACGACACCGCCGGAGTGTTCTTCACCCCGCTGGTCAAGCACTTCGGATGGAGCCGCACTCAGGTCTCGATGCTGACTTCAGCAATCAGCCTGGCCGCCGCGATAGTCGGCCCCGGCATCGGCTGGATGCTGGATCGTTTCGAGGCCAAATGGATGACCACGATCGCCGCGGTGCTGTGCGGCCTCGCGTTCCTGATGGCCAGCACGGTCCACACTCTGGTCTGGATGGTGACGGCGTACGCGCTGCTGGGCGCCGGCGCCGCGGCCTCGACGATGATCCCAACCTACTTCGTTATCAGCAACTGGTTTGTGGAACGCCGGGCCCTGGCGATGACCCTGGCCATCACCGGAATCGAAGTCGGCGGCACCGTAACTGCCATGACCGTGGCCTTTGTGATCGCGCACGCCGGATGGCGCACCGCGTACCTGGTGCTCGCGGCCCCGGTTTTCATCGTGGTCGTGCCAACGCTGTTGATGTTCGTCCGCAGCCGCCCGGCCACCGTTTCAGCCTCGGCGGTTCATGTGCCGGAGGGACATCACGGTTCGAGCGATCCGAGCCAGCCGGGGCTGGAAGTGAGAACGGCGCTGCGCGAGCGTTCATTCTGGCTCATCGCAATTTCATACCTGGTTTATGCGATCGTCGGCACCGCGCTGGTCGTCCATCTGGTTCCATACTTGATCGGTCTGGGACTTACGCCGCAGCGCGCGGCGGCAGTGCTGAGCATCACCTTGGCGCTTAACGCGATCGGCAAGCCCAGCTTCGGCGCGCTGGCCGACCGTTTCGGCATCCGCCTGATGTACAGCCTGAATCTGTTTATGGTGGGATGCGGAGTGGTGTTGCTGCTGTACGCGCGCCATTTCGCGATGCTGGCGGGGTTTACGCTGGTGTATGGGCTGTCGGTGGGAGCGCCGATTGCCCTGATGCCGACGATTCTGGCCGACTCGGTGGGTCTGCGCCGCTACGGCTCGCTGTCGGGCATGCTGGTCACGCTGGGCGTAATCGGCAGCGCGTCGGGCCCGATTCTGGCCGGCGCCATGTTCGATCGGACCTCCAGCTATATCGTGATTTTCGAACTGTTCGCCATCGGCCTGCTCATCGCAGGTTTTCTCCCGATGGCCTGCGTCTCATACCGCGAACGTCAGACCGCTTCGCAACCGGCCGCCCAAACGGCCTGAGGCTGTGCAGCCTGCGCAAGCCGCAGTGAGAGTGGCCGCCGATTGAGGCGGATTTGGCGGCTCAAGCGCGCGTCAGCAGTTCGAGGATGTGACCGTCGAGGTCGCGGAAATAGACACCGCGGCCGCCCCGCCAATGGTTGATTTGCCCATCCTCCAGCGACCACGGCGCGCTGCCGTACTTGATGCCCGCAGCTTTGATTCGTTCGAAAATCGCGTCGAATTCCTCATCGCTCACGTGAAAGGCATAATGGTGCCGGGCGATATGATCGCGATCGCGGTCGTCGAAATCGAACGTGAGCGTGTCGTTGATGCGCACCTGCGCAAAGGGCCCCATCTGGCCCTCGTACTTGAGCCCCATCAGATGCGCGAAATGTTTTGCCGACGCTTCTTTGTCGCGCGCCGGCACGATCGTGTGATTCAACGTAATGCTCATGGAATTAGCTCCTGCACGCGCCACGGGGGCAAATCCGTCCTGTGTGTGTTCGAAATTGCCCCAAACAGTTCACTGCGAATCTCTGAAAGCGCCGCCGTTACAGTATCTTTAAATTCTCGACCCCGGCATTGCTCAACCCGCGCTGGCGCGGAATACTCTACTGGGTCCGCCAAGGCCCACTTCGATCGAAAACGAAGAGCGGGCGACAACCTTTTATTATAGTCTCCTTAAACAGGAATACCGATGGGGGCTCGCGCGGGAGCGGTCATGGGCAAATACGACGAAGACGACGCGATGATTTCGGTGAGCGATTTTGAAGCGATGCTGGCCCAGCACGCCGATGCAATCTGTTACAGGTGCAAGGTGCGGCTCAAGGACCATGGCGGCGCCGACCATTTGTTCTTCGAAGAACCGGACGAAGCTCCGGATGAGGAATCCAATTAAATCGCCGCCCCTCGTCGGCGCGTTGCTCTTCAAATCACCTACTTTTTTCCCTCCTTGAGCTGGCGTTTCCAGTCCAGGCGCCGCGCCTCCGCGCCGGCCTTCTCCGCTTCCGGGATCATGCCTTTCTTCTGGTAGAACATGCTGAGATTGGTCCAGGCCAGAATGTCCTCGGGGTCGCGCTCGATGTGCTTGCGGGTCAGCTCGATCGCCGAATCAAGATCACCTTTGGCCTGGTAGCACATGGTTAACCCGTGGATTGCATCGATGTAATCCGGATCCTCGTCCAGGGCCTTTTTGTACACTTCGATGGCCTCGTCGTACTTTTCGTCGGCGTAAAGATCGACGGCCTCGTCGTAAAGTTCCTCTTTATCAGGCATCGGCAATTCTCCATCCCATTGGCGTCCGCGTCCTGCAAGGCGTTTGATCCTCGCCTGTCTTGCTGATTAAAGCATCAAGAGCGAGTTCATTCGACGCGTGGATATCCGCCGTGAGCGGGCGCTGCCCACAGGATTTGCCCGATGTGCGCGGCACCGCTTTGCTATATAATAGCGCACCAGCCGGAGACGGTTTATTTCCATGGTAACAGAAGAACAGGTCTATGAAGTTTTGCGCGAGTGCTACGACCCTGAAATTCCGGTCAATATCGTCGACCTCGGCCTGGTTTACGGGGTCAGCATCGAGGACGACATCGTGCTGGTCACGATGACGCTGACGGCGCCGGGATGCTCGATGGGCGGCATGATCTCGCGTGATATCGAGGACAAACTGCTCGGTATCCCCGGATGCCGCGAGGCCAGCGTCGAAATCGTGTGGGACCCGCCGTGGACGCCCCATAAGATGAGCGAAGAAGCGCGCAAGCGGCTCAATATCGATCCATAGCCCAAATTTCATCCCACGTTTAACCACCATCCGATGTAATGCCTGTTCCATCGGGCCGGGCGAAACCCGCCCGGATGCAAAAACGCAGCGCCAATGCTTGCGGCATTGGGAAGCGCCGATAAAACGCCCCCGCCAGTGAACAATTCCATTAGCACTGCCGCCCCCGTGTCCCGAGAACATAGAAGGTTTAATCCGGGGATGGCTTGTCGCTTTCGTGGATCTGATTTACTGTGCTGACGGGCCCCTGCGGGTTTTTGCCCCCAATCGCCCGACCAGTTCGCGTTTAACGCCCAGGGAGACTGACCGTAATGGATTTGAATCTGACTCCGGCCGAAGAAGCTTTCCGCCAGGAAATTCGGAGTTGGTTTGCCCGCAACTTGCCCCATGAATGGAAAATGGCCGAGATACGCAAGCTTTCCGAAGACGCCGCCGCCGCAGCCTTGCGCAAATGGCAGCTGCGGCTGGGCGAAGCCGGATGGCTAGGGCTGTCGTGGCCCAAAGAATACGGCGGCCGCGGCGGCACTTTGATGGAGCAGGCAATCTATCTCACCGAGGGCCACTACGCTGACGCTCCCCTGCCGCTGGATTGGGTCGGATTGCGCCTGCTCGGGCCAACTTTGATGGACGTAGGGACGCCTGAACTGCGGGCGCGCTATCTCAACCGTATCGTGAGCGGGCAGATGGTCTGGTGCCAGGGATTTTCCGAACCCAATGCCGGCTCCGATCTGGCGGCCTTGCAGACCCGCGCCGTACTCGACGGCGATCATTACGTGGTCAACGGCCACAAGATTTGGTCCACTACCGCTCAGTACGCCGACTGGTGCATGCTTCTGGCGCGCACCAATCCTGATGTGCCCAAGCACAAGGGCATCACGATGTTCGCCGTCGATATGAAATCGCAAGGCGTGACGGTGCGGCCGATCAAACAGATCGGAGCGACCTCGGAATTCAGTGAGATTTTTTTCGATAACGTCAGGATCCCGCGCAACAACATTATCGGCGGCCTCGATAACGGCTGGGGCGTCGCGATGCGCGCCCTGACCTACGAACGCGGACTGTACACGATGATCAATCAGGCCAAGTACCGCACGAGCTGGGAAGAGATGGTCGCCTATGCGCGCCAGGCCCGCAGAAACGGCCGCCCGATGATCGAAGACCCGCGCGTGCGCGAACTGCTGGCGCAGTCCTATGCGGACATCGAGTTGATGCGCCTGACCAACCTGCGCTCGCTTACGCGCTATCAGCGCGGCATCCCGCCCGCCGAGGAATCGTCGCTGATGAAACTGCATTGGTCCCTGGCGGAGCAGCGACTGTACGACCTGGGGATGACGTTGGGCGGTCCCAAGGCGCTGGCGATGGCCACGTCGCCGCGCGCGCTCTACGACGGTTCGTGGAACACCTACTATTTCCAGTCGCGCTCGGTCACGATTTATGGCGGCACCCAGGACATCCAGCGCAACCTGATCGCGGAGCGAATCTACGGTCTGCCGCGCTAGGTTCCGAGCGTGAAAACCACCGAACAACTGCTGGCAGAACTGGCCGACCGCGAGGCGATTCGCGAACTGCCGCGGCTGTACTGCCATTATTTATGGACCAAAGATCCCGTCAGCATGGCGAACCTGTTCGCCGAAGACGCCACCATCTGTATCCAGGGGATGGAAGATTACGCCATAACGGGGCGGGATAAACTGGCCAAGGTTTTTGCCCGCGTCAACGCGCGGTACGCGAGCCAGCCCTTTATCCACAACCATATCGTTGAGCTTGAAGGTCCCGACCGCGCCAGCGGCTACTCCTATTACGAAATTCTGGAGGGCGACGGAGAAAAATTTCTGGCGGCGGGGTATTACCACGACCATTATCGAAAAATAAACGGCGAGTGGAAATTCCAATCGCGCAAAGTTCATATGGCCACCGATTTCGATCGCGTGCCTGAGAAATAGCTCGCCCATGGATTGCGACGCCGGGGCGCACCTCCCGGCGCTCGCCTTTTATCATGCAGCCGCCAGGCAAGTTTGCCGCAAGTAAAACTAATCCCGGACTCGCAACCCCGCCGAAAAAGCCGAAATCGCGGACGCTTTGTCACTCATCGCTCTTCAGATAGAAGGCTTCGGTGGCGGGCCGATAGACGCGCGCCAACCATAAGGGGCGCCGCAAACCGCCGGGACCCGGCGCCGGCCGCGTCATCGCGAGCCAGCGCTTGTATACCTCGTGCGATTTGTTGGTGTCGACGAAAATGTCGCCATAGCGGTCGCCATCGCCGGGTCTTTCAACCCGCACTTTCTGATGCCAGCAATGAGCGCCGCTGATCGGATCGGGCTGCACCGCGAAGGCGAGGTTTTGATGTACGCCGGCGTCCTGCCACCAGACCCGCGCTGAATCCGGATCGGCGCTGTGGAAGGCGCGCACGCCATGAATCTGCCGCATCATCCATTTGCCCGGTTCGAGCTCGCGCAGATCGACCAGGGCCGACGACCATCGTTCCCCGCCGAAATCCTCATTGAGGCGCCAGCGGCCCAGATGATGAGAGCACGCGATCACCCCCGGCCGGATTCCTTCGGTGACCCATACCTTATCGATGAAATAGCCGATTTCAGTATGCACCTTGAGCAGATCGCCGGTGCCCACCCGCAAGCGGCGCGCGTCCTCCGGATGGAGCCAAAGCGGATTGCGATGGGAAATTTCGTACAGCCACTTGGCATTGCCCGATCGCGTATGGACCAGCGTGGGCAGGCGGAAGGTCGGCAGCAGCAACATCTCGCCGCGTTCGCGATCGATCTCAGAGCGATGCACATGGCTTCGGACGTAGCCGGGAATCGAGTATTCCGGCCATTTCCACTCTTTAAGCGTGCGGGAGAAGAATTCGAGCTTGCGCGAAGGCGTGGGAAACCCGTAATAGTCCGTATCGCCAATACGCACGCCTACGGGCGCGCCATTCTTCGACACCACGCCGGTCAGCGGATCGATCGCAGCACCGTCGAGGTCGGCTGACGCAAGCTTTTGCTCGTGCGCGCCGTAGCCGCCCTCGTCGATCAGGTAGGCGCCGTATTTGCGCATGTATTCGAGCGGACTCAGGCCCTCGCCGGCCGCGGTCTCGGGCAATCCCGGTACGCTGTTCTCGAAGATCCAGCGGTAGTATTCGTCAACTGTAAGTTTCTGACCGGGGCGGTATGGGGATTCGAAATACTTGCGGATGCCCATCGCGCCGTCCGGATCGATTCGCCACGACAGCTCGATCCAGAATTCATCTTCCTCCCAGACTTCGCCGAGGCCGGCCTCGCGATGGGCTTCCCAGGTGGAATTGAATCTTTTCCCGCTCCTTTCCAGCGCGACCCTCAGCACCGGCTGGCGGAACCCGATCCAACGCGCGGCATGGGTCTCCTGGCTCAGCAGGTCGTGGCGCTCCGAGGCATGGCCCATCGGCAACACGTAATCGGCAAACCATGCCGTCTCGCTCCAGATCGGGGTCATGCAGGCGTGACACTCGACCTTGCTTTCGTCGGACAGCGCTTCGATCCAGCTCATCCCGTCGGGATTGGTCCAGACCGGGTTGTAAACGCGGGTGAAATACATGGCGAGTTTGCCGCGTCCTTCCTTAAGGAAGTGTGGCAGCAGGAAACTCATCTCGAAGAAGGCGAGCGGAAACTGGCGCGGCCAGGTCAGCTCGTTCCACACATTGGGCGGCGGCGGCATCATCGGCGGCGCCGGGATGAATTTATTGAAAGCGGCAGGCGCGGTGCCGCCGCGAGTTCCAACTGCCCCCACCAGCACGGATAGAAATTCCAGCGCGCGCGCGACCTGCCATCCGCCCAGGTTCCCTGCCGTGGCGTTGCGCCATACGTGCGCCGCGAACGCATGACCGGCGCGGCCAATCTCGCGCGCGACCTGCACGATCGTTGCGGGGTCGGCGCCGGATTCTGCGGCGGCGAACTCGGGCGTATACCGCGCGTATACGTCCTGCAGAATTGCGATGAAGGTATCGAAGGTGACGGGCCGCCCGGGATGTTCCTCGCGTAAATACTCCTCCCAGTTAACCCAGCGCCGGACAAATTCGGCGTCGTAAAGCTCCTCCTTCAGGATCACCAGGCACATCGCCAGCAGTACGGCGGCCTCGCTGCCGGGCCAGGTGGACAGCCAGTAATCGGCGCGCGCCGCGGTGTTGGATAAACGCGTGTCAATCACGCACAGCTTCGCGCCGCGCTCTTTGCCCTCGATTATCCGCTGCGCGTGCGGGTTGAAGTAATGCCCCGCCTCCAGATGGGAACTGAGCAACAGCATAAACCGTGCATTGGCATGGTCCGGCGACGGCCGGTCGATTCCATGCCATAGCGCGTAGCCGGTGCGCCCGCCCGCCGAGCAGATGTTGGTGTGGCTGTTGTGGCCGTCGATACCCCAGGAATGCAGGATGCGCTGATTGTAGATGAGTTCATGGCCGGGGCGCCCGACGTGATAGAGGATCTCGTTACGGCGATTTTCCAAAAGCGCCTTGCGGATGCGCGCGGCGAGGTCATCGAGCACCTGGTCCCAGCTCACACGCTCCCATTTGCCGCCGCCCCGCTCTCCCGCGCGCCGCATCGGGTAGAGGATGCGCTCCGGATCGTTTACCTGGTTGAGCGTGGCTGGCCCTTTGGCGCAATTGCGGCCGCGGCTGCCCGGATGCGCGGGATTGCCTTCGAACTTGCGGATCCGTCCGCTCTCCTTGTCCACGTAGGCCAGCAGCCCGCATCCCGCCTCGCAGTTGAAACATACCGTCGGAATCAGCGCATAGTGCCTGGCGACCTTGCGCGGCCACTGCGCCGGGTCATACTCGCTCCAATCCTCCCAGCGGTCGGCGGGCGGAAAGCTGGCCAAGCCGCCGGCCGGCGCTTCAAGGCCGGCGGCGGCGGGATTGAGCGGGCGGGGTTCGTTGGTCATCAATCAAGCACCATCCTCTGCAACCATCCTCAACTAAGCGCCGGCGCTTGCCCCGCGGTAATCCAGACGTGTTCATAAAAGAGCAGACCCAACAGCGCACCCAAGGCGGCGACGGCCGCCATCGGCTGGGTCGGAGCATGATGAGTTAGCGCGGCTATCAACAGGAGCAGCGGAATGATGGTTCCACAGGCTATAGCCGCCAGCCACAACGCCTTGCCCAAAGTTCCATGCGTCATCACCTGGACCGCGTGGTGGACATCTTCGCTGGCGGCGGACGTGGCGATCTCGCCCAGGATCATGAATGCATGTATCGGCAGGGCGAAAATCATCGTCCACACCAGCGCGCGCGCGGCTGGAGAGTTATGGTCGAAGGCCAGCTCAAGCACCAACAGCGCGGCTGCGCCGGCCAGCACCGCCTGAACTGCCAGGTGCCACACAAAAAGCGGACTTTGCCACAGATCGCGCCCCTTGGCCTGCGCGAACAGAAAGGCCGAATAACAGGCTGCGGCCAGGCCGAGCACAGCCGCGAGCCAGACCAGCGCGGACGGGATACCGCGGTTCAAAATGCCCAGCGCGAGCCATGACGTTGCCAGCGCGCTGGCCGCGATCAGGATCCACGCCCCCCACACCAGCCATGAACTGGGATTGGGCTTAATCAGGATGTAGTAAAAACGATCCCAGCGTTTGAGGTCGGCGATCAACAAGACGCTGGTGGCCGCAAGAAAGACCAGCGCCATCGCCGGACTCGCAATCGTCAAAAGCACCCCGTCATCCAAATGCAGACCCGCAAGGATGCCGGCCACGATCAGTACGCCGCCGGCGATCGATTTGGTCCACAGATAAAGCGCGACCATCCATCCCCAGGGTTGCGGATGGGCAACGTCGTACACCACCCGCGCCGTCCCAGGGGCGCCACCGTCGCGCGCCGCGCCGGTATGCGGATTGAAGGCGGGATTTGGTTCGGCAAAGATGTGCTCCCGCTGCGACTCCATCATCGATGGCTGCAGGAAGTCGCCGTCGATTCCGACATAAAAAAGTTTGGGCCGGGTTCCCTTTTGGGGCTTGCGCGCGGCTACTTTGCGGGTCGCGACTGTGCGGCTGATGGCGCTTTGCGGGTCGTCGAGGTCGCCGGCCATTATTGCGCGCGTGGGGCAGACGACAACGCAAGCGGGCTCGAGGTTGAGGTCGATACGATGCGCACAGAAATTGCATTTGGCCGCCGTGTGGCTGTCCGGATCGATGTAGAGGGCGTCATACGGACACGCCTGCATACAGGATTTGCAGCCGATGCAGCGGCTGTTGTCGAAATCGACAATGCCGTCATCGCGGCGCACAAGCGCACGGGTGGGACAGATTTCGATACAGGGTGCGGCGTCGCAGTGATTGCATCGCATCACGCCGAAATGGCGACTGGTGTCGGGAAATTCACCCTTCTCGATGTATTTCACCCAGGTGCGAAAAACGCCCACCGGCACGTTGTGCTCTTCCTTGCAGGCAACGGTGCAGGCGTGACAGCCGATGCAACGGTTGTGATCGATGACAAAACCGTAGCGCAATTTGATTCCTCCCAACGTCGGCCGTCACTTGACCCGGCGATCGACCCTGCTTCAGCCGATCCTTACAGGCAGCATGCTCAACGCCAACCCAGCCAGTACATAAGCTGTAAACCCCGGCGGAGACAAGGCTCCTTTGCTTTAGAAAACGAAGAAAGCAAAAGCTGACAGGGCCAGAGGCAACGGAAGGTGAGGCCGAGGTAAGCTTCGGCAGCTAAAAATGCTCCCTTGCGTTTCATCTAAAACTAAATTGATACAAGAACTTGCCGCTCATGATCAGGTTCTACTCGCCGCCATGAGCTGGCGCTGGAGCTCATCGCCAATCGCTTTCGCGCGCTGAGCGAGGAGGCGCAGCGCCTGCGCTGCATCCGGTCGGGCCCATGCAGCGTATCCGCGGCATTGTCGCCGGCCCCGGGTGCGCTTAAGATTTCGCTAGAGGGCATATTTCGTGATCGAAATTATACTTGTTGGACTGATTGCCGGATGGCTGGCGGGCAAGCTGATGCGGGGCCGTGGATACGGATTCCTGGCTGACATCGCGCTCGGACTGGTCGGCGCCGTCATTGGCGGTTGGTTGTTCCGGCAATTGGGTGTGGTGGCCGCAGGCGGAATAGGCTTTCTGGCCACGGCGACGATCGGCGCGATGCTGCTGGTGGGCGCCACCCACCTGATCCGCGGCACGGCATGAAGTGTGCTTTTTGGCACGCCATCGCGACTGCTCCGTGGCAGCGCGACTCCAAAGGCCTGCCCCACGCTGGCGGATCAGCCCACTTCGATCGCGGCCTCCTCCAGCACGCCCAGTGCTAGCGCCGACCAGTCCAGGTTTTCGCGGCCGTGAGCGAGGCCCGACAGGATCCGGTCGCGCACCACTGAGGCTGTGGGACAGGGTACTCGCGCCTGCCCTGCCGTTTTCAGCACTAAATCCAAATCCTTGAGACCGAGCAGGAGTTTGAATCCGGCCGGGGTGTGACGTTTGGCCGCCACCATCTCACCGTAGCTTTGATAAAGCGGGCAGGCGAACAGGGTCTGACCCAGCATCTGCGCGACCCTGAGCCGATCGATACCGTTGCGCTCGACCATCGCGAACGCCTCAGCCATCGCCTCGATCGCCGCCGCGATCATAAAATTCGCCGACAACTTCACCACGTTGGCGGCGCCCGGCTCCTCGCCGTAGTCGTAAATTGCCTGTCCCAGATGGTCGAGCAGCGGCCGAACCGTTTCCCTGGCGGCAACCGGACCAGAGGTGCATACGACCAGTTGGCCTGACGCGGCGCGCTCGGGACGGCCGAGCACCGGGGCGGCTACGTAAGTACTGCCCTGCTCGGCGTGATAGCGGGCCAGAAGGCGAGCCGTCGAAGGCGCGATGGTGCTCATCGAAACGTGAATTCCACCCGGCGCCAGCCGGCGCGCGATTCCCTGCTCGCCCACGACCACGCTTTCGACGGCGGCGTCATCCGCCAGCATCGTGAATACGATCCCGCCCGGTACAGCGGCATCTGCGCGGGTTTGCGCCAAAATGGCGCCGTTTTCGATCAATGGCTGCGCTTTGGCAGCCGTACGGTTGAACACTGTGAGTCTCACGCCGGCTGCAAGGAGCCGCTGCGCCATCGGCAGACCCATCGAACCCAGACCGATAAATCCGGCTTCAGGTTTCATGCTTACAAGTCCTCTGCCGGGAATTTTATACGCGCGCGACTCTTTCAGCACGGGTCCTGGGTTCAGGCGAATAAAGCCTTTTTGGTATAACATCCGGTTTGGGGATTAGGGCGCGGCCACGCGCAGGTCCCCGCCTTTAATTCCGCGCGTACCTCTGCCACAATGGCGCGATTAGTTGGGCGAAGAAGGCGCGATGGCATCGACTCCATCCAGGATCAACGCTGCGTCCAGGCTGAGCATTGCGGAGCAGCAGGCGAAACCGCCGATGACGGTTTCGATCGTGATTCCGGTGTACAACGAAGCGGCCAATCTGACCGCACTTTGGCAGCGCCTGAGCGCGGTCGCCGCGCAGTTGCCGGATTGGGAGGTGGTCTTTGTCGACGACGGCTCGCGCGACGATTCGCTCAAGCTGCTGAGCCAAATCGCGGCGGAAAACGACCATGTCAAGGTAATCGAACTGGCGCGCAACTTCGGTCAGCATGCCGCGCTGCTGGCCGGCTTCCGCGAATGCCGCGGCGAGGTGGTGGTGACGCTGGACGCGGATTTGCAGAACCCGCCCGAAGAAATCCCCCGGCTGCTCGAACAGATCGAGGCCGGCAACGACGTGGTGGGCGGATGGCGGGCGGAGCGCCAGGACCAGCCTTATCGGCGGCTGGCCTCGCGTCTGCACAATCGGGTCACGTCGTTGATCGTGGGGGTGCCAATGCACGATTACGGATGCATGCTGCGCGCTTACCGCCGTCACATCATCGAGACCGTAATTCAATGCGACGAGAAGGCTGCGTTCATTCCCGCGCTGGCCAACAGCTTCGCCAAAAACGTGACCGAAATCCGCGTCGGCCATGACCAACGCGCCGGCGGCCATTCCAAGTACAATCTCCTGCGTCTGGCCCAGCTCAGCCTCAACCTGCTTACCGGCTTTTCGCTACTGCCCATTCAGATTTTAAGCCTGACCGGAATAGCCATAGCGCTGCTGGATATCGCGTTCGCCGGTCTACTGGGTGCTCACCGGCTGATTTACGGACCACAGCAGGAAGGCGCGATGTGGACCCTGTTCGCGGTGCTGTTTTTCTTCGTCGGGCTTCTGTTTCTAGCACTCGGACTGATCGGCGAATACGTGGGCCGGATCTACATGGAAGTACGGCGCCGTCCGACTTACCTGGTGCGCGCGGTTCACGATGGCCGCGGGAGGCCGTGAGCGTCGGACATTTCACGCTTTGACCAAGGCATCTCAATTCACTGTCGAGCAAGCGCCATGCGTGGTGTTCGGTTACCACGAGCTGGGCTATGTCTGTATCGAGGCCCTGCTTGAATTGGGCGCCCCGATTGCGGCCCTGTTCACCCATCGCGACGACCCCGGCGAAGAGATTTGGTGGCGTTCATGCGCGGAACTGGCGGCCAATCACCGCATTGCGGTTTACTTCGACGAGCAATTCGGCAGTGCCTGGATTGAGAGGATTCGGTCATGGGCTCCGGCCGTGATCTACTCATTCAATTACCGCCGTCTGCTGCCGCGCGCGGTTTTGCAATGCGCGTCGATTGCCGCCCTGAACGTGCATCCGTCCAAGCTCCCTGCCTATCGCGGCCGCGCGCCGATCAACTGGGTGCTGGTCAATGGCGAGCGCGAAACCGGTGTTACGCTGCATCATATGGTCGAGCGCGCCGATGCGGGCGATATCGTGGCCCAGCAAACCGTCGCCATCGACGACAGCGATACGGCGCTTACGCTGTCGCGCAAACTGACGCCTTTGGCCGCCGATCTCATCACCCGCTTCCATCCCCTGATCGTAGCCGGAACCGCGCCGCGAGCCGCTCAAAACCTCAGGGCCGGCAGTTACTTTGGACGGCGAACCCCGGCCGACGGACGGATCGACTGGAACTGGCCTGCGCGGCGGATTTTCAACCTGGTGCGCGCGGTGACTCATCCCTATCCGGGTGCATTCTGTGTCGTGGAAGGGCGCAGGATTTACATCTGGCAGGCATCGATCGGTTCCGAGCGCGGCTGCCTGGGGCGACCCGGTGAAATTATCGGTGCGAAGGGATCGGGACTCGAATTGGCCGCCGGCGAGGGCAGCGTCATTTTGCACCGCGTGCAGTTGGAGAATGAACCGGAAATCGCCGCCGCCGAACTTCCCTCGCGGCTGGCAGCTTCGAGACCCTCGTTGAAGCAACATCAAACTTTGTTTAATTAAGACGACATGCGAGTTTTAGTTACCGGCGGCGCCGGATTTTTGGGGTCGCACCTTAGCGAAGGATTCATCAATCGCGGCGACGAGGTATTCGTGCTGGATACCGGCTCGATTGCGAAGGTGCGCCATCTGCTCAACAACCCCAGGTTCCATTACGTCCACGACTCGGTTTTCGATTTGGAAATCCTCGATGGACTGGTGTCCAAGGTCGATCTGATTTACCATCTGGCGGCTGTCGTGGGTGTCGAGCATTACGTCGCCGACCCCTATGAAACCCTCAACGTCAATGTCAACGGCACGCAGAACGTGCTGAAGGCCGCGTACAAATACAACAAGCGGCTGGTCTTCAGTTCGACCTCGGAGGTTTACGGACGCAACCCCAAGGTGCCATGGAAAGAGGACGATGATCGGGTGCTGGGCGCCACCACCGTCGATCGCTGGTGCTACTCGACCTCCAAGGCAGTCGGCGAACATTTCTGTTTCGCCTATCACAAGCTGGGATTGCCTGTGACGGTCGTACGCTACTTCAATATCTATGGACCGCGGCTGGACAAACTCGACGTCGGCCGCTTGTTCACGATCTTCATGGGTCAACTGCTGCGCGGCGCCGACCTGACCGTGGTTGGTGACGGCAAGCAGACGCGTTGCTTCACCTATATCAGCGATGCGATTGACGCGACGATGGCAGCGGGACTCGTTCCCGCGGCCGATGGCCTGGCGATCAATATCGGGTCCGATGTGGAGACAAGCGTGCTGGATTTTGGCAAGCTGATGCTGGAATTGTTCGGACCGACTCGATCCAAAATCAAATTCGTCAGCCAGGAAGAGGTGTACGGCAATAGTTACGAGGACATCCCGCGGCGCGTGCCCGACAACACCAGGATGCGCACGCTGCTCGGCTGCACGCCCAAAGTCTCCCTGCGTGAGGGGCTGGCCCGCACCATCGAGTGGTTCAGACGTGAGAACCTCCAGTCATAAAACTGCTGTAAGGCACAACGGGCGTCCAGGCCGCGTGTCAGCTTGCAAATAGCGCTTAAAATCGACGTGGATACCCACGAGGGCCTCAAAACGGGTGTGCCCGCGCTCGCTCGTATATTGCGCAGCGAAGCTGTGACCGCCAGCTTTTTCATCGCCATGGGTCCCGACAATTCCGGCAAGGCAATCCGCCGGATAATCACTAACCGCGGCTTCCTCTCCAAGATGCTTCGGACGCGCGCCGTTTCGATGTACGGATGGCGCACGATCATGTCAGGTACCTTGCTCAAGCCGCGCCCGGTCGCGATGGCATTCCCCGATCTGGTGCGGGAACTGAGCGCTGACGGCTTCGAGGTTGGCGTACACGGCTACGATCACGTGCGATGGCAGGACCAAATCGACGATCTTGGAGAGGACGGGCTGGAGCAGGAAATCGAGGATGCGTTTCAGGTGTACCGCGCGATCCTGGCTACGGAGCCACGGGGATGGGCGGCGCCCGGATGGCGCACCAACGCCGTTGCGCTGCGATTATTGGAAGAGAGGAATCTGCTCTATCGCAGCGATACGCGAGGCTCGGCCCCCTACCGAACGCAGGTGTACGGCAAACTACTCTCGACACCCGAAATCCCAACGACTTTGCCGACCCTGGACGAAGTCCTGGGCCGCGAGCATCTCCCCGATGCGGCTTCGATCGCGGCGTTTTACAAAAATCAGATGCGGGCCGACCGCCTCAACGTACACACGCTGCACGCCGAAACCGAAGGGATCGGCTATCTGGAAAGCTTCGCTCTGCTGGTCCGCGGACTTAAACAAGCCGGCGCCGAATTCGTGCGGATGGACGCAATCGCTGCGCAGCTTGACCGCGAGTCGCTGCAGATCTGCCCGGTGGAACGCGGCATCCTGGCAGGCCGCTCCGGCTGGGTCGCCACGCAGGGAACGTCCAACGGCGCCTGAAGCGGATGCGGACTGGGAGGCGGCGCGCCTTCAACTCCATCGGCAAGTGCTCTCACTGATGATTTGGGCTTCGCAACGGCCCGCCGACATGCAACAGCCGAGCGGCTGCGGAGCCTGAAATTAATGTCGGAACACCCGATGTGGAAGTGCCATATAGTTTCGCATGCCTGTCCAAGCTATCCTGATCCTGGCCCAGGGCAAGACTTCGCTTGGGGTCTGACCGAAGGGCCTGATTGATGATTTTTCCTGACAAAATTTAGCGCGCTAATCGCAATCCCAAAGTGCCTCCGTTCAAAAAGTACCTGTTCGCTCCCGGTCCTACTCCGGTGCCACCTGAAGTGGCCTTGGAAATGGCCCGGCCAATCGTTCACCATCGCACGCCTGAATTCAGCGCCGTCCTCGACCAGGCGCGGCAGCGGCTCAAACCGCTGATGGGCACCGAACAGGAGGTGCTGCTGCTGGCCTCTTCCGGCACCGGCGCGATGGAAGCCGCGGTCGCCAACCTGCTCAATCCGGGCGACGCCGCCATTTACGTCAATGCCGGCAAGTTCGGCGAGCGCTGGGGCCGTATTCTGACCGCGTTCGGCATGGCCGCCCACGAAGTCAAGGTGCCATGGGGAAACGCGGTGATGCCCGGCCAAATCGAGGAGGCGCTGCAGGAGCATCCGCAGGCCCGCGCGGTGTTGATCCAGGCCAGCGAGACCTCGACCACGGCGGTCCATCCAGTGCGGGAAATTGCGGCGATTACGCGGCGGCGTGATGTGCTGCTGATCGTCGACGGCATCACCTCGGTCGGCGTGTTCGAGCAGAAGATGGACGAATGGGGAATCGACGCGCTGGTCACCGGCAGCCAGAAAGCGCTGATGTTGCCGCCTGGGTTGGGAATTGCCGCGCTGTCGCCACGCGCCTGGGCGCGGGCCGCCAAGGCGCGATCGCCCCGTTTTTACTTCGATCTCAACCGCGAGTTGAAAGCCCAGCGCGACGAGCATACGACCGCCTACACGCCCGCGATTGGCTTGATCTATGGCCTTAACAAGAGCCTTGAGATGATCCATTCCGAGGGCCTGCCGACCGTCTTTGCGCGCCATCGATTGATGGCCCGGGCGGCGCAGGCCGCCGCCACCGCGCTGAATTTGAAATTGCTGGCGGCGGAAAATCCCGCCCCCGGCGTAACCGGGATGCTGGTCCCGGACCGCATCGACGGCTCCAGGCTGGTCCGCTACATGCGCGACGTGATCGGAGTCACTGTCCAAGGCGGGCAGGATCAGATGAAGGGCAAACTCGTGCGCATTGGCCATATGGGCTACGTTGCGCCGCTGGACATTCTAATCGCCGTCGGCGCGCTGGAAATGGCGTTGCGTCGAGAGGGTTACGAGTTCCATAGCGGCGCTGGAGTAGCCGCCGCGCAGGCCGAAATCGCATCCGGCGCTTGAAGACTATGGAAACACTGCGCGTTCTGCTCAGCGACAAACTTTCCGACCAGGGTGTCGAGGTGCTGCGCAAGACTGCCGGCCTGCAAGTCGATATCAAAATCGGCCTGTCCCCCGCGCAACTGGCGGCGATAATCGAGCCTTACCACGCCCTGATAATCCGCAGCAGCACCAGGGTCACCCGCGAGGTTATCGAACGTGCGCACTCGCTCAAAGTGATCGGCCGGGCGGGCGTCGGCGTCGACAACGTGGACCTTGAAGCCGCCACGCGCCGCGGTATCGTGGTGATGAACAGCCCGTCGGGCAACAGCGTCACCACCGCGGAGCATGCGATTACGATGATGATGGCGCTGGCGCGTCATATCCCCGCCGCCGACCTTTCGACCAAATGCGGCAAATGGGAACGCGACAAATTCATCGGCACAGAAGTTTGCGGCAAGACCCTGGGTGTGGTCGGACTGGGAAACATCGGCCGCATCGTGGCCGATCGGGCGATCGGATTGAAGATGAAAGTCCTGGGCTACGATCCGATCCTGACCGCGGGCGCCGCCGACCGGCTGGGAATTCAACTGGTCAGCCTGACCGAACTCTACCAGCGCGCCGATTTCATCACCGTGCATACTCCGCTGACTGACGAAACTCGCGGGATGATCGGCGACGCCGCCATCGCGCTGATGAAGCCGGGGGTGCGAATTATCAACTGCGCGCGCGGCGGAATCGTTGATGAAACCGCGCTGGTCAAGGCCCTGAAATCGGGCAAGGTCGCGGGCGCCGCGCTTGACGTCTTCGTGGAGGAACCGCCCTCGCCGGACCATCCGTTGCTGAAATTTCCCAACGTGATCACCACCTCGCATCTGGGCGCCGCCACCGGCGAGGCGCAGGTGCAGGTTGCGATCGACATCGCCAACCAGGTTGTCGATTTCCTGCTCAACGGCGCCATTCGACAGGCCGTCAATATTCCCACGCTCACCGCCAAGGAACTGGAGGTCCTCGGACCGCATCTTAACCTGGGCGAAAAGCTTGGCCGGTTGGCCGCACAGATTATCCGCGAAGCGCCCAGCCAGGTGACGGTCGAATTGGGCGGCGAGGCCGCCAACCTCAACGCCGAGCCGATCACGGCCGCGGTGCTCAAAGGCCTGTTGAGCCATTTCCTTGACGAGACTCTGAATTACGTTAACGCCCCCTATATCGCGCGTGAACGCGGAATCCAGGTGGTCGAGACCCGGGCGCGCGAGGCCACCGACTACGTCAACACTCTAACCCTCACCGTGCGTACGCCCTCGGACACGCATGAAGTGGCGGGGGCGCTTATCGGAAATCGAGCCCTGAGAATCATCAGAATCGACGGTTTCAGGGTCGAAGCGGTGCCGGAAGGCCATTTTATTCTGTGCCGCAATGGCGATGTCCCCGGGGTGGTCGGCGCGGTGGGAACTTTGCTGGGGCGCAACAATGTCAACATCGCGGGCCTCGCGTTGGGCCGCGACCACAGCGGTGGGATGGCGATCAACCTGGTGCATGTTGACAGTCCGCCGCCCCAATCGGTGCTTGAAGAACTCAGGGCCCTGCCCGCGATCAACTCAGCGACCCTGATTAAGCTTTGACCCGCCCGATGCTGCGGTTGCCGGGCCCCGGCCGCTCGGTTGATTCACCTGGCTCGCGACCGCACACTGTCACGGGCGTTGCCGTGCGGCGCAATCCACACCGATTCGTTTGAACGAGGTTCGCTATCCGATGAAGACAGTGGCCGTAGTGGGCACGCAATGGGGAGACGAAGGCAAGGGCAAAATCGTCGATTTGCTCGCGGCAGACGCGGATATTGTCGTGCGCTTCCAGGGCGGCAACAATGCCGCTCATACGCTAGTGGTCGACGGCAGGAAATTTATTCTTCGCCTGGTGCCGGCGGGCGCGCTCCACCCAGGCAAAACCTGCGTAATCGGGAACGGCACCGTGGTTGACCCCTTCGCGCTGGTCGAGGAGATCGACAATCTGCGCGCCAACGGTTTTTTGAGCAGCGAAGACAGCCTCAAGCTCAGTTACGACGCCCACATGGTGATGCCGTACCATCGCGCGATTGACCGCGGGCGCGAAGCGCGCCTGGGCCGCAACGCGATCGGCACCACCGGTTTCGGTATCGGTCCGGCCTACGAGGACAAGGTCGCGCGCAGCGGCTTGCGCTTTGCCGATCTGATCGACTTCCGCTCCTTTACCGCGCGGCTGGAACGCAACCTGAAGGAAAAGAACGCGTATCTCAAATCGGTGCTCAAGGCCAAGCCGATCAGGACCGACGAACTGATCGCGCAGATGAAAACCTTGCGCAAACGGTTGCTGCCATTTCTCGCCGATACCGCCGGCTTTCTCTACTCGGCGCATGAAGCAGGCAAGCGGATCCTGTTCGAGGGCGCACACGGCGCGATGCTCGATATAGATTACGGCACCTATCCTTACGTGACTTCATCCAATTGCCTGGCTTCCGCCGCCTTCGCCGGGGCTGGTCTACCGCCGGGCAAACTGGACGCGGTCCTGGGAATCAGCAAAGCCTATACTACGCGCGTCGGCGGCGGCCCCTTCCCCACCGAGATTAAAACGGGTGTCGGCAAGCGGCTGCGCGAGGAGGGCGACGAATTCGGCAGCGCGACAGGCCGTCCGCGGCGCATCGGATGGTTCGACGCCGTGCTGGCGCGCCATGCCCTGCGCCTCAACGGCGCCTGGGGACTGGCGCTGACCAAACTGGATGTGCTTACCGGAATTGACCCGGTGAAGATCTGCGTTGCCTACGAGCGCGCCGGCCGGCGTTACGAGCAGATGCCACCGGGCCGCGTTGGCCTCGACAAGATCCGCCCGATTTGTGAGGAACTTCCCGGATGGCACCAAAGTCTGCAGGGCATCCGCGCGATGGCCGATCTGCCCGCTCCGGCGCGCCGCTACCTTGAGCGAATCGGCGAACTGACCAACGTCCGCCTCGCCATGGTAGGTACAGGCGCGGCCCGCGAGGCAATAATCATGCTGAGCAACCCATTCCAGGCCTGAGCGTCACGGCTCGATGATGTCGCCGACCAGGTAGTTGCGCATTGCGTCTTTGTCGAGCGCATCGAGATCCCATCCCTCTTCGCGAAAGGAGGATTTGATCAGCTCCGGCTCGGACCACAGGCCGACTTCGCCGCCGCCGATTTGAAAAGTGCGGCCGTTAACTCCCGCCATCGAATCCGTACACAGCCATACGACCAATGCCGCGACCTCCTCGGCCTTGGGCGTAAGCGGAGTGCTCATGCTGCGATTGCCCAGCACATGTTGGCCGAAGGTCTGGGCCAGTTTCTCGCCCGCTGCGACGCCGCCGCCTTCGCCTCCTGCCAAACGCGTATCCAGAGCGCGCGGCCGGATCGCGTTGCACCTGATATTGAAGCGGCCCAGGTCGCGGGCAATCGTGCGCGTAAAGCCGATGATTCCCTCCTTGGCGGCGGAATAGTTCGCCTGTCCGAAATGACCCAGGCCGGATTCCGATCCGGTGTTGATGATCACCCCGGAGCGTTGCTCGCGCATGATCGGCGCGGCGTGGCGGACCATGTTGAAGCATCCCTTGAGATGTACGGCGATAACCGCGTCCCAGTCTTCCTCGCTCAGATTGTAGATTACGCGAGGCCGCGCATTGCCGGCGTTATTGATCAGGATATCCAGGCGTCCGAATGACTTGATTGCGGTATCGATTATTCTCGCGGCCGCGCTGTAATCGGCCACCGAATCGCCGTTGGCGACCGCATTGCCGCCAAAGCTTTGAATCTCCTGCACGACCTTCTGCGCGACCCCGAGGTCGGCGCCTTCGCCCTTGGTATCGCCGCCGAGATCGTTCACCACCACTTTGGCGCCCTCGCGCGCCAGCAGCAGCGCTTCGGCCCTGCCAATGCCGTTGCCGGCGCCGGTCACGATTGCGACCTTACCTGCCAATCTTTTCCTGGCGTCCGCCATGACGCGCTCCTCCTTTGCGAACATTATTGAATAGCGCCGCTTGCGGCGCGCATCAAATCACGACTTTGCGCCCGAGCACAGCGCTTCCAGCGCCGCCGCGATTGAGGTGGCGGCCAGCCGCAGATTTTTCAGGATTGCTGGCACTTGCATCAGCGCCGACGGATTGCGAATAAAGTACGCCGCCGCCTTAAGCGGCGACACCTCGCCC
This sequence comes from Pseudomonadota bacterium, assembly GCA_021324885.1. Lineage (GTDB taxonomy): Bacteria > Desulfobacterota > Binatia > Binatales > Binataceae > JAJPJA01. The sequence continues at coordinate 80,569 of JAJPIF010000009.1, forward strand.
GATTCGCCAGCCAGTTCAGCGCCGGGAATTTCGTCGCCGGCTTCGTCGATTATCGCACGGATGCAAACCAACGGCGGCGCGCCCTGCCCCATCTCGATCGCTATTGCCGCGCTTTCCATGTCCACGGCCAGCGCACCGCAGCGCGCATACGCATCGCGTTTTGCCGCCGTGTTGGCCAGCACGCGCCGCGCCGTCAGCATCGGTCCCGCCGCCGCCTTCAATCCGCGGCGTTCCAGCGCGTGACGCGCCAATTGGATCGCGCCAGGCGCGATTTCCGCCGCATCCTCATAATTGCCGCTCTCCGATTCGATCAGCAGGCGGTCGGCCATCACCAGGTCGCCGGCCTTGAGATCAGGAGCAAGCCCGCCGGCGACACCGGTGGAGACCACCAGCGTTGGCTGGGGCAGGATTTGCAAGGCGCGTCGCGCCGATTCGCGCGCCTGCGTGATTCCGATTCCGGTCGCCACCAGGGCGACGTTTTCACCGCCCAGCCGTCCTTGGAAGCCGCGCAGCCCATCGCCCAAAGCGGCGCGATTTCCAATCCGTTTGCGCACCCCGCCCAGCTCACGCCGCAACGCGTAGAAGATGAGAATCATGCTCCCGGCAGCCTCCGCACTGTCCCATAGTCTTGAGTGACCTTAATCATTGTTATCAGAATTGGCCTTGTGAGCTGCCAACCGCCACAACCGGACCCGACGCCGGCCGAAAGGATCGCTTGAAGCTGCTGATCGTCAACGGGGATGATTTCGGGGCGTCGCCCGAATGCAACGCCGGCATCGTGCGATGCCATCGCGAAGGCATCCTGACCAGCGCCAGCCTGATGGTCGCCGAACCCGGCTGCGATGAGGCGGTTCAGCTCGCCCAGCAGTATCCCCGCATGGATGTGGGGCTGCATCTGGTATTCTGCCAGGGCAAGAGCGTGCTGCCCGCGGCCGAACTTGGCGGGCTGGTCGATTCGCACCAGGATTTCAATCGCAATCCGGTGAAAGCTGGGCTGCGCTATTTCTTCGACCGCCGGCTGCGCCAGAAGATCGTCGATGAATGCCGCGCGCAGATCGAGCGCCATCTAAAGTTGATCGGCTACCTCAATCATATCGACGGCCATCTCAACGTCCATGTCCATCCGACCATTATTGAAATATTGACCGAACTGGCCGCCGAATACCGCGTGCCCTATCTGCGGCTGCCGCGCGAACGCGTGACAACGACGCTCCGACTGAGCGCCAACCACGCTGCGCGCAAGTTGATGGAAGCCGCGATCTTCCGCGCCCTGTCACTGCGGGCTCGCCATCTGATGGCAAAGCGGGGCATCAAATCGGCGGATTGGCTGTTCGGGCTGCATCAGAGCGGTCACTTCAGCCGCAGTTATCTGCACGGCCTGCTCCCGCGCCTGCCGCATGACAGTGTAACCGAATTGTACTTCCATCCGGCCGATCAGCGGGCCGACGGTCCGGCAAATCCTGCGGCCCAACGGGAAGTCGAACTGCTGACCGATCCGCAAACCCGCGGCCTGATCGGGCGCTGCGGGATCCGGCTCACCAGTTATGCTGAACTGGCATCGGCAGCGGGCACCGCGGCCCGGGAGCTTTGTGTTTCATCCTGAGGCTGCATTCGGATAAACATTATCTGTCAAGGGACCGGATTTTGCCCTCGTCACGATCACTCGGGCGCCAGACAGGAGAGGAACGACATGTATCATTACGACAGCGCCAACGTTCAAACCTCGGCCGAAGTTTACCGCTTACCCGCGTCGGTCAAACCGGAGCATTACGAAATCCGGCTGGAGCCCGACCTGAAGAATTTCACTTTCACTGGTGACGAGACGGTTACGATCGAAGTCCGCGAGCCGGTCCAGGAAATTCAGCTTAACGCCCTGGAACTGACCATCGACGAGGTCACGTTGAGCCGCAACGGCCAAAGTATCAGCGGGAAGGCCGAATTGGATGCGGTCAGTGAACGCGCGATCCTGGGCTTCGATCGCAAGATCGAGCCGGGCAAATGGTCATTGCGGATCCGCTTCCGTGGAATTCTCAACGACAAGCTGCATGGCTTTTACCGTAGCCAGTACAAAGATCCCGCCGGGCAAACCCATACGATTGCCACGACCCAGTTCGAAGCCACCGACGCGCGTCGCGCCATACCCTGCTGGGACGAGCCGGCAGCCAAGGCGACCTTCAGACTGACGCTGGTGATCGATCAGAATCTCGCGGCGATTTCCAACACCGCGATCGAAAGCGAAAAGCTGGTGGGCAATGGCAAGAAGGAAGTCACATTCCGTCAAACGATCCGGATGTCCACCTACCTGCTCGCCTTCGTAGTCGGTGAATTCAAATCGACCGACCCGATGGACGCCAACGGCACGCCGCTGCGCGTATGGTACGTGCCGGGCAAGGAAGCCCTGACCCATTATGGACAGGAAATCGGTGTTTTCTCGCTCAATTTCTTTGCCAACTATTACGGGATCAAATATCCGGGCGACAAACTGGACCTGATCGCTATTCCGGATTTCGCGGCCGGCGCGATGGAAAACCTGGGCGCGATCACTTTTCGCGAAACCGCGCTGCTGGTGGACGAAAAGACCGCGTCGCGCGCGGAATTGGAGCGTGTCGCCGACGTCGTCTCGCACGAGAACGCGCACATGTGGTTCGGCGATCTGGTCACGATGCAATGGTGGAACGGCATCTGGCTCAACGAGGCCTTCGCCACCTTCATGGAGATGCTGGCCGTCGATGCGTGGAAGCCGCATTGGGAGCGATGGGTCAGCTTCGGGCTGTCGCGCGGGGCCGCGATGGCGGTGGACGGACTCAACAGCACCCGGCCGATCGAGTACCCGGTGCATTCGCCGGCCGACGCGGGCGGCATGTTCGACGTGCTCACCTATGAGAAGGGCGCGTCGGTGCTGCGGATGCTCGAACAGTACCTGGGCGCGGAGGAGTTTCGCAAGGGTATCTCACTCTACCTGCGCGAACACGAGTACGCCAACGCCGAAACCAGCGATTTGTGGGACGCGCTGGAAAAGTCCAGCCATCAGCCGGTGCGCAGGATGATGGACACGTGGATCTTCCAGCCCGGCTTTCCAATCATCAGCGTCGCCCGCGGCGCCGACGGCAAATCGATCCAACTGAGCCAGAATCGGTTCCTGTACCTGCGAGAGCCGGGTTCGGGTGCGGAGCAATGGCACGTTCCACTGATGATCAAGGCGGCGACCGACCAGGGAATCAGCGAGCACAAAATGCTGTTGACCTCGTCTGAGGCGACCCTGGAGTTGCCCGGCAACATCAGATGGGTGTTGGTCAACCAGGGCGGCAGCGGCTTTTACCGCGTGCGTTACAGCTCCGATCTGCTGGCCGGACTGACTGGAGCGCTGGACCAGCTAAGCCCGATCGAACGCTTCGGCGTGGTCAGCGACGCCTGGGCCGCGGTCGTTGCGGGCCTGGGTCCGTTGCGTGACTTTTTCAGCATGGCGGACAAGTTCCGCAACGAGACCGACCTCAACGTGTGGCGCGCCATCCTGGGCGGCTTCGCCTACCTTGACGTCGTCGTCGACCAGCAGCATCGTCCCGCCTTGCAGGCCGAGGTGCGCCGTCTGCTCACTCCGGCATTGGAACGCCTGGGATGGGAGCCCAAGGCTGGCGAGAGTGAGTTGCAAGGCCAGCTTCGCGCCAGCCTGATCGGCGCGCTGGGCACGCAGGGCGAAGATCCGCAGGTTCAGGCCAAAGCGCGCGAACTGTATGCCAGATACAAGAGCGCGCCGGCTTCTGTGGATAATAATCTGGTTCCGGCGATTATTGGAATCGTCGCATATACGGGCGGCGAGTCCGATTACAAGGAGTTCAAGGAAAGGTTCAAGACAGCGCGCACGCCCCAGGATGAGCAGCGCTATCTTTACGCCCTGGCGGACTTCAGGCAGCCGCAACTGCTGCGCGATGCGATGGAGATGACGCTCAACGGCGAGGTCCGCACCCAGAACGCGCCGTACCTGATGATGGAACTGCTGATGAACACGGAATGCCGCTACGAGGCGTGGAATTTTCTCAAAAAGAACTGGGACAAAATGATCGAGAAATACCCGGAAAACGCAATTCCACGGATGTGCGGCGGCGTCACCTCGCTGGTAGATCAGGAAAGCGATGTCGATCAGTTCTTCAAAACGCACAAGGTAAAGCAGGGTGGCAAGACGATCGAACAGCACCTCGAACGTCTACGCGTGGCGGTCGCGTTCAAGAAGCGCGAAATCGCAGCCGCCCCGGCCGATTTAGGGATCAGATAGATCCCGGCGCCAAGGCGGCCGTGAAAAGCAGCGCTGCGAAGGCGCACGCCGTGCCCTTGGCGCGCTTCAGACAGGAAATTCGACAGTCTGTGGAATGGCGGAGAGGGAGGGATTTGAACCCTCGGTGCCACAAGGGCACACGTGATTTCGAGTCACGCCGGTTAAGCCGGACTCCCGAACCTCTCCGTAATCTGGCAGCATCGATGTTTGAGCGATGACAGTCAAGCGGGGTGCGGCGGTAGTCCAGACTCGACGGTATCGGGCAAACCTCCAGGGCAGGTGGCTGCGGCAGGCGGCCGCAAAACCGCAATCACATCGGATCGTTACTGTTATTTTCTTCTGAGAGGTCTGGTTTCTGCTCTCGATGCCGCTTATGTCTGGCCTCATCCTCGGTGCCCGAACTCAACGCATCGGGCTTGGCCTTGCTTCCAGTGATCTCGCTGAGCCTCGATTTGACGTAACTTACGAGCTCGTCGAGGTGTGTTTCACTGGCAAAAGACTGGATTCCTGATACGAAATTGTCAGCGGTTCCCCCAAATTCTGAACTTAAATTCTGCTGCAGGCGGTTGAAGCCAAAGAAAAACACGTAAATCATCAAGGCGACAAAACCAATCCAAAGCAGTAATTTTGGTGTGCTCATCATTTGATAATTTCCATGAATCCTACAGCTTGTAATATTGTAACGTCAAACCGTATTGGCCGCCCGCCTTTCGCTTGCGCTTGGCTAGGCAATGGTTCTGTTGCTGAAGATTCACGGGAACCGTCCAACCCTTCCCCAACCGGATCGAACTATGAAGCCAGAAGGTTAAGCGCCTACGCGATTGTTGTTATCACTGTTTGACTTTGCCGCAATGTGCCCTGAATTTAAACTACGGCCTCTTTTTGGCGTTAAGACGGTTAAATACTACCAATCTCAGCCCGGTTTGGGAACAAAATAAGTGAGGTCACCTGAGCGCCGGCCCAAACCGGCATCCTGGCGGGATTTTCAGACCCGCCTGGGCGGCCGAGCCAGGCTTTCGACGAATTCGATGATCCGGGCGACAGCCTCGGCCAGGTTTTGTTCGGGCGTCCGGCCCGAGCGCTTGGTGGGCTTGAGGGAATGGTCGCCGTCTTGGATCCACGCGATCCGTATTCGCGCCGGCAGCCCGTATTGCGCTACCTCGTCGCGACTGCCGAGCGAGTCGCGTGTCCCCTGCACGATAAGCGTCGGTGTCCGCAGTTCGCGCAAATGCTCCACGCGCAGACGCTGCGGGCGTCCGGGCGGATGGAACGGATAGCCCAGACAGACCAAGCCCATCGCGCCGGCCTCATCCGCAACCATACTGGCGATGCGCCCACCCATCGACTTGCCCCCGATAACCAGCCGTGACCCTCCCCCCAATTCCTCGATCACCTCCATCCAGGTGGCGCGCAGGATGGGCTCGCGATCGGGCGCCGATCGTTTGTGGGTGCGCCGGCGCGCCGCCATATAGGGAAACTCGAAACGGGCCACGCGGACTCCCGCCGCGCCGACGCCCTCGGCGATCCGGTTCATGAAGGGCGAGTCCATCGCCGCGCCAGCCCCGTGCGCCAGCACCAGCGTGTGCGTGGCGTTGCGGGGCCCGTCGTACAGGAACTCCGTCATCGATCAGTCACATAGGCTGCGGATGAAAATTGGGCTCATTTTGGGAACCTGACGGAAATCATCATGGTGGACGATCAGGACAGCACCGGATCTTTCGCCAGCACACCTTTTGCCTCCAGGGCACGGATTTCGTCGTCGCTCAGGCCCAGGTCGCGCGAGAGGACGGGGTGATTGTCCTCTCCCAGCATCGCCGCCCGCTGGCCGATTCGGGTTGGCGTCTCGCTCATGTGATAGGGCGTGCGCGGCAGCATCATAAGGCCGACGCCGGGAACGTCCACCGGCTGGAGCACGTCACGGCTGTTAATCTGCGGATGGTTGATTGCTTCGGGCACGCTCAGCACCGGAGCCGCGATCAGTCCGGCCTCGCGCAGGAATTTGATCGCGTCGTCGCGCCGCTTGAAATTCCTCGTCACCCACGCCTGGACCTTTTCTGCCAGGATATAGCGATTCTCCGAGCGTTTGCGCAGCGAGGAAAAGCGCGGGTCGTCCCTGAGTTCGACCATCCCCGACGCCTTGATAAAGGTGTCCCAGTAATGGTCGAGCACGACCATGATAAAATAGCCGTCCTCGGTCTTGTAATAGCCGTGAGGCGAGGGACCGTTGCGATGGCTGCCGAAGGGTTTGGGCGCGTCGCCCGCTTTGTCACCCGACAGATACTCGGACAGGGTATTGTCGTGCAGGTTGAAGATACATTCGCTCAGGCACAGGTCGATATACTGGCCACGGCCGGATTTCTCCCGGTAGTACAGTGCGGCGCTGATGGCGCCGAACGCGTTGACGCCGGCGTTGCCGTCAGCGATGTAGATACCGCTGAACACCGGCATCCCGTCGGGATTGCCGGTCAGCGAAGTGACGCCCGAAATCGATTGCGCGATCGCGTCGGTGGCTGGCAGTTTGGCCATCGGGCCGGTTTGGCCGAATCCCGACACCGAACACATGATCAGGCGCGGGTTGATGATCTTCAGATCGTCGTAACCAAGTCCGTACTTGGCCAGCAATCCGGGGGTGAGATTTTCCAGGAAGACGTCGAAGCGCGCAATCAACCGGCGCACGAGTTGCGCTCCCTCGGGGCGCTTGAAATCGATGCAGACGCTGCGCTTGCCGCGATTGTAGTAGGCATGCAGCGGCGAAAAGCGGGCCTTGGATTCGGGTTTGGGCATCACGCCGCGGCTGTAATCGCCGTACGGCGGCAGTTCCAGTTTGACCACTTCCGCGCCGAGATCGTGCAGGATCCGGCCGGCAACCGGACCCGCAATATAGTTGGTTGCCTCCAGCACCCGGACTCCGGCAAGCGCCTGCGCATTATTTGACATCGGCAATGAAACCTCTCACAGTCTGAGCACCCGCGGTCCCGACGGCTGCGGACCGGCGGTGGTTTTCAACCCAATATCGCAAACGACGACGACGGTCCAACCGAGGGAGAACCTATGGAACTGCCGCAATACGATGACCTGCCAATTCGTCAGGGCGCGCCGGCGGGGTGCGCCTGGGGTGTTTTCGGCGACGACGACGAACTGGGCACACTCAACCTGCTGACGCCGCAACGCGTGCGCGAGGCAATCGCGGAAGTCCGCTCGGGCCAATGCTTCTCGCTCGACCTGCCGCTCAACCTGCCCGATCCGCCAATTGTGCCGCGCACTCCATACCGTCACACAGTCAAGGGGATGCCGGGCTACAGCGACCTGCTGGACGACACACTGGACAATCTCAACACGCAAACATCGTCGCAATGGGACGCGCTTGCGCATTTCCGCCATGCCTCAGTCGGACTGTACAATGGCTTCCCCGACCATCAGGTGGCGGGGCGCGGCGGCACCAAGCTGGGAATCGATCGGATCGCCAGCAAGGTCGTGGCTGGACGGGGGGTCCTGATCGATATCGGACGCTATTATCAAAGGCATAAAATCGCCTTTGACTATTCCAAGGCCCAGGTCGTTGCGCTCGCGGATCTGCAGGCTGCGCTGAGCGAACAACGGACCGCAATCAAACCCGGCGATATCCTGCTGATTCGCCTGGGATGGCTCGCCTATTACCTTTCCGCCAACCTCGAAGTCCGACGCGGGTACGCGGTGAAGGCCAGGCTGCCTGGAGTCGAAGCCAGTATTGACCTTGTGCGATGGCTTTGGAATTCACGGGTCGCCGCCGTCGCAACGGATACGCCCGCGCTGGAGGCCTCGCCGAAGTACGGCGCCGAGCGCGAACGCGACACCCTCCACGCGCATCTGCTGGTTTATCTGGGTATGCCGATAGGCGAACTATGGGACCTGGAGGCATTATCACAAGCGTGCGCCAACGACGGTCGCTACAGCTTTTTTCTCAGCTCCGTCCCGCTGAAGCTTCCCGGAGGAGTAGGTTCCCCACCTAACGCCGTCGCGATCAAATAAGTTGCGACGCGCTCAACGCGCGGCGGTTGCCCGACTTGCGCTAATGGCGGCGGGCCGCTTGGCGCGGTCCGCGCTCACCGCCATTGCGTCGGCGCCGCTGGCAAAATTGTGTACCGCTGCTTTCAACAGGGTACCGGCGGCGCAACCTTGTCTGTTTTGCTGGCACATTCCCATATGGCTAATCTGCTCAGCTTGTAACCTTGCAGAGAACCGTACTAAAGTCGATTTACAGGAGAGCTGCATGGACTTCGGTATATTTTATGAAATTCAGGTCAATAGCCCGTTAAAACATCGTGAGCGCGAGGCCCAGGTTTTTCATCAGGTGCTGGAGCAGGTAGCGTTCGCCGAGGAGATGGGCTTCAACAACTTCTGGAGCGTCGAGCATCATTTCCAACCCGGCTTCTCTCATTGTTCGGCCCCGGAAGTGCTCTATGGGGCGCTCAGCCAACGCACTTCCAGAATTCGCATCGGCCATGCGGTGGTCCTGCTGCCGTTTCCGTATAACCACCCGGTGCGGGTAGCGGAGCGCCTTGCGACGCTGGACATCCTGAGCAACGGACGCATCGAAGTCGGCACCGGCCGCTCGGGTACGATCCAGGAATTGGGCGGATTCGGCATCCCGCCCGAGGAAACCCGCGCGCGATGGGAAGAGGGGTTGCGCGTGCTGGTCAACATCTGGAAGAGCAAGGACGGAACCTTCTCCTGGAAAGGCCGCTATTTCGATATTCCCGAGCGCACGATCGTCCCGCTGCCGGTGCAAAAGCCGCATCCTCCGTTGTGGCTGGCCGCGAGCAACGAAGAGACCCATCAAATTGCCGGCCGGATGGGACTCGGCTTGCTCACCCTGGTCGTCATGCTGCCTCCCGATGAGGTTGCCCGCCGCGTCCAGCTCTATCGCGACGCGCTCAAGCAGGCTGAACCGATCGGTTCGTTCACCAACAAGCGCGTGGCGGTGTTTTACATGGTTCATTGCGCCGAGACTGACAAACAGGCGCGGGAGAACGCCGAGCGCGCTTTCATGTCCTATGTAAACACGCTGTTCACGGTCAACGGCCAGCTCCAGGCCGCCGTCAAGGAAGGCACCCGCGACGTGCCGCTGCGCGCCGGCGCGAACCTGCCCAAGGGAGTGACGCAGGATCAGATCAATATGGATTTCCTGGTCAACAACAATACGGTGATCTGCGGCAGCCCTGACACCTGCATCAGGCAGCTTGAGCATATTCAGAAAACCACCGGCCTGGATCATCTGATGGGCATGCAGCAGTTCTGGTCGATTCCGCACGAGAAGGTGATGAAGTCAATCGAGCTTTTTGGCAAGCACGTCATCCCGCACTTCTCTCGCAATGGAGCCTGATCGGACGCGCTCAGCGCGGTCGCATCGCGCGCGCGTGGCTTATCAACTGATGCGGAAAGGTGAAACTCGATGAGACTGAAAGATAAGGTCGCGGTGGTCACCGGGGCGGCGTCCGGAATCGGCAGAGCCGTCGCTCAGGTCTTTGCCAGAGAAGGATGCAAGGTCGGGCTGGTCGACGTGAACGAGGCGGGGCTGAAAGAAACCTTGGCCAGCCTGGATGAGGGTCAGGGCGTGATTGCTGCCGCTGATGTCTCCCGCACCGAAGACGTCAAACGCGCGCTGGAGCAGGTCGTCGCCAGATATGGCAAGCTTACCACGATGGCGGTTTGCCACGGTATCTCGCTGATGCAGGACACCAAAATCGTGGACGTCTCGGAAGAGGTTTTCGACAAAACCATCGCGGTCAATCTGCGAGGCGTCTTCCTGATGTGCAAGTATGGTGTTCCTTACCTCAAAAAAGCTGGTGGCGGCTCGATCGTCAATCTCGCCTCGGGCGCAGCCCTGGGCGGCGGCGGCGGCACGTCCTACACCGCCAGCAAGGGCGGGGTGACCGCTCTTACCCGCGCCGTGGCCTTCCAGAATGCGGCCGAGAACATCCGCTGCAACTCCATCTGCCCCGGTCCGGTGGATACACCGATGCTCCAGGTCTCGATGAAAAAGCTGGGTCTGACCAGCATGAGCAACCGGCCCGGTACTATTCCGCGGATCGCCCGTCCGGAGGAAGTCGCGTTTTTGGCTACGTTTCTGGCTTCGGACGAGTCGGCGTTCATCACCGGTGCGACCTATACGATCGATGGTGGCGCTTCGCAGCATTGAGCGGGTGAAAGGAGGAGCAAGCGCAGATGGCCGAAGATTGGCGCGAGGTCGCAAAGCGCGTTCGCAACTGGGGCAAATGGGGCGATTCCGATCAGATCGGTACGCTTAATTACATTACCCCGGAGAAAATTGTCGCCGCCACACGCCTGGTCAAACGGGGACGCAGTTTTCCCTTGTGCGCGCCCTACGAGGCCGACGGGCCTTGGAGCGGTTCGTTCTTTCGCCGCAATCCCATCCGCCTGATGATCGTGCACGGCGGCGACGAGCAGTTGACCGAGCATCTGAAGGAAGGTTTCGGTGGGACCGTCGGCGAAGCTTTCAAAATGATGTATTCGACGCCGATGCGTTTTGCCGACGACGTCATCGTGATGAACCTGCAGGCGGGCACACAATGGGACGCGCTTTCCCATGTCTGGTACGATCATAAGTTGTACAACGGTTATCCGGCCTCTTCCGTAACCGGATTGGGAGCCACCAAAAATGGCATCGAAAAGGTGGCCGAAAAGGGACACGTGGTGACACGCGGCGTGCTGCTCGATGTCGCCGGCAAAAACGGACTCAAGCATCTGGCCCCCAACACGATTGTTACGCCCGAGGAACTCGACGCAACGGCCCAAGCCGAAGGTATCACGGTCGAACAGGGCGACGTTGTGCTGGTGCGCACCGGATGGTGGGGGCGCTTCGTTGAAACCCGCGACGGCGAGGCCTTCCTCACCGGCTCGCCCGGACTTAGCTGGCGCTGCGCCGAATGGCTGCACAACAAGAAGGCGGCGGCGGTCGCGGTCGATAACGTCGCCGTCGAGGTGAGCCCCGCGGAGATCGAAGGCACCTCGCTGCTGCTCCATTGCCTGACCCTTCGCGAGATGGGTCTGATGCTGGGCGAGATTTGGGCGCTGGACGAACTGGCTGCCGATTGCGCCCAGGACAAGGTTTACGAATTCATGCTGGTCGCACAGCCATTGTTGATTCCAGGCGCGGTGGGATCTCCGGTGGCACCATTGGCGATTAAGTAGATATCCAGTTTCCGAAAATGGAAAAATACCGATTGGAGGCTCGCGTGTGGAACTGAGTCTGTTTTTTGAACTTGAAACCTCGGACATGTCCGAGAAGGGCGTCAAGCGCACCTTCGACGAATGCATCGAGCAGGTGATGCTTGCTGACGAACTCGGATACAAGGGAGTGTGGTTTACCGAACATCATTTCCTGCCGGGGTTTTCCTACAGCTCCTCGCCTGAACTGGTGCTTTCCCATCTGGCAGCAAAGACCAAAAATATCCGCCTGGGACACGGCATCGTGCTGCTGCCCTTTCGCATCAACCATCCCGTGCGGGTGGCCGAACGTATCGCCACCCTCGACGTGCTTTCCAACGGGCGGGTCGATTTTGGCGGCGGACGCGCGATTTCGGAATCCGAACTGAGCGGCTTCGAAGTCGACCCGGACGTGACGCGAGCTCAATGGGAGGAATCGCTCGCAATTCTGCCCAAGGCGTGGACGCAGGACACCTTTAGCTGGAACAGCCCCACGATCAAAGTTCCGGACCGCCAGGTGGTGCCCAAACCGGTGCAAAAGCCCCATCCGCCGATGTGGGTCGCCTGCACCCAGCCCGCCAGCATCGAGTTCGCCGGCGATCACGGTATCGGCGTGCTTGGTTTCGGGATCGGCCAGGGACAATCCAATGACTATGTCCGGCTTTACCGCGAGCGGATCAAAAACTGCAAGCCGATCGGCTCCTTCGTCAACGACAAGTTCGCGCTGTTGACGTTCACGCTGTGCTGCGACACGGACGCCGAAGCGTTGCAGATCCAGGGCTCCAACTTCAGGACCTACAACGACGCGGTGCGTAATCTGTTCGCGCCGTGGATCGACGGTAAGCCGCCCAAGTCGTACGAATTTTTCATGAAACAGTTCATGGAATCGCGCAAACAGGCGCAGACTGTCCCGATGGAGGAAATTGTCAAGGCGGGCGGCGCGTGCATCGGCAGTCCTGAAACCTGCCTCAACGTCCTGCAATACCTGTCCGATGCGGGCGTGGACGAGGCGCTGCTGTTCATGCAAATGTACACCACGCCGCACAAGAAGATCATGCGTTCGATCGAGTTGCTGGCCAAAGAAGTAATGCCCAGGCTCAAACACCAGCCGAAATGACTATTTGAGCCGGCCGACATGGCACGTTATCAAGGGCGCCGCGGCGATCGGGGCGCCCTTGATTTTTCAGGAGGCGCGACCGCGATGAAACCGGACACCAGCTACCAGACCCTGCTCCTTGAGCAACACGACGCGATCGCGATCGTCACGCTCAACCGGCCCCATGTACTCAACGCGTTGTGCCGGCAGATGATCCTGGAACTGATGGCGGTGCTCGACCGTCTGGCGGAGGACGCGGAGATCAGGGCGGTAATCCTCACCGGCGCCGGACGCGCGTTTTGCGCCGGCCTCGATCTGGCTGAACAGCGCCAGCCGATGACGCGCGAGCGAATCGCGCAATCGCGCGAACTCGCGACCACCGCCCCGCTCAAGTTCCTGCGCTTTCCCAAGCCGCTGATTGCCGCAATCAACGGCATCGCGGTGGGAGCGGGGGTCGATATGACACTTCCATGCGATATCAGGATAGCGTCCGAAACCGCCAGATTCTCCCTGACCTTCACCCGCGTCGGACTGATACCTGAATTCGGTGGAACCTACATGCTGCCGCGAATCCTCGGTCTTGGAAAAGCTCTTGAGCTGGTGCTGACCGCACGCACATTGGAGGCCCTCGAAGCGGCCGCAATAGGTTTGATCAACAAGGTTGTCGCGGCCGACAAATTGATGGACGAAGCGCGCGAGATGGCGCGTATGACGCTCAAGTCCACGCCGCTGGCCCTGCAGTTGTCCAAGCAGGCCATCCATTCCGGCATCAATTCCGGCTTCGTCGAGGCAACCCAACTGGAAGTGCTGTCGGAAATCGCCTGCATGAACACGGCCGACTTTAAAGAGGCGCTCAAAGCATTCGCCGAGAAACGCGAACCCAAATTCACCGGTCGTTAGACCCGCGCTTGAGGCTGCTATTTTCTTCGGAGGAGAAATCGCAGGCCGGAAACCGGTCTACTCTCCTCAGCGAAAGTACCAATCTGGCAGTTACGCCTGACCGACTTCTTGTTAAGATACTCGACACTCCCCTTCCCCTTCAGGAATTTTCAGGTAGGGGATACACTTACTTTTTCGGCGAAGCCGCCGGTGCCGGTTTCGGGGCCGCGAACTGGTCTGGCGTCTTGATCAGGTCGCTGTAGTCATACTCGAAAATCTTGTAAACCGTGGGGCTGGCACTGGACATGGCGTAATAATCGGTGCGCGCCGGAACCTTCTTGTCGTTCTCATTGTAGCGGTCGACTTTGGCGAACTCGACCCTGCCCAGTAATTTGCCCTCCTTGTCCAAAAAAACCACCTCTTCGGCAGGCGAGTTGAGTCCAAACTTATCCAAATTGGCGGCGGAGTCCTGCACGATCGTTTCAGCCTTGAGGTCGTGAACTCGGTCGATGAACTGCCGCACCCTGGCAGGATCGGCCTGCGATTTGGAGCCGCTAATCTCGGTCCATTTGCCATTCGTCTGATCCAGGGTGAAGGTCTTTCCAGCGTTGGTGAGCTTTACCTGCTCCACTTTATCCGGATCGAATGCCAGCACGGTTCGATCGCGCAGATCGTTGAGTCCCTTGTTGGCATCGACGAACACATAATTGTGGACCGTATAGACGTTGGGCTTCTCCCCGCGCCTTACATAGTAATCATCCTTGTTCGATTCCTTTTTGCCGAACAGCAGCGACTGCTCAGACTGCCCCGGTCCGGTAAAAACGGAAACCTCCAGTTCCGGCTTGGACAGACCGTATTGGGCCAGATTTGCCGGAGCGTCGCTGGTGAAATCGTCGATCCGGGCGCTGGCAAGTGAACTGAGCATCGTGCGTACCCGCTCGGAGTCGGCCTTGTATTTCGCCGGCTTTACAATCTCCCACTTGCCCTGTTCCTTGCGCAATTCCACCGGCAGGTTGTCGCCCTGCCGCACCACGACTTTGTTAACGTCGTCGGCGTTGAAGCTCATCAAGGTATGGTCGCGAAGGTCGCTCACACTGCGTTTAGTGCCAGGCCCGAAGGCGCCCGAGGTTAGCATCACGTCGGGCTTGTCGGTGGTCTTGATATAGACTGAATAGCCAATCGGGGCGGTTTTTCCCACCTCCACTCCGGGGAATGTCCTGTCTTTGGTACTGATGAAAACGATTGCGTCAGGCTTATCGAGTCCGAACCGGCCGAGGTCAGTCGGATGCTCGTCAACAATGCGCGTAATATCCGCATCGGCAATCTCGTTGGTCAATGTGCTGATCGCCGCCGCGTCCGCGTCAACCTTGATCGGCTTGACCATCTTCCACACGCCATCGGAGCGCTGCACCTCGATCTCCTGGTCCGGATATTTCAGCACGATTTTGTTGATATCTGCGGCCTTGACGTTGAAAAGCTTCTTGGCTTCGTCCGCCGGTTTGCCGGCCTGAAAGAAATAGATATAGCCACCGATAACAACGGCGAGTGCTAGTACAATTAGCGTGTTGCGGAACTGCATAGGCACGAAAGTGGAATTCTGTTTACCTCACTGCGGCGATCCGGTTTTGCGCGAAGTGCCCGGAAACCGGATTCCCTCTATCACGAAATCCGCAACTGGTTTGGCCAAATCACTGTCAGACGCGCCGCTCCCACCATACCGCAATTCCCAGTATCAGCAGCAGCTCCGGCAGCATCAGCACGGAAAGAGCGAACACAAGGCTGAATTGATCCACTGTCAGGCGGAAGCTGGAGGAATGCAGCGTGCGGGGCCGGATCGAAATCGCGTTTTCCTCGCCGACCAGCCAGTCTGCGCTGTTGATCGCAAAATCCCGGTTGAAAAACTCGTTGAAGTATTGATTGTCGGCAAACTCGGTGCTGCCGAACACAACCAGGCGCGCGGTCTGTCCTTCCTTGCCGAACCCGAGCGTCTTGAGATCGGCGTCGACCGCGTCGGCCACGGGAATCGGTCCCTTTTGATCCTTGCCGGGGTCGAAGGAAGCCTTCTGTTTCTGGAAGATTCCCACCAGGTCGGTTTCGGCCCACGAAGTGTCACTGGTTTTGGCGAGCTCCGTTCCTGACAGTCCCGCTTTGAGCGGTGTTTGCAGCCCAACCGACCGCGTCATCGGGAAGACGGTCCGCCGATTAAAGCCGTTGGTTATCGGATGGGTGCCATAGGTGTTGACGACCGGGTCGAGTCCGAGCGCCGGTCCGGCAAACAGCCGCAGCACCTGATCGACGATGACGTCGTCTCCGACCTTCAAACCCCACCCGCCAAGCATCGCGATCAATCCGGCTTCGGGATCCGGCGTGCCTGGCATCGCCGGACGCAACATCACCATCAGATGGCCGCCGCGTTTGAGGTAAGCCGTCAGGGCATCGATCACGTGCGGCGGAATCTCCCGGGTCGGACCGGCGACCACGATCAGGTTCGCGTCGGCAGGCACTTCGGGCTGCGAGGCCAGGAACAGCTTGTTGACGGTGTAGCCTTCACCCTCGAGGGCCTGCTTGAAAGCATTGAAACCGGTGGCGGATTTTGCGTCGTCGGGATCCGCCTCGCCATCGCCGTCGACAAAATCGACGACCTTGCGCCCGCCTTTGGTGACCTTGATAATCGCGTTGGTCAGGTTTTCTTCGCTCAACTCCGTCACGTTGGTGCCGTCGGAAGGTTGATCTCCGTACTGCACCCGCGTCGTACCCATCACGCTGACCTTGTAGCGTTCAGCCAGTTCAGGATGCTTGTCCGGGTCGACCATCTCGTAGCTGACCTTCGGCGACGCATAGGCATAGGCCTCGTAAAGATCCTTCGCCTTTTGATCCTGACCGCCCTGGAAAAAGCCGTACAGCTTGAGCGGCTTTTTCAGATTCTTGACCACGTTGATCGACTGGCTGGAGAGGCTGAACACCTTTTCCTGGGTGGTGTCGAAGCGATGGTCATGCTTGTTGGCCAGGTAGTTGATTCCGACCAGCAGGGCGATAAAAGCCAGGGTGTAAAGGACGGCGTTGGCGCCGTACCGCGTAGTGCGGCTGCCCAGGCTTGCGCCAAGAGATTCGCGGCTGGAGGTGGTTGCCCATAGCACCAGGGCGAACACTCCGGCAGCCAGGTTGACAAAAACGAAAAAGCGGAAACCCGAAGCAATGAAGTAATCGATAATCCCGAAAATCAGCAGAACCAATCCGATGATTCCGGCCAGTGCCGAACTCTTGCCCATGTCAGATCCTCACCGTGCTAACGCCAGCGTACCGACTCGACCGACCGCTGCGTTAAAAACAGGGCCACGGCGATTACGCTTAGGAAGTAAACGATGTCTTTGGTCGATATCAGCCCCCGCACCATGGTGGCAAAATGTTCGGGCAGGGACAGGTAGCGCAGCAGCTGCGACCAGGAGCCGCCTCCGGTCTCGGCCGGCCACGAAATAACGTAGAGCAGCAGCAAAGCGCCGAAACAGCTAATCGCGGCGATGATCTGATTTTGCGTGACCGAACTGGTAAACAGACCGACCGCCACGAAGGCCAGACCCAGAAACGCCAGTCCAAGATAACCCGAAGCAATCACGCCGACTTCAGGATTGCCGAACAGCACCAGGATCAGCGGGAAGATCCCCGCCAATGCCACCATCACCAGAATCAGCACCGCCGCGGCGATGTACTTGCCCGCCACCACTTCACCGGTGCGCACGGGTGCGGTCAGCAGCAACTCATAGGTGCCCTGGCGTTTTTCCTCGGCGAAAGTCCGCATCGTAATCGCCGGCACCAGGATAACCAGTACGATCGCGAGGTTATGCAGCAGCGGTTCGACCACCATCTGGTTGAGGTTCATGCGCTCCAGCGCGGCGGGATTTTGCAGTGCCAAGTACATCTGCTGGATCAGATCGAAGCGCCGCAGCAGGGCGAAGAAAAACCATCCCCCCAGCAGCAGGAAAACCGTCATCACCACGTAGGCGATCGGTTGGACGAAATAAGCCGCAATCTCGCGGCCCGCGATTATTAAAGCGTTCCTCATTGTGCCGAACTCCGACCGGCTCCAACCTCCTCGAGTTCTTCCTCCGCCTCGAGGTCCTCATGACCCCGCTCGTGCGCGATCGCGGTGAGGAAGACGTCCTCCAGGGACGTGCCTGCGACGAGCTGGTCGAGATCCTGCTCAAGTACCACGTGGCCTTCATTGATGATCACGACCTTGTCGCAGATCTGCGAAACCTCGGGCAGAATATGCGTGGACAGCACGATCGTGCGGTTGGTGCCGAGATCGCGAATCAGCGCGCGGACATCACGTATCTGGCGCGGATCAAGTCCGATGGTGGGCTCGTCAAGGATCAGGACCTGAGGATCGTGAATAATCGCTCCGGCCAGGCCCACGCGCTGGCGATAGCCCTTGGAAAGCTGGCCGCAGATGCGGGTGGCCACTTCGCGCAGCCCGCACACTTCAATCACATGGCCAAGCGCGGCGTCAAGGTCCCCACGGTGAAGGCCGCGCAGTTTGCCGGCAAAGCGCAAATAGGCTTCCACCCGCATCTCATTATAAAGAGGGGGATTTTCAGGCAGGTAGCCAATGCGCCGGCGCGCCTGCAAGGACTGTGAGAAGATATCCAGGCCGTCGACCAGCACCGTTCCCGAGGTAGCCGGCATGTAGCCCGAGATAATACGCATCGTGGTGGTTTTGCCGGCTCCATTGGGACCGAGAAACCCTAGAATTTGCCCCTTCTTGGCCTGGAATGAAACATCCTTGATGGCAACGAAGTTGCCATACATCTTGGTGAGGTTCTTGACCTCGATCATTCGTTAAAGCTCCGCGACCGTTGCGTGCCGCTCAGGAAATTTTGACGAAATCCCGGCCCGTGTATTCATCGAACCGCCAAACAAGTCACTTATCCACGCCGGAGCGAGCTGTCAATATGCGGACCCGGCCATGCCCGCCCACTGGCCTCATCCGAACTCGTTCTGTTAGCCTCGCAGGCATGAGGGAAGGCAGCTCGATTGTGTACCTGGTCGATGGATCCGGTTATATTTTTCGGGCCTTTTACGCCCTGCCCCAGCTTAACAATTCGCGCGGACTGCCAACCAATGCTGTGTTCGGATTTGCCCGGATGCTGCTCAAGCTGATCAAAGATGCGCATCCGGCGCGCCTCGCGATTGTGTTCGACTCGCCCAAACCAACCTTCCGCGATGATCTCTCGGAGACCTACAAGGCCAACCGCATCAAGCCGCCCAACGACCTCGTGGTCCAGATACCATACATCCACCGCCTGGTGCAGGCCTTCCGCGTGAAGAGTCTGATACTTGAAGGTTACGAGGCTGATGACCTGATCGGGACGCTCGCGGTGCAGGCGGCCGCGCGCGGGAGCGAAGTCGTGATCGTCACCGCCGACAAGGATTTCATGCAACTGGTAGGTCCGCATATCAGCTTGTGGGACACCATGCGCGACAAGCGGATCGGCCCGCGCGAGGTGCGCGACAAGCTCGGCGTCGAGCCCAGGGCGGTGGTCGATATGATGGCGCTTACGGGTGACTCGATCGACAACATCAAGGGTGTACCCGGGATCGGCGAGAAAACCGCGTCCGCGCTTATCCAAAAGTTCGGTTCGCTCGACAATCTGCTGGCTCACCTGGACGAAGTGCACAACCTCAACATCAGGGGTGCAAAAAAGCTCGGCCAGCTCATCGCGCAGCATCATGACGACATCGTGCTCGCGCGCAAGCTCGTGCGCATCGACACCCAGGCGCCGATCGAGGTTGACCTCGGCGACCTCGCATTCGAGGGCATCGACGAAAAAGCCACCGCCGAAATTTTGCGCGAGCTGGAATTCAACTCGCTGCTGGACGAGTTGACGCCGACCCAGGCCAGGCTACCGAACGTGGCGGCCCGGGAAGTGGTCGTCGACATCGCACAAGCCGCCGAAATTGTTCAGACACTGAAGCGCGCGTCCCGGCTGTCGCTCGATCTCAGCGCAACTCCCGAGGTGCGCTTGACGCTGAAAGCCGAGGGACTGGAAAGCGTTTACTCGGTCAGCCCGGAGCTGTTTGCTGAAATTAAGGTTTTGCTTGAAGATACGGTGCCGCCCCGGGCCTGCCATGACCTCAAGGCGCACTTAAGGGCGTTTAACGCCCGCGGCATCAACCTGCGTGGCGTGGATTTCGACACGATGTTGGCGGGATTCCTGATAAATCCCGGGCGGCCCGAGCCTTCTCTGGAGGATCTGTTCCATGAGCATCTGGCGCCCCTGGGCGGCGCGGTGGCGGGCTCCAAGCCGGAGATTGTCGCGGCATTGCGCGACGCGATGGAGCCGCGGCTGGCGCGCGACGGGCTTGCCGATCTGTTCCGCGAGGTGGAGCTGCCATTGGCGCCGGTGCTCGCGGAAATGGAAGAAACCGGCATCAAAATCGATTCCCAGGCGCTGCATGCGATGGGCGAGGAGTTCGCTGAGCAGTTGCGCAACCTGGAGCACGAATGTTTCAGGATGGCGGGCCGTGAGTTCAATCTTAATTCGCCCAACCAGCTTCGGGATATCCTGTTTAACGAGCTCAAGCTTCCAACCAAAGGGCTGAAGAAGACCAAAAGCGGCTACTCCACCGATGTGGACGTGTTAACGAAACTTGCCGAGCTCCATGAATTGCCGCGTAAGTTGCTGGAATATCGCACTCTGGCCAAGCTCAAATCGACCTATGTCGACGGTTTGACGCCGCTGATCAAGGATGGGCGGCTGCATACTTCGTTTCACCAGGCGCTGACCGCCACCGGCCGCCTCAGCTCCACCGATCCCAACCTTCAGAATATTCCGGCGCGCAGCCAGGAAGGACGCCGGATCCGGCGCGCCTTTATTGCTGATCCCGGATGGGTTCTGCTTTCGGCCGACTACTCGCAGATCGAGCTGCGGGTTTTGGCTCACCTCTCGGGCGACCCGATTCTGCTCGACGCCTTCGCCAGCGGGGAAGATATCCATCAGCGCACCGCGTGCGAGGTTTTGGGCCTGCAGCCGGAAGCGGTAGACGCCAATGCACGCCGGCTTGCCAAGGTTATCAACTTTGGAATCATCTATGGGATGGGTTCACAGCGCCTGGCCGCCGAACTGGGTATCCCGCTCAAGGACGCGTCCGCCTATATCGAGCGCTACTTCAAGCGTCTGCCCGGGGTGAGCGCTTACTTCGAGCAAGCGCTGCGCCAGGCGCGCGAGCGCGGCTACGTCACGACTTTACTGGGACGGCGCCGTTACCTGCCTGAATTGTCGTCGCCTCAGGGCGGAGCGCGGGCGCAGGCGGAGCGGATTGCGATCAACACACCGATTCAGGGCACGGCGGCCGACCTGATCAAGATGGCGATGGTGCGGCTCAGCGCCCTGCTGAGGGAGTACTCGGGCGGGGCGCGGATGCTGTTGCAGGTCCATGATGAACTGCTGTTCGAGGTCGAAAGCGACGCCCTCGAGCCGGTATCCGCGATGGTGCGCGAGCAGATGGAACATGTGGCGCAACTTCGAGTTGGGCTGCGGGTGGACCTGAAATCGGGGTCAAACTGGGCAGCCTTGTCCTGAGGCAAAATGAATTTCGTGCCTTACCTCCTCGTCTACACAATTGAGAAACGCCGGCAGACCTGAGGACGACGAAAGCGAACTGATCCGCCGGGCCAGACATGGCGACCGTGAAGCGTTCGGCGCCTTGGTTCAGCGTTATCAGCAACGTGTCGTGGGCGTGGCCAGAAGCCTGGTCCACAACCCGGATGATGCCGTGGAGCTGGGGCAGGAAACCTTTATCCGCGCCTATCAGAATTTGCCGAGTTTCGAAGGGCGTTCGAGTTTTTCGACGTGGCTATACCGAATCGCTTCAAACCTCGCGATTGACTGGCGCCGACGGGAGAGCAGATATCCGGTTGCGCATGGTGAAGAAGCCGAAAACGAATTGCGTAAAATCCCCTCGGGGCAGGGCGACTCCTTTCGCGCAGTGGTTCGTGATGAAACCAATTATAAGGTGAGACAAGCCTTGAAGCAGTTGACGCCAGAGCATCGCCAAGTGATACTTTTACGCGAGATGGAGGGCCTCAGCTACGAGGAGATCAGCGAAATCCTCGATTGTCCAAAAGGCACTGTGATGAGCCGGCTGCACTATGCGCGCAGCCATCTGCGCAGCCTTCTCAAAGACCTGGAGGCGGAGTAGTCCTTGGCTCATTGCACCGAAATAAGTCCCCTGCTCAGCGCTTTCAAAGACGGCGAGCTTGCCCAGGTCGAGACCGAACAGGTCGCCCTGCATCTTCAGGATTGCCCGACCTGCAGGGAAACGCTGCTCGACTTCGTACTGCTGGGCCATCGTTTGCAAAGCGCCGTAGCGATGCCTTCGCTGGAGGGTTTTGCTGAGGGAGTGATGGCCAAAATCGCGGCGAGCCAACGTCCCTGGCACCAGCGGTTGCTCTACCGGCTTGAGCAACTGCGCGAGCAATGGGTCGCCGCAATCGCGCTGGCCGGGGTCGCAATCGCCACCGCCAGTTTGATTACGGTTTTGGTTGAACCCCAAACCTTGACCCGGTTCTCAGCTATCGTTCGCACCCCGGTCGCATCCGGGAAGTACGCGCAAAACACCCCCCTTCCCGCGATGAACCTTTCTGCGCCCGCGGAGCAGGATAGCCAAACGTTTATCTCGCGTATCGAATCGCGCCATCCTTCGATCGCGACATGGAGCGAACCGGACTACAAAACCACGGTGATCTGGCTCGGGGATGACAATTCGGGAAATGACTGACAGGTTTCGTTCTCGCTCAGGTCTTGCGCTTTTGCTGCTGCTGGTGACGGTCGCCGCCATCGCCGGCCAAAGTAAAAATCAGGTCGATGTCAAGATCGATTCAGTGCTGGCAGCCGATACCAATCAGGGATGCGATAAGCAGTTGTCGTGGCTGAAGCATCGGCTCATCAAACTGTTTCACTACAGCACCTATCACCTGGTGCGGCATCAAGAAGTTCATACCCGTTTCGGTCAAACCGCTATGTTTACCCTGCCCGGCGGACGCATTCTGCATATCGAACCCCTGGGGATGGACGACGGGATGATCCAGATGGAAGTGATGCTGTTCCAGGGCGAAGTACCGATGATGACGACCGACCTGAAGATCATGAACCATGGCATCTTCATGGTCGGCGGACCCAGATACGAACGCGGCACGCTTATCATCTCGATCGAAACCGGCGCTGCTGGTCCCGAGTCAACCGAGGTCAATGAGCGGCCAAATGAAGCTGGCGCCTCGCCGGCGCTGCCCGCCTCCGACCGTTAGCGGGCTGCAGGCTAGTGGTCACCTGATCCCTGAAGTCGATTCGAAAGCCCGCAATAAGCCCACCTGGCGCATCATAGACCAATAATCGAAATCACCACAGGCGGATGATTCTGACTGCGGAACAGCCTTTCACGTCGCGGGCCGCGTCGTATCGATATTGACGCCCTGCCCTGTCGTTGTTCAGTTCTTACACGCTTCAAAGTCATGGTGTGGTGCGGACCCGGTAGATAGCCGCGATTGGCGATTTCTACAAGCCTGATTTTTGGCAGGGTAATTGCGTCCTGGTTAGAGCGATGAAGGCGATTCTGATCGGGGTTGCCCTTTTTCGCTGCTCTCGGAGGTGTTGCCATGAACAAATCAATCGTTGCGGCGCTACCGCGGCCGTTTGTTTTTTTGAGAGGTTCTTATGCGCGTAAGTCACTTGGCGCAGTTCTGCTGGGCGCGACGCTGCTGTTAGCCGGATGCGCCGGTGTTCCTCTAACCACTCGTGAGAAGGGCACACTGGCCGGCGGCGCGCTCGGTGCGGGCGCGGGCGCATTGGTCGGAGCCGCCGCCGGCGCACCGGGCGCAGGCGCCGCTATCGGAGGTGTGCTGGGAGCGGGTGGAGGCTATCTGGTAGGAAACCATCTGCAAAACGAACAATATCGCCATCAGTATAATTACAACGACTAACCGCGTAGCGCGGCGCAGTTCACACAGCGGCCTGTCCGCCAGAAAGATGAAGTTCGAAGGGGAGTTCGTATGATAATACCGGTGTTGGTCTGCGTAACCGTGGCGGTCTTGGTTGCTGCGGCAACTATCAAACCCAACCGCAACCTGAGACCTCGACCTATCCCCATGCGGAGGCGAAACTAACGTCGATCGCATTGGCCGCGTTGACTATTCCAGAACGGCCAAAAATCCGCCCAACTCCCGCACAAGCGCGGCTGGATTGTCGAGCATCGCATGATGGTAGGCATTTTCGATTTCCACGACCGAACCCTGCCGAGTTGACTCGGCCATCCGCTTTCCCATTTCCGGCGTGATCATCGGACTGAGCGCGGCCTTGACGATCAGCACCGGACATCGAACGGCGGGCAGATAATCGAACACATTGAGCGGTTCACGTCCGCGGCATCGCGGGTCAATCCGTACCACCCATGCGCCATCCTCTTCCTTCTTGTAGGCAAATCGAGCTATTTGTCTCAAGATGGATGGGCTGGCGCAAGTTTCGGCCGGCAAGAGCCGGAAACTCGCGCAGGCCTCCTCCAGCGTCGCGTAACGGCGCGGACGCCAGGTCTTCATCGACTGCGTCCATGCAGCCAGTTCCTCGGTGCTTTGCGGCAGACTATCGATGATTACAAGCGCGCGCGCCCGGGCATCGGGCGAGGCGGCGTAACGCAGAGCGATCAACCCGCCGCGCGAATGGCCGACCAGAATCGGATCGCCCAAGCCCCAGTCTTTGACCATTGCCGCCACATCTGCGGCATTGGCCGCCATGGTGTAATCGCCCGACTCCGACCAGTCACTTTCGCCGTGACCGCGCAGATCCATGGCGAGGGTGTGAAATTTTTCCGTAAATGACGGCGCCACCAAATCCCACCAATGGCCGAATGCCGAACCGCCATGAATGAAAAGCAACGGTTGGCGTCCTTCTCCGCCATAATCCACGCAGTTAATCTGAAGACCGGCTCCGGCAAACTTGCGATTGCGCATGGTAATTCAGCGCTATCCAAGCCCGCCAATTCAAGCAACAGGCATGCGAAAATCAGTTACCTTGCGCCGACGGGGGCTGGGGTCTCGGCGCGAGCGACCTTGGGCGGATGGATGTACAACGCGTCGGCCTTGGGTCGAACGCCGGAGTGTTCCGGCAGCCTCATCTGGTACTTCAATTCCTTGAAATGATCGCCGTACTGGCGCTTGGGATTGTAAACCTTGTTGAACTTCCACAGCATCTTGGCGAAGTTGGTTTGCCCCTGAAGCGCGAGCTTCGCCACCAAAAACGCGACGTCCTTGATGATTCCCAAGCCCATATGTTTGCGATTGATAACCGACTGGGTCTTGACCAGTTCCTCATAGAACCGATGAAGCGGCAACCGCGTGGGCAGCACCGCATGCTGGATGTCGAATAGACGATAATCGCGAGTAGTAAGTTTGCGCGACTCGGTAAACCACGTCTCCGTCCCCGGATATGGCGTGGCCACGGTCAGATGCACAATCTCGGGAATACTCAGTGCCCACTGGCGGACCACCTCGAAGCGGCGCTCGTCCCAGTCGGGATCGGCAATCAGGTTGATCGCGACAGTTACGCCGATCCTGCGGGCAATTTCCAAAGCTTTGGCATTGACTCCGGTGGACGAGCGCTTGCGATGCGCCTTCAGCCCTTCCTCGTCGATCGCTTCCAGGCCCAGGAACATGTATTCAAGACCGAGCCGGCGCCAATAGGCGAACACTTCTTCATTGCGGCACAGCACATCGGATCGAGTTTCGAGGTAATAGCGCTTTTTGATGTTGCGCTTTTCCAGTTCGTGCCCGATTGCAAAACCGTGCTCCGGATGGATAAACGCGACATCATCGACGATGAAGACGTTGGGCTCTTTGATCGAGGCCATGTCCTCGGCCGCCGCTTGCGGCGTCGATTTGCGGTAACTGCGGCCATAGAACGTCCAGGCCGAACAGAATGAACAATCCCATGGACATCCGCGGGTGAACTCGATCGACGCGCAAGGGTCCAGTTCGCCGATAAAATATTTGTTGCGCCGGCGCGCCAGATGGCGGGCTGGCATGAAACTGTCGAGGTCCTCAACAAACCTGGGCGGGCCGCCGGAGCCGTTGGGGGTCACCACGCCGGGCAAACGGCTGATATCACCACCGCTGCTGACGGCTTCGATAAGCTGCTGGCTGATTCCTTCGCCTTCGCCTCGCACGATGCAATCGATCGCACCTTGCGCGTGCTCCAACAGATCGGAGGCGATGAAGGACCCGCTATGACCGCCGACAAAGATAAAGCATTGGGGCGCTAGTTGCCGGGTCGCCTTGGCCAAATCGACCACTTCGGGCACGTTAGCCAGATAGTTGAGCGAAAATCCGACCGCCTGAGGCTTGAAACTGTTCAGTTCCCGGAAATAGTCGCGATGGCTGAATATTTGCAGGTCCAGCATCCGCACGTCGTGGCCGGAGTGCAGCAGCGCGGCCGCTACCCGCTCCAGCCCCAACGGCTCGAGCCGCAGATACAATTCGCTGTACATTAATGGGCTGGGGTGCACCAGCAGGACTCGCATCTTCACCCTCCGCAACGTCCACGATCGCCCGCCGTCCCGCCCGGCCCGCGCCCCGAGTGCAATTCGGACCGGCAACACACAGGACAATGAACGGTCCAAGGACTTCCTAAGCTGATTTACCCTGCCTGACCGAGCGGATAGATGCAACCGACTGGGGATGGGCCCAACGGGGCTAATCCGGAAAATCGTTGAAAAAACATGGCTTTTCGGCATCCGCGACCGCGCTTGAGTGAGCGGTCAAAGGTTGCCTTTGGACTGCCTGGGAGTCTGGTCCCTGGCCCGGTAATTTGTCTTCGCGTCAAAGGCGATAGTAAACCGACCGGTTGGTGGGTTAACATGACGCCGCCAAGCAAGGCGGAGTGAGGGAAGAGGATTGAGAGGTGGAAGAAGTAATCAGAAAAACAACCACGGATGTCGAATTTCTCTCGCGGTTTCCAATCCACCACTCTCTTACGCTATCCACTTCCCTCCCCCTCACTTCCATACCCTCATTCTGCCAAGGCATTGCACAAAGGTAAAAGCGCGACATGGCAATAAAGCCCAAATTACTGGACGGGGTGGCCGTCCTGGAAATCGGCAGCGGGATTGGCGCGCCGCTTTGCGGCCGCATGATGGCTGACCTCGGCGCCGAAGTGGTGAAGCTGGAAATCCCACCGGCCGGTGACTGCACCCGGCAATGGATGTTCCCTGCGCCAAAAGGCGGCGTCAGCCCGGCCTGGGTTTACTACAATCGCGGCAAATCGAATATCGCGATCGACATTACCCGGACTGAAG
Organism: Pseudomonadota bacterium; assembly: GCA_021324885.1. GTDB lineage: Bacteria > Desulfobacterota > Binatia > Binatales > Binataceae > JAJPJA01. The sequence continues at coordinate 107,358 of JAJPIF010000009.1, forward strand.
GCGCGCAGACCGTCCGAGATCTGGCCGGCAGCTTCGATGTTCTGATCGAGAATTTTCCGCCGGGCACGCTGGCGGGATACGGTCTCAATTATGATTCATTGAAGCGCAAAAACCCGCGCCTGATCATGTGCTCGCTTTCGCCTTACGGCCAGACCGGGCCCCTGGCCTCCAGCCCTGGCGACGACGGCACGGCGCAGGCGCTGGCCGCGCTGTCACAACTGACCGGCAACGAAGACGGCTCACCGGCTGTGATTGGGCAGCGTTACGCCGAAGGAGTCGGCGCCGTGTACGCGCTTGGGGCAATCGCGGCGGCCTTGCGCGAACGCGACCGCAGCGGCCAGGGACAATACATCGACCTCGCGCTTTATGAAGGCGTCCTTTATGTCCACGACACCTCCCTGATGCAGTACGTGTTCACCGGCGGCCAGGAGATCGCCTTCCCCACCGGCGCCCATCGTCCGGGCACGATGCCTTGCGGGATGTTCCGGGCCACCGATGGCTACATCGTTTTCACTATCCTTCAGCATCCGGACTGGGAATGGTTCATCGAACGCATCGGTCGGCCTGACAAGGTGGGTGACCCGCGCTGGAGCAACAATCCGGACAACCGCTTCGAAGATCGCTATGAGATCATTCCGATTATCGAAAAATGGCTGCAGACCTTCCCGCGGCGCGAGGAACCGGTCCGTATCCTGCTCGACCGCCATCTGCTGGCGGGATCGGTGCTGACCCTGGATGAAGCCGCGAATCATCCGCAACTCCAGAGTCGCGGATGGCTGCGCGAGGTCGAGGTTCCGCAGTTCGGCAAAGTTCGCCTGATGCCGGTGCCGTATCGCTATTCGGATGCGCCGGTGGAAATGGCTGCAAGGATCGCGCGGTTGGGTGAAGATACTGCCGCCGTGTTGCGCAATCGTCTGGGATGGAGCGACGAAAACATTGCAGCGCTCAAACGCAGCGGTGTCCTCTCGGATGCGCCTGCCGGCGATAACGTCCTCGCTTCCAGTGCCCGGCCGGCTTCAAGTGTCAAAACGTGGGTGGCGCAGCCTCGCGGTCCCAAGCCCAAAAAACCCGGAGTACTCGGCGATGTACGGGTGCTGGAGCTCACCAACTATCTGGCCGGACCAACCTGCGCGCGCATCATGAACGACCTCGGCGCCGAGGTGGTCAAGGTCGAGATTCCGCCGGTCGGCGATTATATGCGCCGCCAGTACTATGCGCGCGACGGAATCAGCGCGGGCTACGCATGGTTCAATCGCGGCAAGCGCTCGGTCGCGATCGACTTCCGCCGGCCCCAGGGCGCGCAAATCGTGCTCGAGCTCGCGCGCCATTTCGACGTCGTCGTGCAAAACCTCACACCCGGCACGCTGGACAAGTATGGGCTGAGCTACGAAGCCTTCAAGGCGGCCAACCCGCGCATCATCATGTGCTCGATTTCCGGTTACGGAAAGGACGGTCCCTACGCCCGTCTGCCCGGCAACGATACCTGCTCGCAGGCGATGTCGGGACTCATCCATCTCACCGGCAACGAGGACGGCTCTCCGGTTTACAGCGGCATCTACCTGGCCGACATGAGCGGCGCGGTCAACGGCTTTGCGTCCACGATGGCGGCGTTATATGCGCGCGAGCACACCGGCCTCGGCCAGCATATCGACCTGGCGCTGACCGAGTGCCTGTTCCACCTGCATGACGTGCCGCTGATTCAATATCTGTTCAGCCACGGAAATTTCGTGCCGCAACCGCAGGGTCCGTTCGGTCACGGCTTCAGCCCGTGCGGCATGTTCGAGAGCGCCGACGGTTACATCACCCTGACCGTCGCCGATGACCATCAATGGCGCCGGTTGGCGCAACTGATGGGCAAGCATGCGATGGCGACCGATCCGGCCTACGGCGACGCCGCCCGACGATATGAACAGCGGCATCAACTGAAAGCCGTGATCGAAACATGGCTGAAGACGTTCGATTCGCGCGACGAACCTGTGCGCCTGCTGCGTCAGGCTGGGATTGCCGCGATGCCGCTTTATCGCATCGATGAAGTCGTCAGCCATCCGCATCTGGCGGCCCGCGGCTCGTTGGCTCAAATCGAGGTGCCGCCCTTTGGCCGGATATCGCTGCCGATGCTGCCGTTTCGCTATTCCGGGGCGGAGATCGAAATCAAGCCCTACTGCGCACTATTGGGACAGGACAATTACGAAGTGCTGCGCGAATTTCTCAACTATCAGCCCGCGCAGGTGGATAAACTCAAAGAACAGGGGGTGCTTTTCGAGCATCCTTCGCTGGCGCAGCGGCGGCAAAGTTCCGGGTCCGCAAGCGGACGTTAACGATCTCGAAACTGATAGCAGTCAAGGCCGCCGCCGGAGTATGTATGAACCATTCCGGCGCTGGCCCTGGAGGAAACCGCAATGGCAGCGATGCGCGTGATTTCGGCTGACTCGCACGTAATCGAACCGGGAGACTTGTGGACGCAGCGCCTGGGCAAGGCCTTTGCCGATCGCGCGCCGCGCGTGGGCACCAATCCGATTGGGCCCGGCTACTGGTTAATCGCGCCGGGGATCAATCCCTTTCCGCTCGGCCCCAACATCGCCACTGGCAAGAGCGGCACCGCGCTCAGCGAGCATCTCGATAAGGGGTACGAAGGCGCGCGTCCCAGCGGATGGGATCCGATCGAACGCATCAAAGACCAGGAAGTGGACGGCGTCGAAGCGGAGGTCCTGTACACGACGTTGGGGATGCCGCTGTTCGCGCTGCCCGATACCCAACTTCAGGCGGCGTGCTTCGCCGTTTACAACGACTGGCTGGCCGAGTACTGCTCCTACAGCCCCCGCCGTCTGGTGGGCAGCGCGCTGATTGCTCTGCATGATGTAAAGGGGGCAGTACGGGAACTGGAGCGATGCCGCAAGAACGGGCTGCGCGCGGCCATGATCTCCGCCGCCGCGCCCGATGATCGCCCTTACAGCAGCAGCGACTATGACCCGTTCTGGCAGGCCGCCGCGGAACTGGAGATGCCCCTTTCGCTGCACATCATCACGGCGCGCGGGCAAAGCGCCGGCGTTATTTCAGCGGATATCGCCGCGCGCGCGCAACCGGACGCGCTGGGGATGACCTACCTGTCACGTTACATGTTCTATCCCGCCGACATCCAGGTCAGCCTGTTCACGCTGGTGATGGGCGGGGTGCTGGAGCGCTTTGCCAAGCTCAATATCGTGTCGGCCGAAAGCGACATCGGATGGCTGCCGCATTTCATCTTCCGGCTCGACCACGGCTACGACAAGTTCTCGGGCGTCGCCATGGCGCGGCTGCAAATGAAGCCCAGTGATTACCTCAGGCGCCAGATGTTCGCGACCTTCCAGGACGACCCGGTCGGCGCGGCCGCCTATCGCTTTTTCGGCGAGGACAACTTCATGTGGGCTTCGGACTTCCCGCACTCCGACTCGACCTGGCCGCATTCGCGCGAAGTAATCGCGAAAGACTTTGCCGAGGTGCCTGAGCACGTCACGCGAAAGATCGTGTTCTCCAACGCGTCGCGGCTGTATCACATCGGCTGATCCACTCCCGGATGGCCGATCGGTTCGCCCAACGGAGGGGGCGCGCGGCGCCAGCCATCTCCCGATTCTGAAAATTGGAGTTGACCCGCTCTCGTAGACGGTGTTGGGAAAGATAGGGCAGGAGATTTCCCAATGCCATCAACCCGTCCACCATACGCGAGGCCGCCAAAGCGCGTTTCGCGGCCCACTACCAGGCCAAGTATCCCAACGCGGTCGAGTCGCTAAGCGCTCACGGGAGCGCCTGGTGACTTTCTTCGACTTCCCCGCAGAACACTGGAGGCACCTGCGTACCACCAACCCAATCGCGTCTGCGTTCGCCACTGTGCGGCTGCGCGAGCGCGCAACGCGGGGAGCCGGCTCGCGCACAAGGGCCTGCTGCCGGCGCCAACGCTGCTCGACATGACCGAGCGGCGTTGGCGCCGGCTCGACGGCCGTCATCTCCCGCCGCTGGTTCGCGCCGGAGCGAAGTTCGTAGATGGGGCGCACCACGATCGAACTACCTATGCGATTAGTCAGTCGATTGATAATCAACCAAGGGAAACCGCGTGCTCATGACCGAACGATCTAAAACATTTGACAATTACAACTTTGAAGATGTGTAGTTGTCCTTTGTCGCTATCACCTGACATGAAAGGTGAGATTGTAAAGGTCCGATTCGAAGATGATCTGCACTGACGACGGAGAGGATGCATTGACCTGCGACAATCTCTTCACACCTTGGGGAAAGTGGAAATCGATCAACTGGTACCACCCATTGGTGTGCCACATGATCGATATCGCCAATGTGGCGATCAAACTTTACCGGCATTGTCAGGCGAAGCTCAGAGGACAGGGGCCGTCGATGCCCGAAGAGTGGTTCGGATTTCTGATAGGACTCCATGATCTCGGAAAAGCCTCGCCCGCGTTCCAACTGCACACAAGCTTTTCGTCTATAGAGCATAAAACCGTTCGCGATCGGCTTACTAAGGCCGGCCTACCCTGCCCCGGATTGCGGGACCCGCAAGCACATGGCGCGATAACCGCAACCGTCCTGCCCGAGATCCTGACCAGGCTGTATGGGTTTCCGCCTGAGGCGTCCCGGCTCTTCGCCCGTATTACCGGCGCCCATCATGGCCGTTTCGCGACAAGCCCCGACCTTCAGAGGGTTAAACGCGCCGGCGCGAGCGCCACCGGAGATAGAGCCTGGCAAGAGCTTCGGATAACAATCGCTGACGCACTGGCAAAGATCGTTGGCGCACCCAAGTGTCCGCCGCCGATACCCGATGAGGCCACCGCGGTGGCGCTCGCCGGATTCGTTTCGGTGGCCGACTGGATCGGATCGATGGAGAACTATTTCCAGTATGCCGTCGAGCCCGGCACCGACCCCGGCACTCTCGCCCTTGACACCTACGCTGCCAAATCCGCACAGCATGCCGAGGAAGCCGTCCGTGAGCTTCGATGGCTTGCCGACGCCGACGTTTCCTCCGCGACGAGCTTCGAATCCCTGTTTCCGGATATCGATCCCAACCCGCTCCAGCGCGCGACGATCGATGCGGCATCGGGTCTCTCCGAGCCAGCCTTGTTCATCGTCGAAGCGCCGATGGGCGAGGGAAAGACCGAAGCCGCGATGTACCTCGCGCAGCATTTTGCCGCTCGGGTCGGCCAGCACGGATGCTACTTCGCGCTTCCGACCCAGGCCACGAGCAATCAGATGTTCTCGCGGGTGCGCGCGTTCCTTGAAAAAGCGCGCGTCGGCGAGGTCAACCTTCAGCTTCTTCACGGCCATGCCGCTTTATCGGCAGAGTTTCAGACGCTGCTGGAAAAGGCTGGGGAAGACCGCCCGTCCGGAATCTATGGCGGATCCGGAAGCGACTCCGAAAACGACGAACTCAAGTCAACGGTTGTCGCCGCGGAGTGGTTTACTTACCGCAAGCGTGGCCTTTTGGCTCCTTTTGGGGTCGGCACCGTGGACCAGGCGCTGATGGCCGTCCTGCAGACGAGGCACTACTTCGTTCGCCTCTTCGGACTTGCAGGCAAGACCGTTGTCATCGACGAGGTCCACGCTTACGACGCGTATATGACAACACTGATGGAGCGGCTGCTTAAATGGCTCGCATCGCTCGGCTCGTCGGTCGTGCTGCTCTCCGCGACGCTGCCGTCTGCCAGACGCGAGGCCTTGGCCAAGGCTTATATGGAGGGACTGGGCTACAAGGAGCGCGGTCTCGGCGCATCATCGTGTCCGCCGTATCCGCGCCTCATGTGGGTGAACGCGCGCGGCCAGAACCAACGCGGGATCTCCGTAAGCGAGCGTTCACGCCATAGTATCGCTCTTGAATGGTGCGAGCCGGCATCCCTCGGCGAGCGGCTTGCCTCGATGCTCGACGGCGGCGGATGCGTAGCCGTGATATGCAACACCGTGGACCGCGCACAAGCAGTGTACCTGTCGCTGAAGCGTTTCTTTCCCAAGACCGCTGATGACGGCGAACCGGAATTGATGCTTTTCCATGCGCGCTACCCGTTCGAACAGCGCGACCGTCGCGAGAAACACGCCCTGGCCCGTTTCGGCAAGAGAGGTACTTTCGTCGATTTTGGCGAGGGAAATGTGCGCGAGGTCAAGCGCCCCAACCGCGCGGTAATCGTCGCAACCCAGGTCCTCGAACAGAGTCTCGACCTCGATTTCGACCTGATGGTGACCGAGTTCGCGCCCGTGGATTTGCTTCTTCAGCGCGCCGGCCGGTTGCATCGCCATGAGCGCGCGCGCCCCGAAAACCTCGCTGCGCCACGGATGCTCCTGCTCAGGCCTGAACTTCGCGACGGCATTCCGGACTTCGGCGGCGGTACTGAGGCGGTATACGATGGCCATATTCTTCTCCGCTCATGGATTGCGATTGCTGACCGCAAATTCGTCGACGTTCCGCGCGATGTAGAGAAGCTCATAGAGTTCGTTTACGGCAAGAACGTCGTCTGCCCTGAAAACGCCTCGGAATCACTCCGGAAGGTCTGGACCGATAGTGAGTCGAACCTGAGAGCTGAGCGTGACAAATACGAAACTGTTGCCAGGCAGAATCGGATTCCAGCTCCCGACGACGAATCATTGTTCGAAGAGAACGTCGGCCTGGACGAGGACAATCCCGACCTGCATTTCACCCTTCGGGCGCTAACCCGTCTCTCGGAGGGTCCTGCGGTGTCAGTTGTGGCACTTGGAGCGGATGCCCTTGCGTCCTTCGATCCGGAGCGCAAGCCCAGCCGCGAGGAGACGATCGCCTTTCTCCAGCGCGAAGTTCGAATCACCCATCGCAGCCTGGCTCCGGCGCTTTTGAAGGATGAATCGCGCCGCCCGCGCGGGTGGCTGCGCTCGCCGCTTCTTCGCCACCATCGGGTGCTCAGGCTCGACGCGTCGGGGCGCGAGCGGATTGGCGATTTCGAAGTCCTTGTTGACTCAGAGTTGGGTGTCGTAATCTCGCACGTCGGCGAAAGAGGCGATGGGAACGAATTTTAATCTAATCGATGAACCTTGGGTGCCATGTGTCATGGCCGGCGGCAGCGCGCAGGAATTGAGCCTTGCCGACGCGCTGCTCCGCGCACACGAAGTCCGCGAACTCTTCGACGACTCGCCTTTGGTGACTGTTGCGCTCCATCGCCTGCTGCTCGCGATTCTTCATCGGAACTTCGGACCTGCGAGCATTGGCGAATGGTTCCAGCTATGGCGGCGGGGGCGATGGAACGAGGAGACGCTCGAAGCTTACTTCACGCGATGGCACGAACGGTTCGAACTGTTCCATCCCAAGCGGCCGTTCTATCAGGTGCCGGAAATTGCAGCAGTGGGCGCGCAACCGGTTTCGATCCTGTTTCAAGAGCTCTCCAGCGGCAATAATACAACCTTGTTCGATCATAGCTACGAGGGCGCGCCACCGGCGCTAACTCCCGCACATGCCGCACGAGGGTTGATAGCCCGGCAGGCCTACTCGGTCGGCTTCGGCAAAAGCTCGCCGTTTTACTTTTCCGATTCGCCGCTGATTCGCGGTTTTTCCGTCTTGGCTACAGGAGACAGCCTGTTTCAGACCCTGATGCTAAACCTCATGCGCTATGACGGGGATCACCCCATTCCGCGAAGCCGGCGCGACGACCTGCCGACGTGGGAGCAGGACCATCCCGAGCAGCCGCGCAAGGACGGCACTACGCCCGCGGGCTACCTCGATTACCTGACGTGGCAGAGCCGGCGAATTTATCTCTACCCGGAGATGGAGGGAGGGCGTTTGGTCGTGAGGCGCTGCCAGCTTCAGCAGGGCCTCAAGCTCGCAGACCCGGCCCCGCTCGATCCACTCAAGGCTTATCGCCGCGATCCAAAGCGCGGGCCTGTTCCGGTCTCGTTTCGTGAGGACCGGGCGCTATGGCGCGACAGTCACGC
>JAJPIF010000020.1 GCA_021324885.1 Pseudomonadota bacterium
GATGTCCGCCCCATAAGCAGTTAAAGATGTCCGCGTGATTGAGTTGAGAGTTGCGAAGCCTCCGTGGTTTTCAATGGCTTAGTTTTTCGCCCGTCGCTCCTCGTCCTTGTGGTGGGAGCGCGGCGAAAAACTACCGCTTCCGAATCCACGCCGGCAGTGCAGGGTGCCGTTGGGAAACTGATGGACCTGGACCGGGCAGCGCACGAAGTGCATGCGAATCCAGGAATTGAATCTGCTGCTGGCGCGAATCCTGCCGCGCTCCGCAACGGGCGAGCGCGGATGAGCCCCGGGCTGCAGCCCGTGGTCGCCGAACAGTGCGCCGCAGCACCCAGGCCAGCGCCTCAAAGGTCGAAAGCGTGCCCTCCTGGGCGAAGAACCCGGCGTAAAGGATGCGCCCGTCGGCGTCATCCAGCGCCACCACCAGGTCGCGCATGGCAAGACCTGCGATCCACTCATGGGTGGAAGCATCCAGATGGACCAGCATCCCGACCAGCGGACGGCGCTCGCGCCGGCGGCGCTATTTGCCCCGTCCGGGCTCCTTCTCCACGATTCCCGCCTCCTGCAGCGTCATCCGCGCATAGGTGTACGACACCGCTTATGACCCGGACATCTTTAGTGCTTAACACACTTTGCGGACACTAGTTGACCATCACGTTACAAGAATTTAAACTACCGGCGGAACACGTCCGTTAGACCACCTATGGCCGCATACACGGAGCTCACTGCAGATTTACTCGAGGAGCTCGCCGACGATTACGGATTCGGCCGGATCAGCGGTGCGGCACCTATCCCGCAAGGCTCCGTCAATTCCAATTACCTGCTGGAGACGCCCAAGGGCAAATACCTGCTGCGCATCGACGAAGCCAAGGGCGAGATGGAGGTCAAGCGCGAAATCGACCTGCTGTCTTTCCTGCACAAGCATTCCTTTCCCTGTCCCCATCCGTTGCAGGATCGCAAGGGGCGTTATTACCGCGAATACCGCAACCGTTGCCTGTCGATCAGCAAGTACGCCGAAGGCCATATGGTGCAGCCCGAAGGGTTGCGGCCCAGCCAGCTCGAATGGGTGGGCCGGGTCCTGGCGGAACTGCACATCATCGGGAAGGGTTACAAGAAAGGCATCGACAATCGCTTCAGCTTCGAGCGCATCGCCGACCTTTACAACAATGTGCGCGGCAAGCTGCCTTCCTATTTCCGGCGCATCACACGGACGCTGGACGACGAGATCGATTACCTTAACCGCTATCTTGAAACCAAGCTGCCCAAAGGCATTATCCATGGCGACCTGTTCGCCGACAACATGCTGTTTCGCGGCGACCGCCTGACCACGGTGCTCGATTTCGAGGCCGCGTGCCGGGGCAAATTCATCTTCGATATCGCCACCGCGGTCAATGCGCTGTGTTTTGTGAACGGCCAGTACTCGCTGGATCGGTTCCGCCATCTGCTGCGGGGCTACGAATCGTTGCGGACCTTGTCCTTAGCCGAATGGGACGCCTTTCCCAACGAACTGCGTTACTCCTCGCTGCGCTTCACGGTCACGCGGCTGCGTGATTTCTTCCTGCAGCCGGCGGATGGAGCCACCCGGGAGCACAAGGATTTTCGCGAATTTTTCGAACGCTTGAGGATTTTGCGCCGCGAAAAGTCCGGCGGCATGGAGGCGCTCCTGATGGCGATGGCGACCGGCTACGATTACCGCAAATATCAGAAGATCAGGGCCAGCGAAAAACCCTAAGCCCGGCGCGCGCCACATGCCTATGTGCCTCCCATCTTCCCTCGCTGTACACGCCTCTTGTCCCAACTGGGGTTACGGCGCAAGCGCGCCCTGGCGCACGCGCTGATACAGCTTGATGTCTAAGCTTCTTGAGCATTTGGCCAGCGACACTCCGTCGTTGTGGATCGAAGTCAGCCCTCCCCGCGGCATCAACACCGAATCGCTGATTGGGCGATTGGCCACCTTGCGCCACAAGATCGACGCCATCAACCTGACCGACAATGCGATGGCCAAGGTAAAGCTGTCGGGACTGGTCTTCGCAATCATGATCAAGCAGCGGCTGGGAATACCGGTGGCGTTGAACTTCTCCTGCCGCGATCGCAATCTTCTGGCCCTTAAATCCGACCTGCTGGGCGCCGCCGCCACCGGTATCGACGCCGTTGTGGCGCTGACCGGCGACAAGGTACAGCCCGGCTCTCATGCCGAAGCGCGCAGCGTGCACGACGTTGACGTGTTCGGACTGTTGCGCATCATCGGCGAACTCAAACGCGGCGATACGGGCGAAGGAAAGCGGCCGCTCAAGACGCTGCCTGCGTTGGTTGCGGGCGTGGTCGCCAACCCCAATCGCCCCAATTTTGAACGCGAGCTTGAACTGCTGGCACGCAAGGCCGACGGCGGCGCGCAATTCGTGATCACCCAGCCGGTGTTCAGAATCGATTTGGCCGAACGCTTCCTGGATCGGGCCAACGCGCTCGGTCTGCGGGTCGTGCTGGGAATCCTTCCCGTAAAGCGCGCCGAGATGGCCAATTATCTGAAAGAGCAGGTCAAGGACTTAAGCGGCGCCAGTCACCATTTCGACCGCTACTTTGGGTTGAGCGAGGCCCAGGCGCGCGCGCTTTCCATTAAACACAGCCTGGAGTTGATGGAGGCTTTGGCCCCGCGCGTGGCAGGGTTTAACATAATGAGCGGAGGCGGCCCTTCGCTGGCGATCGAGCTGGCAATGGAATTTGACCGGCAGCGAAGCCACCGCGCCAACCATTAGATGGCGAAAAGATGCTGCCAGGCCGGATTTCGGGGCGGTCGCGTGATCAGGCAAAAAGCGTATCGCCATCAGACATAAAGGAGAAATCTCCCCAAGCTTATCTCACGCTGGCGCCAAACCAGGGTGAGCGCGCAGGCGGCCCCTTTTAGATGCCGTCTGCCGATCCGGAGACACATCATGGCTGAAAACGCGGAATCAGCAGAGAGCGCGGTGCGCCGCCTGCTGCGGCATGTCGGCGAGGATCCTGAACGCGAAGGGCTGCTGCGCACTCCCTCCCGGGTGGTCAAGGCGTATGAGTACATGACCCGCGGCTACGCGCAGGATCCCAAGGCGGTAATCAACGGCGCATTGTTCGTCGAAGAGGATTATCAGGAAATTATCGTCTGCCGTGACGTTGATTTTTATTCCCTGTGCGAGCATCATCTGCTGCCCTTCATCGGCAGAGCGCACGTGGCCTACCTGCCTCGCCATCATATTATTGGTCTGTCCAAACTTGCCCGCCTGGTCGATATCTATGCGCGCCGGCTTCAGGTTCAGGAGCGGATGACCACCCAAATCGCAACCACCCTGATGGAACAGCTGAATCCGTTGGGCGTGGCCGTGGTCCTGGAAGCCGAGCACCTGTGTATGCGGATGCGCGGGGTCGAGAAGCAGAATTCCTGGGTAACGACGTCGGCGATGCTTGGGGTTTTTCGCACCAACGTCGAGACCCGTCAGGAATTCATGACGCTGATCAAGAATGGCAAATAGGAACGGGCCGAGTTGCCCGGCAATGGCGGCAGCGGACCCGGCATCGATGCAGCGGCTGGGCGAATACGCGCTGCGTTATGTCAAGCCCGGTCGCGTTATCGGGCTGGGGACCGGGCGCGCCGCGGAAGCATTCATTCGCGTGCTGATCGCCAGCGGTATCAAGGTGCGCGGCGTGCCGACCTCGCGCCGCAGCGAGCAGATAGCGCGCGAGGGCGGAATCGAAATCGTCGGGCTGGAGGGCGTGGATCGGATCGACGTGACGATCGACGGCGCCGACGAAGTCGATCCGCATCTCAATCTGATCAAGGGACGGGGCGGCGCGCTGGTGCGGGAGAAGGTCGTCGGTTCCGCGTCGCGTCGGGAAATAATCCTGGTCGGCTTCGAGAAGCTGGTGCGCCATCTGGGCGAACACCACCTGCTGCCGGTCGAAGTAGTGACGTTTGCTGCGCCGCTGTGTTTGCGGCGTTTAAAGCAACTGGGCCTGCGTCCGTCGCTCCGCCATAACGAGGACGGGAGCAATACGGTCTCGGATAACGGCAACCTGATTATCGACTGCAAGGTCGAGGGAAAAATCAACCCGCGCCGTCTCAACCGCGAGATCCTCGACATCCCCGGAGTCGTCGATCACGGTCTGTTTTTGGGTATCGCTCACACCGTGCTAGTCGCCCAACCCGACGGCAAGATCAAGACTATGACCCGCCCCCGGAACGCGGCATCTTGATAAAGGCTCAGATCCTCTTTTATCCGCACCCTGCTATACCTTCACGTTCGGACAATGGCTGCAGAGATAGCCTTTCTAAGGCGAGGGCGGGCGTCCCCGCTCTATAGAAGAGCCAAAAAAAAGAACAGGACTCGGTTAGACGAACGCGTGAACAACCGGGCGCTGTCGTGCAACGCCGGCCGCTTAGAAGCGGGCCATGGGCACTGACACTCCCGGAATCGGAGAGCGGGTGCGGAAGATCCTGGCGCGTGCCGGCGGCTCAACGGTATCGGGTTCCTGAGCCAGGTACCGTTCATCCCCGGTCATGATATAGAGATCCTGCATATCCTTACCGCCAAACACGACGCTCGCCACGAGAGTTAAAGGAACCTTGATCTGCCGGTCCACTGTCCCATCGTTGCGAAAACGCACGACTTCGCCGCCATAGGCGGCCGCCACCCAGACCCCGCCTTCCACATCGACCGCCAATCCGTCGGGCATCCCGTTTGGCACCTTTCCAAACGGGCGTCGATCCTTCAGCGAGCGGTCAGGCGCAATATCGTACACATAAACGGTATCGCCGCCCGAATCCGAGTGGTACAGCAGCTTGCGGTCGGGGCTGAACCCGAGTCCATTGCTGAATACGATTCCATCCCACATGGGAACTAATCTGCCGGGTGGATCGATCCTGAACAGCATGCCGGGAGGCGTCACCTCGGGCCGGGGATGCTCAAATGGGTTGAAGCCGAAAACCCCGGCATAAAGGCTACCCTGATAGTCGGGAGTCATGTCATTGAACTGGAGCGGCTTGCCTTCAAAATGGGTTACGATGTCGCGGGTCCGCCCGGTGCTCTCGTCCCACGCGAACACTCCGCCCTCGCCGCAAAGAACCAGTCCGCCGCCTTCGTTGAAGGCCATCCCGCCGATATGTTTGCGCGCCGGGATGAGCGTCTCGATCCGGCCGCCGGGACTGCGCCGGTGGATGCCGCCCAGCACCATATCGGAGAAATAGAGCCGGTCGTGTTGGTCGACTCGCGGGCATTCCAACAGACCGAATGCGGACGCCAAAAGCTCCAGTTCCATGCCTGACTCTCCTCGCCCGATGTATCTTTGTTCGCAAAAAACCGGCAGTCACCGGGACCGCAGCACGACACCTGGAGTGGCGCCCGTATATTCGTTGTTCTGATGCACGGGGACGCCGTTAACGATTACGTATGCCATCCCTTGCGCCGGCGCGACCAGTCTTCGATGGCCGCCGGGCAGATCGCTGCGATACACACCCTTGCGGGGCGAATCCACCTTGTCGAAGTCGAAGATGGCGATGTCGGCGGCAAAGCTGGGCGCAATCCGGCCGCGGTCATGCAGATTGAGCAGCGCCGCCGGCTCCGAGGTGAGCCGCTTGATCGCGAATTCCAACGTAAGGGCTTTTCTCTCCCGGACCCACTTGCCCAGCAGATACGTGCAGTAGCCGGCGTCACAGATCTGGTCGAGATGCGCACCGCCGTCCGCCAGTCCAATCAGAGTCCGCGGATCATTGAACAGTATTGGGAGCGTGTCCTCGCTTGCGAACAGCGGCACGAGATAGCGGGTCTTCAGTTCATCTCCGAGCGGCAGTTCGATCAGCGTATCGAACGGGTCCTGTTTGCGCCGCCTGGCGGCTTCGGCCAGCGATTTGCCGGTCAGGGACGGGTCAGCGGCGCATTCCACGATTTCGATCTCGTCGGGATGGCCGAAGAAGGCCACCCGATGGATCGGGTTCGCGTTAAGCTGCTCGCGCAGCATCCCGCGAAATTGCGGATCCCGATAGAGCCTTATCTGTTCGTCCACGGGATGGTTGTAGAGTTGCTTGTTACAGGGCAGAGACGAGAATAACAGCGGCTCGTGCAGGTTCAGTTCGACCATCAAGGGCCGGCACGTAACCTGCGGAATCGCGCGGCGTTTGATCAGGTGGTCCACCTTCTGCAGCACGTCCAGGCCTTTGTCCGGGCGATCTTCCCGAATTCGGACCGACGACCACGTAATTGGCCGGCTGCTGCGGTTTACCAGCAGTTCCAGGAGTTGGTATTCACTTTCGGTCATGGTCCCCGGGTTTTGCGTCAGCCTTATCTGGATTATTCCTTTGCCCAGTTCTCGTAGTCCATCAGCGTACGCTCCCAGTTCATCGTTGCTGGCCAGCCGGCAGGCGATCGGCTTGCCCTGGTAGCCGATATCGCCCTCGCAGATCGTGGTGGAAAATCCCATCGCGCCGGCTGCCACCGTTTCGCGCAGCAACGCCTTGATCTTCATCGTCTCTTCGGCGGTGGCCGCCCGCTCCAGCGCGGCCGGTCCCATCACGAAATGGCGGAACGGGGTCAGAGGAGCCAGAAACGCCAAATTGATCGCGGTGCCGCGCCGCTGCGCCGCGTCCATGTACTGGGGGAAGGTCTCCCAATCCCAGGTCAGCGCCGCTTTCAACACCTCGATCGGAATTGCTTCAAGATTGACCAGATCCCACGCCGCCACGTCCCGCGATTGTGGGTCCTTTTTGCACGGAGCGATTCCAACGCCGCAATTACCCAGCAACACCGTGGTGACTCCATTCCACGAAGAACTGGTGACCTGCGGGTCCCAGCAAATCTGGGCGTCATAGTGGGTGTGCGGGTCGACAAAACCGGGACTGACGATCAAATTGGAAGCGTCTATGACCCTGTGAGCCTTCCCTGCCAGCCCTTTCCCGACCTCGACGATTTTGCCATCCGCGATACCAACATCGGCCTGGTAGCGGGGCGACCCGGTACCGTCGACTACGGTTCCGTTCTTAATCAGTAGATCAAAGGCCATGAGGAATCTCCCTTGATATCAGCCAGAGTCAGATTTCCAGATGCTGTTTCGGGTCCGAATCCACCAGGCAACTAGAACCATGAAGACGCCGTTGGGTCATGGATTTGCGGCCCGCCACGCCTTCCACGGTTCGATCGAACCGACCGATTCGGGCTTGCCGTGCGAGGGCAGCGGCCGTGAACCCGGCGTCACTTCAAACGGGGAAGTCAGGTTGAGCTCCCGTCCGAACTGGCGCAGCGCTGGCATAACCTCTTTGCCCAACAGTTTCAAATTATTCTCGCGCTGCTTGCGCGTAATCGGACCGTCATTCTGCCACAATAGGAAAATGCCGGGTCTCAGGGTCTCGAGCACGACCCGCAATTTCCGGATTACAGTATCCGGAGTGCCGCAAATGATGTTCAGATTTTTTACTCCTTCGGTGTGGGAGTCGAGGACCAGCTTGCGCGTGCCTTCTATAACAACGGCGTTCTGCTGCCACACCTTGGAGCGATGGTCGACTTGCGCCGTGGAAATCGCGGCTTCCGGGGATTTGCCGGTTATGGTCTGGAATGGGCCGCCGCCGGCATTGTCCGGATTCGCGAACTGCTCGGCCAGACGCCGGACTGCGTTCTTGGAAACGTAGCCTGACGGAAAGAAGAATTGCGGCAGGGAGAACAGGCTATAGCCTGACCCCGCGCCCCCGAAGACCGACTGCTTGGAGATCTCGTAAGCTTCCTTCTCGGTTTCCGCCACGTACACATTCTGCAGGAAGCCGAAGTTCTCGGGGCCGATCTGGTATCCGGCGGCGGCGGCGCGATCGCGGTACACGTTCCACAGTTCAACCGTGGGTTCCAGTGCGGTAGCCAGTCCCATGTAAGGATAGCGCTTTGCCGCCGCCCAGATCACGGTCTCCGGACTGAGCAGCCCCGGAATCCACATCGGCGGATGCGGCTTCTGCATCGGCAGCGGCCACGGATCGACGAAGCGGTAATGAAAATGCTTGCCTTCGTAACGCCACGGGCCCGGCTGGGTCCATGCCTTGACGATGAAGTCGTGAGCTTCCTCGAAATATTCCCGGTTATAAGCCGGATTGGAGTTGTGCGCGAATTGTTCGCAACCCGTACCCCGCACCCATCCGGTAATCAGCCGCCCGCCGGAGATCACGTCGATCATGGCCAGTTCTTCGGCTAGCCGCAGCGGGGCGCCGAGCGGCAACGGATTACCCATCATGATGATCCTTACCTTTTTGGTAATCCGCGCCAGAATCGCCGCTTCCACATCCATCACGCCGCCCATGGTAAAGGGCGTGCCATGATGCTCGTTCAGCCCGACGCCGTCGAAGCCGAGATCTTCAGCCAGCAGCTTTTCATCGAGATACTCATGGTACAGTTGATACCCTTTGGCCGGATCGAAATAGCTGTTTGGCGTTCCGAAAAAACCCTTCTCGATTACCCGGTCCTGCGGCGCATAGCGGTAGGGACGCTCGGTGAAATAAGCCAGATGCATTCTCGTTACTCCCGTGCTTCGGATTACAGCCCGTAAAGCCGAGCACAATTGTCCCACAGGACCTTGCGTTGCGACGCCTGGCTCAGCGGCAGCTTGAAAAAGGTCTCGACGGAGCGGGGAAACCTACTGTCGGGATGGGGATAGTCGGTGGAAAATACCACGTTGTCATCGCCGAACCATTCCACGTACTGGCTGATGGTGCGTTCTTCCGCCTCGACCGACACGTAGCAATTGGTCAGGAAATACTCCGACGGTTTTTTGGAGAGCTTGACCTCGAATTTGCCGATGTAATCCACGTAATGGTCATCCAGCCGCCCGAAAAACCAGGGTGCCCAACTGCAGTTGGCCTCCAGCAGTCCCAGGCGCAGCCGGGGAAAACGCTCGAACACCCCGCCGGCACAGAAGCACACCGCCGCCATCATCGGTCCCAGCACGTGCAGAAACTGATGCTGCATCATCAGGTACTGCATCAGTCCCAGGCTGAAATCGGTCAGGCTGTCCGGCCCGGTCCCGTGAAAGACCACCGGCACGTCCAGCTTTTCGCACTCCGCCCACAGCGGATCATAGGCGGGATGATACCAGGGCCTTTTATTGACTATGCCGGGGGCGAGAAAGATCGCCTTGAAGCCCAGTTCCTTGACGCACCGGCGGGCTTCCTGCGCCGCGAGACCCGGATCATGCGGCGCGATCAGGGCAGCAGCCAAAAGGCGCTTGCGATCGGCGCCGCAGAAGTCGAATAGCCAGTCGTTGTAGGCCCGCGCGATAGCTGCCGCGAATCGCGCTTCCAGTCCCCGGGCGCCGATTTGCTCCGTACTGTCGGTGCCCAGGATTGTCAGCGCACGGGTCGGGTAATTGATCGACACGTCCACGCCTTCCTGGTCCATCGCCTGCAACTGCGAGAAGCAATCCCAACTGCGCTCGACCGCGAAGGCGTACGCCGTGGTCTGCGGCTCCATGTGGGCTTTCAGAGGTTCGAACCAGTTGATGGCCTCGGGGTTGAAGTTTTCCTTGCCCGGAAGCGATATGAAACCGAGCCGGGGATGCTCTGCCGGATGGCCCTGCGGCGCGCCCTCCTTGAACCCGGAATCGATGTAGCGATCCCACAGATCGTACGGCTCCATCAGATGCATATCCGAATCCATCACCGGGATGCCCTTATAAGACATGGTTCAGCCTCCCAGAACCGC
>JAJPIF010000005.1 GCA_021324885.1 Pseudomonadota bacterium
GTCTAACAGACGATGAATCAATTTTCGCGCAGCATCGCTCTCTGGCTGGTGCTGGGGCTGATGTTCCTGCTGCTGTTCAACGTCTTCAGCAGGCAGCAGACTCGAGAACCGGAAGTTCCGTTTTCTGATTTCCTCGCCCAGGTTGAAAACAACCAGGTCGCTGAGGTTGTGATCCAGGGAAACACGATCCATGGCGAGACGATTTCACGCGAGCACTTCAAGACCTACGCTCCGCGCGACCCGGACCTGGTCAAAATCCTCCTAAGCAAGAAAGTTCACATCACCGCCAAGCCCGAGGAGGGCGACCCGTGGTGGATGGTGGCGTTGGTGCAATGGTTCCCGATGCTGCTGCTGGTGGCGGTCTGGATCTTTTTCATGCGCCAGATGCAGATCGGCGGCGGCAAGGCCATGTCCTTCGGAAAAAGCCGCGCGCGCTTGCTCAACGAAAACACCCACAAGGTGACCTTTGCCGACGTTTCGGGAATCGACGAAGCCAAGGACGAGCTGGAGGAGATCATCCAATTCCTGCGCGATCCCAAACGCTTCACCAAGCTGGGCGGTCGCATCCCCAAAGGCGTCCTGCTGGTGGGTCCGCCCGGGACCGGCAAGACCTTGCTTGCCCGCGCGATTGCGGGTGAAGCCGGCGTGCCCTTCTTTTCGATTTCCGGCTCGGATTTCGTCGAGATGTTCGTGGGCGTGGGCGCTTCCCGTGTCCGCGACCTCTTTGTCCAGGGCAAGAAGCACGCTCCCTGCATCATATTTATCGACGAAATCGACGCCGTCGGACGTCATCGCGGAGCTGGGCTTGGCGGCGGACACGACGAACGCGAGCAGACCCTCAACCAGTTGCTGGTCGAGATGGACGGCTTTGAGGCCAACGAGGGTGTAATTCTGGTCGCCGCCACCAACCGTCCCGACGTGCTCGATCCGGCACTGTTGAGGCCGGGCCGCTTTGACCGCCGCGTCGTGGTGCCGCGTCCCGACATGAAGGGCCGCGAAGGTATCCTGCGCGTCCATATGCGCAAGGTCCCGATTGCCGAGGATGTGTCGCTGGAGAAACTGGCTCGGGGTACGCCCGGGTTTGCCGGCGCCGACCTGGAAAACCTGGTCAACGAAGCGGCGCTGCTGGCGGCTCGCCGCAACAAAGACAAAGTCGATATGAACGACTTCGAGCTGGCCAAGGACAAGGTCATGATGGGTGCGGAGCGCCGCTCGATGGTCATGTCGCTGGCTGAGCGGCGCAACACCGCTTATCACGAGGCCGGGCACGCTCTGGTCGCGATCCTGCTCCCCGGCGCCGACCCCGTCCACAAGGTGACGATTATTCCGCGCGGAATGGCCCTGGGGATCACCCAACAATTGCCGCTTGATGACCGTTACACCTACACCCGCGAGTACCTGATGACGCGGCTGGCGATGATGTTCGGCGGACGCACGGCGGAAGAGCTGGTGTTCGGCCATATGACCACCGGCGCCGGCGACGACATCGAAAAGGCGACCGAGCTGGCCCGCAAAATGGTCTGCGAGTTCGGCATGAGCCTGGAACTGGGGCCGATGACGTTCGGCCGCAAGGACGACCAGGTCTTCCTGGGCAAAGACCTGTACCATCAGCGGGACTATTCCGAGCATACCGCGATCGAAATCGATCGCGAGGTGCGGCGCATGATCCAGGAAGGCTACGACACCGCCCGTTCGCTGCTGGCGGAGAATATCGGCGCGTTGCATGCGGCAGCCGAAAAGCTGCTGGAAAAGGAAGTCCTGGACGGCAGCGAGGTCGAAGCCATCGTCAAGGCTTACAAGGACGGAAAGTTGCCCGCAACGGCGGCCGCCGAGACTCCTGCGGCTACCGCCCAAGGGCCGGCGCGCACCGCCGAAGTGCCGCGCGAAAAGCCGGAGAAAGCGCCGCAGGAGGACCGGGGAGCAGTCCCTGGCCTGCCGCCCAAGCCTGTTCTGGCCTGAGCCGGTGGGGGTCGCTTGCGCGACGTCCAGGCCTTGGCTTCGCGCCCTCGCATGCCAAAAGCTCTGCGCCTTTCAAACGGCGCCACGGTAGCGTTTCCCGCGGTGATGGGGGTGCTTAATGTCACTCCCGATTCGTTCTCCGACGGCGGATTGTTTCTGGAGCCAGACCTGGCCGTCCAGCGCGCGCTTGAGATGGCGCGGGAGGGTGCCGCCATTATCGACATCGGCGGTGAATCCACGCGGCCCGGTGCCGTCGAGGTGCCAGCCGAAGAGGAATGTGAGCGAGTCCTCCCGGTCCTGCGCAAACTGGCGCCGTTGATCAACTGCCCGATTTCCGTTGATACGCGAAAGGCGCTCGTGGCGCAGCGCGCGTTGGAAGCGGGCGCCGCAATCATCAATGACGTCAGCGCGATGACTTTCGATGCTGAGATGGCGGCGGTGATTTCGCATTATCGCGCCGCTGTGGTGCTGATGCATATGCGCGGCACTCCCGCCACCATGCAGCGAATGGCCCGCTACCATGATGTGGTGAAGGAGGTTCGCGCATATTTGATCGGGCGGGTGCGGGCGGCGCGGTCGGCGGGAATCGCAAAGTCGCGGATTATTCTTGATCCCGGCATTGGATTTGCCAAAAAAAGGAGTCACAATCTTATACTGCTGGCCGGGCTTTCGCGGCTTTGCCGCCTCGGGTATCCGGTCCTGATCGGCGTGTCGCGCAAGAATTTTATCCGGCAAATTGCCGGCGAGCGGCATGACCAGATGCTTATGGGCACCGCTGCGGCAGTCTCAATTGCAATCGCGGCGGGCGCGGCCATTGCTCGGGTTCACGATCCGGGCTCGATCGCAGCGGCGGTCAAAGTGGCAGAGGCAATCAGCGCGGCGGGCGCCAAAGCAGGTTAAAGCCGACAAAGGAAAGCAGTTCCTGATACGAACCTTCCGGCTGAGCCAGACGTGAGAGCGAGCAGCGGCTATATTGGTACGCGATGACCCTGAAGCCGGATTTTGTTCCCACCCTTCGATGGATGGACGCGATCGATATCGCGGTGGTCGCGTTTATCGTGTATCGGATCGCGCTGCTGATCCGGGGAACCCGCGCGGTCCAGATGGTGCTCGGGCTGGCGCTGCTGGGCGTGGCTTACCTGGCTTCGCAGATGCTCGGGCTGTTTACCCTCAACTGGCTGTTAAACAACTTCCTGGGATCGCTGATGGTGATCCTGGTGGTTATTTTCCAGGCCGATATCCGCCGCGCCCTGACCCGCTTCGGCTCCGGCCCCTTCTTTGGTTTTCGCGCCACCGATTCGGTTGCCGCCGACGAGCTGGCGCAGGCCGCGGGATGGTTGTCCGCCCATCGCATCGGCGGCCTGATTGTTTTGGAACGCGAGGTTGGACTGACCGACTATATCGAGGCGGGACGTCCGGTGGACGCGCGCTTGTCGGCCGCCTTGCTGGAGACGATCTTCATGCCCGGGTCACCGCTGCACGACGGCGCGGTAATTGTTAAGAACGATCATATTCTAGCCGCCAAGTGCCTGCTGCCGCTTTCCTCCAGCCCTGAATTGGGATCGCTTGGTACCCGGCATCGGGCCGCAATTGGTATAACCGAGGAGACCGACGCGGCGGTAATCGTCGTATCAGAGGAGGACGGGACGATTTCTCTGGCCCAGGGCGGCGTGCTCGCGCGCCATCTGGAGCCGGCCACGCTGCGCCAGCAACTGAAGTCTTTGAACCCATGAGTCGGGCGCGCGGAGCGAAGCCGGCGCAATGCTCGCGACGATGCGATTGGCGAGAATCAGAAGTTTTCTGCTGCGCAATCTAAGTCTGCGCATCCTGGCGGTGCTGATCGCGCTGGGTCTGTGGTTCTTTGTCAACGCCGGACAACGTGAAGAGCAGCAGAGCATGCTGGTGCCGGTCGAATACCGCGGCCTGCCCAGCGGTCTGATAATCGTCAATCGCCGCCCTGATTTCATAAGCCTGACGATTTCAGGGCCGCGCACCCTGCTCTCCCTGCTCGATCCCGGACGGCTGACCGTGCATCTGGATTTGCGCGGCCTTACCCCGGGCGAAGCCGATATCAAGATCACCCCCGAAATGTTCCGTATCCCGCGCAAGACCACGATCGATCGAATCGTGCCTTCGCAGATCACGCTGGACGTCGACCAGATCATGACGCGCGAATTGCCGGTGCGGCTGAGTATCAAAGGTCAGGTGGCCAGCGGTCTGGCGATCAGCGCGATCGATTTGAAGCCGTCGGTGGTGACGGTGACCGGACCCAGCCACGCGCTGCGCAGCGTCGACGCCATCGATACCATGCCATTCGACGTTCAGGGCGCCGATGAACCGGTCTCGCGCTATGTGCAGTTGGCCGATGTCGGCACCAAGATCAAGCTTTCCACCAACTGGGTGTTGGCTACGGTCAAGTTGCAGGACGTGGTCACCGAACGCGAGTTTCATGATGTCGAAGTCTCGGTTCGCAACTCCGATCATAAATTCCTCCTTCATCCTCCGCATATATCCCTGACCGTGCGTGGACCACAGAAAACCCTGGCCAGCCTCGACCTGGACGGGTCGGTTTACGTTGATGCCCGCGATCTGGGCGTCGGATGGTTTGAAACGCCCGTTCAGGTGGATTTGCCCAAGGGTCTCGAAGTGGTGCGTGAAAGTCCCGATAAGGTTAGACTACGTCTGTACCGAGCGAAACTTGAGGCACAAGGTTGAATTCAGCAACTCGTAGTTCCGCAGCCCGGCTTTTTGGTACTGACGGCGTGCGCGGAGTCGCCAACCAATATCCAATCACCTGCGAGATCGCCCTTAAGCTGGCCCGGGCACTGGCGCAGGTCTTCCGCAGTCCCTCCGGACGCCATCGCCGCATCCTGATCGGCAAGGACACGCGACTGTCCGGCTACATGCTGGAAACCGCGATGGCTTCGGGCATCTGCTCGATGGGCGCTGACGTAATGCTGGTCGGACCGATGCCGACTCCGGCCATTGCGTTCCTTACGCGCAGCATGCGGGCCGCCGCCGGCGTGGTGATTTCCGCTTCCCACAATCCCTATCAGGACAACGGGATTAAGTTCTTCTCCCATGAAGGATTCAAACTTGACGACGAAATCGAGCGGCTGATCGAGGAGTTGGTTTTTGACGAGAGCAAGCTCGATCGGCCGGCAGGTCCGGAGCAGATCGGCAAGGCGATGCGGATCGACGACGCGATCGGGCGCTATCTCGTCTTTCTGAAATCCTGCCTGCAGCAGCCCAGGCGCACGTTGGACGGAATCAAGGTGGTAATCGACTGCGCCAATGGCGCCGCTTACAAGGTCGGTCCCGACGTGCTCGACGAATTGGGCGCCGAGGTGATCGCGCTGGGCGTGGATCCCGACGGCAAAAATATCAATTGCGACGGCGGCGCGCTCAATCCCGCCCGCGTGCGTGACAAGGTCCTGGCCGAGCACGCTGACATCGGTATCGCGCTGGACGGCGACGCCGATCGCGCAATCCTGGTGGACAGCAAGGGCGAAGTGCTTGACGGCGACGACGTAATGGCGCTGATGGCGCGCGCGATGGCCGCCAAGGGCCGGCTTGCCTTTAACACCGTCGTCGCCACGGTGATGAGCAACCTGGGGCTGGACCAATCATTGAAGCAGGCCGGCCTGCGGCTGGTTCGCACTGAAGTCGGCGATCCCGCGGTATGCCGCGAGATGCGGGCCAATGGTTACAACCTGGGCGGCGAGCAATCCGGCCATATCATCTTTATGGATTGCTCCACCACCGGCGATGGCTTAATCACCACGCTGATGGTGCTCGAGCACATGCTCGATTCGGGTAAGCCCTTGTGCGAATTGCGCGCGATGCAGCGCTTTCCCCAGGTCCTGCACAACGTCAAGGTCAGCCGTCGCGTTCCCTTCAGCGACATGGGCGATGTTTCCCGCGTTATCGGCGCCGTCGAGCAACGACTTAACGGGCGTGGACGCGTCTTTGTTCGTTACTCCGGCACCGAAATGCTGGCGCGCGTGATGGTCGAGGGCGAGGACGAGGACGAAATCGAGGCCGGCGCCCGCGAGATCGGCGCCGCGATCGAAAAGCATATCGGGATTGGCAGCCGTTAGCGCGGCGATCGGCGCGATGGTCAAGCTGGGTGTCAACATCGACCACGTTGCAACGCTGCGCCAGGCGCGCCGGGTCGATTATCCCGACCCTCTGGAGGCCGCGCTGATCGCCGAGCGGGCCGGCGCTGACGCGATTACGCTCCATCTGCGCGAGGACCGCCGCCACATCGTCGATTCAGACCTGTTCCGGATTGCGCAATCGATCAGAATTCCGCTCAACCAGGAGCTCGCTCCCACTGATGAAATGGTCGAGCTCGCACTCAAAGTCAGACCCGCCGAAGTCTGTATCGTGCCCGAGCGGCGCGAGGAGCTGACCACGGAGGGCGGTCTCGACGTGGCCGGATTGTCCACCCGGCTGGCATCGATCATCAATGAACTCAGGCGGGTCCGTATCGGCGTCAGCCTCTTTGTTGAACCCGACCCGCGCCAACTGGAGGCGGCGGCCAAGGTCCGCGCCGATCATGTGGAACTCCATACCGGCGCCTACGCCGTCCTGGCCGACCGAGACCTCGCCGACCCCAAACGCAAGCGCAATTGGGAGTTCAGCGAACCGACGCGCTACGAATTGCAACGCATCCGCGACGCCGTCAAATCCGCCCGCTCTCTGGGGCTGAGGGTAAACGCCGGACACGGGCTCAACTACCTCAATACTGTCCCCATTGCGTCGATTTCCGGGCTACAATGGCTGCATATCGGGCATTCCATCGTGGCGCGTGCGGTGATGGTGGGAATGGGACGAGCGGTGCGCGAGATGAAGACTCTGGTCGCGGGCGCCGCCGGCGCCAGAAAGGCGCTGCGCCTCAAAAGCAAATCCTGACCCCTCGTCTCGCCGGCCCAATTTAATCCAATGAAGCTGCTAACCGCTGCACAAAGCCGTCAGGTTGATCTCCTCAGCCAGCAGAAATACGGCGTGCCGTCCTATGCCCTGATGACCCGCGCTGGCGAGTCGGTCGCCGATGAAGTCGCCGCCCGATGGGGACCGGTGTCCGCCCTCGCCCATGGAGTCCTGGTCGTCGCGGGCAAGGGCAACAACGGCGGCGACGGTATGGTCGCGGCGCGACGGCTCAAAAAGTCTGGAGCGAAGGTAACCGCCGTATTGCTCGGTCCCATCCAGGCGCTTAAAGGCGACGGCGCGCGAGCCTGTGCCGACTTTATCAACGCCGGCGGAACGGTCGAGCAAATCGAAGACGAAACCAGCCTGCGTCGGGCTTTCGAAACCCGGCCCGGCGTGATTATCGACGCCATCTTTGGCACGGGTCTTAATGCGGAAATTCGCGGTCTGCCGCGCACCGCTGTGGATCTGATTAATGACAGCCGGATTCCAGTAGCCGCGGTTGACATCGCCTCGGGAGTGAACTCGGACACCGGCGCGATCATGGGAGTGGCGGTGAAAGCATCGCTGACCGTAACCTTCGGCTTCGCCAAGTTTGGACACGTCAGCTATCCGGGAGCGCATTATTGCGGGGAATTGAAAATCTGCGATATCGGCTTCCCTGGCGCGGCCGTGGATGAAGTGCAGCCATCGGGACGCTACCTGGAAAGCGCCGAGGTCCGTCCGCTGATCAAGCCGCGCGCCGCCGACGCTCACAAGGGCAACTTTGGCCATCTACTGATAGTTGCCGGCGCGTTGGGCAAAAGCGGTGCCGCGCTGCTCGCCTCCCGCGCCGCCTTGCGCACCGGCTCCGGACTGGTGACGGCGGCGATTCCCGCTTGTGTTGCCCCGGTGGTCGCCGCCGGCCAGGCCGAGTTGATGACCGAGCCGATCGCCGATGAGGCGGGCCATTTTGCCGCGCCCGCCGCGATCGAAACCCTGCGCGAGTTGCTCCCGGGCAAGACCGCGCTCGTCTTCGGGCCCGGGGTGGGCGTCAGCGCCGACACCAAAGAGCTGCTCAACTTCCTGATTAGTGAGGCATCGTCTTCCGGACGGCCCCTGCTGATCGATGCCGACGGTCTCAACGCCCTGGCTGAAATCGGATGCGCAAAAGCGCGCGGCGCCAACGGTCCGATCGTGATGACGCCCCACCCGGGCGAGATGGCGCGGCTGTTGTCGACGGGAACGGCGGCGGTTAATGCCGACCGCATCTCGGCCGCGCGCCGCCTTTGTGAATTGACCGGCGCGCATTGTTTGCTCAAGGGAAACCGCACGGTAATCGCCAGTCCCGCCGGTGTTGTATACGTCAATTCCTCGGGCAATCCGGGAATGGCGACGGCTGGGATGGGTGACGCGCTGTCCGGTATTATCGGCTCGCTGCTGGGACAAGGGATGGAGCCTTTAAGTGCAATGGCGCTGGGCGTGTTTCTGCATGGCGCCGCGGCCGACCGTATCGCGCGGCGCGCAGGGATGGTCGGTTATCTCGCCGGCGACGTTATTGCCGAGATCCCTGCAACTCTGGCGGCTTTGGGATATACTTGAGAGGCGAGCGCGATGTTCGTACTGACATTACATAGTTCCTCGGCGCGTGAGACCAAAGCGTGGGGACGCCGCCTGGCTTCGCTGCTCAACGGCGGCGAGCTGCTCGGCTTGTCCGGCGAATTGGGCGCGGGCAAGACCTGCTTCGTCAAAGGCCTGGCGCGCGGGCTCCATCTGCAGGAAGAGCGAATCCTGAGTCCGACCTTCACCATCATCCAGGAGCATGAAGGACGGCTGCCCCTTTATCATATCGATCTCTATCGTCTGGATAAGACCGACATCGACGAGCTCGGCCTGCGCGAGTACCTGTTTTCCTCGGGCGTGGCGGCGGTGGAATGGTTCGAGCGGCTGCGTGAGGCGCCCGAACTCAAGCTCCTCGAGATCCGGATTTCCTTCGACGGCGCCAACTGCCGCAAAATCGAAATGATAGCCGGCGACGATCGCTACAGCTCGATCCTGCAACGGCTCCAGCAGCAGTTCCTTTAGCCAACCAGCTTCAGTGCAGCGTAAACGACCCGCTCGGTCCGGTCCCCGAACTGGTGAACGGCACGAACGGCGGATTGAACGCCTCGATGTACGCCGCTCCCGTCAGCGCGCTGGCCGGCTTGCTGAAGGTAAATTGATTCGAGTTAATCACCGTCAATGGAATAAGCGGTCCGCCCGGACCCAGACCGCCCAGATTTTGCAGACCGCCGGCCGTGTTGGCAAAAAAGTTGATCACACTGAGCGTGGAGAAGCCTGCGCCGTTGACCGTGATCGTATTGCCGCTTTGCGTAATCGACGAGATCGAGATCTGCGCCCCGATTGGCACCGCGACCGCGTTGCTCTTGACCGCGTAACTGTGAGAGACGCCCGCATTGCTGATTACCAATGAACCGGGGCCGGTGCTGGGAGCGTTTGTTCCGCTGGCGGGCAGCGTAAAGCTGATTTCAGTGCTGCTCAGTCCCGGATCGCCGGGATTGACAAAAAACGGCCCGACTTTGCCGCCCGTGCAGGCGCAGAACAGGTCCACCGCCACCCCGTTGGTCGTATCGAATCCGCTGCCTCCCAGTTTGACTACATTGCCCTGCACCAGCACCGTCTCGACGTTGTCAATCGCGTAGCTCGGATCGCTGCTGGTCGCCGCCAAACCGACGCCGTTGACGGTCGTGAGGCTCGGGATGCCGGCAGCGGGAGAACCCTGAAGCAGCGCGTAAGCCACATTGGATGCCTCGAAGCCCTCATCCGTGTTGATCACCTGCACGGCTACGAAGCCTTCGCCCAGGGGAATCGTTGCAGGGACGGAGACGACCAGCGAAGTTGAAGTCGAACCGGCCGCCGGTTTCAGCGGTCCGCCATTGATCGGACCACTGGATGTTGCGATGAAGAAGTTCACCACCGATCCGCTGGTGAAATGGCTGCCACCGATCGTGAAATTTGCGCCGACCAGGATTACCGATGGCAGGCTGCTGATAACCGGACCGGCGGGTGTGGCGGTCGGCGATGGAGTCGGGGTGCCCGTCTGGGTTGCGGTCGCGGCCGGCGTAGCGGTGGCTTTGACGCCTGTGCCCGTCGGCGTAGGGGTGGCTTTCAACGGCGTGTTGGTTGGCGTTGCGCTTTCGCCCGGAGTAGCGGTCGGCGTGGGCGTAGGCGTGGGCGACGCCGACCCGAACGACATCACCAGGTTGTACGCGTTGACGGTGCCGATCCCGGTGGCGAAATCCCATCCGGTGGTTGCGGTATAGGCGGGCTTAAACGACGAATCCGAGGTCGATAGGACGCCGAATCCCGCGGACGAATCGAAGCAGTTCTGGGAACCGGTGCATGGCACGTCCATGTCGCCCGTCGTCACGTCATAGAAGATGCAGGACTTGCCAACCTTGTTGCCCAGTGAGGAATTGCACGACGACGAACCCGAGGCGCCGTACTCTTTGGCAGCCAGCGAGTAATAAATGGGATTTGGATTGCCCTGGCGGCTTTTCGCGTGCTGATTGGCCAGCGCCTGAATGGCGGCCATGATTGGCGCGGCAACCGACGTTCCACCGAAGATCGACCAGGTGTCGGGAGCACCGGAACACGGTGAGCCGCCGTTGGCGGTATCCGAGTAGCAGACGATATAGCCGTGGTCCCAGACTCCGTCGGCGGCGAACATCGCTACGTCGGGAACATCGCGCACGCCGTCGCTGGGATTGCCCAGCACGGACTGCCATGACGGTTTTTTGTATCCGGCACACGTGCCGCTGACCACCCCGGGCGTCGAGGGCGCCCCGGTGGCGCATCCGCTGGGACCGCCGCTGCCACCCGTAATGTTCAATAAATAGCCCGCGTTGCACAGGCTGGATGGACCGAAAGTGCTGCTGAACCCCAGATATGCCGCGATCAGGCCGCTTGCGCACGAATCATTCCAGGGAATCTCGGGAATGTACGAAAGCGCGGAACCAAAATTGCTTCCGTTGCTCGAACTCCAGTAGGTGCTGGTCGTACCGCTGACCGAATCGCCAAAATCCGTACCGCCGACCGCCACGTTGTAGGGCGTGGAGGCGGCTCCGTTGACGGCGATGCCCAGGCTGGCGGCCGACTCGAGTCCTTGCCTGAACGGGCCCTGATCGGCGTAAGCGGCCGCCGAATCGCCGGATGCCACGAAGACGGACACTCCGGCCAGCACTGCGGTTTGATACAGCGAATTGATAGCGGCGTTGAGCGTCGCGCCCTGGATCGCCTCGGCGACACCGTAGCTGTTGCTGACAATCGCGGGCGGAGTTCCGGAGGCATTGAGCAGGTTTTGCAGCGCCAGCAATTCCCCGCGAGTGGCTGACGTATCCGCGCACGCAGCCAGTTCGATCGCCGCGCTGGGCGCCGCCGCGCTCGCCCATTCCGCGTCCAGAATCGCTTCGCCGTCGGCGCCGTTTACGCCCGGGTCAGTGCAGCCGCCCGGATGAATCTGGGAAACGGAACCCGCGGGAAAGGCAGTCGAAAGGCCGAACGTGGATCGGAAAGTGCTCCAATCGCTCAGCGAAAAAACATCCGATTCCTCGACCACAACGATAGTCTGGCCCTGGCCCGAGATGGAGGCGGTGAACAGCGGGTTGAAGTCATAGATCGTGGCCAGATCCGCCGGCACGATCGACAGACACGTGCCGCTGCCGGTAAGAATTCCGCAGTTCGAGCTGGGGAAAGTGTACGCGGGTTGGGGACGCGGCTTGGGCGCCGGCGCGAAGTTGTTGAGCGATACCACCCCAACGATTGCCGGGGCCAGCGCCGCCGGAATTTGCGGATCGCTGGCGTTGGCGACATACATTTTTCCATTGACCTGGAAATAATGAATCTGGGTGTGGAACGCCTCCTGAACCTGGCTCGCATTACCCGAAAAATCAATAACGAGGCGATTGGCGTAAATCCGGTTGACCGTAAATCCGTGCGACTGCAGCCAGTTCGTGACCGTGTCCACATCCTGCGGCGCGGGGCCAAATCGTTGGCCGACTTCCTGCGGAGTCAGCCAATGGTGATAGTTCGGCGATCCGGGGTTCTCGACCTCGTCGATGTACTTTTCGACTGCCTGCTCCTCTTCCGGCGGACGGCGCAACTGGAGCAGGATGTGGTCCATCGGTAACTGGGGCGCGACCGGACCGCGATCGTTGCGGGCATTAGCTTCGGGACGGGTATTGCCAGCCAGCGTGACCAGTGCCTTCTCGTCGATTGCGGCGGTAATAAGCGGGCGCGCTGAGCCCCCAATGGCGAACCCAACCGAAAAAAGGAGCGCCAGGCAGCTCAACCAAAATGGAGCGGCGGGAAGCTTTAACCTGATTCCCATTATTTGTGGTTGATTTCTGTTTTCTTCGGCTGAATTCTTTAGGTCCGACGGCCATCTCATAAATGGGCTTGCTTTCCAGTTTTACCGAGCGGCGCAACAAGCGCGGCTCGTGATATTATTAGCTCCAAAGCAAACGTCGGTGCCAAGATATGGCATCATAATCTTGCTGTAAATAGATAATACATGTTTTTGGTCAAGCTTCTCAGCACGAACATATACGTTTCATTTGTGAATCTTGGAAGTCTGGATTGGTCAGGATGACAGACAATGAACAAATCGGCGGAGAAATGAAGATAAGCGGGCGCTTCGCGTCAGCGCGCGCCGGACTTGCACGTCAGCATCAGGTTCGAGCACGCCAAAGTTCGATTGTTTTTCCGCTTCCCGGCATGATCGATTTGCTCCAATTGGCGCATTAGGCGACAATCCCGAACCAGGATTCACGGCCGATTATTGGGGCCGGGGAAGGGCTTTTTGGCTTGAGAGATCGGTGCTTATCCGGTTGCTGGCGTCTGGGATAGTAGCGCGATGGCGCTGATTGTTCAGAAATATGGCGGCACTTCGGTCGGATCGGTCCAACGCATCAAGGCGGTTGCCGAGCGGGTGCTCAGATCGCGCGAGGGCGGGCATGATGTAATCGTGGTGGTTTCCGCGATGGCGGGTGAGACCAATCGCCTGTTCGGGATTGCCGCTCAACTGTGCGATTCACCCGATCCGCGCGAAACCGACGTGCTGGTCGCAACCGGCGAACAAGTCTCGGCCGCGCTGCTCGCGATTGCGCTGCGGGGGATGGGACAGCCAGCCATTTCGTTTTTAGCCCATCAACTGCGAATCTCGACCGATTCCAATCACGGCAGCGCACGGATCAAGTCGATCGACTGCGAAGCCGTGTTGCAGGCGCTCAAAGAGCGGAATATCGTGGTGGTCGCAGGCTACCAGGGAGTCGACGCGAAAGGCGACATCACGACTTTGGGCCGCGGCGCCTCGGATCTGACGGCGGTCGCGCTGGCGGCCGCTCTTAATGCCGACTTGTGCGAAATTTACACCGATGTTGACGGCGTTTACACCGCCGATCCGAACCTGTGCCCCAATGCCCGCAAGCTCGACCGCATCTCCTACGACGAGATGCTCGAATTGGCCGGCTTGGGGGCCAAAGTTCTGCAACACCGATCGGTGGAGGTAGCCAAACGCTTTAACGTGCCGCTGACGGTGCGATCGAGCTTTTCTGATGCTCCGGGGACCTGGGTGGGACAAGAAGATCAATCGATGGAAGAAGTGCTGGTCGCGGGCGTAACCCTCGACCGCAACCAGAGCAAGGTAACGCTCAGCGGAGTCGAAGACCGTCCGGGTCTGGCCGCTAAGATTTTTGGCCCGATCGCGGCCGCCGGTATCGTTGTGGACATGATCATCCAGAATGCCAGCGCGGACGGCCGCACCGACATGACTTTCACGGTGGCGCGCACCGATCTCAAACGCGCATTGGAGCTGGTCGAGGCGATCGCGCGGGAAATCGGCGCCGGCGGCGTGCGCCACCAGGAACAGGTCGCCAAGGTCTCGATTGTGGGTTGCGGGATGCGCACTCATGCCGGGGTGGCGGCCCGGATGTTCGAAGTGCTGGCGCAGGAAGGCATCAATATCGAAATGATCGCCACCTCCGAAATCAAGGTTTCGGTCGTGGTCAACAGCAAGTATGGCGAACTGGCGGTGCGCGCATTGCACGATGCGTTTCTGGGCGGCGGCGCTCCCGCGGCGCACAAGGCTTCGTAGTCGAGATGGGCTCGGCGAAAAAGATTTATCTCTACGACACCACGCTGCGCGACGGCTGTCAGTCCGAGGACGTGTCGCTCACGGTTGAGGACAAGGTCAGTATTGCGGCGCGGCTGGACGAGTTCGGCTTCGATTACATCGAAGGCGGATGGCCGGGGTCAAATGAGCGCGACGCCGCGTTTTTCAGCGAGGTCCGCAAACTCAGGCTGCGCCACGCCAGGATTGCCGCTTTCGGCTCGACCCGCCGCGCCAATCTCAAAGCGTCGCAGGACCGTAATCTCGAACTGCTCCTGCGCGCCAACACTCCGGTCGCGACGGTGGTGGGCAAAACCTGGGACCTGCACGTGCGCGAGGCCTTGCGAATTTCGCCCGAGCAGAATCTCGAAGTCATCCACGACACCATTGTCTATTTGAAAAGGCATATCGACGAGGTGATCCTGGACGCCGAACATTTCTTCGACGGCATCGCGGCCAACCAGGAATTTGCCTTGCAGTGCCTTAAAGCCGCGGCCGACGCCGGCGCCGACTGGATTTGCCTGTGTGACACCAACGGCGGCCGTCTTCCCTTTGAAATCGAAGCCGGTGTAAATCTGGCTCGCGGCGCGATCGACACCCCGCTCGGCATCCACTGCCACAACGATTCCGATGTCGCCGTCGGCAATACCCTGGCGGCCGTGCGCGCCGGAGCGACGCAGGTCCAGGGCACAATCAACGGGCTGGGCGAGAGATGCGGCAACACCAACCTGATTTCGGTGATTGCCAACCTTCAGCTCAAGATGGGTTATCAGTGCGTCCCGCCCAACCGGCTGAAGTCTCTACGCGAGCTGTCCACGCTGGTCTACGAACTGGCCAATATCATGCCTATAAACCGCCAGCCCTATGTCGGGCGCAGCGCTTTCGCGCACAAAGGCGGGCTGCACGTCTCCGCCATCCAGCGCAATTCCCGCACCTACGAGCACATCGACCCCGCCCTGGTCGGCAATGACCGCCGCGTGCTGCTCTCCGAACTCGCCGGCCAAAGCAATATCGTCTACAAAGCCAGGGAGTTCGGTCTCGAAATCGACCCCAAGGATGAAAAGGTCGGTGTTCTTCTGGCTCAACTCAAACGTCTGGAAGCGCAGGGTTACGCCTTTGACGGCGCCGACGCTTCCTTCGAACTGGTGATGTTGCGGGCTTTGGGGCTGGAACGCGAGCACTTCCGCCTGGTCAGCTTCCGTGTTTTCGACGATAAATGGGACGAAGAGCAGGCGCCGTTTAGCGAAGCTATCGTCGTGATCGACGGCCCTGACGGCAAGCGCAGCCGCAGCTCCGCAATCGGCAACGGTCCGGTCAACGCGCTGGATTCAGCACTGCGCAAGGCATTGGTACCTTATTATCCGAACCTGGCCGGTATGCAGCTCAGCGATTACAAAGTCAGGGTGCTGGACAACGGCGTCGGCACCGGAGCGCGCGTACGGGTCCTGATCGAGTCCACCGACGGCAGGCGGCGCTGGGGTACGGTTGGCGTCTCCAACAACGTCATCGAGGCCAGCTGGCAGGCGCTGGTGGATTCCGTGGAGTACAAGCTCCATCGCGACTACGCCCGGTCCGCGGCCCGCGTCCGCAGCCGCCGGACCTCCAATGAAAAGCCCGCCGAGCGTGGCGGCGCGATTCGTACCGGAATATCATAAGGATGGTGCAACGTGCTTGCACCGCGGCGCCAGCGAGGTAAGCTCGTTAGATGGGCTTGTTCAGCCGCCTGCGTGAAGATATCCAGGCCGCCTTGGACTGCGATCCGGCGGCGCGCAACGCGCTCGAGGTTGTGTTGGCTTACCCCGGCCTGCACGCCATCTGGGCGCATCGGCTCGCCCATTGGCTGTGGAACCATCACCTGAAGCTGGCCGCCCGTCTGCTGAGCGAGATAGCCCGCTGGTGCACCGGCGTCGAGATTCATCCGGGAGCCAAAATCGGCCGCCGTTTGTTCATCGACCATGGGATGGGCGTGGTGATTGGCGAGACCTGCGAAATCGGCGATGACGTCCTGATTTACCAGGGCGTGACGCTTGGCGGTACCAGCCTGAAGAAGGAAAAGCGCCATCCGACGATCGAGGACCACGTCATGATCAGCGCGGGGGCCTCGGTTATCGGCCCGGTGACTATCGGCCATGGGAGCCGGATTGGCGCTGGCGCCGTGGTGGTATCGTCGGCGCCGCCATACTCGACTATAGTCGGTATTCCGGGCAAGGTGGTGGAAAGGGACCGCACGCGCGACGTGATGGATCTGGACCACGCCCGCCTGCCCGACCCGGTAGCCCGCGCGCTCGCCAGTCTGACCGAGCAGCTCAATCGGATCGCGGTCCGCGTTAACGAAATGGAGGAGCGTCAGGACTGCCTGGAGGACAAGATCGCCGAAACCCCGGCCGCGACCGGCAGACCCAACGCGCTGGATAAGCAGCGTTGAGCCTGTCCGGCCTCTCCATAGAATTTTCTCATTCAGCTTTTTTCCCCTGCCGTTTCCCGCCTCGGAACCGATGGGGGGAGGGTGGCACTTCAGTGACAATCAGCGCGGGGCGCTGCTATTCTCAGCTATAATCAGATTTGGTCAATGTCGATATATCTCGATCATAACGCCGGTTCGCCGATTCGGCCCGAGGTGCGCGACGCGATCGGCGCGTTGCTGGAGTCGGGAGCCGCTAATCCGTCCTCGGTCCATCGGCGCGGCCAGAACGCCCGCCGCTGGCTGGAGGAGGCGCGCCGCCAACTTGCGCTGCTGATCGGCGCACATCCGCGCCAGGTCGTTTTTTGCAGCGGCGGCACCGAAGCCAACAACCTGGCGATCGCCGGTGTGATCGCGCTGCCCGCCGGCCGCCGCCGGATCGTGTCCTCCTCAATCGAACATTCATCGATTCTAAAGCCGCTGGCGCGCGCCGAGGCTGACGGCATGGAGGTCGTCCGCATCGCGCCGGACCGCCAGGGGCGTATCCAACCCCGCGATGTCCTGGCGCACATCGACCAGCACACGGCATTGGTGACGCTGGGGCTGGCCAATTCGGAGGTCGGCACGATCCAGAATTTCTTCGGCGTGTCCGCGCAATGTCAGGCGGCGGGCGCCGTTTTCCATATCGACGCGGCCCAGGCGCTGGGACGAATCGCGGTAGACGTGTCAGAATCGGGCTGTGATCTGATGACGCTCAGCGGCCATAAGATCGGCGCTCCCGCGGGAATCGGCGCGCTGTTCGTCCGTGACCCGTCCATGATCGTTGCGCAGCTTGCCGGCGGACCTCAGGAGCACGGTCTGCGCGCCGGCACCCCCAACCTGATCGGCGCAGTTGCTTTCGGCGCCGCCGCTGCAGCCGTCCGCGCGCGGCTGGATGAGGAATCCGCCCGCATGGCCGCGCTGCGCGACTTTATGTTGTCGCGCCTGATGGCCGAAATCCCCGGCTTGTGCCTCAACAGTCCCGATGATCGCCTGCTGCCCAATACGTTAAACCTGGCGTTCCCCGCCGTGAGCGGCGAAACCATGCTGATTGCGCTGGATCTCGAAGGGGTCGAAGTGTCGATGGGTTCGGCGTGCGCAGCCGGAGCCGTTGAGCCTTCCCATGTCCTGATCGCGATGGGCCGCAGCGTGGAGATAGCGCGCAGCTCTTTGCGCCTGAGCCTCGGATGGTCGACGACGGCGGACGAGGTGGAAGAGGCGTGCCGGCGGATTGTCACCGTGTGGCGGCGGATCGCGCGCAGCGGGAATCGATCGATCGAGGTGCCGGCGTCATGAGCGAGCGGGTGATCGTGGCGATGTCAGGCGGCGTGGACAGTTCGGTCGCCGCGGCGATACTCGCCGAGCAGGGTTATGACGTGATTGGCATCGCGATGCGCCTGGCGCCGGAGGGTTCCGATCGCGGTGGCCGCGCCACTTGCTGTTCGTACGAGGACTTCGAAGACGCGCGGCGGGTGGCCGAGCGCATCAATTTTCCATTTTACGTGATTGATTTGCGCCCGGACTTCGCCGCCCGCGTGATCGCGCCATTCGTCGATGAATACCTGCAGGGCCGCACGCCCAATCCCTGCCTGCTGTGCAACCGCGACATCAAGTTCGACCGGCTGTGGGAACGCGCCGGTGCCCTCGGCGCGAATTATGTCGCCACCGGCCACTACGCACGAATCCAGCGCGACGGCGAAGGCCGCTTCCATCTGCTGAGGGCGGCCGATTCGCGCAAAGACCAGTCCTACTTCCTTTTTACCTTGAGCCAGGCCCAGCTTGCCCGTACGCTCTTCCCACTCGGTTCGATGACCAAGGACGAGGTGCGCGCGCGGGCGCGGGATTTGGGCCTGGCCAACGCCGGCAAGCCGGAAAGCCAGGAAATATGTTTTGTGCCCGGCGGCGGCTACGCCGCGTTTGTGAGTTCGCGCAGCCGCCCTGAACAGATTCGCACCGGCAACGTGATTGACTCCGACGGCCGGGTGCTGGCGCGCCATGCCGGTATCCACCATTTTACGATAGGGCAGCGCCGCGGTCTCGGCGTTGCCGCGGGCGAGCCTCTGTACGTTGGCGCGATCAGCCCGCACAGCGGCGCAGTAACCGTGGTCAGGCGCGAGCGGCTCAACGCCACGGGCCTGCGGGCGGCACGCGTAAGCTGGGTGGATCGGCGAATGCGGGAGTCGCGCGATTTGCCGATCGAAGTGAAGATCCGCTATCGCCATCCCGCAATCCCCGCGCGGTTGACGATGACGGCGGAAGATCGGGCGCAAGTCCGCTTTGCGCGCGAAGACCCCGCGGTTACTCCCGGACAGGCCTGCGTATTTTATCGCGGCGAGGAAGTCCTGGGCGGCGGCTTAATCGAGGGCCCACTGGAAAGCTGATGCGTTTCGCGATTGCCACCCTGGGTTGCAAGGTCAACCAGTACGATTCCGCGATGATCCAGGCGCGGCTGGAAGCGGCGGGTCTTCGGCGCTGTGATTTCGATCAGCCGGCGGACGTTTATGTTATCAACACCTGCACCGTAACCAACCGCGCCGACACCGAAAGTCTGAAACTGGCGCGGCGGGCGCGCCGTCTTAACCCGAGCGCGCGGGTAATCATGACCGGATGCCTGGCACAGGCGACCCCCGAAAAGCTCGCCGCCGCCCCAGAGGTCGATCAGATCGTAGGTCTGGCACGGATGGAAGACCTGGTGCGTGCGGCAACCTGGACGGATACGCCGCGGGTGATGGTGGCCGACCTGCGCAAGACCAAAGCCGCGCTCGATATTCGCGCTGTGGTGCCTGAGGGACAGACCCGCGCCTTTTTGAAATTGCAGGAGGGATGCGATCAGTTTTGCAGCTTTTGTATCGTGCCCTTTTCGCGCGGCGCCTCGCGCAGCGTGCCCCCGCGCCAGGTGCTTGAAGCGCTGGATACGCTGCACGAGCGCGGTTTCAAGGAAGTGATCCTAAGCGGGGTCCATCTGGGCGGTTATGGCAAGGATCTCTCGCCACCCATCACGCTGGCGCGTCTGCTCGAGATGATTGCCGAACGCTGCCGGATCGCGCGGGTGCGCCTGAGTTCGATCGATCCGGAAGAGCTGAGCGATGAAATAATCGACCTGGTTGCGGATGCGGAAAATTTCTGCCCCCATTTCCATCTGCCGCTGCAGTCCGGAGACGATGAGATTTTGCAAAGGATGCGCCGGCGATATCGGCGCGAGGATTTCCGCCGGCGCGTGGATAGGATTTTGGACCGAATACCCAACGCCGCGATTGGCACCGATCTGATAGTCGGGTTTCCAGGGGAGACGGCCAGGCATTTCGCGCGGTATTTCACTTTTATCGAGCGTTTGCCACTGGCTTATTTTCATGTTTTTCCTTATTCCGTTAGAGCGGGTACAACCGCCGCCAAGTTCGGCAACAGGGTATCTGCAGACGAGATTACAAGGCGCGCCGCGCGGCTGCGTGAACTCGGTGAAAGCCGCCGGCGGGAGTTCCTGAGACGTTTTATTGGCACCAGGCTTAGAGTCTTGATCGAGGAAACGCGCGAGCCGCAAACGCAGCAGTTGCGGGGTTACAGCCGTAATTACATCAAGGTGCTGGTCGCCGGCCCCGATCTGCTTAAGAACAATGAAATTGACGTCGAGGCAACGGCCACAGACAGTATGGCGCTGGCTGGCAGGATTGTTCAGTCATCAGCCGCAACCGCCTGCGCCAGCCGAAGCTAAGGCTGCGGACCGTTTTCAGGAAGTCGAGCGGGCCATACAGTACAGTTTCACCCGTCCAGATCTCCTGAGGCTGGCCCTGACCCATCCCAGCGCCGCCGAAGGCACCGATCAGCATTACGAACGCCTTGAATTCCTCGGCGACGCCGTCCTCGATCTGGCAATCGCCGACATGTTGATGCGCCATTTTCCCAACGGCACCGAAGGGTTGCTGTCGCGTGAGCGCGCTTCGATCGTCAACGCCAGAACCCTGGCCGCCAAGGCTGAAAGTATCGGGCTGGGCCGCTCCATTCTGCTGGGCAAAGGCGAGGAGAAGAGCGGCGGCAGGCACAAAACCTCAATTCTGGCGGCCGGCTTCGAGGCGTTAATTGGAGCAATCTATTGCGATACCGGATTGACTTCCGCCCTGCAAATTGTGGAACGTCTGTTTGGCTCCGATATTGGTGGACCTTCGGTGGAACGCGATTACAAAACCGAATTGCAGGAAACCGCCCATCGCTGCTATCGGGCCCATCCGGTGTACGAAGTAATCAGTGAAACCGGCCCCGATCATGCCAAGCGCTTTATCAGCCGAATCCGTATCGGGTCGCGCCAGTTCGGTGTCGGCGAGGGTTCGAGCAAAAAACTGGCCGAGCAGGCGGCCGCGCGTCAGGCGCTCGACCTGATCAACAGTGAACAGAACGCGCAGGGAGCTTCCGATGACCCCAGACGGCGTTGAGTATCGTGCCGGCTATGTCGTCTTGTGCGGGCGCTCCAACGTCGGCAAATCGACGCTCCTCAACCGCCTGGTGGGGGAGAAAGTCGCAATCGTGACGCCGCGCCCGCAAACTACACGCCGCCGCATTGTCGGCGTTCGCACCGAACCCGACGCGCAACTGCTCCTGGTCGATACCCCGGGCCTGCACGAAGCCACCCGATTGCTGAATCGGCGGATGGTCGAGACGGCGCGCGAGTCGATGGCCCGCGCAGACGTGATTGCAGCGATGGTCGAGGCTGGAGATCGGCTTGAGCCCGCGGATCGCGCCCTGCTTGCAGAGGTGCGAGCTCTGCAGCATCCGGCGGTTGTGATCATCAACAAAATCGACCGGATAGAGCGGGCGCGGCTGATTCCCCTGGCCGAGCAATGTTCAAGTGCGCTGCCCGAAGCGGAAATCGTGCCTGTAAGCGCGCTGACCGGCGAAAATGTCGCCGAACTGATTGCCACGCTCAAGCGGATTTTACCCGTCGGTCCGCCCTTGATGCCCGAGGATCAGTACACCGACCAGACCGAGCGCGCCCTGGTCGAAGAGCTTATCCGCGAGAAAATCTTCCTTGCGATGAGGCAGGAGATACCGTTTTCGACCGCCGTGAAGGTGGAACAGTTCAGCGAACTCGAGCAACGCAACCTGGTGCGAATCCAGGCCAGCATCATTGTCGATCGCGACTCCCACAAGGGGATGATCATCGGCAGCGGAGGTCAGCGCTTAAAGAGCATTGGCCAGAGCGCAAGGCTTGAAATCGAAAGCCTGCTTGGACGCCGAGTTTTCCTCGATTTGCAGGTTAAAGTCGAGAAGAACTGGACCAAAGATCCGCGCCGTCTCGCCGAACTGGGTCTCTGAAGCCGGACCTTCTATTGGCGTCCCGTCGCGATCGTGGCTTTGTTGAGCCATTGATCGATAGCCGATCTGCGAAAGCGCCAGTCGCTGCCGACCCGAAAGCCCGGAATACGCTTGTTCTTGAGCAGGCGATAAATCGTGCTGGGATGGCACAGCAGATATTCAGCAAGCATCGGCACCGTCAAAATCTGATCTTCCTGATCTCCTCTTGAAGGCTTCATCGAAACCGGAGCTTGTTTGGCCGATTTGGCCGCCCTGACCTTAGCCACGTTCCCGGGTTCAAACTCGGTCATCGCGTAGCCGTTGCTGGATGCCTTCATACGCCGCACCGCTTTATCTTTTTTGGCTGACTTTTTCACCGGCCTGAAGACCAACGCTGCAATAAGCTTGCCACGCTTTCCGGCGAGAACAAGAACGCACCTGCGTGTTGATTCGTTAATCTTAGCAAATGCCAGCTTTCATTTCCAAACCACGCTCCTGGTCCGAAAAAGCCCGTACATGTTGGCGTTTTTCCGGGTCACGTACTTTTGCAACGGCTCCCCGCAGCACTTTCACCCGATTTAGCCCAATCGCGCTGGCTCGTTTCCTGGCTCGCCGACGCTTTCCTCGAGCCGATGACGGCGTGGAACTGTGCCACGCATTTGCAGCGCGGTGACGCACTTTTCCACGCCCCCGTAAGCCGTCGACAAACTCAAGAGCGATGAGCGGATGAGCATTTTCAAAAAAACCGGTACAATGAACCGCGATGGCAACTATCCATAAACGCGGGGATATGCCGGCAATTCCAGGAATTGGCCCGGGACTCCCGCTGGTCGCCTTGGCGGGACGCCCTAATGCTGGTAAATCCACGCTTTTTAATCGGATTACGCGCCACGGTCGCGCGATCGTCAGCGCGATTCCGGGAACCACACGCGATTTGAACGTTCTGACTTCGGAACACCAGGGACGTAGATTCGCCGTCATTGATAGCGGCGGCTTGGAGTTGCACCAAAAACATGGACTAAGCGAGCGCGTGGTTTCGGAAGCGCTCAAGGCTGCTGCCAGCGCGGATCTCGTGATTTTTGTCGCCGACGGGAGGGCTGGATTGAGCGCCGCCGACTCCGAGGCTTTGGAGCTGATCCGCGAGGTCGGACGTCCGCTCCTGCTCGCCGTAAACAAATTGGATTCCCCAGCGCTGGATTGGGCGGCGGCGGAGTTCCACCGCCTCGGCGTGGAGCGTTTGTTTCCAATCTCCGCCGCGCATGGTCGGGGTATCGAGGAGCTGCTCGATGCGGTGGTTGAATTGTTGCCGGCCGACGGGGTCAGTTCCGCGGCGCCCGTGGACCTGCGCATTGCGCTGATTGGCCGCCCCAACGTCGGCAAATCCTCGCTGACCAACCGGCTGGCCGGGGCTGAACGCTCGATCGTGGACACCACCCCCGGCACCACCCGCGACCCGGTTGATGTACGGATCAGGTCGGGCAATCAGGAACTGATCCTGATTGACACCGCAGGAATCCGGCGTCCGGCGCGGGTGCAGGGCGAGCTTGAACAGCATGCAGTACGACGCGCTATCGAGGTAATCCGTCGGGCCGAGGTGCTGCTGCTGGTGGTGGATGCGTCGGAAGGAATCACCGACCAGGATGCGCGATTGGCCCGGCTGGTGGAAACGGAAAACCGCGCGCTGATCGTGATCTGCAACAAGTGGGATTTGGCGGCGCGCGCGGGCCGCAAACAGGCCGCCTTCACTCGCGACGCCCATCAGCGATTTCCGTTCCTCGAATTCGCCCCGCTGATCTACACGTCGGCCACCACCGGCGACGGCGTACGCGACATTCTGGCGCAGGCGCTCGAGGTCGGAGCGAATTTCCGCGCCACCTTCCAGACCGCCCACCTCAACCGCATACTTGCACAGGCCAGCGCGTCGATGGATCCTCCGGTTGTCGCCGGCCGGCGGCTGAATTTGTTGTACGTCACCCAAATCGGCGCTTCGCCGCCGCGGCTGATGTTCTTTTCCAACCTCGAGCGCGACGTCCCGGCTCACTATATCCGCTTTCTGGAAAATCGCTTCCGCGCCGCTTTGGGGCTGAGCGGAACGCCGCTGCGCCTGATGTTCCGCAAGCGCGGAGCGGTTAAGCGCGAATACAACGAAGCAAAAGACGCCGGACCCAATGAGTAACATCAACTCCGACGCCGATTACCGCCCACCCGCGACAATTGCGCAGATGCGTGTTGGCGATCGCGGTTTTACTGATCCCAATGCCCTGGCGCCGCTGCGCGACGGCACCAGCTTCCTGCTCGGCACTTTCGAACTGCGCCAGACCCCGGACGAGGTCGCGCGGATGGCGGTTGAGCGCGTCGCCGGCGGATGGATCGTTTACGCCAGCCAGGTCAAAGATCCGAACTGGCGCATCAGCCGCGGCTTGCCGTGGCCGGGCGCCAACCAGGCCGACCTGATGCCGGTTGTGAAAATTGTGTAAACGGCAGTCCCGCGCCGCTATTCGTCCGAATCCCCCGGTTGGTTTATAGTAACGCAAGAAGGCGCGGCAGGCGCTTCCCAATGATTCTAATTCTCGATTTTGGCAGCCAGTACACCCAGTTGATTGCGCGGCGCGTGCGCGAAGCCCACGTGTACTGCGAAATCCATCCGTACAACCTGCCGCTTGATCGCATCCGCGCGCTGGCTCCGAAGGGCATCATTCTGTCCGGCGGCCCCGCCAGCCTTTACGAGCGCGACGCCCCCAATATCGAACGCGCGGTGCTCGAGCTGGGATGCCCGGTGTTGGGCATCTGCTACGGAATGTATGTCATCGCCCAGCATCTGGGAGCGCGCAGCGCTGGCACCGCACATCGCGAGTATGGCCCCGCGATACTGACGGTGGACCGGCCCGATGAGCTGTTCGAAGGATTAACCGGCAGCGATCATCTGGTTTGGATGAGCCACGGCGATCGGGTGGAAAACCTGCCCAGCGACCTGTGCGCGATCGCCCATAGCGCCAACTCGCCCTACGCGGCTTTCCGCAGCGTCGATGGGCGCCTGCGCGGCATCCAGTTCCATCCCGAGGTCGTCCATACCCCCCAAGGCGCGACGATTTTGGGCAACTTCGTCCACAGGATCTGCAAAGAGCCGGGCGACTGGACGATGGCGAACTTTATCGAGACCAAGGTCGCCGAAATCCACCGGGCGACCGCCGGCGAGGGCCGGGTCGTGATGGGCCTGTCGGGAGGCGTGGATTCCTCTGTGGCAGCGGCGCTGATCCATAAAGCGATCGGCGATCGTCTGCATTGCGTCTTTGTGGATACGGCTTTGCTGCGCGCGGGCGAGCGCCAGCGGATGGAAAAGGTTTTCGCCGGTCAGCTTGGTATCCCGCTGACGGTGGTGGATGCGTCGGAGTTGTTCCTGCAGCGGCTGGCAGGCGTGACCGATCCCGAGCACAAGCGCCGCGTAATCGGCCATACCTTTGTCGAGGTGTTCGAGCGCCAGGCGGCGGCGCTGGGCGGCGCGCGTTTTTTGGGACAGGGCACGCTGTATCCCGACGTCATCGAGTCGGTTTCGTTCAAAGGACCGTCGGCGACCATCAAAAGCCATCACAATGTCGGTGGACTGCCGGAGACGATGCGCCTGGAGCTGATCGAACCGCTGCGGGAGTTGTTCAAGGACGAAGTCCGCGAGCTGGGCCGCCAGCTCGGGCTGCCGCCCGAGATCGTCGATCGCGAGCCGTTCCCCGGCCCCGGACTGGCGATCCGGATCATCGGCGAGGTCACGCGCGAACGCCTGGATTTGCTGCGCCGGGCTGATCAGATAGTGATCGAAGAAACTCAGGCGGCGGGACTGAACAATCGGCTGTGGCAGAGCTTTGCGGTGCTGCTTCCCATCAAAAGCGTCGGCGTGATGGGTGACGGACGCACCTACGAAAGCGTGCTGGCCATCCGCGCCGTCGAGTCCTCCGACGGCATGACCGCCGATTGGGCCCGGCTCGACCCCGCCGTGCTGGCGCGGATGAGCAGCCGCATCACCAACGAAATCAAGGGCATCAACCGGGTCGTGTACGATATTACGTCGAAGCCTCCGGGCACGATCGAGTGGGAATAAAGTGACAGTCTGCACGCGCTACGCGCCGAGTCCGACCGGATCGCTGCATATCGGCAATGTCCGCTCGGGCCTGTTCGCCTATCTGTGGGCACGCCACAACGGCGGCCGTTTTATCCTGCGGATCGATGACACCGACCAGGAGCGCTCGACCCGCGAATCGCTGGAGGAGATAGTCGCCAGCCTGCAATGGCTGGGCATCGAATGGGACGCCGGTCCGCCGGATCGGCGCTACTTTCAGTCCAGCCGCTTCGATCGTTACCGTGAAGCCGCTTTGCGTCTGTTGCGCGAGGGTAAAGCCTATCCCTGTTACTGCACGCCCGAGGAACTCGAAGCCAAACGGCGTCAGGCCGAGCGCGAACGCCGCAAGCCGGGCTACGACGGCACCTGCCGCAACAAGCCCTTTGCGGCCGATTTGCCGCTGCCCGACCGCGGGGCTGGACGCAATTACACGATCCGTTTTCGTTCGCCGCGCGAAGGCCAGACCGTGGTCGAGGATCTGGTCAAGGGTCATTCGGTATTCCAGAACCAGGAGCTCGACGACCTGATCATCTTTCGCTCCGACGGCGTGCCGACCTACAACTTCGCCACCGTGATCGACGACGCCGATTTCGAAATCACGCATGTTGTGCGTGGTGACGATCATCTGCCCAACACGCCGCGCCAGATTCAGAT
The DNA here is from genome assembly GCA_021324885.1 of Pseudomonadota bacterium. Classification (GTDB taxonomy): domain Bacteria; phylum Desulfobacterota; class Binatia; order Binatales; family Binataceae; genus JAJPJA01. Next base: position 26,524 of record JAJPIF010000005.1, read on the forward strand.
TTTCCTGGCCCTGGGGCTTGCGCCGCCGCTTTATGCGCACCTGCCGATGGTGATGGGACTGGACGGGAAGCCGCTTTCCAAGCGTCACGGCGCGACCTCGGTGTTTGCCTATCGCGACGCGGGTTACTTTCCCGAAACCCTGCTGAATTATCTCGCCCGCCTGGGATGGTCGCATGGCGACCAAGAAATTTTTTCCAAGGCCGAATTAATCCAATATTTCAGCTTTGAGGCGTGCGGCAAATCCCCTGGAATCTTCAATCCGGAAAAGCTGTTGTGGCTGAATTTTCACTACCTCAAGCAGCGCAGCGCTGACCAACTCGCGCGCGAGGCGATCCCGTTTATCAAAAGGGCCGGCTACCAGGTACCCCAGGATATGGCGTGGCTGGAAAAAATGGTCTCGACCTTGCGCGAGCGGGCCAAGACGCTGGTCGAACTGGTGGACTTCGCCCGTTTCTATCTGAGCGACGATATCGCAATCGATCCCAAAGCCGCCGCGAAATTTCTGAAACCCGAAATCGTTGAGCCCCTCAAGGCGCTGGTGAAAGGCCTTGGCGCACTGCGCGAGAATTGCACGGAAGCCGAGGTGCAGAGCGTTTTCGAGCAGGTGCTCGGCCGCTTCGGTTTGAAGCTGGGCCAGCTCGCGCAGCCCGTCCGGGTGGCTTTGACCGGGGGCACCGTGAGTCCCGGAATCTACGAGGTAATAGCGGTCCTGGGCCGGTCCCGCACGGTGGCCCGCCTCGAGCGCGCGATCGCGATGATCGCTCAGGCGCAGTGAATGCCTGCTCGTGACGAATCCGGCAGTTCTTGAGCGCCGGGATTGTTCAACGGGAGCGGGGCAGCCCCAGCACCCGCTCCGCCACGATGTTGCGCTGAATCTCCGATGTGCCCGCTTCGATCGTATTGGCGCGCGAACGCAAAAACGAGATTTGCCAGCGGCCGTTTTCCACCGCCCGCTCCGACTGCGGCATCAACTGGCTGGACGCCGTCTCCAGACCCATCGCGGTCTCCTGCATCCGCTGGTTCAGTTCCGACCACAGCAGCTTGAGGATCGAGCCTTCCGCTCCCGGCGTTCCGCCATTGATGATGGCGGAGAACACGCGCAAGCAGTTGTACTTGAATCCCTGCAAATCGACGTAATGGCGCATCAACTCCTGCCTGACCACCGGATCGTCCGCCGCCGTGCGGCCATTGCGGAGCGAGATGCGCGCCAGTTGAACCAGGTCGTTGAAAATTTGCTCGTACCGCACGTACTGCGATAGCGCGCTGGTGCCGCGCTCGTTGGCCAGCGTGGTCATGCTGACGCGCCATCCGTCGTTGAGCGCGCCCAGCAGGTTTTCGCGCGGGACCTGGACGTTTTCGAAGAAGACCTCGTTGAAATCCTGACCGCCATGCATCTGGCGCAGCGGCTTGACCGTGATTCCGGGGCTTTTCATATCGACCAGCAGATAGCTGATGCCCCGATGGCGTGGCGCGTTGGGATCGGTGCGGACCAGCAGATAACACCAGTCTGCGTATTGCGCGTAGGAGGTCCAGATCTTCTGTCCGTTGACGATAAAGTGATCGCCGCGTAAATCCGCCCGCGTTCGCAGCGACGCCAGATCCGAACCCGCGTTGGGTTCCGAGAAGCCCTGACACCAGATTTCCTCGGCCTTGACGATTGGCGGCAGGAAACGGCGCTTCTGCGCGTCGGTTCCGTGCTGGATGATAGTCGGGCCGACCTGGGAAATGGCCAGCGCGTTCAGCGCGCCGGGCGCGCGCACCCGCGCGCATTCCTCGTTGAAAATCGCCATCTCGACGGCACTGGCTCCCTGGCCGCCGTACTCCTTCGGCCACGCCATCGCGACAAACCCATGCTGGAGCATCCGCCGTTGCCATTCGCGCAGCATAGCGACGAGCGCCGCGCCTTTGGGGAGTTCGTAACCGGGCGTGCCCCATCCGTCGGGCAGGTTATTTTTCAGAAATTCCCGGACGCGTTTGCGATACCGCTCTTCGTCCTCGGTAAAGCTGAAATCCATCGCTCTTCGATACCGGCGCGCGGCAAGACCGGTCAAGAGCGCCCATCCACGGTCGCCTGCGCCTGATTCAATGCTTGCCGTAATTGAGCGGGACGCCTTTGCGCTGGGCCAGGATGTATGCTTCCAATGCCCGCAGCCGCGGATCGTTGGGACTCATCGTTGCACCCTTGACGGGATTTTCGATGCACCATTCGATCATGTCCCGCAGCAGGGCCACGCGCTGCAACTGCACCTGGTACTTTGGATAGGTCTCCGGATGTGTGTTGGCGGCGTCGGGATGGCACATGTCGCAACTGACGCCGATGGTGCCGCCGAGCAGCTTGTCACTGTGAAATACGCGTTTTCCGTACTCAACGAATTTCTGGGTCTCGGCCTGCCATACCCTGAAGTCGCGTTGATTGAAACTGGCGTAGGTGTCTCCCTGCTGTTGCGGCTGCGCCTGGCGATGGACCGGCACTCCCTGGACCTGTTCCTGAACAGGATTGGCAGGATGCGGCACCGGGTTGGGTGCCTCGCCGCTGGGAGGTTGGTTGGGCGCTGACGGCAGGTTTGGCGACGGATTGCCCTGCTCAGTGGTGGTGGGGCGCATTTGCGTGCCTTCCTCCTGGGCCATCTGCCACAACTCGCCTGGATGCGCGCGCTGCCATTTCTGCATCAGTTGGCGCGCGACGGCGGTGGCCTGATCGTGGGTCATTGTGTGGCCCGGCTTCAGCCCCTTGATTTCGAGGCTGGTCTTGCCGTCACAGAGCATCACGACCACGTTGCCGTTTTTGGTGGCCGGCACCGGATGGTGGGCGACGGGCTGCTGGGCGTTGAGGACCCGCGGCGCAATTGCCATCCCTGCGCTTGACACCAGTCCTCCGGCGGCGAGAAGCAGTGCGACTTGGTAGCGATGCATCACTTTTTTACCTTCAAGCTCAGGCGTTATCCCCAGGCGTTCAGTAGCTGGCGAATTGCGGCGCAGGCGGCCGATCGGACTTCCCGCCCGACAGCAGGTAGCCCGCTGGCACCGAAACCGGATTGCGGTCCCACAGCGCGTAGATGGTATCGACCAGGCCGTCGGCGCGCATCATGAACTGCCCGTCGCCGCAGCCGTCAAGTTGATCGAAAGGATCGGCCCGGTTCATCTGAATCGTCAACGGCGGCAATCCCTGCGGCGCGTAAGGCCACGGCCATGCCGTCGATAACATGCCGTAAAAGTTGATGTTGCCGATGCGGTTGAACAGCATCTGATGGGTATGGCCGTGGATTACGGTGACCTGGCTGAAGGGCTGGAGCAGGGCCTGAACCTGCTCGGCGTCTTCGGTCCAGAAATTCCAGTCGCGATAGTACTTGTAGAGCGGGGAGTGCGAGAATACGACCAAAGGGGTGGTATGCGGAACCTTGGCTAGATCAGCGGCCAGCCATTTGCGTTCTTCCTCGCCGACCTCGAAGCGCGACTGGATTGGGTTGTCGAGCCCGGCCACTGTGCGCATCCGCTCCATCGGAGTCATATGCCGCGCGGTCCAGAAGTCCTTTTCGTGGACGCTCATCAACACCACGAAGTGGACGCCTTTCCAGTCAAAGGAGTAATTGGGCGGTCCGAACATTTCCTGCCAGGCGTCGCCGAGATCGAGAAACCAGTCGTGCTCGCCGACCATCATCTTCACCGGCGGTTTGAGTTCGGCAAGGATCTGGCGGCCCAGGTCGAGCTGCTGGCGGGTGCCCAGTTGCGCCAAATCGCCGCCGTAGAGCACGAAATCAGGCTGCGGATCGAGCGCGTTGACGTCCTCCACAGCGCGCACGATGGCGCGAATGAAGCGCTGGTTAAGCGTTCGCTCGTAAAGATGGCTGTCAGAAATATAGGCGATGCGAAAGGGAGCGCTCCCCTGGTGGCCGACCGTGCCGAAGTCCTTGCTGGTCGCGGCGTTGGCGATTTCGATCAACTGAAAACTGTGCGGCGGCATCAGGCCCCGGGCCATGACCGCGCCGGCCGCAGCGGCGGCCGCCTTGAGAAAGGATCGGCGGTCGAGCCAGCGCAAGCCGCGCAGTACCGCGTCTCTTTGCTCCATGTATTTGGTTTCAACACTTTTGTGCCGAACTGCCATGATGACCTCTGGCGATCAATCAGTTGGATGTGGAAGTTATCTGCCGCCCAAAAGCGCCGGATTTTCCGCCATCTGGTTCTGATCGGGCCCGATATCCCCGAAAGGACCCTCGAAACCAGGGCCATTGCGTCCGAGCTGTCCCATCGCGGCAGCGGTGTCGCGCTGCGGGCGGCTGGTGCGGGATAGCTTCAGTTGCTTTCGGAACTCAACTTGCGCGGCGCTTAGATACTCGGGGCTGGTGAGTGTGGCGAGAAACGCCACCAGGTCGTCGATTTCCGGCTCGCTCAGTCCCAGCGGGACAATTCCGCCGTCGAGAAACGGATTCTGCACGCCGCCCTTGTTGTAGTGATCCACCACGTCCCACAACGTGGCCTGCGATCCATCGTGAAAATACGGTTGGGTGACCAGCAGATTGCGCAGACCCATCGTGCGAAAGCCGCCGATGTCGTGCGGATCCTTGGTGACGAGAAATCGCCCCAGTCCGCTCATGTCGGTCTGAATCGCCAATTCATCCAATTGCTGGGCGCCGCCGCCCCGCGCCAGAAGTGCCAAAGCCTTGCGCGCCAGCGGTACGAAATTGGATTTGTGTGCGGACACCCCAATGTTGTGGAAACGATTGTCGCTGAACATGGGCTGCGTCGGATTCCATCCGTGACATGACATGCAGCGGCCTTTACCGTTGAAAATCGCCCATCCGCGTTTGGCTTGCGCGCTGATCGCGTTTTGATCGCCCGCCATGAAGCGGTCGAAGGCGGAATTGAACGAAACCTGCGTACGCTCATATGAAGCGATCGCGCGCTGGATATCGATCATCGTCGCCGGCCCCCCAAAGACGGCCTTGAATTTTTCCTGATATTCGGGGATGCCGTTTACCCTGGCGACCACTTCGTCGAAGTTCTTCATCCCCATCTCGATCGGGTTGACGATCGGATCCTTCGCCTGGTCCTCAAGGGTCGGCTCGCGTCCATCCCAGAACTGCAGAACGTTGAACGCGGCGTTAAGCACGGTCGGAGCATTGCGTTGGCCAAACTGATGATGGATTCCGTCGGAGGTCGGCTGCTGGTCGGTAAATCCCTTGTCCGGTTTATGGCAACTGGCGCAGGCCTCGGTATTGTCTTCGGACAGGCGCTTGTCGAAGAACAGTTGCTTGCCCAAAGCAACCTTGGCCGGAGTCTGCGGATTGTCGGGGGGAATTACCCAGCCGTAGAGTTCGTGGGGGAAACCGACCTGGTCAAGCGGCCGCGGGCTCGCCAGAGGACTATTGGATTGGTCGGGCCCCGCAAATGCAGCCCTGGCCACGATAATGCTGATGAAGCCCAGGAGCAGCAGACCCCATATAATCCGGACTCTGAACATGAGGAGCCCCTCTTTGCCGACCCGCCGGGATAACCCGGACGACGATACGTTTATTTTGAGTTGGATTTATTACATCCATATAGCTGGTCTTGTAAAGCACCTGGAATTCGAGTCGCGACCAAACTCGGGAGATCATAGATGGCTGCTGATCATCCGGCCTAATCGGCGAAAAGGCAGCCGCTGGTGCGCAACAGTGCGTTCGGCGTATGCAAGATCCAATGTGACGATGGCGCGGCGATCCAATGCCGATATCAACTTCGATCGTGCGGCAACGGCTATGGTCTGGGGCTCAGCGCCGACCGCAGGTGGTTCGCCTTCAGCTTCGGCCCTGAAATGAGCGGGAGGGAAGTTGAAAATGTCGCGATCATAATTCCGAAACGCTCCAGATGGTAAAAGTTACTGTGTTGGTAATTCACGGTCTGTCGCAAAATTCCGCAATCGCGTGACTAGCTCAGCAGAGGTGGAAGGCACGAATTCTGCTGCTGCAAGGGCGCCCGGTCATTGCGGCGATTACCAGTCTGCCGCAGGCACAAGTTAAGCGTCGAGGGGGACAGCAAGAAGCGTGCGCTTGTTGATCACACGCAGCGCTTCCGTCCTGCGGCGCCGATCTTTGGTCGGGCGAAGGCAGGAGAAGTTGGATGCCAGCGAGAGAGCCTAGCGAAGGGCGGCCGCGGGCGCTGATAGTCGATCGCAGGGCGGTACTGGGAACTGACGTATGCCGCAACCTCCGCGCGCTGGGTTGGGAGGTTGACATTTTTTGTCAGCGCCATTCACCGGCATCGCGCTCGCGCTATTTTGCCCGGCGTATTCCAGCGCCGGGCTTTGGCCGACCTGATGAATACATTGACGCGCTTGAAGCGGCCCTGCGCCGTTTTTCTTACGACGCCATGTTTGTGTGTTCCGAAGAGGTGCTGCAGGCAATGGCGCCGCGGCTGGCCGCACGCGAATACCGTATCTTTCTGGCGCCGCCCGCCGAGAGCATCAGAACGCTGGCGGCGAAGAGTTCAAGCCTTGCACTTGCCGCCGAATACAAAGTCCCCGTACCGCTCAGTTTTATCCCCAACGATGAGCGTGAATTGGCCGAGGCGGCGGCGGTTCTTGGATATCCGCTGGTCGTCAAAGGACAACGGGGCGAAGCCTCTGAAAATGTGCGAGTGGTGCACGGACCGCAGGAGTTAATCTGGAAATATCGAACGGTGAGCGCAAACGAGCGGTCGTATGGCGGCAAACCGATTCTGCAGGAATTCATCCCCGGCACTCAATACTCGGTCGGCGGACTTTACCGCGACGGCGCCCCGCTGCGCGTATACGCGTACCGCAAGATTTTCACTTTCCCGGTCGAGGGAGGACTGACGGCCAAAGCCGTGACCGAACGGCCGCCCGAACTGCTCGAAAATGCCTTCCGCATCTTCCGCGCGCTGCACTATAATGGTTTGGGACAGATCCAGTTCATTCACGACCCGCGCGACGGCTTGTTCAAGTTCATGGAAGTGAACCCGCGAATCTGGGGTAGTATCGGATTGGCCGCGCACGCGGGGGTGGATTTGTTCACGCCTTATCGGGATTTAATCCGGGGGTGCCCGGTGAGGGCGGACCTGAGCTTTCGCGAAGGCGTGCAATACCAAAGAGTTACCGTACAACTGCGGCTGATTTCGCGCCGCCCGCGCCATCTGATTAACTTTTTGCGCGATTGTCTGAACTCCCGCGTCATTTCCGATATCGACCTTACCGACCCCGGCCCATACATTCCTACCGTCAAAGGCCTGCAACGACTTCTGCATTCATGAATCAAAGCGGACGGAGTGACTGCGTCGAAATCAGCTGTCTTGGTTATCTGCTTCGTTTGGGAGCCGATTGCGATCGCAAGCTGACGGAAGTTCTTCAGTGCTTTGGCCGGCCACCGCTGGGCTGGCTGATGCGTTGCGCCGGCGCGCCGGGGGCTCCACGGATCTTTATTCCGGCGGCGGCGTTGTTCACCTTGTTCATTGGCGCGCAGCAGCGCTATCGGGCCGCTTTGGCGATGGTTGCCTGCGCGTTGCTGACGCTGGGCTGTATTCACCTGAGCAAAGCAGGAATATACCGTGCGCGTCCGCGCGCAACCAATCAGATCGATCGGAGCACCAGCTTTCCCAGCGGGCACGCGATTGCGGGAGTGTCGGTTTACGGTGCCGCCGCAATCGCGATTGGACAAATTTATCCCGACATTAAAGAGCCGATACTGTTCATGTTCGTAATCGGCGCGCTGCTTATCGGGCTTTCACGAGCCTGTTTGGGTTTTCATTGGCTGAGCGACGTGCTGGCCGGTTTCGCCGTCGGCGCATTGATTCTCGTACTATGCACCGCGCTCGGGGTCTAAAAGCCGTTGCAGCCGTGCACCGGCGCCGGCAACGATTCCGTGCGCGAGGTTGGCGCCGGCGTCGGGAGGTTGCACGGCCAGATGCCCCCGCAACCGCTCGCTCCGACTCCTGAAAGAGGACCGGAAAGGCCCTCCGCCACAATGATTTCATGCACTTGAACCCAGATACTTATTTGCGCATCAGGGTTAGCTCCTGGGATAAGCGTCGCTGCCCATTTCCAGGGTGTCCAGGCCTGACCATTCGACTTCGGCGGCGACACGGTTGCCGATAGTGCGTTCAACCACGGCGAAGAAGGCGAGGGCCAAACTGAAGACCACCACCAGGTTGGTGCAGACGCCGATTAGCTGGGCGAAGAACTGGCCGCTGTCGCCGAACAGCAAACCGCGAACCGGCCCCGCGACGCCGTTCCAGCCCAACCCGTAACTGCCGTCGGCGAAAATACCCAGCGCCAGCGCTCCCCACAGGCCGCAGACGCCATGGACCGCGATCGCACCGACCGGATCGTCGACGTACAGATGGCGTTCCAGCATGATCACGCTCCAATCGGTGATCAGGCCGGCGACGATGCCGATGACTATCGCCGCCCACGGCGACACGAACGCGCACGGCGCGGTGATCGCCACCAGTCCCCCGAGCAGGCCGTTGCAGCTGATTGCGATATCCGGCCGCTTGTACCGCAGCCACATCGTTATCAACGCGGCCAGCGCGCCTGCCGCGCTCGCCAGCATCGTGTTGACGGCGATGAGCGCGATGCGGGCGTCGGAGGCGGCGAAGGTCGAGCCGCAGTTAAAGCCAAACCATCCAAACGCCAGGATCAGCGTGCCCGCGATGGCCATCGGCAGATTGTGCCCCGGCATCGCGCCGACCGCTTTGTCGCGGCGGAATTTGCCGATTCGCGGCCCCAGCACCAGCGTGCCGGCCAGGGCCGTAACGCCGCCGGTCATGTGGACTACCGAGGAGCCGGCAAAATCGACGTGTCCATGTCCCAGGCCGAAATTCATGCCCAATTGCGACAGCCATCCTCCACCCCAGACCCAGTTGCCGTAAAGCGGGTAGAGGAACATCGACATGAACAAGCCGTAGATGAAGAAAGCGGAGAACTTCCACCGCTCAGCCATCGCCCCGGTCGGGATCGTCGCCGCGGTGTCCATGAAAACGACCGCGAACAAAAACATCGCGAGGCTGCCGGGATCGCTCGCCACGCCCAGCAGACAGAACTTGCTCAGACCGAGCAGACCAAAGCTGTGTGCGCCGGCATGCCAGACGAGTTCGTGATGGGCGAGGGCGGTCGAGCCCAGCGAAGGATACTGGCCGACGCCGCCCAGCATCAGGCCGTACCCGGTCAGGAAAAATCCGATCAGCCCGATGGGGTAGATAATCAGATTCATGGCCATCGTGTTGACGGCGTTTTTGGCGCGGGTAAACCCGGTCTCCAGCATCGCGAATCCCAGTTGCATGAACATGACCAGGAAACCGGTAATCAGAATCCAGGCCAGATTGAGCGAGGGAACGCTGGCGCCGCCGTCGGCGCCCAGGGCGGCAGCGGGAGCGATCAGCAAACCGGCGCCAAGTACGGCCAGAGCAAAGCTGCGTGAAGGGCTCATCGTAGCGTACCGCGATAGGCGCCTTGAGTATGTGCGGGCGCGGCCGGAAAGCGGCGCGCCAGCCATATCAGCAGGCCCAGGATAGCGATCAGTGAGACGAAAAATAATCCAGTCATAAGGATGGTCCGAAAACGTTTCCAACTGGCGCGCGGACGCAGGCTGGCGGCGCGTCCGGTAATTTGCACGCGGGAGGGATCTTCCAGGTCGGCGAGCATCTCTCGCGCGCTGGGGTAACGGTTGCGCGGCGCGCGCTCGATCGCCCGCAGCACGATTTCTTCCAGCTTCGGGTCCAGATCGGGCACCCACCTGCTCGGCGGCTGGGGATCGTCGGACGACTTGGCCTTCATCACCGCATACACGTTGACGCCTTCATAGGGCAGGTTGGCGGTGAGCATTTCGTAAAGGATCATTCCCAGTGAATAGATATCGGTGCGGGCATCGCCGCGCCGCCCGCTGATCTGCTCCGGCGCCATATAGTCGGGCGTGCCGATCGTCGTCGATAGACCGGCCCAGGTCAGGCGGCGCGCGCTCTCGTCCAGGGCGATCCCGAAATCCATGATTTTGACTTGATCGTTCTCGGTAACCAGGAGGTTTTCGGGTTTGAGGTCGCGATGGACCACACCCTGGGCATGCATGTAAACCAGCGCGCCGCAGACCTGACGGGCATAGCCCAGCGCCCGTTGGGGCGCAAAAGGACGCTTGTCGCGGAGCATCGCGCGCAGCGAGACGCCCTCGACGTATTCCATCGCGATATACATGCGACTTTTGCGCCGCGGGGTGAGGACCTTGATGATATTGGGATGGTCCAGGCGCTGGCCGATAGCTTCCTCGCGCCGGAAACGCTCGTAGAAGACCACGTCGGATTCAAACTGCGGATACGGGACTTTGAGCGCGACGGTGTGGCCGCTTTCGGTGTCGATCGCCTTGAGGATCGAAGCCATGCCGCTGCGCGCGATCAACTCCGTAATCTGGTATTGGTCGAGTCTCTCCCCGACGCTGACCTCGCGCACCGTTATACGCCTGGGTTCGCCATCGTTAGGCTGCGCACGTTATCACCGGCAATTTGAGCCGGTCAACGGCCTCCTCGCAGCAAGCTGCGCAGGCGCCCACGCCATCCTGAGGGCGGCAGATTTGCGGGGTCGCATCCGTTATGGGCAATCATTACGGCGACGCTGACATTATCGGGGGCTCCGCGTTGATTGGCCTGGTCGATGAGCTGGCGGCAGGCAGCCGCCGGCGGCAGTTTGCGCGCAATCGAGTCCAACTCCCGATCCTCGAGCATGCTCCATAATCCGTCGGTGCAGACGATCACCCTGTCCCTGGGGCGCAGCGGCATCGTCAGGCGGTCAAGCGAGGCGATCAGCTCGCGTCCAAGGCAGCGGCTAAGCGCGGAGCGTTCGGGATGGTTGCGGGCTTCGCGTTCGCTGATCAGCCCCATCCGCATCCGTTCGCCGACCACGGTATGATCCTTGGTCAACTGCGCAATCCGCCCGCCACGCAGCAGATAAAGCCGGCAATCGCCAATATGAACGGCGTGCATGACGCCATCGCTCACCGCAACCGCAGTCAGCGTAGTGGCCATCCGGCGCAGTTCGGGCACGGTCAGGGCGCGGTTATGGATTTCGATATTGGCGCGCTGGACCGCGCGATACAGCCGTTTGGCGGGACCGATGGAAGGCGGATTTTCCTGATAGGCGGCGATGGTGATCTCGACCGCCATCCGGCTGGCAATCTCGCCGCCCTCGTAGCCGCCCACGCCGTCGGCCAGGGCAAACACCGCCTCAGTGGGACTTAGGATCGCATGACCGCAGAAGTCCTCGTTGTTCGAGCGCGCGCAGCCGACATCGCTGAGCAGCGCCAGTTCGAAATCGAAAAGCTCAGGGTCGCCGGTCACTTGCTCAATTCCAGGTTCTGCCACTGCCTTTGAATCGTTGCGGGTGGAAAGGCAAAAGGGCGGACCGCGCCTGCGGCAGTCCGCCCGTCCATTGAATCCTGTCTGTGCGTCCGTGCCAACTCAGGCGGTCTTGGCAACCACCATCGTCTGCTTGCCGCGCTTGCGCGAGTTGCGCATGAAGTAGATCGCTCCGTACACGCCCCAGATGACCGAGATCGCCACCGCCATCAGCGGCTCCTTGACGCTGCCCAGGCCTTCGATCGGTCCGATGATATAGAACGCCATGCAGGCGAAGTTCGCCACGGCGCCGAAAATCGGAATCACCATGTGCTTGAGCCCGTGAAACTCGTGATGCTCGCGGAAGGCCACGATACAGACGATGTTGGTCAGGCCGTAGAGCATGAAGGTGCCGAAGTTGGATACCAGCGTCACCAGCTGCAGGCCGTTGGGCAAGGCGGAAAGCGAGGCGTTGGAACTCATGCCGATCGCGTACCACAAGTTGTGCGGCAGACTCGCGATGGTCTTGTCGTCGGGCGCGGCGGCGCCGGCGAAGAAGTAAAGCGCGGCATAGGCGCCGAGCACGGCCGATATCGTGGCGAGCGTCCAGATTGCGCGATGCGGTGTGAGCGTCTCGCCGTGGAGCAGCCCGAAATGTTCGGGCACTTCCTCGTCGCGGCCCATCGCATAGGTCACGCGCGCGCCGGTGTTCATGCAACTGAGCGTGGTGCCGATCAGGGCCAGGAAGACCGTGAAGGCTTCCACCAGCATGAAGGCCTGACCGTGGCCGCCCAGCAGCGAGTTGCCGAGAATGACCATCATGTCGCCGATCGGCGCCGCCGAGCCTTTCGCATCCGCCAGGCTGTAGGCGCTGCTCATGAAGTAATTGGCGGCGAAGTATTCAATCAGGTAACAGAACAGGCACTGGATGGTCAGCGAAAGCAGAACGCCGCGCGGGATATCCTTCTTGGGATTTTTCGCCTCTTCGCCCAGCGCGGTAACCGATTCGAATCCGACCAGGAGCAGGATCGCGATGGTTGCCTGCAGCATCATCCAGTTGAAGTTATGCGGCAGGACCACCGAGATACCGCTGGGATGCGCCGGGGCGTTGCCGGTCAGCGAATAACTCAACTTTTTCATGGTCCCGTCCAGCGCCATGCCCATCGAACCCGCCGGATGGCTCAGGCGATAGGAGATTGCGAGCGCCGAGAAGAACAGCAGCGCGACGATCTGGATCGCATTGATCGCGATGTTGACGTTGGTGGATCCGGTCACGCCGCGAAACGCGATATATGCCACGACGTAGGAGAAAACGATCGCCACCAGCGCCATGAAGACCGGGCCGGGCACGCTGGCGCTCATCGAGGAAGGCGCGATGCTGCCGATGATGTATCCGATCATGACGCCCATCGTCGCGACCATCACGCCCGGATAAACCCAGTAGTAAAGATGCGAAGCCCAACCGATCACGAATTTCGCTATGCGGGCGAATTTGTACGCATGCGTGGTGTTGAGAAAAGCCTGCTCCGCGAACAAATAAGAACTGCCTGCGCCGGGGAAAAGCTTGGCCAACTCCGAATAGGAAATTGCGGTGGCGTAGGCCAGCATCAAAGCGGCAAAAATCCCGGCCCACATCGCCATCCCCGACGGATACGCGTATCCGGCCTGAACGACGAAGGTGATCCACAGGAAGGCGCCCGGGGCGATCAACGCCATCGCGTTAACGGTCACCCCGGTCAGACCCAAGGTAGGCACCATTTTTGGTTGTTCTTCCGCCATTCTCTCCCTCCATTAGCCGCCCTGCGTAAGTGCGGGGCCGTCTGCCAGAGGGCAAAAACGGTGCCGCCGCCGGTACTGCAAAATGAAACGTCAGGAGAGAGTGGAGCGCTTAAACGATGAGCATCTGCCTGTTTGTCGAGCAGGTAGGCCGCCGATTCATTGCCAAAGGAGTCGGCGAGGTTTCCCGGTCAGCGCCGCCTGGGCGTTACCAACCGCAGGTTGCGCTGCTGACCCTGGCGGTTGCGGCTGTCGACGCGCTTGTTGCTGCGCGGGGTGCCGACGCGATTGCGAGTGCCGCGACGCCGCTCCATCCGGCCCAGCATAAAACCCGTCGCCATCAACAGCCCGATCGCCACGATTACCGCCAGCGCCAGCAACGCCTCGCTGGTGCGGACCGGCTGCACCGGACGGGGATTGGCCGGCCTGCTGATTTCCGGGACTGCTGCCGAGAGTGACACTTTCGCTATCCACCTTTGAAAATCTGCGCGATTCAGAGCAAAAGCTCTGCCACCCACCGGATAAGAACCGATCTCTTTTTACGTCAGGCTATTGTCGATCCGGCGGCGACTGCGAATGAGAATACCAAAGGACGCGCAGCGGACTGAAGCCCATAATCCACAAGCCCTCAGAGCGTCGGTCACGGCGGCCCACGGAGAAGGCGGCGAGAATGTGGTCCAGCGAGTTATCCAGCCTTATTCTTTGAACTTCCAGGTATTTTGCGCAGTGCCGCTGATCTTCCATCGCGGCATCACGAAATTCGGATCGGCCGTGGGCTCGAAGACGACCTGGCAGGGCAAGCCGATGGCCACGGCATCTTCATCGTCCATCATCACGCCGGCCACGCGCGTCAGCGAACCGTCGGGTTCGTGACAATCATCCAGTTCGACCAGGCCGACGACATAGGGCACCGCGCTGACGAACGCGGCCAGGATCGGCTGCGTGACCACGACATAGCTGTGCAGCACCCCCTTTCCGGAAGTCTCGAACCAGGTCAGATCCATCGAGGTGCATTTGGCACAGGCGGGGAACGGCGGAAACCATTTGTGGCCGCAATTTTTGCATTGCCGCACCAGGAGTTTGTGCCGTTTGGTGCCTTCCCACCATTCCGTGGTGTCCTGGTCGGGAATGATGTTGATCTTGCTGTAATCGATTGGTCCGGGCATTGATTACCTCGTCAATTTCTCCCTCGAATAACTAGGCCGAGATGCTCCTCAAAATCAAGGAACTTCCGCGTGTTTCCGTGCCCCATCCAAGACTGGCGCCGAAACGCGCGTCCCTGACCTGACGGCATCCAGCGGCGCGGTCGTAGGTGTGTCGCCCCTCAGCCCAGCCGGGGCAGGCGTCGTCGGCACGATGGCGCAGTTGGCGCACGACTTCGTTGACCAGGGCCACGCCGTGGGCATAACCCTCCGACAGATGGCCGCCGGAAAGATTGGTCGGCAGTTGGTGGTCGATACGCAGCCGCCCATCCTTGACGAATTCGGCCGCCTCGCCGATCCCGCAAAAACCGTAGGCTTCGAGCTGCAGGATCACGGTGTAGGTGAAGGCGTCGTAGATCGAGAGCACGTCGATATCATCGGGGCGGATACCGGCCATCCCCCACGCTCGCTGGCGGGCGAAGTTGCCAGCCTGGATATAGGTGCGCGGGCGCGAATGGTTCCATGCGGGATTGTCGGCATAGGTCCGCGCGCTGCCGCCCATGATGAATACCGGTGGCTGGCGCAGGTCAAAGGCGCGCTCGCGCGAAGTAACGATGAAGGCGGAAGCGACATCGGTTTCAAGGCAGCAATCCAGCAGGCGAAACGGCTTTGCCACCCAGCGCGATCGCTGATGGTCCTCGATCGTGATCGGGGCGCGCATCAGCGCCTTGGGATTGAGCGAGGCATGATAGCGGAATGCCGCTGCCACTTCGCCGAAGGACCTGGTGCTCGCGCCGAAGTCGCGCAAATAGCGCATGGCGGACGGCGCGAAGTGCTGCGCCGGAGTGGTAAATCCCCACGGCATGTAGAACTGGGCGTCGCCTTCGGCGCGGCTGGGCGGGACCACGCCGCCCGGCGCCTGCCCGCCCATCCGGCGGCCCGTGCGCCCGTTCATCGAACGGAAGATGGCGACGGTATTGCAGTAGCCGCCTTCGATCAGGCCGATCGAATGCGCCACCAGCGCCTCGGTCGTCGAACCGCCGCTGAAGGCCACCGATCCGTAGTTCATCCGAATTCCCAGCGCCTGCGCCACGTTGGTGACGTCGGTGGAATCGGCGATTTGAAAACTGGTGATTGCGTCCACTTCGCGGGGCGTCAGACCGGCGTCGTCCATCGCCTTCTTGACCGCCTCGCAAGCCATCGACAACGGCGTGCGATGCGACGCCTTCATGAATTGGGTCTCGCCCACGCCCACGATACAGTACTTGTCGGTCAATGCTCCCATTGCGCGTCTCTCTATCCGGCGGATGGCTCGGGCGCCATCGCAAACCAGCCTTATAGCGCGACCCGGCCCCTGGGGTATAGCGATCGCCAGGATTGTCCGGCTGAATTGCGGCGGACCAATGCGCGATCGGGCGATGCATCGCGTTGGTCAAACCGCTAAGGTGTTGGAGCAGGAAATTTCCCTTCGCTTTTGGGCAAAGGGTCAGGAGTCAGGTTTCGCCGTTGATCAAAGTACTGTTGGTGGGCGTGGGCCGATGGGGCTCCAATCACCTGCGGGTCGCCCGCTCCCTTCCGGTCGATCTGTTCGTCGCCGACCGCGCGTCTGAGCGCCTGGAGTTGGCGCGCCAGGCGGGGGTCAGCCAATCGCGGCTCTCGCCGGATCCGACGGCCTTCAAATCCGAGGTGGACGCGGTGGTGATCGCCACTCCCGCGCAGTCGCATTTCGACCTGTGTCGTCAGTTTCTCGAAGCCGGCAAGGACGTGTTTGTCGAAAAGCCGATTACCTTGAAATCGGCCGAGGCCTTGCAACTGGTTGAATTGGCCCAACGGTGCGGACGGATCCTGGCGGTCGGCCATATCTTCAGGTTCGACAGCGCGACGCAATGGATGCGCGACGCGGTCGCGGGCGGAGAATTCGGCGCGGTGCGGATCCTGCGCGGATGCTTCAGCGGATTCAAGCGCCCGCGCAACGACACCGGCGTCATGTTCGCCGACGCGATTCATTTCGTCGATACGTTCAATTTCATCCTCGACCGCTCGCCGCTTAGCGTGTGCGCCGTAACCGAAGATTTCCTGGGCCGCGGAATGGAGGACGAAGCGCTGATCGTCATGGAATATCCCCCCGCCCGCGGCGGCGGATCAGGGCATGTGAACGCCCGGATCGAGGCCGGCTACCATCTCCCCGGCAAGTCCCGCGAGGTCGTGATCGCGGGCGAAAAGATGAGCGCAACCTGCGATTACAATGTCGCGCAGTACAAGGTGCGGACTTTCCGCAACCATCATGTACGAAAGCCCGGCGGCTTCGAGGCGGCCGAGGGCGAGATGCATCAGCTCGAGTTCTCGCCCGAGGAACCGCTGCATACGCAGTGGCGCGCGTTCCTCAACTCGGTCCAGACCCGCCAGGCCCCGCTGGCCGATGGGATGGCGGGGTACCGGGCCGTGCGCGTGATCGAGGCCGCGCTGGAGTCGGCGCGCAGCCGCCGGCCGGTGGAACTGGAGCGGGAGTAATGCAGGTGCGCCGCATACCTTTATCAAGACCGTTCATCAGCGATGAGATCCGCCAGGCGGTGCTCGGCGTGCTCGATTCCGGCCGTTTCATCCTCGGGCCGCAGTGTCAGCAGTTCGAGCGCGAACTGGCGCAGTTCGCGGGCCGCACACATGCGGTGTTGAGTTCGTCGTGGACGGCGGGCGTTTACCTGCTGCATCTGGCGATGGACCTGCGGCCTGGCGACGAAGTGATCGTGCCGTCGCACACTGCGTTTCCTTCGATCGAGCCGATGCTGCATTGCGGCGCCCATCCGGTCTTCGTCGATATCGATGACACTTACTGCATGGATCCGGAGTTGATCGAAGCCGCGATAACGCCGCGCACGGTGGGAATTCTGCCCGTGCATCTGTATGGCCATCCGGCGGATCTCGATCACATCATCGAAATCGCGCGGCGCCATAATCTGTGGGTGATCGAGGATTGCGCGCAGGCTCATGGAGCGCTGTACCGCAACCGGCCGGTGGGATCGATCGGGACGGCCGCGGCATTTTCCTTCTACCCGTCCAAGAACCTGACCGTGCTCGGCGACGGCGGATGCGTGCTGACCGATGACAGCGCGATTGCGGAGCGGGTAAGGATGCTGCGCGATCACGGACGACGCAGCAAATACACCCATGAGGTGCCCGGGTTCAATCTGCGCTTCAACGAAATCCAGGCGGCAGTCGGCCGCGTGGGACTGCGCCATCTGGCGGAACTCAACGCGGGTCGGCGCGCGGCGGCGGCGCGCTACCGCGAACGGCTCGCGGGCGTGGTGGAGTTGCCGCAGCAACGGCAATGGGCGACCGCCGTGTATCACATGTTCGTGATCCGCCATCCGCGACGCGACGAGCTCGCAAAATTTCTGCACGAGCGCGGGGTCGAGACCGGCATTCACTATCCGATCCCCAACCATCAACAGCCTGCGATTACTGCCCGCTTTCGCAAAATTCCGGCCCTGCCGCGCACGGAACAGGCGGTGCGCGAGATTCTTTCGCTGCCAATCCACGGGCAGATTTCGCTGGAAGAAGTCGATTACGTCAGCGACTGTATCATCGAATTTGCCGGCCGCAATTGAGTACTCCACGCTTCAGTATCGTAATCCCCTGCTATAACGAAGAGGGCAATCTGCCGGTCCTGCTGGAGCGGATTCGCGCCGCCATGTATCCGCTGGAACTGACCTATGAGATCGTGATTACCGACGATTGCAGCACCGATGGATCGTGGAAGCTGCTCCAGGAATTGGCGGACAAGGAGCCGCGTCTGCGGGTGCAGCGCTTCGCCTTCAATTGCGGCGAATCCGCCGCCGTATGGGCGGGAATCAAGGCGGCTCGCGGCGAATACGTAATCACGATGGACGCCGATTTGCAGAACGATCCTGCGGAAATCCCCCGTTTCGTGCAGGCGCTGGCTCATTATGATTGCGTCAGCGGGAGCCGGGTCGGCACGCGCAAATACGGCGACAATCTGCTGCGCGTGCTCACCTCGCGCGTCGGCAACTGGGTGCGCAACCGGCTGAGCGGCGATCAGGTGAGCGATTCCGGATGCACTTTCCGGGCATTTCGGCGCGAGTGCGCGGCGAACATCATGCCGTTTAACGGGATGCATCGCTTCATGCCGACGCTGATCAAGATGGAAGGCTTTCGCGTGGGTGAAATCGAAGTCGTCAATCAGCCGCGCCACGCCGGCCGCAGCCATTATGGTTTCTTCAATCGCCTGGTATTCCTGCAGGACCTGTTCGCCGTGCGCTGGATGAAAAAGCGCAAGCTGCGCTACCAGATCGCCGACCGCGTCGAAGCTCAATCCATCGACCGCGCCGCTCCGCCCGGCTAAGGGCGGGAGGCTCATTTTTAAGCGAAACTTTCAGCGGCGACCAGAAAGGCAGTCTGGCATCCCCACGCCGCAAAAGGCGTCGCCGGCAGCCACAATCGCTTATGAAGCGAATTCCGGCATGACCTTGGCGGCGAACAGCTCCACCGCTTCAGGGCTGCCCAGCGCGAGCATGTAGTAGGTCATGTTGAGCTCCTCGATGCGGTAGCGCAGTTCGCGTTTGATCTCGTCGGGCGTGCCAATCAGCGACATCGGCAGACGGCGCACCTCGTCAAGGTCGCTGATGCCGGAAGCGTCGCCGGCCGACTTCGCCATCGCGTCCGCCTCGCTCTTGGAGGCCGAGATTAAGACCAGGGGGAAGCCCGACAGCTCGATCGAGCCGGGGTCGCGGCCGGCGGCGGCGGCGAAATCATGAAGCTGCGCGATTCTTTTCTTGAGCAGGGTGTTGTTGAATTCGGCCTGCTGGCTGGCAACGACACTGCCGCGATACACGGCCGCGATCAGGTTCATAACATCCGCCTCGCGCCCCGCCACCTCGAGGATCTTTCTGCCCGATCCGCCCATCATGATCGGTGGATGGGGCTTTTGCACGGGCTTGGGGAAATTATAGGCCTTGTCGATTTTGTAATAGCGTCCGGAAAACGACGGCGCCTCTTCGGTCCACATCGCCTTGAGAATTTTGATTCCCTCGGCCAGGCGATCGATTCGCTCGGCATTGGTGCCGAAGCCGTAGCCGTAGTTTTCGAATTCCTCCAGTTGCCATCCGGCGCCGAGTCCGGCGATTACCCGCCCGCCGCTGATCTGATCGAGCGTGGAGAGCATCTTGGCCAGCAGCGGCGGATGGCGAAACTTCATCGGCGAGATAAACGGCACCAGCCGCACGCGTTTGGTAACCGCGGCCACTGCGGCCAGCGTCATGTAGCATTCCATCTGCGGCTGCGCGGGAGTTCGTTCGAAATTCAGAAAGTTGGTGCGGGTGAACATGTGGTCGGCCACCGAGACCGAGTAAAAGCCGAGTTCTTCGGCGCGCTGGGCCCATTCCCGGGCCCGTTTGAAATTGGCGATCGGCAGCACCAGGTTGAACTTTATTTGCCGCATTCATCAAACTCCCTGATCTCCGGCCAGGGCCTCAAAGCGATCCACAAGCGTCAGTCGGCTTTGGGCAGCGACAGGCCGCGCTGCGCGATGATGTTTTTCTGCACCTCGATCGTGCCTGCCGCAATCGTGGCTGAGATTTCGTGAATCCATTGACGCTCGAAATTGCCGTCCGCCGGCGCCAGCGGGTCGCCCTGGGTAAGCTGACCCGACGGTCCGACCAGCTCCAGTCCGACCTGGCCGGCCAACTGCTCGACCAGGGTGTTGTGCACCCGCGCGATCGAACCCTCGATCGCCGGAACTTCACCGCGCGCCTGCATCGAGATGGCGCGGTAGTTGAGCAGGCGCGCCGCCTGGCAGCGGCAATACAGGTCGGCAATTTTGGCGCGCACGTCGGGGCGTTGCGACAACGGCTTTCCATCGACCACGGTGTTGCGCGCGTACTCCACCAGCATCTCGATCACGCTGGCCACCTTGGCATAGCGGGCGATGCCGACGCGCTCGAAGGACAATCCCGCGACCACCATTGCCCATCCTTCGTTCTTGGCGCCCAGCAGGCAATCGCGCGGCACCGCCACCTCGTCCAGAAACAATTCGTTGAAGTCGCGCGGCCCCGCCATGCTGCGGATCGGGCGCACCGTGATGCCGGGCGTGCGCATGTCGAGCGCGAACACCGAAATGCCCTTGTGCTTGGGCGCCTTCTGATCGGTGCGCGCCAGCAGCAGGCACCAGTCGGCGGGGAAATCAGCGTAACTGGTCCAAATCTTCTGGCCGTTGATCACGAAGTGATCGCCGGCGTCGTCGGCGCGGGTGCGCAACGCGGCGAGGTCGGAGCCGGCGCCGGGTTCGGAAAATCCCTGGCACCAGATCACCTTGCCGGCGGCCATCGGCGGCAGGAAACGGGCCTTCTGCTCGGGAGTGCCGAAGCGCATGATCATGGGGCCGATGTAGTTGAGATTCATGTACTGCGGGCCGCGCGGTTCGCCGTGCGCCCACATCTCCTCGCGCACGATCGCCTGCATCCACTCGTTGGCGGCGGCGCCGCCGTATTCGCGCGGCCATGAAATCGTGAGCCATCCGCGCGCCGCCAGCTTTTCGCAGATTCGGCGCGTCATCGCGGGCACGCGCTCATCGTCGGAAAACAGGCCGCGCCACCAGTCGGGCAGTTCCTCCTTAAGGAACTGACGGACGGAATTGCGAAACTCCTTTTCCTCGGGACGGAAATCAAAATCCATAAAAAACCTCCATGGCCGGGCCGGAGGGTTTAGCCGAGCGTAAATTAGCAAACGGCCTGGGGCGGAGCATAGCGGCGTGGGCGATTTGACAATGCGGTCCCGCCAATCCTAGCGTTGCCTGGGCAGACTCGGTTCGGAGATCCACGAGATGGCGTACAGCGAGATCATTTTCACCAAAGCAGATCGGGTGGCGACGATCACCCTCAACCGGCCGCAGGCTTACAACGCCTGGACTCCGACGATGAGCCGCGAGATGCGCGAGGCGTTTGCCGACGCCGATAATGACGAGAATATCGGCGCGATCATTTTCACCGGCGCCGGCAAGGCGTTTTGCTCCGGCGCCGACATGTCGCTGGTCGGCAAGCGGGCGGCTTCCTCCGGCGAATCTTCGGCGGCGCGCAGCGCGCCCAGCGCTGCCGCCAGGCCCCGCCGGCCGGGACTGCTGCCCTATCTGCGCGATTTGCGCACGCCGGTAATCGGCGCGATCAACGGCGTCGCCGCCGGAATCGGATTCACGATTCCGCTGTATTTCGATTTTCGCATCGCCGCGCAAAGCGCGCGCATCGGATCGATCTTCTCACGCCGGGGACTGACCATCGAAGACGCTACCGCATACTTTCTGCCGCGCATCGTGGGGCTGGCCAATGCGCTCGACCTGATCGTGACCGGACGCATGATAAGCGCCGAGGAAGCGCTGCGCCTGGGCTACCTGCACGAAGTGGTGCCGGACGATCAGTTGATGGCGCGTGCGCTCGAGCTTGCCCGCGACATCGCGCACAACTGCTCCGCGATCAGTATCGCGCAGTCGCGCCGGATGCTGCTCGAGCACTTCAACAGCGATCTCGACACCGTGCTGCGCGACGCCGACGAAATCACCAAATGGATGTACACTCTGGACGATATCAAGGAAGGTGTCCGCGCGTTCGCGGAGAAGCGGACGCCGCGCTTCAGCGTTCCCAAAACGCTCACTCCAAAGCGCGATTGACCCGCCCTTGCGCTGACCGCGGCCGCTTCGAGGAGGTACAGGATGCCGCAAGCCAGAATCAATGGAATCGATCTCT
Source organism: Pseudomonadota bacterium (assembly GCA_021324885.1). Lineage (GTDB taxonomy): Bacteria > Desulfobacterota > Binatia > Binatales > Binataceae > JAJPJA01. The sequence continues at coordinate 48,500 of JAJPIF010000005.1, forward strand.
ACTATGAGTCGCACGGTCAGGGTCCCGCGATTGTGTTTGCGCATGGCGGGGCCGGCAGCCATCTGAGCTGGTGGCAGCAGGTGCCGGCGCTGTCGGGAAAATACCACTGCGTTACCTTCGACCATCGCGGCTTCGGCCTTTCTCATGAATCCGCCGACGGGCCGGGGGCGAGCGCGTTTGTCGAGGATTTGCGCGGCCTGCTCGACCATCTGGGAATCGAAAAAGCGGCGCTGGTGGGCCAGTCGATGGGCGGATGGACAGTGCTGGGCTTTGCCGCCCGCTATCCCCATCGCACCAGCGCGCTGGTGTTGTGCGACACGACGGCGGGGATGGACGATCCCGAAGTACTTGCCGAGCAGAACCGGATCGCGAAACGGGCGTCGGGCGGATTGGTGCCCAACGCGGTCGCTGACGACTTCCCCACGCGGGAACCGGCGCTTTATTTCCTCTACAGTGAAATCAACCAGCTTAATAATCCGCCCCCGAAGCTGCTCGCCCCATTGTTCAATCTGCGCCACGCTCCCGGCGCCCTCCTCCAGCATCACATCCCGACGCTGCTGGTGTGGGGCGACAAGGACGCGCTGATTCCGGCTTCGGCGATGGAACTGATGCGCCGGCGCGTGCCGCATGCGCGCACCGAGTTGATACGCGGCGCCGGTCATTCCGTGTATTTCGAGAAAGCAGCGGAGTTCAACTCGATCCTGTTGGATTTCCTGCGCACCAACGCGGCTTAGCCCGCACAAAAGGGAGCACAACTCATGGCCAAGATCGATTTCGACAAGCTGCCCCGCTTCTCACAACTCGGGCAGAACGGCACGCCCGAAGGCTCGACCTGGGGTTTGTTCGGCGACGACTACGAACTGGGATGCCTCAATTTTCTGACGCCCGAAGGAATTATCGAAGCGGCGCGCCTCGTGCAGAAAGGCAAAGTCTTCCGCCTCGACATGAAGGTCGGCTACGGCGAGCCCACGCTGTTTGGCCGCGCCATCGTCAAACACAAGATCATCCGCCATGCCGGACCCGACGGTAAAGTCTGGGGGCATGACGACATGCTCGACAACTACAACACCCAGGAAGGCAGCCAGTGGGACGGTCTGGCGCACGTGGCCCATCCAAAGCATGGCTTTTACAACGGCGTGGGACAGGACGATATCAAGTCGGGAAGCGGCTCCAAACTGAGTATCCATAAATGGGCCAACCGCTTCGTCGGGCGCGGCACACTGATCGATGCGTTCAAATATCGCAACGATCGGGGCCGCCCGATCGATCCGCTGACCAAGGCCATCTACAGTCTGGACGACCTCAAGGGAGCGCTGGCCGCGCAGCAGACGCAACTGAAGCCCGGCAGCATCCTGCTGGTGCATACGGGATGGATGCAGGCCTATCAGAAGGCGTCGGCGGAGCGCAAGCGGGAGATGGCGCCGATCGACCAGCTCAAGGCCTGCGGAATCGAGGCCAGCAACGCGATGTGCGAATGGCTGTGGGACAACCGCGTCGCCGCGATCGGCACCGATTGTCCTTCGGTCGAATCATGGCCCTTTGAGAAATCGCCGCTGCATACCTGGGCGCTGCCGCTGGCCGGATTGCCGCTGGGCGAGCAGTTTGAACTGGCGCCGCTGGCGGCGGATTGCGCGCAGGACGGGCGCTACGAGTTCATGGTGGTCTCGGCGCCCCTCAACGTCGAAGGCGGAATCGCATCGCCGCCCAACGCGGTGGTGATCAAATAGTTCAACCTTGTGCGCCGTCTGCATGAAAAGTGCAGCCTGGCGGATGCAACGTTCACCCCTGCTGCTCACGACCATGAAAATGCCGGTTTAGCGGAGCGGCCAGGCCGTGGGCGCGCGATATTTTGAACAGGCGGCGGCGCAACGGTTCGAGACCCTCGCCGTCGATAGCCGAACAGGGGAACAGCGGCGCGTTTAACGCGTCGAACCGGCGCGCCATCGCGGGTCGCTCGCCGCGGCGGATCTTGTCGCACTTGGTGGCGGCCACGATCAGTTCGAGATTGCGGCCGCGGACCATCCCGGCCAACTCAAATTCCTCCTCGCGCGGACCGCGCCGCGCGTCGATCAGCAACAGGACCGCGCTAAGATTGACGCGCTGGGCCAGAAAATCGGTCATCAGGACGCCGATCCTTTGCGCCAGCGCTTCAGGTATCCGCGCGTAACCGTACCCCGGCAGATCGACCAGCGCCAGATTATCGCCCACGGTGAAAAAATTGAGCGCCTGGGTCCGTCCGGGGGTGCGGCTGGTGCGGGCGAGCCCCTTAATCCCGACCAATGCGTTGAGCAGCGAACTCTTGCCGACATTGGAACGACCGGCAATTGCGATTTCACGCCGATCCCAACGCGGGCAATCAACCAGCGTGCTCGCGCTTTTTTCGAAATGACACTGGAGCGACACGCCTCAGTTTTAGCACATGACAAAAAGCCTGGCGCCGGCCTGGAAATCGCGGACCAACCGCCGGTTCGAGCCCGCCCTTCCCTGCCGGGCCAAGCGCATCTTAGACCACCAAACCGATAATCCTGAAGGGCAGCATGATTATCGTTCCCACCAGGTGAACAGCGGCCCCCAGCACGCTGTCGGGCTCACTGGTGGTGGTGGTCGTGGTGGTCGTGGACTGCGGTTGCGATGCGACTGCACCCTGCGGATCCGACGGATAAGAGGCGCTGGCCGGTGTAGTGCTGCGCGTCGTGGTGGTGGTGCTGGTAGTGGTTGAGCATCCCCAACCTGCCGCCACCATGGCCATCAGAGCCGCCGCCAACAGTTTCCTTGTCCTCATTTTCACTTCCTCCTTCGGTTAGGGGACTGAAGAGGAAGAAGAGGACGGCAATCGCAACCGGTCTCGAAACAAATGCCCTTTTCAGCGTCAGGCAAAGGCCTTTTTCAGCGCATCGCGATCGAAGCCCGCGATCAGCCGTTTGCCCGCGGCCGTCAGCGGCCGTTTGATTACGCGCGGCTCCTGCGCCATCAACTTGATCGCCTGATCGGCGCTGAGTTTGCCCGCATCCAGACCCGTCGCTTTGAAGGCGGGGCTCTTCGGATTGAGGAAATCGCGCGGGTCGTGGCCGGCAAAGATCTCCCGCAATTCCTCCTCCGTCAGCGGCTTTTTGGCGTAATCGCGTTCGACGAGATCAACCTTCAGTTCGGAGCGCAGGAACTCCCGCGCCTGGCGACAGGTCGTTCAGGTTGAACGCCAGAAAAATCGCGCCTTCTTCATGTGCTCTTTGCGCCTTATTCGATGTCGTGCTCACGCACAGGACCAGTGCCCGAATCTCCCGGCCCCGTGATGCTGGTAGTAAAATGGCCGGCCAGCGGCGGCGCTCCCACGGCGCCAGAAGCCGACCTCGGAGCGCTCGAACTGACCGGCGAGTTTGGATAAACCGGCGTACCGCTCGACGCGATCGAGGGCGGCGGATTGGAATTGCTGGTCGGCCCCGGCGCCGGCTGCGTCACTGGATAGGACGGGCCACTGAAATGAATTGGGGCGTCGCCACGAATCATGTCGGGCGTCAGCACATAGTCGCCGCCCAGCGAACTGCGCCAGATTGAATCGGCCGTTTGCTGATTGCCGCCGGTCAGGGCGTAGCCCGCTCCACCGGCAATACCGCCCAAAATGGCGTAAACGGTCTTGGCCGGGATGTAGCCGACGTTGGCCAGCAAGGTGGCGGCGCCGATGCCGGCGCCTTTCCAGTTAACTCCGCCATTTTCCGGTTGCTCCACCTGCGGTGTTCCCGGTGGATTGACCGGCTGCGCCGGCGTGCTCTGGGCCCAAGCGCCCAGCGGCATCATTACAACCAAGGCGAGTGCCGTGATGGCAAACCTGAAACCTCCGCGTCCCATAACTTTATAACCTCCACTTCCTCTGCAACCTCTTCAGTCCCCCGACCTCGGACGGGACAGCAAAAGTCATTCCGTTTTTACTACCACGTCTGCGGGCAGCAATTCGAGTAGGTAAGCAAACGCGTCATCGACGTAGGCGCGGTCTTTCGATTCCAAAGTGACTTTGACGCGATATTCGGCGTCTCCAATTCGCGGGTAGGAGCCCAGCAACAACTTGGGAAAACGCTCGAGGCAGGCGTCGAGCAGGGCGGCAATTCTTCCTTCGCCGGCGCTGGTGTAAATCGCGTGCATAAAATAGGGGTCGCTGGCAAAGCGGGACTTGAGCGCTGCCAGCTTGCCTTCGAACAACTGCGGGATGCCGGGAAGCATGTAAATATTTTCAATCTGCACGGTCGGAAATATCATCGGCCCACCCTCGATCAGCACCGCGCCCTGGGGAACTTCCGCCATCTTGAGTCCGGCCTTGTTGGGTCGATCGCCGAAATGCTCCCGGATCAGCGCTTCGAGTTGCGGATGTATTACCACGGGCCGATGCAGAGCCGCCGCAACCCCGGCGACTGTAATGTCGTCGTGAGTAGGACCGACCCCGCCCGAAGTAATGACGAAATCGAAGCGCTGCGAGCAGTAGCGCACCTCCTCGGCAATCGCCTCGAGCTCGTCCGGAACCACCACGATGCGCTTTAACGCCACGCCGATGGCGCGCAGTTCGCGAGCGGCAAAATAAGTGTTGGTATCGTGGATTTTGCCCGAGAGGATCTCGTTGCCAATAACCACGAGCGCACAACTTCGTTCCTGCATCGCGAGCCCGGCTTTCGCTCTCGCGTCCTGAAACCCGCACCCCTGCGCGCCCGGACGCGTGGCCATCCAGATTGTACTGAATTATCGCAGGAGCCGCGCGCCGACGGCAAGAGCGCTTGGGGCCAAAATCCGGCGCAATCATCCGGTTGCATCGTAACGCTTGCGGGCTAGACTAGGCTTGCTTGGATGGAAACTTGGCAAGTCCGGCTAACAATCCTCCCCGCCTGATTGGGCTTCTGGTTTTGCTAGCCGCATCCCTCCTGGCGCTGGCGTCGGCGCGCGATTATGCCGGCAGTTGGAACGACGGCAGCCGCCTGGCCGCCGTTGAAAGTCTGGTCGATTACCACACCTTCCAAATCGACCGCTCGATTTTCGTCCACGTCCCGCGCCGTCCCGGCGCCTCTCCCTACGGCAACGAGCCGACTCTCAACCGTTACGGTACGCGCGACGTGGTCCGCATCAACGGCCGCATCTATTCCAGCAAACCGCCAGTGCAGGCCCTGCTGATGGCAGCGCTGTACGCCGGCGCGAAGCTCGCGATCGGACTGGACGCCCGGCAAAGCCCGCGTCTTTTCTGCTATCTGATGACCGTGCTGACTTCGGGGCTCGCCTACGCGCTCGCCATTTGGTGCATCTTCAGAATCGGGCTTGAGGTGGGCCTTGACTGGAGGCACTCGGCGACGCTTGCGGGCAGTGCCGCGCTGACCACGGTGGCGATCGCGTATGTGCAGGCCGTTAATAATCACATCATCCTGCTGGCTGTGGCGAGCGGCGTGATACTCAACATATTGCGTTTTCTCGGCGCCCGGCGCAGCGGCAGGACCGGAAATGAGCCGCTTTTCCTGATCGGCGCCTTAAGTGGATTGGGGTATGCCATGGAGCAGGGCAGCGGGATGGTCCTGCTGGCGGCGGCGCTGATCTGGACTATCTACCGCACCCGAAGCCTGGGGCGGCTGAGCCTGTTTACGGCGGCCGCGGCGCCGTGGGTGGCAGCGCATCATGCCCTCACTTTTGCGCTCGGCCATACGGTGCGGCCGCTCAACAGCGTGCGCGCGTTCGACGCGTTCCCCGGCTCGGCGTTCAGTTCGGGCGACATGACCGGTATCTTTATCCATCGTTCGATATTCAAGACCGCCGGCTACGCCCTGGGGATGCTGTTCGGGCCGCGCGGTTTTATCGGCCACAATCTCACGCTTTATCTTGCCCTCGTCGCGATCTGCCTGATGCTGAGGAACGCCGATGGGGATTTGCCGGAGTTGGTTTTCGCCGGATGCTACGCCGGCGGAACGTGGATTTTATATTCGCTGTTTTCCAGCAATTACTCGGGTCTGTGTTGTTCAATCCGATGGTTCGTGCCGTTGCTGGCACCCGGCTATTACGTGCTGGCGCGATTTCTCAAAGAACAGCCCGAGTACTGGCCCGACTTCCTGATTCTCAGCGGATGGGGTCTGGTGTTTGCCGTCTTTTTTTGGTGGCAGGGGCCGTGGTCCTCGCGTTTCGTCTTTCTGTGCCTGCCGCTTCAGGGGCTGGCGCTGGCGAGCTGGGCCGCCTGGCGTCTTCCACGCCTGGGACTCGCACACCTTCCAACTCTTCCTCATGGAATCCGCCAGGCTTAAGGTCGAATCGGCGGCGCGGCGGCGCGAAAAAGCCTTTCCCTTATTGGCCACCGGGCTCATCGTCGCGCTGGCCGGCGGAGTGTTTCTGCGGCTGATCTGGCCCGGCGATATCGAGTACCGCAACGATCAGCTCTGGCTGTTCAATCTGACGCAACAGGCCGGCCGCACCGCCCCTTGGCCATGGTTGGGATTGCCGAGCAGCGTGCAGATCCTGGCGCCCGGCATGAGCGTATGGGCGGTAATCGGATTGGCAAGAATCGCCGGCGTGGCGACTCCCATCGGTCTGGGGCTGGCAATCAAGTGCCTCAACAGCATCGCGATAATCCTGCTGGTGCCGTTTGCTTATCTCGTAGTGGCGCCCGCGGAACGCGAACTGTGGTTGTGGGCGGCGGCATTGGAGGCGGTCAATCCGGTTTGCGTATGGCTGGAGCGCAAGATTTGGCAGCCCTCGATTTTTCCGATCTTCACGCTGATTTTCCTCGCCGCCTGGTGGCGGCGCGCGCGCCCGTGGCCCGCCTTTGCATGGGGACTGATCGGTGCGCTGCTGGGGCAAATCCAGGGCAGCGGATTCTTTTTCGCCGGCGGCCTGGCGCTTTGGGCCTGGCTGTTCGATCGGCAGCGCGTGGCCTGGAAGTCATGGTTGGCCGGCAGCGCTGTCGGCACGCTGCCGATGCTCCCGTGGATCGACTACATGGCGCACCAAACCATGCAGGGCGGGATGCCGCACAGCCGCTGGCACAATGTTCTGGATCCGCGCTTTTACACCGCCTGGTTTTCGATCCCCTTCGGCGTCAATCTGCATGATCCCCTGGGCCGCGATTTCTACCCATTTCTCAAATATCCACTGCTCGACGGCGTACCCACTTTCGGCGTGGCCTTGCTCCACTTGCTATTGCTGGCAATGGGCTGCGCAATCCTGTCCGTTGGCGTAATCCGGTTATGGAACGACCGGGCCAACTGGCGAGTGTTCCTGACCGGCCGCGAATCGCAGACCGTGTTCACCCAGCAGGCCGCTCTATTTGGCTTCGGCGGCTTGATGACCTTCAGCGGACTGCCAGGACATATCCATTACCTGATCGTCACATTTCCGCTGATTTTCATTTGGTTGGCGCGCACCGTGCTCAAAGGAGCAGGGCCTTTTGCGGTTGGGATTGGCGGGCGCCGGATACTGGCGACGCTGTGCGTTCTGGAATTCCTGCTCTCCCTGATGTTCCTGGTGTACATCCATCAGAACCACGGCGCCCCCGGCGGCGATTTTGGCGTCGTCTGCCAGAAGTGCGCAGTTAACAACTGACTTCCGCAACGAATCCAGCGCGGAGCGGTTGCGGTCTTTTTCTTACTTCTCTGCCGCAAACCTGATCGCCGCCGCAATCCGCTTTTCACCCTGACGCCGGTCGTACATATTAGCGGCATGGGACCTCTGTCGGGTTACAGAATCGTGGAGATGGCGGGGATCGGACCCGCGCCGATGTGCGCGATGTTGCTGGCGGACATGGGCGCCGACATCGTGGTGATCGACCGGGTTGCCGATGCCGGCCTCGGCATCCCAGTCAAGCCTGAATATGACTTGCTGCGGCGCGGGCGCCGGTCGGTGGCGCTGGACTTGAAGCAGGCCGAGGCCGTCACAACGGTCTTGCGCATGGTGGAAAAAGCCGACGCCCTGATCGAAGGCTTCCGGCCCGGCGTGATGGAACGGCTGGGACTGGGTCCCGACGTTTGCCTGGCGCGCAATCCGCGCCTGGTTTACGGACGGATGACCGGATGGGGCCAGGACGGGCCGCTGGCGCATGCTTCGGGTCACGACATCAACTATATCGGGCTGGCGGGCGTGCTCCATGCCATCGGACGCGCGGGCGAACCGCCGCTGCCGCCGCTTAATCTGGTCGGCGATTTCGGGGGCGGTGCGCTTTATCTTGCCCTCGGCGTCGTATCGGCGCTGCTGGAGCGGGAGCGGTCGGGGCAGGGGCAAGTGGTGGATGCGGCGATGGTGGATGGCGCGGCGTCGCTGATGACGCTGATGTTCGGTCTGCATGCGGCGGGAAGATGGGCCGACCGGCGGGGCGCCAACCTGCTCGACAGCGGCGCGCCGTTTTACGAAGTATATGAAACCAGCGACGGCAAGTACGTCTGCGTCGGATCGCTGGAGCCCAAGTTTTACCGCGAATTGCTGCGGCTGACCGGGCTGGAAGACGAAGATTTGCCCGGGCAACACGACAGTTCGTCGTGGCCGATGATGAAGCAGCGATTCGCCGCAATTTTCCGCACGAAAACCCGCGCGCAATGGTGTCAGATCATGGAGGGCAGCGAGGTTTGCTTCGCGCCGGTGCTGTCGATGGTCGAGGCGCCGGAGCACCCGCACAACCGCCATCGCGGGACCTTCGTCAACCAGAACGGCGTCGTGCAGCCCGCGCCCGCGCCGCGGTTTTCGCGCACGCCCGGCGCAATCCAGCGTCCGCCCTCAGCTCCCGGAGCAGATACCGCTTCGGCATTGCGCGACTGGGGTTTTTCGGCCGATGAAGTTGAGCGCCTGCTCGGCTGTGGAGCGGCGGCGCAAACGCCCGCCCGACGATGATTCCCAAAAGCATCCTGATCGCCAACCGCGGCGAGATCGCGATTCGAATCATCCGCGCCGCCGAAATGGAAATCCGCACCGTGGCGATCTGCTTTGAAGATAACGGCGGATCGCTGCACCCGGTCAAAACCGACGCCGCCATCGCACTGCGCGCAATCTGAGGCCTCTCCCCTCGGAGCGAGGCCTCAGCAGGAAAAAGGTGGCGGGGCAGATCCGCGCATCATCGCGGGCGCGGCGGCCCGCCCTACCAGCAAAATTCAAAAGCGCAGCGTTGGCCTGCCCCCATCCCAAGCCAGGCTTGCCTTGCCGATTTCCGGGTATCGGAATAACCTGAACCCCGGATGGGCAGCAGGCTTTTTACTTGAGAACATAACGGAGTAAAGCCGTGTTATCGATCAGCGACAAGGACTACGGAACACCGCCCCGCAATGCGAGCGGGATGGTCGAACTGGAGATCGACGGCAGACCCGTCAGCGCGCCGGCGGGCACCTCAGTGATGCGGGCCGCCGCGATGCTGGGAGTGAGCGTTCCCAAGCTGTGCGCGACCGATTCGCTGGAGCCGTACGGCTCGTGCCGCCTGTGCCTGGTCGAAATCGAAGGGCGCAAAGGTTATCCGGCTTCCTGCACCACGCCGGTCGAACCGGGCATGAAGGTCCGCACCCAGACGCCGCGCGTAGCCGATTTGCGGCGCAACGTGATGGAACTCTATATCTCCGACCATCCGCTGGATTGCCTCACCTGCCCCGCCAACGGCAACTGCGAATTGCAGGACATGGCCGGGGTCGTCGGCCTGCGCCAGGTCCGTTACGGTTACGACGGCAGCAACCATCTGGATGCCCCCAAAGACGAATCCAATCCGTATTTCACATTCGATCCATCCAAGTGCATCGTCTGCGCGCGATGCGTGCGCGCGTGCGAGGAGATCCAGGGGACCTTCGCGCTGACGATCGATGGGCGCGGATTCGGCTCCGTGATTTCGCCCGGGCAAAACGGGCCGTTCATGGATTCGGAATGCGTGTCGTGCGGCGCCTGCGTGCAGGCCTGTCCCACCGCCACGCTGACGGAAAAATCGCTGATCGAAAAGGGCCAGGCCGAGCACAGTATCGTCACAACCTGCGGCTACTGCGGCGTCGGATGCTCGTTCAAGGCGGAAATGAAGGGCAACGAAGTGGTGCGGATGGTCCCCAACAAGGACGGGATGCCCAATCACGGGCATTCCTGCGTCAAGGGGCGCTTCGCATGGGGCTACGCGACCCATCCCGATCGCGTGCTCAAGCCGATGGTGCGCGACAGTATCGAGGAGCCGTGGCGCGAGGCTTCATGGGAGGAGGCGATCGCGCGCGCTGCGGCCGGGATTAAACGCGTCCAGCGCAAATACGGACGCGGCGCCGTCGGCGGCATCACGTCCTCGCGATGCACCAACGAGGAAACTTACCTGGTGCAGAAGATGATGCGCGCCGCGCTGGGTACCAACAACGTCGATACCTGCGCCCGCGTGTGTCATTCGCCGACCGGCTACGGACTCAAGACCGCGTTCGGCACGTCAGCGGGCACCCAGGATTTCGACTCGGTGCTCAAAGCCGACGTGGTGATGGTGATCGGAGCTAATCCGACCGAGGCCCATCCGGTGTTCGCCTCGATCATGAAGCGGCGTCTGCGTCAGGGCGCGCAACTGATCGTGGTGGATCCGAGAAGGATCGAACTGGTCAAAAGCCCGCATATCGCCGCCGCTTACCATCTGCCGGTGCGCCCCGGCGGCAACGTCGCGCTGATCAATGCGATGGCGCATGTGGTTGTGACCGAAGGTCTGGTGGACGAGGAGTTCGTGCGCGAGCGCTGCGAGGGACCCGATTTCGAATTGTGGAAGAGCTTCATCACGCAGCCGCACAATTCACCCGAAGCGGTGGCGGAGATTATCGGCGTGCCCGCGCGCGACATCCGCGGCGCCGCGCGGCTTTACGCCAGCGCCGGCAACGCTGTCATCTACTATGGTCTTGGCGTGACCGAACACAGCCAGGGCAGCACGATGGTGCTGGGGATGGCGAATCTGGCGATGGCGACCGGCAATCTGGGACGAGACGGTGTCGGCGTAAATCCATTGCGCGGCCAGAACAACGTCCAGGGCTCGTGCGACATGGGTTCCTTTCCGCACGAGCTGACCGGCTATCGCCATATCTCTGACCCCGTGGTGCGCGAAATGTTCGAAAGGGAGTGGGGCGTCAAACTCGACCCCGAGCCCGGCCTGCGTATCCCCAACATGTTCGACGCGGCGCTCGACGGCAGTTTCAAAGCATTGTACGTGGAAGGCGAGGATATCGCGCAATCTGATCCCAACAGCAGTCATGTGATTGCGGCGCTGCGCGCGATGGAGTTCGTCGTCGTCCAGGACATCTTCATGAACGAGACGGCGAAGTACGCGCACGTCTTCCTGCCGGGGTCGTCTTTCCTGGAAAAGAACGGCACGTTTACCAACTCGGAGCGGCGAATCTCACTGGTGCGCAAGGCAATCCCGCCGCTGGCCGGCAAGGAGGACTGGGAAATCACCGCCGCGCTGAGCAACGCGCTGGGCTACCCGATGCAGTACCGGCATCCCTCAGAGATCATGGATGAGATTGCGCGCTTGACGCCGACGTTCGCCGGCGTCAGCTACGACAAGCTGGAGCGCCTGGGCAGCGTACAATGGCCCTGCAACGACGCCGCGCCGCAGGGCACGCCGGTGATGCACGTCGGCAAATTCGTGCGCGGCAAGGGCAAGTTCACCCTCACCGAATATGTGCCGACCGACGAGCGCACGGGTCCGCGCTATCCGCTATTGCTGACCACCGGCCGGGTGCTGACGCAGTACAACGTCGGCACGCAGACGCGGCGCACCGCCAACGTGCTCTGGCATAGCGAGGACCGCCTGGAGATCCATCCGCATGACGCCGAACAGCGCGGTATTCGCGACGGCGACTGGGTGTCGGTAAGCAGCCGCGCCGGGGCGATCACCTTGCGCGCGCTAGTCACCGAGCGGGTCGCGCCGGGCGTCGTGTACACCACATTCCATCATCCGGAAACCGGAACCAACGTGGTCACGACGGAGAATTCCGACTGGGCCACGAATTGCCCCGAATATAAGGTCACCGCCGTGCAGGTGATGCCCTTGCCGGCGGGACGGGTTCCGAAAGGCCGTCAGCCCATCCCGGCGCAGCTCGCAGCAGCCAAATAGGTGCCAGCCGTGGATATCAAGCATCTGGTGAAGATGGCCAATCAGATCGGCGATTTCTTCGCCGCATATCCCAACCGCGACGAGACGGTCCAATCGATCGCGGTCCATCTGAAAAACTCGTGGGATCCGCGGATGCGCCGGCAGATTATCGACTACGTGGAGCGCAGCGGCGGTGCGGATCTCAAGCCGATTGTGCGCGACGCCGTGCGGGCCCTGGAAATGCCGCAGCAGATTGCCGCCGAAGTGCCCGGCGACGACTGAGCGCAGCTCCATCTGAGCCACCATGGCGGACTTATCGATCAAAAACCGCCCCGCGGTTCGGTGGCGTTTGAGTCAGGATGGGTTTGATCCGGTTGTGGAAACGCTCGCGGTCGAGGAACCGCTGGAGATCAGGCTGGGCGGCAAACGCTTCACCCTGACCATGCGCACGCCCGGGCACGACCGCGAACTGGCCGCCGGCTTTCTGCTCGCCGAAGGCTTTATCAATTCGATCGAGGAATTGGGCGAAGTCCGCGCAGTCACCAACAGCAGGGGCGAGCCCGAACCCAACGCGATCGATATTGTCCTGTGCGTTCCGGCGGCGGGCTTGCGCGAACGGCTCAAGCGCAACTTTACAATTTCATCAAGCTGCGGTGTCTGCGGCAAAACCAGCATCGAATCGATCCAACGCCGCATCGAGCCGCTGAAGGACGGCGCAAAATTCCGCGCCGAAACCATTCTCAAACTGCCCCATCTGATGCGTCAGGCGCAGCAGGTTTTCAGCACTACGGGCGGGCTCCACGCCGCCGCTCTCTTCCGTCCCGCTGACGCCGAGGGGGTCCAACTTGCCGTCCTGCGCGAGGACGTCGGCCGCCACAACGCCGTGGACAAGGCGGTCGGCCACGCGCTGATTGAAGGATGGTTGCCGCTCAGCTCTTCGATCATGATGGTAAGCGGCAGGCTGAGTTTCGAAATCGTACAGAAGGCCGCCGCCGCCTCAATCCCGATCCTCGCGGCGGTATCCGCCCCGTCATCTCTGGCCGTCGAACTGGCCGATGAAATCGGCGTGACCCTGGCCGGCTTCGTGCGCGATCGCGGCTTCAATGTCTATACGCATCCGCAGCGAATCATTGCCTGATTGCATTTTGCTCCGAACCCTTGCTCAGCCATCACTGCCATTATCTTTGCGCGACTGCGCGCCGGCCCACGGGTTCAGCAAGGGACGGCCCGCGCCGAGTTGGAACGCGTAGCGCAATGCGCGGGTCACGAATGCCTTGCCCTTTCTCACCGCATCTTCCATTTCCGCGCCGCGCGCGAGCCACGCCGTGATTGCGGCCGACAAGGCGCATCCGGTGCCGTGCGCCCCGCTGCCTTCGATCCGTTCCTGCGCCAACTCGATGTAGCGTTGTCCGTCATACAGAAGATCGACCGCGAGTTGCGGCGCCGCCAGATGGCCGCCCTTGATCAGCACTGCGCGCGGACCCATTTTGTAAATCACGCGGGCCGCCTCCCGCATCGCTGCGACATTTTGGATTTGAATTGCGCTCAGTGCCTGTGCTTCCGGCACATTGGGCGTAACCAGCGCGGCGATCGGCAGCAGATGCTTGCGCATCGCGTCCTCGCCCTGCTTGTCCAGCAACCGCGCACCGCCGCTGGACAGGATCACAGGGTCGACGACCGGCGCGGGCAACCCGAAACTCGAGATTGCGCTGGCGACCTCGGCCACGATTTCAGCATTGCCCAGCGCCCCGGTCTTCATCGCCTGCGGCCGTGAGTGCGCCATCAGGGCCAGTATCTGGCGTCCCACCATTTCGCGATCCACGACCGCCGTACCCAGAACCTGACTGCTGTTCTGCGCCACCACGACAGTAACCACCGAAAAACCGTACACGCCCAGCGCGGCGAAGGTTTTGAGGTCCGCCGGGATGCCGGCCCCGCCGCAGGGATCGGTGCCGGCCACGGTCAGGGCAAGGGGCTGGATGCTCATCAGATGAGGCTATCACGCTGGTGCCGCCGCTCAAGTATCAGCGGCAATAGGCATGCGGCAAACCGGCGTGTATATGAATCAAATGACCGCGCGGTGGATGGATGCCGCGCTGATAAAGCCCGTGGAAGCAGCAGCCGCAGTTCAGGTCGAGGAAAGATATCCGCAGCACAAATGGCTGATCGCGCTGGCGGTAATGCTCGGCACCGTGCTTGAGATTCTCGATTCCTCGATCGTCAACGTCTCGCTGCCGCACATGCAGGGCAGCTTTTCCGCCAGCGTCGACGAGGTCACCTGGGTCGTGACCAGCTATCTGGTCGCCAATGGAATCATGATCCCGCTGACCGGATGGATCTCGGCGCGCTTCGGCCGCAAGCGCTATTTCATGCTCTCAGTCAGCGCTTTTGTCGTTGCCTCCGCAATGTGCGGAGCCGCCCAAACGCTGGACCAGATGGTCATCTTCCGTTTGATCCAGGGTTTTGCGGGGGCCGCGATGGCGCCGTCGTCGCAGGCCATCATGATGGAAACCTTCCCGCCCCAGGAGCAGCAACTCGCGATGGCAACATGGTCGCTGGGCCTGATGGTGGCGCCGGTGCTGGGTCCTACGGTCGGCGGATGGATCACCGATAACTGGTCGTGGCGCTGGAATTTCTATATCAACGTGCCGATCGGGTTGATTGCAACCCTGATGGTCTACACGTTTCTGCATGACCCTCCGTACCTCAAGGTACGGCGCGGGGGAAAAGTGGACTACCTCGGTATCGTCTGCCTCACCAGCGGGCTGGGCCTGATGCAACTGGTGGCCGACCGCGGGCAGCGCGCCGACTGGTTCTCGACCCCGTGGGTCACTTACGCTACCGCCGCCTGTGCGGTAGCGCTGATTATTTTCACGTGGCGCGAATTGGTTTTTCCCGATCCGGTCGTGGACCTGAGCATCTTCAAATATCCGATGTTCACAGTCACCGTGATGCTCACGGTCATGTTGAGCTTTGCGCAGTACGGAGCAAACCTGCTCAATCCGATCTTTCTGCAGGAATACATGGGATACACCGCGTGGAAAGCCGGACTGGCATTGGCGCCGCGCGCCTTTGGCACCGCTTTTTCGCTGCTCCTGGTCGGCCAGCTCGCGCGCCGTGGAGTCAACACTCGGACGTTCATCGGACCCGCCTTTATCCTTACGGCACTGGCATTGTGGCGGATGTCGCACTGGAATTCGCAGATCAGCATGTGGCAAGTGACCGGCCCGGTAGTCCTCCAGGGTATCGGTACGGGACTGGTGTTTCCGCAGTTATCGGCGATTTCGCTTGCCTCGGTGAGGCGCGAGCGGATGGGTTATGCGTCGAGCCTGTTCAACATGATGCGCAACACCGGCGCGGCGATTGGCATCTCCTTTCTGACCTCGCTGTTCATCGACCAGCAGCAGATCCATCAATCGCGCCTGACGGAGCATTTCTCGATTTTCGATGCGTGGCGGTTGAGCGAGCAGGCGCCGCGGATGCCGGGAGCGCCCGAGTTTGGCATCACGCGGCTGCAAATGGGCCATAAAGAGGGGCTGGCGATGATTTATAACATCATCCAGTCCCAGGCGGCGGTTCTGGCCTTCAACGACCTCTACCGCATGCTGGCGGTGTTCCTGATCGCGATGATACCGTTTTACTTCGTGCTGCGGCGGGCGCCGATGTCAGTGGGCGCCGAACCCGGTCATTGACGGCCCCGCGCGAGCGCGGGATATTATCGCCCAGTTTGACGGCAAAGGTGCAAACCGTGAAATTGCCTTCAATCCGGCCGGTCGCAAAGGGAGGGACCTGCGTTGCGGCCGCGCTTTGTTCAATCCTGATCGGCTCATGCAGTACCGGTTCACATTCCGCCATCAATCCTGTTGGCGTGCCGGTATCCAGTTTCGACCAGGAATTGAGCGACGCCTGCGGACAGCCGGTCGCGTATCCGATCACCGCCAGATGCGTGTCGATGATGGGATCGGTCGGCCCGCTATTGCAGCATCGCAGCGACCTGATTATGAAAATCTGGCGCAGTTGCCCCGATGAGAACCCCTGCTATCGCATCGCCAAAACCGAGCCGGTCTGTACCGCAGCGCCCGCCCCAGCGGTCAGCTTCGACAATCCAAACCAATCCTGCCGGCAGGCTCAACAGGCGGATCATTCCTGTGCTGCCCTGCTCCGAGACCCGGTTTATGCCAACCTTCACCAGACCGGCTTTGCGCCGGACCCGTATGATTGCCAGCGGGCCAAAAATGAACTGGAGGAACTGGATCGCGAGGTCGAACGGATGAGCCTGCGAATAAAATGGTATCGAGTATTCGCCGCCCAGGGTTTTTGACCCTTCACCGCCGCTTTTGCCTGGCTGGCCCAGCTTCGAGAAACGGAAAATGACTATGATGCGACCCCTGCTTGTGCTCGTACTGACCCTGACTGCCGCGGTCAACCTGGGCGTAACGGCGCCGGCCGCCGCTCAACCCGCACCGGCGGTTGACTTTACCGGCTTATGGAAGGGCACGATTCGCGTGTTTCCCTGTATCGGACTGCGCGAGCCCGGGCGCTGCAATGCGGTCAACAACATCAGCTTTACGATCATTCAGGACGGCTCGAAAATCAGCGGCCATTATACCTGTGCGATCGGTAATTACATCTGCCGCAACGGCAACGCGGACAACAGCGGCAAAATTGTATCGGGCGACGCCAACGGCAAAAACATCCGCTTCAATGTCCTCGTCCCTGCGGATGTTTCCAATTGCCGCTACACCGGCGTCAGCATATCGCGCGACCAGATGAGAGGCGCCTATACCTGCTACGTGGGCGGCGGCATAGGCGAGCAGGGCAGATTCGACGTGATGCGCGAATAAAGTTTCGCGTTCGGGCCTCGCGAATTCCCCAACCCTTTACCGCGTGGAGGCGCCATGAACAGGCAGCTTCAATTGCAGGGTCCGGTCGCCGGTACGCCGGTGCTTCAGTTGGGCAATTATGACCTCGGCAGGTTGGGATACACGGTCGAGGAGTATTTCCTGTCGGGCGCGGCCTCAGCATACAGGTTAACCAGTCAGCGCGGCGATGATGGCTGCTGGAAGGCTCAGCCGTCCGCCGACGCGCCGTTTACCACGCGGATCGTGGTATGCCGGCCGGACTCCGCCTCGCGGTTCAACGGCACGGTGGTGCTGGAATGGCTCAACGTCAGCGGCGGGCTCGACGCTGCGCCTGACTGGTTTATGATGCATCGCCAGATCATGCGCGGGGGGATGGCGTGGGTGGGAGTCTCGGCGCAGTTCGCGGGCGTGCAAGGCGGTCCCTCGCTGGGCGCCGGTATCCCGCTCAAGCAGGCCAACAAACGGCGCTATGCCTCGCTGACCCATCCAGGCGACGCCTTCGCCTTTGATATTTTCACCCAGGCGGGCCGGGCCGTGCGCGACGGCGGCGGGCTGGGAGCGCTCAAGCCTCAACGGGCAATCGCCGTGGGCGCCTCGCAATCGGCTATATTCCTTGTCACCTACGTCAACGCGATCGATCCCGAAGTCCGATTATACGACGCCTTTCTGATTCACGGCCGCGGCGGTCTGGGTGCTCCGATCGACGGCGATTTTCTCGGCAGCCGCCGAAGCGTCGACCTCGGCGGCGACGAGCCGCTTTTTGCCGGTGCGGAGCGCATCCGCGACGATGTCCGCGTCCCCGTCCTGACCATCCAAAGCGAAACCGATGTGGTAAAGCTGGGGGGAATCGGCGCGCGCCAGCCCGATAGCCAACGTATCCGTCTATGGGAAGTGGCGGGAGCAGCGCATTTCGACGCTTATGGCCTGATCGCCTCCCAACTCGACGACGGCAGCTTGTCCGCCGAGCGGCTCGCCGAATTGAATGCTCCGGTGAGCGAATTGTTTGGCGTCAAGACCGCCGCGCCGATCAATGCCGGCCCGCAGTTCCATTACGTGAGCCAGGCCGCACTCGAGGCCCTCGATCGATGGGTCAAAGACGCAATGCCGGCGCCGCGCGCGCCGCGCCTGGAACTTGCCGCGACAGCGCCGCCGCGCCTCGCCCTCGATGACATCGGCAACGCCAGGGGCGGTATCCGCAGTCCGTGGGTCGATACGCCGGTAGCGGTCCTGTCGGGTCTGGGTCAGGGTGGTGGCGGGTTTGCCTTTCTGTTCGGTACCACCCGCCCTCTGGGCAGCGCCGAGCTTGCCGCGTTGTATCCGGGAGGACGCGCCGATTATCTGGCGCGTTTCAACGCGTCGGCCCAGGCAGCAGTCCGCGCCGGCTTCGTGCTTTCAGCCGATTTGCCGGAGATCGAGGCACTGGGCGCTGCAGCGTGTCCCCTGGCCTGACCAGCGTGATCGCGCGCAACATGAGAAATGCCGGGGAACGCCAATCGATTCATATTTGTCAAGTCCGCTTTGGGCCGACTGCCTCTCCAAAGCTGACTTGATCCCGTTTGCAACGGCAGCGTATCTTGCCAAATGAGCCTGGCAGATAAGACCGCCAGGGAGCTATTGGAAGTCAGGACAGGATGCGCGCGCAGACCCAAACCGAATTTCTCCATCTCCCTTTCCAGGAGAAACTTGAGTTTCTCTATGGTCTGCCCGCGCGTCAGAAGCGCGACCTGATTTTGTCCGCGCCCGAAGCCGAACGTTTGGTACAGTCCTTCGCGCCCGAAACTCTTTTCTACACCCTCAAGGAGATTGGCAGCGCCGATGCCGGCGACCTGCTCTCGATGGCGGCGCCCGAGCAGGTCAAGGGACTGTTCGATCTCGATTGCTGGACCAAGGACCGGGTCAATTTCGCGCGCATCCGCGAATGGATCGAAGCGATGTCGGAAGCGGGACGCCGGCGCGCCGCCGAAGCCCTGATGGAACTGGATATCGAGCTGGTGACGCTGCTGATGCGCCGCTATCTCAAGGTTTACCGGCTCGAAGAAGTGCAGGCCGCGCTCGATGTGCCATCCAATCGCGTGGTCCAGTTCGACGAACATTACGCCGTCGAGTTCATCCGCTACGACAATATCCTGCCGTTCCTCCAGGAAATTCTCGAAGAGATGTTCGAGCGCGACTACGACTACTTCAGCAGTCTGATGGACGAGGTGTATTGGGGCGTCGACGCCGAGTTGGAGGAACAGGCGTATCAATACCGCCGCGCGCGCCTCAACGATCGCGGCTTTCCCGATTTCTTCGAGGCGCAGAGCGTTTTCAGCTACCTCGACCCCAAACGTTTCGAGGAAATCCGCCGCGCCTGCGTCCCGCCCCATCGCGAGGACGCCCTGGAGAACGAAGATCAAATTGACCTGGCGATGATGACCCCCGGCGCTGATTCATCGCTGTTCAACGCCGCGCTGACGGCGGGGTTTGCGGCGCAGGGCAAGCGGCAGATCCGCACCGAGATGGCGCTGGTGGCCAACCAGGTGCTGGTGGCGCGCGCCACCGACTTCGGCGACCCCGACGCCGTGCGCGAGGCGATCGAACTGACCCATCATTATCTCAACCTCGGACTGGAACATCTGGCGGGTGGCGACCTCAAGACCGCAATCGAGTACCTGCGCGACACCCATCTCAAGCTGCTGCTGCGCCTGGGCGTCAGCCTGACCATCGATCTGCGCAAACGCGCCGAAGCGCTGGTCGCGAGCCTGGGCTTCGCGCCGCGCGCCGTGCGCTCGATTTCCTACCTCGATTCTCCATATCGGGAAGCCCTGCAGGGATTTCTGCTGACCGCGCCGCGCTTTTACGGCGGTCTGGATCGCCAGCCGTCGGTGGTGATGCGTGATTTCAAGGAGATGCGCGATCTGCACATCGCTTACGGCACCCTGGCGCAGTTGGAGTCGATGGCGCCGCTGTTCGCCGGTCTGCTTGAAATCGATATCACCTCGGCTCAATTCCGGGCTCAAATGGCGGGACGCGAAATCCGCCTCAGCCAGATTCTGCTGACCGCGCTGGTCAATAAGGCGCTCGGCGCCACGCTCAGGCCGGCGCCGATTTCGGCCGCGGTCCTGCCTGAAGTGCGCAAGACGGTGATGACCTCCGACATGCCGGGCCGTTTGAGCGAACACTTCCGTCAAATGGTCCATGAAACGCTCGAAAAGCGCCTGGACCAACAAACGCTCAAGCGCACCGAAGATTTCGTCCGCTCCTGCCTCAACATGCTCGAAGAGGAATTCTCCGAACTCAAACTCGCCGCGCCCATCGATCCCCGTTTCGTCCGCAGCCTGCTGCTTCGGCCCGACTGACCTTTTCCCGCTCTTTCGCAGGCGGTCCATTTTCGCACCGGGCATTGTGCGTTCAGCGTCTGGGGCCGCGATTTTTTTCGGCTTCGGTCCGGAGCGGACGTTTTTTGGCCGCCATCCCACGAGCGATGCCGACTTACCGGCTTTGGCGGACGCCGGATCAATCGATGCGCAGGCGGTTGGCGAGGCCGCTGAAGCGGCGGCGTTCTTCCTCGTTGCGCACCGCCTGCGCCATCGCCGAGCGCGTGCCGACCAGCACGCATACTCGCTCCGCCCGTGTAATCGCCGTATAGATAAGGTTGCGCCGCAGCATCAGGTAATGGCTCTGATGCATCGGCATCACGACCGCCGGATACTGGCTGCCCTGGCTCTTATGCACCGAAATCGCATAGGCGAGCGCCAGTTCCTCCAGGTCGGCCGCGTCGTAGCTGGCGTGGCCGTCTTCAAAGGCGACGTCGACCAGCGCCCGTGCCGGATCGACGCGCACCACGCGGCCAATATCGCCGTTGAAGATCTGCTTGTCATAGTTGTTCCTGAGCTGGATTACGCGATCGCCTTCGCGAATTTCGCGCTCGCCGAACCGCAGTTGGCGCCCCTGCGGATTGAGCAGTTGCTGCAACTCGCGATTGAGCAGATGGACGCCCAGCGGCCCTCGATTCATCGGGCTTAGCACCTGGATATCGCGTGGGTCGTCTATTCCGAATTTCCCCACCAGCCGCTCGGCAACCAGCTGCTTGATCGTGCTCACCACGTCTTCAGGCGAATTGCGCTCGATAAAAAAGAAGTCGCCCTCGGGCGCGTTGGTGATTTCCGGAAGCTGGCCGCGATTGATCCGATGGGCATTGGTTACGATTCGGCTCTGCCCGGCCTGGCGGTAAACGTGGGTCAGTTCGACCACCGGCGCCCGACCCGACGCGATCACGTCCTTGAGTACGCTGCCGGGACCGACCGAGGGGAGCTGATTACGATCACCGACCAGCAGCAGCGAACAGTTGGGCATCAGCGCCGACAGCAGGCTGGAGGCGAGTTCCAAATCCATCATCGAGGCTTCGTCCACGATCAAAAAACCGCAGCGCAGCGGATAGAGCGAGCCGCGGATGAACTGGCCGGAATCGGGAGAATATTCGAGCAGCCGGTGGATGGTTTTGGCTTCGCGTCCGGTAGCTTCGGCCAGGCGCCGCGCCGCGCGCCCGGTCGGCGCTGCGAGGGTCGGCTTGATACCGAGGCGGTCCAGCACAATCAGCAGCGACCGCAACAATGTCGTTTTGCCCGTCCCCGGACCGCCGGTGATGACCGCGACTTTGCTCTTGAGCGCGTATCCAAGCGCGGTTTTCTGCTCGCTGGAAAGCGGAAATGGCCACGTCTTGTCGCAGGCCGCGATCGCATGTTCGATGACGGGCCCGGCCATCGTCCGGCCGCGGCTCAACTCGCGCAGACGGCTGGCAACATTGGTTTCGGCCTGATGCAGCCGGCGCAGATAAACCATCGCGTCGCCGCCGCTGCCCTCCACCACAATTTCCCCGGCCTCGGCCAGTTCGGCGACGGCCTGCTGCGCCAGGTCCGATTCCATTTCGAGGGCGGTTTGAAACTGATGTTCCAGGTGAGCCAGCGGGCCGCAGACGTGGCCGTCCTCCGCCATCCTTTCCAGCAGGTACAAGAGCGCGCCGCGTGCGCGCGCAATTGAATTGCGCGGAATACCCAGTTGTTCGGCCACCGTGTCAGCCGTGCGAAAACCGATGCCATGAACGGTGCGCGCCAGCAGGTAGGGGTCGCTGCGGATAACCTCGAGCGATCGGGTGCCGTAAAGCTTATGGATGCGGCGGGCGTAATGGGCGGAGATGCCGTGGCCGCGCAAAAAGACCATCAGTTCGCGCAACCCGGACTGGTCCTGCCAGGCCGCCGTGATCTGACGCATGATCGCGGCGCCCACGCCGCGCACTTCGCGCAGTCGATGCGGCTGGGTATCGAGCACCGCGAACAACTCTTCGCCGAAATGGCCGGTGATGCGGCGGGCCAGCGCCGGCCCGACCCCCTTGATCTGTCCCGAGGACAGATAGCGTTCCAGCGCCGTCAAGCCGGCGGGCTTGAGCACTTCGCAGTTTTCGACCCGGAACTGACGGCCGTAGCGCGGATGGGTTTCGAAGCTGCCCTGCAGGCGCACCGCAGCGCCGACCTGGGGATCAAACAGATTGCCAACCACCGCGACGCTGTCGCGCCGGTGCTGCGCGTCCTCGACTTCCAGCCGCGCGACGACGTAGCCGCTGTGGTCGTTGACGAACAGGATCTGATCGATGACGCCTTCGATGGTCTCCTGCGTGGGCGCGGCGCTTTTCATGCAACCCGATTCAACTCCACGCCGCAATATAACCCACGATTGTCAGCAACGGCGAGCGCGCGGCACGCTAAATTCGTACGGTTCGTGCGTGGACCGGAAACGGAAATCGACAGTCGGCAACTTTACATTGCCCGGGTCCGCGATACCGCAACCCAGGAATTGGCTTCAACCCGCAGTCGATCGGCGGCGAAGCCCGCGCGCCCGCTCTTATTACGCCGCGAGCAGGTCCTCGCTGACTCGCACCGGCAGAATTACCATCGAAAGGCCGTTGAACTGCAGCCAGCTCTGCATTTCCAGCGCGGTCTGGTTGTGCAGAAAGCGGTTAAAGAAGTGCTCGCGCTCAAAGACCAGCTTGCCGGCGAAAAACACCGAATGGGGATACTCATGGGCGACTTGCATGCACAGCCGCCTGAGTTCCAGCACCACATCGGTGCCCAGCCCGAGGCGGACTTCGGAATGAAAGCCCAGGTTGCCGGCGAATTTCCTGTATTCCTCCAGGTCATCGACCAGCGACTGCTCCAGGGCTTGCAGTTCCTCATGGCTTTTGAACAGGCCGGAGTCCACCTCGCCTACCGAGACGAAGACCAGGTTGCGGAACTGATGGCCGAACAGACGGGGCAGGGACACGATGGTCGCCAGCCCCAAACCGTTGAACCCATTGACCAGAATCGCGGCCGTAGGAGCATCAGGATCGAATTCCTGCCGCGGCTTCTGATCGGCCGCGAATAGCTGCGGCACCAATTCCACTTCCAGGCGCTCGACCGCGCGGGTGACCCGGGCGTAATGGTCGCGCACCAGGATACAGAATCCAATCAGTCCGCCGGTCATCATTACCGTAATCCAGCCACCTTCCCAGAATTTCAGCGTAGTGGTGATAACCAGGATCGCGGCGGTGAACAGGCATCCGACACCGTTGATGATCAGTTTGCGGATCCACTGCGGCTCGCTGCGCCGGCTCTGCAGCCAGTGCACGCTCATCCCCAATTGCGAGAGCGTGAAGGTCAGAAAGACGTTGATCGCGTACAGCACCACGAGCATATCGACCTTGGCTTTGGTGATGAGCAGGATAATGAAGGCGGACAGCCCCATCGCCAGCACCCCGTCCTGGGTCACCAGCCGGGTACTCAGGTAGGAAAAGCGCCGCGGCAGCCACCGATCGTGCGCCATCGTCGCAAGGACCCGCGGGCCGTCGATGAAGCCGGTCTGGGCGGCGACGAACAGCAGCGCCCCTTCGGTCAGCAGGGCGAAGGTGATGAACACCCCGCCGGCGGGAAACCCGGCGAGCGTCCACGAACCTGCCAGCTTGTAGAAGAGCACCGCGTTGAGCGTCTTGCCATGCTCCTGCGAGACGTTCAGCAGCAGATAACCAAACAGAATCCCGCCTGCGATGAAGGCCAGCGACACCGCCATGTAAAGCATCGTGCGCTTGCCGGTTGTGGTGCGGGGTTCGCGCAGGATCGGCAGTCCGTTGCTGACCGCCTCGATACCGGTATAGGTGCCGCCACCCAGGCTGTAAGCGCGCAGAAAAATGACCATCAGGGGTATCGCGCCCAGCACCGCGACGCCCTGGCGCACCTGCGTCACCGCGTCGTGGACAACCACCGGCACCTTGGCGGCCTGGGTGATGAAAGCGTAAGTGATAATGAATACGTGGACTAAAACGAACGCCAGGAAAATCGGCAACAGCGCCATCACCGATTCCTTGATGCCCCGCAAATTCATCCCCACCATCAACACGACAATGGCGATGCAGAAGAGCAGTTTGAAGTGGTACCAATGAACCGGAAGAAAACTGAAGACCGCGTCCGCGCCGCTGGCTATCGAAATGGACACCGTCAGGACGTAGTCGACCACCAACGCGCTTCCGGAAATCAGCCCCGGATAGCTGCCCAAAAGCCGGCTGGCCACGAGATAACCGCCGCCGCCGGTGGGGAACAAATCGATGGTCTGCGAGTAAGAGGCTGAAATTACGAAAACCGTCAGGGCCATCAGCAGAGCGAGGAAAACCGCCAGGTACTGATGATGGCCGAGGGCGAGGAAAGCTTCCTCAGGTCCGTAGCATGATGAACTCAGGCCGTCCGAACCCAGACCGACCCAGGCCAAAAACGCAATAAGCGAAAGCCGGTGAAAGACGTTGGGGTCGCGGATATCGCGTGGCGGACCGATCAGCAGATGGGTGAACGTGCGTTTATTCCCCGCCTGATCTTCGCCCTTGTCCGAAGCTTTTTGCTGCTGTTCAGGACTGCCGAAAACGCTCTTGTTCATCCGGATTTGTCTTGGAAAATTCAGGCGGGCCGTTCCGCCTCGGTGATTGCGGTGTCAATTGAGACGCTCGGGGGTTGGTTGAAATTGGAGTTTTAGCTCGGAGTTTCCTAGCATGAGCCAACGACTGACTCCAGAGCGCGCGGTGTCACAATCCTGGCGCTACTCGATGGAATAATGGGCGCGATCGAGGCCTAGCTGGTAGCGGGCGGCATCGATCAGGTTTTGCATCAGGGCCAGCACCGTCATCGGGCCGGTGCCACCCGGATTGATCGTCACCCAGCCGGCGACCTCCTTGACCGCCTCAAAATCGACATCGCCGACGAATCGTCCAGGACCGACGCGCCGGAACCCGACGTCGATAACGCAGGCGCCGGGCTTGACCATGTCGGCCGTGATCAGGAACTTGCGGCCCACGTCGGCGCCCACACAACTGACCAGCAGATCCGCCTCGCGACAGATCTGTTCCAATTGCCGGGTGTGACGATGGCACCAGGTGACCGTCGCATTGCACATCCGGCCGCCAAGAATCAGCGCCAGCGGCTTGCCCGCAATATCGCTGCGGCCGATCACCGTGGCGCGGGCGCCGTCCACCGGCACTCGATAATAGGTAAGCAGGGTCAAAATGCCGCGCGGGGTGCAGGGAATGAAGTTACCCCACTGCGCACGGTAAAATCCCGCAACGCTGGTCTTGCAGACGCCGTCAACGTCCTTGAGGGGAGCGATCGCGTCGAACAGTTTGAACCTGTCAATTTGCTCGGGTAAGGGCAGTTGGAGAAGAATCCCGGCAATCGCGGGGTCGCGATTGAGTCTCTCAATGATCTCCAGCAGACGCTCGGTGCTCGCCGTCCTGGCTTCGACTTCGACCAATCGGCTGGTAAAGCCAAGTTGCGCCGAATAGCGCTGTTTGTTGCGTACATACTGCCGCGAGGCGGGATCATCTCCCACCAGCACCGCCGCCAATCCGGGCGAGATTCCGTGGCGGGAAAGTTCGGCGGCGTGCCGGCGCAATTCCGGCATCAGTTCGGCGCTGACGGCCCTGCCGTCCATTATTATGGCTGCCATAGGAAACAACCATCATAGCACGTGATCGGAGGCTTCGAACGACGCCGGCAGTGAAAATATTGCCGCTCTTGACATGTTGTTGACATCTTTTGACGACCGCCGGTTCTTCCCGCCTGCCGGCTCTGCTAAGTTGATGCAGGTTGGCTGATTCCTTTGAGTCCCATGCGCACCGTTTTGTATCCGGTACACGTCAGGCTGCGTGCCCGGATGACCGAGTTCGCCGGCTTCGAGATGCCGGTAAGCTACCAGGGCATTATCCAGGAGCATCGGGCGGTGCGGACCGCCGCCGGTCTGTTCGATTTGAGTCACATGGGTGAGTTCGAACTGGCCGGTCCCCAGGCGCTGGATCTGCTCGAACGCGCGCTGACCAACTCGGCCGCCCGCCTGGTGCTTGATGGTCAGGCGCAGTACACGCTGATGTGCCAGGAGGACGGCGGCACCATCGACGACCTGATAGTTTACCGGCTTGAAGCGCAGCGCTACATGCTTTGCGTCAACGCCGCAAATATCCAGGCGGATCGCGAACGGCTGCTGGAGCTCAACCGGGGAGGAGCCAATTTCCGCGACATCAGCGCCGAGACCGCCCTGATCGCAATCCAGGGTCCGGCGGCGCTCAGAATTCTCCAGACCGTGACAACCATTGAGTTAGGCTCGATCAGGCGATTTTATGTGGCCAAAGCCGCCGTAGCCGGCATCGAATGCCTGATCGCGCGCACCGGATATACGGGAGAAGACGGCTTTGAGCTGTTCACGCATGTCTCCGCAGCCGCCGCCCTGTTCGACGCGATGCTCGAAGCCGGGCGCGATCAGGGCCTGCTTCCCTGCGGCCTGGGAGCGCGCGATACCTTGCGGATGGAGGCTGGACTGCCG
Source organism: Pseudomonadota bacterium (assembly GCA_021324885.1). GTDB lineage: Bacteria > Desulfobacterota > Binatia > Binatales > Binataceae > JAJPJA01. The sequence continues at coordinate 75,245 of JAJPIF010000005.1, forward strand.
CTTTACGGCCATGAACTCGACCGCCAGACCACGCCGTTGGAGGCTGGACTGGGCGCGTTCGTCAGGTTTGGACGGGAGTTCGCCGGCTCCAAAGCTCTGGCTGATGAACAGGCGTCGGGTTTGAGGAAACGGCTAATCGGGATTCGGACGGTGGACCGTCGAAGCATCGCGCGTCAAGGCTACGAACTCATCCGCAACGGCGTAAGGGTCGGAGTGGTAACCAGCGGCAGCTTCGCCCCAAGCTTCGATCGTCCGCTGGCGATGGCATACGTGACCGACGCGGGCATCTCGCCGGGAGAGATGGTCGAGGTCGTGATTCGGGGCCGCAGGGTCGCCGCTGAGGTGGTTGCCCTGCCTTTTTACCGGCGCTCCCGTTGACCGGTAGTCGGCAGGAGCAGGCTCAAAAGTATAAACTTCAATTAAAGAGATGAGATTTTTACCGCAAACCGATGCTGAAATCGCCGATATGCTGACCACGATCGGCGTCCCGTCGATCGACGATTTGATTGCGCACGTTCCTGCACCGTTGCGCGCGCGCGCCACCATCAAGCTGGCGCCTGGAATGACCGAGGCGCAGGTGGCGGCGGAGATGCAATCGCTGGCGGCGCGCAATCGCGGAGCCACCGATTTTCGCAGCTTTTTGGGCGCCGGCTACTACCGCCATTATGTCCCAGCCGCAGTCCGGGCCATCGTGGCGCGCTCGGAGTTCGCAACCTCCTACACGCCTTACCAGCCCGAAGCGAGCCAGGGCACGCTGCAGGCGATCTTCGAATTCCAGACCCTGATTACGCAGTTGACCGGGCTGGAAGTCGCCAACGCCAGCATGTATGACGGGGCCTCCGCGGCGGCCGAAGCCGTGCTGATGGCCCATCGGATCCTGCCGCGCCGCAACGTGGTGGCGCTCTCGCGTGGGTTGTGGCCCGATTACAGGCTGGCGGTCCGCACCTATCTCAGCGCCTTGTCGCACCTCGAGATCGAGGAAATACCGTTCGATCCGAACGTCGGAACCATCGCGATCGATTCGCTTCGCGCGGTCGCCGGTGATCGCTTGCTGTGCACGCTGGTAGGCTATCCAAACATGTTCGGAATTGTCGAGCCGCTGGGGGCGGTCAGCGAGATCGCGCATCAGGCAGGCGGCTTGTCAATCAGCGCGACGGCCGAGCCCCTGGCATTGGGACTGCTTAAAGCGCCGGGAGAAATCGGCGCCGATATTGCCGTCGGCGAGGGCCAGAGTTTCGGCCTGCCTCCTCAATTCGGCGGCCCGGGCGTCGGCTTTTTCGCCGGCCGCCTGGCGCACGTCCGCCAGATGCCCGGACGGCTGGTGGGCGAGACCCGCGATCGCGAAGGCCGGCGCGCCTTTTGCCTGACGCTGGCTACGCGCGAGCAGCACATCCGGCGTGAGCGCGCGACCTCAAACATCTGCACCAATCATTCGCTGTGCGCGCTGGCGGTCACGGTTTACCTGTCGCTGATGGGCGCGCGGGGCTTGCGCGAACTGGCCGAGCACAATGTTGAGATCGCCCATTATGCCGCCGATCGGCTGGCGTCCGCCGGCATCAAGCGCCGTTTCTCCGGGCCTTTCTTCAACGAGTTTGTGGTCGATCTCGGTGATGTTCCCTCAGCTTTGCAGGCGGCCGAACGTAACGGCGTTCTGGCCGGTCTCCCGCTCGGACCCGATTACCCCGAACTTGACGGTACGATTGTGATTTGTGCGACCGAGATGAACCAGCCGGCAGATATCGATCTGCTCTGTGAAGCGTTGAGCAAAGGAGTTTGAGGATGGCGGGGGCGGGCAAAATCAGGCGGATCGGGATGGCATCCGTACAGTCGCACAAAAATCAACCTGACCCCAACGTCCCCCATCCGCTGGTGCCGTTGATTTTCGAGGAGTCGGTTCCCGGACGGCGCGGCATCGATCTGGCGCCGCGCGAGTTTGGCAGCCGCCCGGCCGCGGATTTGATTGGCCCGCAACTGTGCCGCGACAGCTTGCCCGGGATGCCCGAGGTGAGCGAGCCGCAGGTGCTGCGCCATTTCCTGCGGCTGTCGCAACTCAACTTCGCCCAGGCGCTGCAATTCTATCCGCTCGGCTCCTGTACCATGAAGTACAACCCGGTGCTGAACGACGAATGCGCGGGGCTGCCCGGCTTCGCCGCTCTGCATCCACATACCCCCGCCCATCTCGCGCAAGGCGCGCTGGAGTTAATCGCGGAACTGGAGCGGGCGCTGATGGAAATCAGTGGGATGGACGCCGTATCGCTGCATCCGGCGGCAGGCGCGCAGGGCGAATTGTCGGGTTTGCTCATCATCCGCGCCTGGCACCAGCAACGCGGCCATCCGCGCCACAAGGTGATCATTCCCGACACCGCTCACGGCACCAACCCGGCGAGTTCGGCGCTCGCCGGCTTTGACGTAATCGTCGCGCGTTCAGGAAAAAAAGGTCTGCTCGAAGCGGCTGAGATCCGCCGCCTGATGAGCGACGATGTTGCCGCCCTGATGGTGACCAATCCGAGTACGTTGGGTATCTTCGAAACGGAAATCCGCGAAATCGCCGACGTGCTCCACGAACACGGGGCGATGCTTTACCTTGACGGCGCCAATTTCAACGCTCTGCTCGGTGTCGCTAAACCGGGGGACATGGGCGCCGATGTGGTGCAGTTCAATCTGCACAAGACCTTCTCGACACCGCATGGCGGCGGGGGTCCGGGCGCCGGCCCAATCGGCGTCAAACAGCATTTGGAGCCGTTTCTTCCGCTCCCCCGCGTCGCAAAAGGTCCGCAGGGATGGTATCTGGACACCAACCGGCCCCATTCGATCGGCAAACTGCGATCGTTTTACGGCAATTTCGGGATGCTGGTGCGCGCGTACGCCTATATCCTCGCATTGGGCGCGGACGGTCTGGAGCAGGTCAGCCGCCGCGCCATCCTGGCCGCCAACTACGTCCGCGAACGCCTGCGCGAACATTATCCCAGCGCCACCGATGAGCCGGTCATGCATGAATGCGTGCTGACTCATGAATTGGAAAAAAAGGGCGTCACCACGCTGGACATTGCCAAGCGGCTGCTCGATTTCGGCATCCATCCCCCGACCATCTATTTCCCACTGGTCGTGCACGGCGCCTTGATGATCGAACCAACGGAAACCGAAAGCCGCCAGCACCTGGACGAGTTCGTCGCCGCGATGGAACAAATCCACGCCGAGGCGCTCGAAGATCCGCAGTTGCTCAAAGACGCCCCGCACACGCTGGCGTTAAAACGCATCGACGAGGCCATGGCCGCCCGCCATCCAATCCTGCGCTGGCAACCGAAAAAATAAAGCGCAGGCCTGACCTTCGCCATCTCGTGGCAGTTTCCTCGCCTTCAAATGGCTGAAAGGGAGGAGAACCGCGCCCATTTTTTTGGCGCCGGAGGCCTTGACCGGAATCTCTCCACGAAACGGCACGCTCTGCAGGTCCCTGGCACCTTGATCCTGCCGCGCTCGCGTCTCTTGAATTCCCCCGTCCGATGCGTGACTCTCGCGCTGAGGCCAGCGGAGACTAAACATCGATGCGCCAAATCAAATTCGGACTTTATCTGCCCACCGGCGATTTCGCCCGCGCCCGGCGAGTTGCGCAGCGAGCCGAGCGTCAGGGCTTTTATTCGCTCTCGATCAACGATCACCTTTATTCGCCGATGGGCGAGCGCGACCCGCAACTGGAATCATTCACCACGCTGAGCGCAATCGCCGCAATCACGACCAGGATCCGGCTGGCGCCCGCCGTGGTCGCGATGTCCTTTCGCAATCCCGCCCTGCTGGCCAAAACCGCCTCGACCCTGGACTGCATCAGCAACGGCCGCTTTATCATGGGACTCGGCTCCGGATGGCAACGCACCGAATACGAGGCGCACGGCTACCGGTATCCATCCACCACCGAGCGCCTGGACCAGCTCGAAGACGGAATCCAGGTGCTCAAGGCGATGTGGACGCAGGATGAACCGACTTATCAGGGGCGCTTCTTCTCGATTAAAAACGCCTATAACAATCCGCGTCCGGTGCAGAAACCCTATCCGCCGCTGATGCTTGGAGGCTCGGGGCCGAAGCTGCTTGAAATCGCCGCCCGCCACGCCGATATAGCGCTGCTGACCGCGCCCATCTACCACGACAAGGATTCGGTCCAGGACCCGACCGCGGCAGTCAAATTCACCAAGGCGGTGCTCAAGCGCCGGATCGGCCAACTGCGCGATCTGACCCGCGCCGCCGGACGCGACCCCGATTCGATCGAACTGGCGTCACTGGTCTTCGTCCGCATGGCGCGGGATAAGAGCCAGGCCGACGCGATGGTGCGCCAAAGCGCCGCGCAAATGGGATTTCCCAGCGAGGAGGCGGTGCGCAACTCGCCGGGACTGCTGATTGGAACGCCCGACGAGGTGAAGCGCGAACTGCAGTCGCGGATCGAGGAGTTCGGTCTGACCTTTTTCACCGCAGCGATCTTCGGTCAGGAAGCCTACGAGATGTGGGTGGATGAAATCATGCCCGCGTTCCAAGGCAAGAGCGAGCAGTGAGGGACGCAGTGCGTCAAAGGCCGTGAAGTGCGATCCCATCATAGTTGGGGCGGGATCGGCCGGTTCGATTGTGGCCGGTTGGCGTCGGTGCTGGGAACACCTCGTCCCCTGGTGATTACAGGTTTAAAGAACGAGTTCTGGCCGATGCGCGCAAGTTTTGAAACGCCCCTTTGGGGGTGGCGGAACAGGTGGCCATGAACGGCTTTCAGGTCCTGCCCATCAACCTGACCCATGCGCTCAAGACCTACTCGCTGCCCGACCATCACAAGGATCCCTTCGACCGTCTGCTGGTGGCCCAGGCCGTAAGCGAGGATCTGGCGCTGCCGGAGAGAAACGCGGGCGCAACGATTCCTACTACGGCAACGCACTGATCGAATTTGAGAGATCGCTCAAGAGCGTAAAAGTGCTCCGAAACAGCGCTCGAGCCAAATGGCCCGGATGCCCTTATTATCACAACCGTTGCACCTTCAGGCCCGGTATCTTGGGAAAGCTCCGTTCGTCGCGCGTGGCGACGGCGTAATCCTTCGCGATTGCGGTGGCGCCAATCATCAGGTCGCGCTCACCTACCGCAACGCCGCGCCTGGCCAGCTCGGCCCACAGCGACGCGTGTATACGCGCCACGGTGAGATCGAAAGGAATGACCGGAAGCTGCGCTATCAAGCCCTCGACAAAGGCTTGGCGGCGGTGGCGCTGCGCCGCCGTCCTCGCGCGGTGAACGCCGTGCAGGAGCTCCGAGGCGGTTACCGCCGATATTGCCACGTCCTCTTCTGCGTAGTGAGCGGAGATGTCGCCGAAATCGAGTTGGCCCCGTTCCGCTGCGATCAGCAGGCTTGAGTCGATCAGCGTTGCCATCCCGACTCCGCAACCGTGGGCTGCTTCGTGATCAAGTCCTCGATGATCTCCAGATACTCCTCGTCCGGCTGGGGCAGCGAGCGCAGCAGGTTGGCGAGTTCGGCGCCGCTGAACTTCGCCGGCCGGGCGGGCAGAATTTCACAGATCGGCTTGCCGCCGCGTTCGACCACAAAACTCTCGCCCCGATAGCGGACCCGGTTCATGAGTTCGGAAAAGCTGCGGGCTGCCGTGGTCGCCGAAATGCGTGTTTTCATAGAATCAGATTGACATATAAAACAATCGAACTCTATGATTCCGTGCGGGGGAAGGACAAACTTGGGGAACAAAACCGGCGCGAGGCGGGTCGTGCGTCAAAGGCCGTGAAGTACGATCACATCATAGTTGGGGCGGGATCGGCCGGTTCGATTGTGGCCAGCCGGCTTAGCGAGGACCCCCGGCGCTCGGTCTTGCTGATCGAGGCCGGACCCGATTATCCCGATCTCGAGTCGATGCCCGAGGTGGTTCGGGTTGGATTTCCAGGTTATGCGCCCGCTTATGACAACTGGATGGACGAGCGGCATATCCGCCGCTGGACGGCGAAAGCAACCGCCAGCACCACGACGGTACCGTTGGTTGCCAAAGTGGCGGGCGGCGGCAGCGCGGTCAACGGCGCGATGTTCATCCGCGGCGTCCCCGAAGATTACGACTCGTGGGCGGCGGCCGGCAACGAACTGTGGAGCTTCGATCATTGTCTGCGCTATTTCCGCAAGCTGGAGAACGACCTCGATTACGGCGCCAGCGACTATCACGGCGCCACCGGTCCGATCAGGGCGCGCCGTCCGCGACCTTCCGAATGGCTCCCCGATCAGAAAGCCTTTTACGACGCGTGCCGGGCGGCCGGTTTCGCCGATTGCCCGGATCACAACCTGCCTGACGTATCCGGCGTCGGGCCGATGGCGTTCAACAACCCCGACGGCGTGCGCTGCAGCACCGCGATCGGCTATCTGAACCCTGCGCGCTCGCGCGTCAATCTGACGATTCGCGGCGGCTGCGCTGTCCGGCGCGTCATCTTTGACGGCAACCGGGCCGTCGGCGTCGAAGTCAAAAGCGGCGGCGAGACGTTCACCGTCGAGGCAGAGCAAATAATCCTGAGCGCGGGCGCCGCGATGACGCCGCAGCTCCTGATGCTCTCCGGCGTCGGACCGCGAGACCATCTGCGCGCCTTCGATATTCCCGTCGTCCATGATTCGCCCGGAGTCGGACGCAATCTGCGCGACCATCCTTACAGCTTCGTCAACTTGCGCACCAGGAAGGATTATCCCCTCAATCCGCGCGGACCGTGGATCCAGATTGCGCTGCGCTATACGGCGACCGGTTCGCGCTATCGCAACGACATCCAGATGATGATGACCTCGGTGACGCATCAGTTCAGCACTGACGGCCAGGTGACCCCGATCGGAGTTTCGATCGGACCGGCGCTGTACCTGTCGATGAATTGCGGCGAACTGCGGCTGCAATCCGACAATCCGGAGGTCCAGCCGCTGATCGAATACAACTACCTGGCGGACGAGTTCGATCGGCGCCGGATGCGCGAGGCGGTGCGGCTCGCGGTCAAATTGAGCGAACATCAGGCCTTCAAACCGATCGTCGAGCAACGTATCGCGCCGTCCGATTTCGATCTCGCCTCCGACGCGGCCCTGGACGAGTACATCCTCCGCACCGCGAACACCTGCCAGCATATTGCCGGCACCTGCAGGATGGGGCCCGAGCATGATCGGCTGGCCGTGGTCGATCAATTCGGCAAGGTGTACGGCGTCAGGAACCTGCTCGTGGCCGACGCGTCGATCATGCCGCATTGCCCGCGCGCCAACACCAATCTCACCACCATGATGATCGGCGAGCGGATTGCGGATCTGATTCGTCAGGGCGGCTAAGGCGCCTCCTGATCGCGCCGCCAGGCTGCGTGAAAGTGGACGTTGCGCCTCAGGGCTATCCGTGTCACGACGTTCTCCTGCGCCCAGGGCATCGCGCGGCGCTGGAAATGACCGAGCGGCCCGGCGCGTTGCTTTACCTTGACCCAGGCGATTATGACGTTTACGTACAGAACGAGTCAGGCAAGGGCCGGCCCTATCCTGGGAGCGGTCCGCGCATCCTGAATCCGAACCAGAAGTCGAGCGTCTGACCACGCTTGACGGGGAGAGTTTTACGCATGGCAACTGAGCGGCAAAAGGAGATCAAACGGCGCCGGAAGCGGCGGGAAAAACGGCTGCGCGCGCGCCGGCGCGAGGCGCGCTCGCAAAAGCGCCGGCGCGCCTGAGGACCGTCGTGGCCATGGCACCCGCGTCGCCGCGGCGGTCCAGACCACTTTCACCAAACCAACCCATCTTAGCGCTGGTGTCACCGCCGGCGGCAGGACCCGATGGCCGAACCTGAGCGACCACAAACCGCGGAGGAGGCGGAACTCTCCCTGCGCCGCGACGTTACCGTCTGGGGCTCCTACATGTGGGGCTACGCCGACGTGGGTGCGGACATCTACACGGCGCTGGGACTGGTGATCGCGTCGGCCCATGGCGCCGCCAATCTGGCCTTTGCGGCGGCCGGTCTCGTCTACATCATGATCGGCTTATGCTACACAGAGTTGGCGGCGGCGTACCCTGTCGCCGGCGGTGGCCACTACTTCACGCTGCGCGGCCTCGGCGATCTTCTCGGCTTCATCGCCGGCACCGCGCTGCTGCTGGACTACACGATTGATATCGCCTTGTTCGCGGTCGCGTCGGCGGGCTACCTGAACTTTTTCTTCCCCTGGCTGTGGGGCGCGCCGGTGGACGCCTTTATGCTGAAGGTTGGGCCGCTGCGCATTCAATGGGTGTGGCTTCTCGAAGCCAGCCTCCTGATCGCGTTTTTGGTCTGGCTCAACATCCGCGGGATTCGTGAATCCTCGCTGCTCAACGAAGTGCTGGGCCTGATCGACATCTGCACCGAATCCGCAATCATCATGCTGGGTTTTCTGTTCGCGTTCAAACCCCAGTTGCTGGCCTATCAATGGCGCCACGAGTTCCCCGACCTGCACCAGTTCATGTACGGATCGTCGCTGGCGATCATTTCGTTCGTGGGGCTGGAATCGATCTCGCAGGCGGCGCAGGAAACCCGCCGCCCGGCAACGATTATCCCGCGGACTTCGCTGACGCTGATTTTCACCGTGTTTATCTTCGCCCTGGCCTTTTCCACTTTGGCGCTGGGCGTGATGCCGTGGCGGACGGTCCCGATCAACGATCCGGTGGCTCATCTCGCCCATCAGATTCCTTATGCCGGAATTCTGGCCGGACCGTTCGCCGCGCTGCTGGGTGCCACGATCCTGCTGATCTCGGCCAATTCCGGCGTGATGAGCGTCTCGCGTCTGACTTTCTCGATGAGCCAGCTCCGCCTGGTCACCGGATGGCTGGACGCGGTCCATCCCACCTATCGCACACCTCACCGAGCCATAATTCTCTTTGCCTTGATCGGCTGGATCGAAACGTTTCTTTCCTTTCTGACTCCCAGTGCGATGGACACGTTGGGCAACATGTATGCGTTCGGCGCAACCCTGGGATATCTGCTGGTATTTGTCTCTCTAATCGTCCTGCGCATCACCGATCCCTATACGCCGCGGCCATATCGGATGCCGTTCAATCTCCCGCTGCGCATCGCAGGCCGCCGCGTCCGCTTCCCGATCCTCGGAGTTGTGGGCATGCTCGGAGTCGGTATGATCCTTTTCGAAGTGGTCCTGACCCACAAAATCGGGCGCATCGCCGGACCCGCCTGGGTTGCGGTATCCTTCATTTACTATCTGTGGTTCCGGCGCAGTCAGAAGCTGCCGCTGCTCGGCTCGCTGCCCCGTGACTGGGAAGGCGAACAGCGTAAAGTGCTGGAAGAAGCGGAGGAATTTGAATTGCTCGAACAGTACAATATCGCCCTGGCGCAGCGCGATCGCTATCGCCGCTTGCGCACCGTTCGCGCCGGGCAGCGGCCTTCTTCCCCAGCTTCTTCGAGTTAGACTGATTGGTGTTTCCGAACAATAGTTGACTTAGTGAGTCACCTAAGTTATCTTTTTCCAAAATCTGTCATGGAGGAAAGAAAAAATGGCGCTTCATCTGGGTAGTGTGGTACCAGATTTCACCCAGGACTCGACCGAGGGTCCGATTCATTTCCACGATTGGATAGGCAATCACTGGGCGATCCTGTTCTCCCATCCCAAGGACTTCACCCCGGTCTGCACGACCGAGCTGGGAGTGGTGGCGAAGCTTAAGCCGGAGTTCGACAAGCGCAACGTGAAGGTGATCGGCCTGAGCGTGGACGATGTGGAATCGCACAAGCGTTGGATCAAGGATATTGAGGAGACCCAGCACACCAAAATCAATTACCCGATCCTGGGCGATCCCGATCGCAAGGTTTCCCAGCTCTACGACATGATTCATCCTGAGGCCAACGACACGCTGACGGTGCGCTCGGTCTTCATCATCGATCCGCAAAAAAAGTTGCGCCTGAGCATCACCTATCCCGCCAGCACCGGGCGCAATTTCCAGGAATTGTTGCGCGTGATCGATTCGTTGCAACTCACCGATCATCATTCGGTGGCGACCCCCGCTGACTGGAAGGAAGGCGATGATTGCGTGATCGTGCCGTCGCTCACCGATCCCAAGGTGCTGAAGGAAAAGTTCCCCAAGGGCTGGAAGGAACTCAAACCCTATCTGCGCATGACGCCGCAACCGAACAGATAAAATCCCGGTTTTTGGTCGGCAAACCGATCGAGGAGGGCGATTTTTGCCTGCGAAAATCGTCCTCCAATGCGGCCCGAAGCAGGTTGCGCGAGTGGTTTAAGCGGCGCACCGAATGGCTCCGGGCCGCGGGGTGAAAAATTTTCGTTGCCATGGTGGAGGTCAGTGGCTACACTCTAGGTAACGGACCCACAGTTCGCATACATCGCCCGTTAGTCAAAGATCACGCACGCTGATTTGGAGCATGGCGGGGGTTCGCGATGCTGGAATTCACCCCGAACTACGCCAATGGGGCAGGATCGAAGTCAAAGCCGGCGGGACGGCTGTTGGTGCTGTCCAATCGTGCGCCGATCCGGGTGGTAAGCGAACACGGGCGGCAGCGGATTGAACCGACGGTCGGCGGAGTCGGCGCCACTTTTCTGCGTCTGCTGGAGCGCCATGGCGGGGTCTGGATCGCCTGGTCGGGCAGCAAGAGCGCGCCGGCGCCGTTGCGGATGCCGCCTGACGCGCCGTGCTTTTCGATGGTGTTTCCGCCGCTTACCGAGCGCGACATCTCATTTTATTATCATGGAATGTGCAATCGCGGGCTGTGGCCCCTGATGCATCTGATGCCGCAGAACTGCCATTTCCATGCCCAACACTGGAACAGCTACAAATCTGTAAATGCACTGTTTGCCGAGGTGACCGGCAAGCATCTCGGCGCTCACGATCGGGTGTGGATCCAGGATTTTCACCTGGCTTTGACCCCGTCAATGTTGCGCAAGCAGCGTCCGACACTGCCCATTGGGCTGTTCTGGCATGTGCCGTTTCCGCCAGAGTCGCTGCTGCGCATTTTTCCCTGGCGGCGCGAGCTGCTCGAAGGGATGCTGGGCGCGGACCTGATTGGCTTTCACACTCCCCGCTATGCTGAACATTTCGTCGATTGCTGCGCCCGCATCTGCGCCATGAAGGTGGATCGCAATGCCGGCCTGATCAGTTGGCAGGGGCGCACCATCAGGGCGGCGAGCTTTCCGCTGGGAATTCCAGCCGATTATTTTGCACAACTGGCCGGCAGCGATCGGGTGCAGGCGCGGGTGCGCCGCATCAAAGCGTCACTGGGCTCTCCGATCATGGTGCTCGGCGTCGATCGCCTGGATTATACCAAGGGCATCCTGGAGCGCGTGGAAGGCTTCGAGCGCTTTTTGGAACTCAATCCCTCTTATCACAAGCGGGTGGCGCTGGTGCAGATCGCGGTACCGTCGCGCACCAAGGTCGAGGATTACGCCCGCCTCAAGCGCCATCTCGATGAACTGGTGGGGCGCGTGGTCGGCCGTTTCTCGTCCGAAGGATGGGTGCCGATTCGCTACCTGTACACGCAACTGGGGGCCGAGGAACTGGTCTCCTATTATCAGGCGGCTGACGTGGCGCTGCTGACTCCGCTGCGCGACGGTATGAACCTGGTCGCCAAGGAATATATCGCCGCCCGCAATACCGACCACGGCGCCCTTATTCTCAGTGAATTCGCCGGCGCCGCCGAGGAATTGAAGGAAGCGCTCCTGGTAAATCCTTATGACGTGGACGCGATTGCGCAGGCGCTCAAGCAAGCGCTGACGATGAGCGAGGAGGAGCGCCGCTCGCGCATGAACATCCTGCGCAGACGGGTCCATCGCAACAACCTCGACCTCTGGTCGCAAAAATTTCTGGGCGAGCTCGAACGCCAAAACGCCGTCAGCAGTTATGCGGCCGCTGCCGGCTGAGATTCCCCCTCCCCTGCCTGCGGGACTTCCGGCCCGGCTGGCGAGCGACCATGCGATCTTCCTTTTCCTGGATTATGACGGGACGATTTCGGAGATCACCCCGGATATTGCGAATGCCGCGCCGGTGCCGGGCGTGCGCGACCTGGTAGCGCTTCTGGCGGCCCGTCCGGAGCGCTTTCGAATCGCCCTCATCAGCGGCCGCCAGACCCGGATGCTGGCCCGTCTGTTCGGGATAATCAACGGCGTAACCTTGGTCGGCAACCACGGCCTGGAAATAATGGATCCGCAGGCCGGCCCGCGGCTCACCGTCGAGCCCGCGCTGCTCATGCCGGCATTGGACGCTGTGCGCGATTGGCTGCGCCGCAATGTTCCATGTGAGGCGGGATTCGTGATCGAGGACAAACACCTGAGCGTCGCGCTCCATTACCGACTCGCCGATCCCGACCTGGCCTCGCGCCTGCGCCGGCGCCTGAGTGAATTCGTCGAGCACATCCCTGAGCTGGTAATCGGCGAAGGCAAGATGGTGATCGAGGTTCTTTCCCGTCATGCGAACAAGGGCGAGGCGGTGCGCGCTTTGATGCGGGAGAGCGGGCAGGCGCGCCTTGCCGTCTATTTCGGCGACGATGTCACCGACGAAGACGCGTTTTGGGCCCTGCGCGATACGGGCATGACGGTCAAAGTGTGCAAGGAACCCTCTCCAAGCTGGGCCAAATACCGCGTCTCGTCGCCCTTTGAGGTGACGTCCGCGATGGCCGAGATGGAGGCGGCGACCCGAACGGATCGCCGCTAACCACGTTGACTTGGGCGGTGGGGCGTCGGAAGATAACATGAATGGCTAGAATCACGGTGGAAGATTGTCTGCGGCAGGTCCCCAACCGTTTCGAGTTGGTGCTGGTTGCCGCTCAACGGGCCAAGCAACTGCTCCAGGGCAAACGGCCTCTGGTTGATTCCGACAACAAGGAACTCGTCACGGCCTTGCGTGAAGTCGCGGCCGGTAAGGTCACGGTCGAAAAACCTCAACACTGAATCCTTCAGTGGATCAAGGCCGGTTGTTCTCGTTGCGCTGATGTAACAACCTCCATTAGAGGACGATTTTGCGGTGCCTCGTAAACCGCCCCAAAAGCGCAATAGATCCGGTCGGCGGCAATCGCAACGCGTCCGGAGCAAGGATCTGGATGTTGACGCGCGTCTGGTTGCCGAAGAGGAGCTGGCCGAAACTGCGCAACCCGGCGACGAGCGGACTGCCGAGGCTTTGGAACTCAGCGGCGATCATCTTGCCCAAAGCCAGCTCGGGGAATACCAGCCTGTGGAAGAGCAAGGCGATGGGGATGAGCCTTTGGCTGGAACGGCGGACCAGGACGGGAAATCGGATCAAAATGCCGCGGGCAGTCTCGTTCCCTTCGATCCGCTGTCGCGCTATCTGGCCGAAATCCGCCGTTTCCCGTTGCTCAGCCGCGAGGAAGAAATCGAAATAGCCAGACGTTATTACCAAACGCGCGACCCCCAGGACGCCCTCACCCTGGTCACCGCCAATCTGCGGCTGGTGGTGAAAATCGCCCATGAATTCGCGCGCGCCTCGCGCAACCTGCTCGATTTAATCCAGGAGGGCAATATCGGATTGATGGAGGCGGTCAAAAACTTCGACCCCTACCGTGGTATTCGCTTCCCCTCCTACGCCGTCTGGTGGATCCGCGCCTACATCATCCGCTACCTGATGAACAACTGGCGCCTGGTCAAGATCGGCACCACACAGGCCCAACGCAAACTGTTCTTCAATCTCAGGAAAGAAAGCGAACGGCTGGAGGCCGAGGGATTCTCGCCGCAGCCCAAACTGCTCGCGCAACGAATCGGCGTCAAGGAGTCGGAAGTCCGCGAGATGCAGGAGCGGATGGGCCAGAGCGAGATCTCGCTCGACCAACCCACCGGGCCCGACGAAGATACGCCGTTGTTGAACCTTTTGCCCGATAGCGGCAGCAACCCCGAGGACGCCGCGGCGGAGGCCGAATGGCGCGACTTCGCCAAAGAGAAAGTCGAGCAATTCGCCGCCACGCTTAAAGGCAAGGAACTGGAGATCTTCCAGCACCGGCTGCTGGCCGAAGAGCCATTGACGCTCCAGGAAATCGGCGAGCGCTTCGGCATCAGCCGCGAACGCGTGCGCCAGATCGAAACCCGGCTCAAGCGCAAATTGAAGGAATTCATCAAGGCGCAGGCCGCGGACGCCGAGAGCGCGGGACCCTGAGTTCATGCATTTTGACGCGAGTCTTTGACCCGCATGGCTGAGCGCACGGTCCAGCGTTCCACCGCCGGCAGGATCGCGGCCAACCACGATACGGTCAGCTCGGTAAAAGACCGCCCGCGCGGCCATCGGCTGGCGCGCGGCGCGGCGATTGCTGCGATATTCATAGTCTCCTCGCTATGGTGCCTCAGTGCGGCGCGGCGGCTGGGGGCCAGCTTTGATGAGCCGGTATATCTGCAGACCGGGCTGTCGTTCTGGCACGGGGGCAACGGCAACGATCTGCTGCTGCTGCGCGGCACGATGCCGCTGCCGGCCGACCTTGACGGATTATTTCTCCGCCTCCAGGAATTAATTCGTGGCCGGCCTTTCAACCCGGTGCGCGACATCCCGCAGATGCTGCCCGCCGCGCGCGCCGCAACCCTGGTATTCTGGCTGGTGCTGCTGATCTACGGATGGAAACTGGGCGAGACTGCCGGCGGCCCCGAGGGTGGCCTGATGGCCGCGGCCATGCTCGCCGCCGAACCGATCATGCTCGGACACGCCAGCCTCGCCACCACCGACATCGCCGTCACCGCCTTCGTGGTCGCCTTCACCTGGTGTTTTGTCGATGGCCGCAACCGCGGCTGGAAGCGGCGCGTGGCCATCCCGTCGCTGTTGTGCGGACTGGCGATTTTGAGCAAAGCCTCCGGCCTTGTTTTCGTGCCTTTATGCATGGCTGCGACGGAAGTGGAGCGCCTGTGGCCGGCGATCGACAAATCCGATCCGGCACGCTTTCGGGCTGTTGCCCGCTGGGCGGCTTTCAAACCTCGCCTCAAGCCGTTTTGCCGCGACCTGTGTCAGATCATCGCAATCGGCCTGCTGATTACAATTGTATATTGCGGCAGCGGATGGCATCCGCAGTGGTCATTCGTGGCCTGGGCGAAATCGCTGCCGCCCGATTCCTTTTTCAGCTCCGCGATGGTTTGGTTGTCGGAGCACCTGCGCGTGTTCAACAACGCCGTCAGCGCGATGGCATACCAGTTCACGCACAACATGCACGGACCTCCCGCGTATTTGTTGGGGCGGGTCAAAAGCTCGTTCTGGTATTACTATCCGCTGGCGTTGACGATCAAAGTGAGTATTCCGGTTTTCGTCATCGCTCTTACCGCCGCCTGCCTGTACAAGGAGTCGTTGCGTAATTGCGCGGCCGCGGCGGCAGCCGCATTGCTGCTTTTCAGCATCTTCATGCGGCTGCAAATCGGCATCAGACTGGTATTGCCGCTGGTCGCCCTTTTGATAATCGCATCTGCCGCCGCGCTCGCCAGGGCCAGACGCCACTCAGGCACCGGATGGAAAAGCAGGCTGCTCGCGGCGCAGTTCGCGCTCGCCATTTTCTGGAGCGGCATCGCCGCGGTGCGCGTATGGCCCGAGGGCATCTGCTACACCAACGCGCTGTGGGGCGGCACGGCGCACGGATATCTTTACCTGAGCGACTCCAACTATGACTGGGGACAGGGCATTCCCGACCTGGAGAAGTGGCGGCAAAGCCATCATCAGAAGCGGATCGCAATTTTCTACTACGGCACGGATCCGAGAATGTGGAATCCGTCGTTTTTTGTCGTCAGGCCGTGGGAGTTTTCCATCGCCAATCTGCCAGTGCTCGCGCGCCGCGAGGGTTTTCGCTACTTCGCGGCAGGCACTACAGTTGTTTACGGCATTTTCGATTTCGCCAAACCGTTGCGGAAGTTGAAGCCAATCGCCAGAACACCGACGTTTCTGATTTATGACGTCAACAATTTGAAACCGGCGCCTTGAGCCGCCGCTTCCCCGGCAGGCCGGCCCGCCCTGCTCCCATTGGGGAGTCGCCTAGAACTCCAGCATCACTTTGCACTGATCGTTGGGATGGGACAGCGCGGCGAATGCCTGCGGCAGTTCGTCGATCCCCACCGTGTGCGTGATCATTGGCGCGGTCGAAATACGTCCGGACGCCATCAGCGCCATCGTGGTTTCAAACTCGCGCGGATCGGCGCCGCTGCTGAAGCGGATGTCGACTTCGCGCTGCAAGGCCCGCATCGGCGTGAATTTGTCGGGTTCGCCGCAGGCGCCGATCACCACCACGCGCCCGCCCTTGCGGCAAAAGCGGATCGCCTCTTCGATCGTGCCCGGCACGCCGATACATTCGAAGACGACATCGGGACCGTCGCCCGTCATTTTGATCAGTTCCTGCACCGGGCTTTGTTCGCGCGGATTGACCACGATGTCGGCGCCCATCTTAAGCGCCATCTCGCGCCGCCCCTCCGCCATCTCCGAGACGACTACGGCGCGGGCGCCGGCCAGCCGCGCCCACATCGTGGTCACCAGTCCGATCGGGCCGGCGCCCATCACCACGCAGGTCTCGCCGACCTGCAGTTGAGAGCGATGGATCCCGTGCAGACCGACGACGGATGGTTCGACGGTGGCAGCCGCGCGATGGCTCAACCCCGGCGGCATTTTCAGCAAGGCGCCCGGGCGCGTCTTGACTTTTTCGGCGTAGGCGCCGGGAGCCTCGTTAAAACCAAGCCCTGTTTTCTTTTCACACCGCAGCGGCTGGCGCGTGAGGCAGTACTGGCACTCTCCGCAGGGAATCATCGGTACGACCATCACGCCGTCGCCGGGAGCAAAGCCGGTGACGCCGTCGCCCAATTCGTCAACCACGGCGGAGAACTCATGTCCCATGATCGTGCCCGCGGGAAGCACGCCCCTTTGGGCGGCGTGGAGATCGGAGCCGCAGATGCCGCAGTTCTTGACCCGCAGCACAATCTCGCCCGGACCCGGTCTGGGATCGGGGACTTCGACCACTTCCAACGGCGCTCCCGGAGCTTTGTACACGCATGCTTTCATGGCAGTTTTCCCTGGCGGGTTAGTCGCGGCCGGGACTATCCGGCTCCTACCGCTTCATCCTTATCTCTCCAAAGCCGGATGAAGATCAACGAAAACTCGACGGATGGTCTTGCGCTTGCGCCTCCCCATCCTGGAGAGGCGCCGGAAAACCCTCTCCGCCAAGGGCTTTCGCCATTCCATAACAAGCCCTCCGCGTTCAACTTTTCGTGATCACCAGGTTCAGGAACGGATCGACTTCGACCCGGTAGCCGGGCGGGCAGATAGTAGTGGAATCCGGTTCTTCGAGAATTGCCGGGCCCTCAATGCCGTCCCCGTGCCTCAGCGCCATTCGGTCATAGACCCGGGTTTCGACAAACCCTGAGGCTTCGGCGAAGTAAGCCTGGCGGCGGCCTTTGAGCGCGCGCGCGGCGTTGCCGTCGCCTTTGGGCATGCGCTCAATTTGCGGCTTGCTGGCAGCGCCGATCACACGCACTGAGAAGTTGACGAACTCGACCGGATCCGCAGGTCTGACCTTGAACAGTTCGAAATAAAGATCGCGAAAGGCGCGCTCGATCAGATCGGGCGTCTGGGCGGTTATCGGCCCGGCGGGAACCGGGATATTGATTTCGTGTTTCTGATGGACGAAGCGCGTATCGATCGACCGCTGCACCATCAGATCATTCTCCGACAGCCCTTCGCTAACCAGGGCTTCGCGTCCGGCTTGCTCCAGCTTTTGGAACAGGCTGCGCAGGTCGTCGGCCCGGGCGTCCTTACACTGCACGATATGCGTGGTCACATTGTCGTGCGCCAAATCGGACATGAGCAGGCCGTAGGCGGAGGCGACGCCGGGCGAAGGCGGCACAATCACGGTAGGGATATTGAACTGCTCGGCGACCTTGACGATATGAATCGGACCGGCTCCCCCAAAGGCCATCACCGCGTACTCGCGCGGGTCGATGCCGCGCGACACCGTGATCAGTCTGACGGCCGCGCCCATGTGGATGTTGGCCAGTTGATAGATGCCGTGCGCGGCGAGTACCGGATCGAGGTTGAGGCGCTCGCCGATATGGCGCGCGATCGCCTCGCGGCTGCGCTCGGGAAAGATTTTCATCTTACCGCCCAAAAAATAATCCGGGTTGAGATAGCCCAGCACCACGTTGGCGTCAGTCACGGTCGGTTCGAGGCCGCCCAGGCCGTAACAGGCGGGGCCGGGCGCCGCGCCCGCGCTCTGCGGACCGACCTGCAGCAATCCGCCGGGGTCGATCCAGGCGATACTGCCGCCGCCTGCGCCCACTTCGGCCAGGTCGATGACCGGAATCTTGATCGGCTCGCCGCTGGCGCGCGCCTGCGCGCTTACTCCGGTGCCGACTGCGAAATCGTGCGTCACGTTGGGTTTGCCATGCTGAATCAATCCAACCTTGGCGGTGGTGCCGCCCATGTCGAACGAGATCATGTTGGGACGTCCGATCGCCAGTCCCAGTTGCGCGGTCGCAATCACGCCGGCCGCCGGCCCCGACTCGACGCTGTAGACGGCCTTGCGCGCCGCCATCGAAGCAGGCATCACCGCGCCGCTGGACTGCATGATCTGGAGCGTGCATCCGATCCCCGACTGGCGCATTTCCTGTTCGAGCCGGCCCAGGTAATCCGCGAGCATCGGCCCGACATACGCCGAGATCAGCGTAGTGGAGGCGCGTTCGTACTCCTGGAACTCCGGCCATACTTCGGACGACAATGCGACGTAAACGCCGGGCATCGCGCGCTTGAGCATCTCGGCAATTTTCCGTTCGTGAGCCGGATTTGCATACGAATGGATCAGGCAGACCGCGACCGCGTCGGGTTTGGCCGCCGCCAGTTGCCTGATCGCGGCTTCGGCCTGGGCGGTATCCAGCGGCGTCAGCACCTCTCCGCGAAAATTCAGCCGTTCCTTGATTTCGATCACCATCTCGCGCTCGACCAGCGGTTCAGGACGATCGTACAGGGCATTGAAGCGGTCGGTCCCGGACGGATACTGCTTGCTGATGTGGAACATGTCGCCGAAACCGCGCGTAGTGACGAATCCCAGCCGCGCGCCCTTGCGCTCCAGGATCAGATTGGTTGCCAGAGTCGTGGCGTGAACCACGCGCTTGATTTCGTTGGGCATGGCCTGCCCCTGCGCCATCGCGTCGCGCACCGCGTTCATCACGCCTTCCACCGGATCGTGGGCAGTGGTCAGAGTCTTGACGATAAAAGGCTTGTGCCGGCCGTCCTGCACCATCACCAGGTCGGTGAAGGTGCCGCCGATATCCACGCCCATGAAGAATTGCCGTTCAGCCATTTGGTAACACCCCTGAAGGAGAAAGAAGGAATGAGAAAAGAGAGTTCGGTCGATCCGCTTTGCGCCCCGCTTTTCTGTTGGTGGTTTGCGCCCCTCTTTTCTTACTGCTCTTTTCTCTTTTCTCGCCCTTGCGCCCGCAGGCTTGCGGTCGCCGCCTCATCGACGCGGCCCGCGGCGTCGAGCACCACGCCATAATCCCGCGCGGCGCCTTGCACTGTTACCAGACCCCTGCGCACGTCGCGGGCGACCAGTTGCGGATCGCGCTTGAAGGGGTCGCCGTAGCCGCCGCCGCCTGAGACCAGCATGGTGAGGGTATCGCCGGCGCGGATGCGCAGATTGGTCTGCTTCATCGGCAATTCTCTTTCGCCGGGCCGGCCTTCATTGAGGATCCAGCCGCCGATGCCGCCGGGTTTGCCGCCTTCAGCGCCGCGCGGCGGAAGTTTGCAGCGATCCACCGCCCGCACCGTGAGGTCGGCGTCGGAGTTGAAGGTGACATGCTTGACCATTCCGGCGCTGCCGCGCCATTTGCCCGCTCCTCCCGTATCAGGGCGGAAAGAGAAGTAGTCGTAGATAACCGGGTACTCCCACTCATAGGTCTCGGCGTTGCGCATGTATCCGGGCGACGCGTTGAGCAGCGGCGGCAGGCCGTCGATCCCGTCCTTGCTGGCGCGCGCACCCAGCACTCCAAGATGGACGTCGAGCATGCTCCAGAACTGGTTGGTGCGCGGATCGATGCCGGTCACGGTAAACACGTGGGGACATCCGCTGGGCGCGATCCGCCGGTCGGGGCGCGCCGCCGACAACGCCTCGTTGATCGAATCCATGATCGACATCAATACCGCGAAACGCGCGTTGGCGGCGGCCGGATACTTGGGATTGGTCAGGCTGCCGTGCGGAAATACCACCTCGATCGGGCGGTAAAAGCCCTCGTTGAGCGGGATATCGGGATCCAAAAAGAACCTCAACGCCACCACCACGCCGGAAAGCGACTGCGAGTATGACGAATTGATTGGCCCGCGCGCCTGCGGATCGGTGCCGGTGAAATCCAGCTTGATGTTCGAGCCTCTGACTGTAACCGCGACCTGGACCTTGAAACGCTTGCCGATGTCGATCCCGTCGTCTTCGATAATGTAGGAGCCGGTATAGACGCCGTCGGGAAGGCGCTCGATGCCCTGGCGGGTGAGCCGCTCGGTGTAGTCCAGCAGTTCGTCGATAATCTCGCTCACCTGCTCGTAGCCATATTTGTCGCACAGCTCGACCAGGCGGGGCGCCGCCATGTTGCCGCCGACGACCAGCGCCCGGATATCGCCCAGCACGCGCGCCGGGGTGCGGCTGTTGGCGGCAATCATGCGATGGACTTCGGGGTTGGGGACGCCTTCCTTGTACAGCTTGACCGGAGGAATCACCAGCCCTTCATGAAAGATCTCGGTTGCGTTGGCGGGCAGGCCGCCGTTGGACAGACCGCCGAGATCGGAAACGATCATCATCGCGCCGTGAAAGAAGGCGAGCTTGCCGCGGTAAAAGATCGGGGTGAAAACGGCGACGTCGGTGGGATGGATGCCGCCGCGGAAATGGTCGTTGATGATCAGCGCGTCGCCCGGCGCCAGCGTTTCGGGCGGAATGTCCTTGAGCACCTCGGGCAGCATCCGCTGCACCGCCGAGACGTGAATCAGGGCCGAGTCGGTCTGCGCGATCGGCCGCGCTGCCGCGTCGAACAGGCCCGCGGCGATTTGCGGGGAGGTGTTGATGAAGGGCGAATAGGCGCTGCGCGCGCTGAACAAACCGGATTCGTCGGCGATACCGCGCAGGGCGTTGTGGATTATCTCCGGCAAAAACGGGTCGCGGACTTTCGGCACTGCCAGGCCTCCTGCATCCTGAGTGCGCGGCACGGCCATCCAAAGCCGCGCCGCGTCAGCAGGATATATAGGAGAATGCGTCCTGCCTGGCCACTGCTATCGCGGGTTTGAAATTGCGGGCCGCGCAGTTTCCTGACTGGAGCGCGGCTTCAGCCCGAATGCCTGCGCCAGCAGGCTGTAGGAATGCATACGGGCGCGATGGTCGTGCGTGATGGTCACGATCATCAATTCGTCCACCTGCAGCGCGCTGGCCATGTCGACGAGCTGCGAGCGCACCTGCTCGGGGTCGCCGACGATGTAACGCGGCCATTCGCTGTCCGCCCGATGGCGGGGTTCGCGCGCCGGGCCCAGCTCCGCGATCGCCTCCTCCGGCGTGGGGATCGGCCCGATCTGGCCGCGCCTGATTCGATCGCGAAACAGCCGCGCGCTGCTGAGCAGGCGGATCGCTTCAGCTTCGTTATCCGCGCAGATTGCGCCCAGGGCCAGGATTGTGCGCGGCTGCGAGAGATCGTCCGAGGGCTTGAAATGCTCCCGGTAGTATTGCAGCGCCATCCGCGTGGGCTGCTGATTGATGAAATGCGCAAAGGCATATGGCAATCCCAACTGCGCCGCCGCCGACGCGCTCCACATGCTGGAGCCGAGCATCCAGAGTTCGGGACCGCCCGGCATGTCGGGCGAGACTTTGATCCGGCTGAAGGGATGGCGGGGCGGGAAATTGCGCTTGAGGAAGGCGCGCAATTCGACCAGTTGCTGGGGAAAATCGTCGGTTTCGGGCGCGTTACGGTCGCGGCGCAAAGCATGGCTCTCCAGCGGCGTGCCGCCGGGAGCGCGGCCGATTCCCAAATCGATTCGGCCGGGATAAAGGGCGTGCAGCACGCGGAAGTTTTCCACCACCTTGAGCGGGCTGTAATGCGGCAGCATCACGCCGCCTGAGCCGACCCGGATACCCGAGGTTTCCGCGCCGACGCGCGCAATCATGATTTCCGGCGCCGGACTGGCCAGCGCCTCGATCGCGTGATGCTCCGCGATCCAGTAACGCTCGTAGCCCAGCCGGTCGCACAGCCGCGCCAACTCGATCGTGTTTTGCAGCGCGTCCGCCGGTGTGAAGCCGGCGGGTACCGGCGATTGATCTATGACCGACAGCTTCACCTGCCTTCCCTACCGTCGGGTTACGCCGGAGCATGACGACGCGCCCGGCGCCCGCGCAACATCGTGGAGCACGGCCAGCGCGGGGCCGTTCCAATGGCCCTGGCTCCTGAGCTGGGTATCATCGCAAAGGTAGCCGGGGGCGAGCGCAACCGCCTGGCGATAACTGTCCAGCGCCTGGCGCTTCAGCCCCATTTTCCAATAACCGATACTCATTCCGGCCAGCGCGTCGGGATTTCTCGGATCGAGGCGGTTGGCCGTCTGCCACTGCGCCATCGCCGCGCTCAGGTTGTTGTGTTCGAACAGCAGGCTGCCCAAGGCATTGTGAATAACCGGGTCGTCGGGCCGCAGATGGCTGGCAATTTCGAGTTCTTTCAACGCCTGCGCGGCGTTGCCGGTTTCGTTGTACGCGTCGGCCAGGTTGCGATGGGCGGCAAAGTCCTGCGGATCGAGGGCCAGCGCGCGCCGGTATTGATAGATGGCGTCGCGATCGTCGCCGTTCATGTGCAGCGCGACCCCGAAGTCGTTGTGCACGCCCGGATCATTGGGGTCGAGCTTCAAGGCTGCCGCGTATTGATCGATCGCGGCGTCGAGATTTCCGTTTTCCGCCAGCGCCCGCGCCAGCAGGCGATGGCTCAGGCGGTTGTTGGGATCGCTGCGCAAGGCGGCCTGGTACTGCGCGATCGCGCCCCGGCTGTCGCCGGTCTTTTCCAACAGGACGCCCAGACTGTTGCGCGCGCGCGCGTCGTTGGGGTTCTGCGCAACCGCCATCCGAAACTGCTCTATCGCGCCCTCAACGTTGCCCTGCCGGAACAGGATCACGCCCTGGTTGTAATGGGACTGTGACTGCGGACCCATTTCGGGCACCGCGCCCGGCTCGGTCGCTGGCGGTATTTCCGCTGGCACACTGGGCCGCGTTGCACCGGGAACCTCGCCTGGCGCCGGCGGGGCGGGAGCCGGCGATACTCCCGGGTAAGTGGTGATGGCGGGTGGATAGCCGGGCGGCGGGGTTGCCGAAGGCGGCAGGACCGTGATCACCTGCTTGGGATAGGTCGGTTGGTTCGAGCATCCGAACAGCGTCAGCATCGTCAGCGCCGCGGCCGCGCCCCAGCCGACGATCGATCCATTAAAGACGCCCAGCCGCCCCAACACGCGTGTGCCCTCGCCCCTAAACCTCATCTTTGACCCTGTAGCGATTGGTCTTGAGCGCACTGCGAATCATCTCGATATGCTCGGGGCCGCGCGTCTCCAGCTCCATCTCGACCAGCGCGGCCCCCAGGGCGACATCGAGTTGAGTGCGGTCGTGATCGATCGCGCGCACATTGGCGCCCAGACCACCGATCAGCGCCAGCACGCGGCTCAGTTCACCCGGCCGATCCGGCAGCATCATCTGCAGACGATAAAGCCGGCCCGCCTTGACCAGGCCGTGTCCGATTATGCGGTCGAGCAGGTTGATATCAATATTGCCGCCGCTGATCAGCAGGATTACCCGCTTGCCCTTCAGTTGATTCTTAAGCTTCAGCGCGCCGGCCAGCGCCGCGGCTCCCGCGCCCTCGGTCAGCAGTTTCATGCGTTCGAGCAGCAACAGCACCGCTTCGCCGATTTCGAAATCATCGACGCTGGCAACCTCGTGGACGCGCCCGTGAATCAATTCGAAGGGCAAGCCACCAAGCCTGCCGGTAGCCAGGCCGTCGGCGATGGTTTCCACCGGGCGATCGACCGCGCTGGCGGCGGCGCGCTGCAAGCTCAGGCTGAGCTGGGGAGAGCCCGCCGCCTCGGCCCCGATAATCATCGTGCGCGGCGAGCGCGCCGCCAACGCCACCGTCACTCCCGCAATCAGGCCGCCGCCGCCCACCGGCACAACCACGGCGTCCGGCGATTGGGCGGCGATTTCCAGGCCGATGGTGCCCTGGCCGGCAATCACCCACGGGTCGTCGTAGGCGTCAACGAAAGTGGCGCCGCTGTCACGGCACAACTCGCCGGCGGCGGCGCGCGCTTCCTGGTAGTTGATGCCGCGCAATACCACCTCCTGTCCGTAGCTGCGCGTTGCTTCGACCTTGGCGATCGCCGCGGTCTCCGGCATCACAATGGTGGCCTTGACGCCGGCGGCGGTCGCCGCAAAGGCGAGCGCCTGCCCGTGATTACCAGCAGAGGCCGCAACCACGCCGTGGCGCGCCTGCTCCGGCGTCAGCACCATCACGCGGTTGTAGGCGCCGCGGATTTTGAAGGAACCGGTTTTTTGGAGATTTTCCGGCTTGATCAGCACCTCGGCGTCAAGCATCCGCGACAACGTCGCGCTGTGCTGAAGCGGGGTCGGCTTGAGCACCGGCGCCAGCCGCTGCCGCGCCGCCTCTATGTCATCAATGCCAACGCTCATCGCTTACCAAAAGCGCGGTCGCACCTGCTCCGCGCGGCGCGGGCAGGGATGAGGACGAGCGCCGGAGGTGGAATCACGCAATTCATAATTTGACCGGGACAGCGTGCAATTTTTCGCCGCTCAATGATGGGGCGGGCGGAACTGATGCGGGCGGGATTCGCCCAACCAGTCGCCCTCGAATTCGTAGCGGGTGCAGTTGCCGCGGCGATAATCGAGGTCGAGCAGTAAATAACGGATCCCGCGGTTCTTCATCTGGTTGATCATCGAGCGCAGGCTGGCTTCGTCGCCGTGCGCAACCGCGACGATTTCCGCCTCGCAGCCGCTCTCGCGGCGAAAGCGGGAAGCTCCATCTTCGCTGCTGAAGGCGACGACCGCCGCCCACGGCGCCACATTTTCGCGATAGGCGACCACCGCCCCGCTGCGATCGAGCAGGAAATAGAGGTCGCCGCTGGCAGGAAATTCGTTCACGCGTGCTCGACCTTCAGAACCCCCGAGCGAATCGCCGCCGCCCGCTCCTTCACCAGCGCCGGATAGGTGTAGTAGTGATCCGCGCTGAGCCGCAGGAACGATTGCAGGTCCACGCCTTCCAGCTCCAGTTGGCGCACCGCCTGTTCCGCCCCCGCGCGGTCTGGCGCCTTGACGATCGCATCATAAAGTTCGCGTCCCTGTTCGGATTGGAAATCGTCGCGTGCGGGCAAATCGGCGGCGGCAATCTTTCCCCCGTGGAGGTTTTCAAGGATATAGCGCAGCGCCTTCAGCTCATGCCGCAGCAGGTCAACTTCTTTAAGTGGACGTTCCATTTCCCAAGAGCTTAGCCCGCGGATCGGCCGCTCTCAACGGGGGCCGAAAGCGGCTACTCGCTGTCGATCAAACGGCGGGCGGCGCTCAGATGACGCATCGCTTCGCGTTTGCGCCCCTGCTGTTCGTAAATTTGCGCAAGATGGAGATGAGCCTCGATCAGGGTCGGTTCGCTTTCCAGCGCGCGCTCGAAGCTGGCGGCCGCGCGGTCGAGGTTCTGCAGCTTGCGATGTAAAACGCCCAGATCGAAGTGCAATTCGGCGTTGCCGGGATCCAACACCGCGGCGGTGTCCAGATGGCGCGCGGCACCGGTCGGATCGCCGATCCGCTCCAACATGGTGCTGAGCCGGCGATGGATTTCGCCGTCGCGCGGGCGATGCTCCAAATAGTCGCGATACATCTGAATCGCGCGCGCGGAATTGCTCTCTTCCAGTTCCGCTGCCGTTTCGAGCAGCCGGCGCAGGCGCACCGGCGAGTCGGCCTGCCTGATGGTGCGGCCAGCCGCAGGCACGCCATAGTCGAACAGCATCTGCCCGGTGTCAGCTTCGAAGGTCACGGCGCCGTCGCGCACCAGGATACGGCCGTCCTCTTCATAAAGCTTGACCGCAGTGACCGGGCGCTCCGCATCGATCATGCGGCCCACCCGCGCGAAACATCGCGCGACCGCCTCGACCCGGCGCCGGTTGGGCAGCAACTCCTTGGCCAGGCGCATCATCAGCAGGTCCTCGAAGGTAAACTGGTAATGGCGCCCGCGCACCGCCGCGGGTTTGACCAGTTTGCGCCTGACCCAATACCGGATACGCTGCGGCGAAATCGCCAGAATTCGCGCCGCCATCCTGGTCGAGAAGCTTTTCCGCTCCGCCGCTCCACCACCCTGCTTGTTCATCTCCGGGGAATATAAATCCGCGCCCGGCGCACGCTCAAGCCAGGCGTA
This sequence comes from Pseudomonadota bacterium, assembly GCA_021324885.1. Classification (GTDB taxonomy): domain Bacteria; phylum Desulfobacterota; class Binatia; order Binatales; family Binataceae; genus JAJPJA01. The sequence goes on from JAJPIF010000005.1 coordinate 101,603, forward strand.
CCTCGACTTTGCACAGTATGCACAAAGGGGTCCGAAGTATTCAGGAATCGCGCGCGTGATGTGCCGTACTTTGAGGCGAGCGAGATACTGAGATGCCGCTTTTTGTTGCAGGTGATGGAAAGCCCTCTAACACCGAACGGGATTGCGGTTGGCATGCAAGGTGCATTCGGCAAGCGTACGGTGAGAAGTCCAATCCCCGGATAGCGTTATTCAATCGAAATCAGAGGAAATCGAAATATCGATTTCGCAAACGCCAAATCGCGCTCGCAGGATGCGAAGCGTAAATAACCGCCAGGAAGCGCCAGGCAACCTGTAGATAAAGATCATCGGGCGGAAAACACGGTGTAACGCCGAGGGGTTATCGTCACGCGCAAGCATGACCACGGGTAGGGAAAGTGAACACAAAGAGTAAAACGGAACAGGGCAAGGACCTCAGCGCCCTGCTTGAGGCGGCGCTGTTGGATTTTCCATTGGCGCTACAGAAATGGACGCTGGGCGATGACGGGCAGGGGATCGAGGAATCCGTGCTCAAGGCATGTCAGGCATGGACCAATCTCGCCAACCGGGCGATGGAGCGGGTGTTCGAAGCGGAAGGTTTCGTGGGGCTGATGACGGCCTCGGTAAGACACTTTGGGCAATGGCAAAGGGTGGCGCGCGATTTTATCGAGTCAACCATGCGTTGCGCCGGCACCCCAAGCGCGTCGGAGCATGAGGACATAAAGGAACTGCGCGAAGGGATGAATCGAATGCGGCGCGAGCTGCGCGTCCTGACCGCCAGGGTGAATCTGCTGTCAGCAGCCAATCAGCTCCAACTGCATAATGGGGAAGCAAAGGACGCGGAACTGGTCAACCCAACAGAGTAATCCACCGCAAAGAGGAATACGCAAACAAACATGGTCGCAGTAATTAACGAACTGGGGCGCTATTGGTTGGAGGGCGCTGCCGAGGCGGCGGAAGGGATTCTGAGGACGCTGCGCGATCCTTATCCGGTTGAATGCGATCCGAAGGGTGCAACGCCCTTTGAAGAAGTCCATCGGGGGGAACAGCTCAAGCTGCGGTATTACCCGGCGCAGGGTCCGAACCATCCGACGCCCCTGGTGGTGGTTTACGCGCTGATCAAACGTCCGTTCATCCTGGATTTGATGCCCGGACGCAGCGTGATCCAGACGCTGACCCGCTGTGGTTTTGACGTTTATCTTACCGATTGGATTCCGCCGACGCGCGAGGACAACTGGCGCGGTTTTGATGATTATATCAATTGCGAGCTGCACGACGCCGTGCGCGCGGTGCAAAAGCGCAGCGGAGCCGCGCGGGTCAACATGCTCGGTTACTGCTTCGGCGGGGTGTTGTCGCTGATGTGGACGGCCCTGTATCCGGAATCGGTGAAGAACCTGGTGACGCTGGCGACGCCGGTTGACACCCGCGTGCCGAACAGCCCGCTGTTTGCGGTGGCCGGGCGGTTGTCCGACGCGGTCACCCCGCTGCTCGAGATGTACGGCAACTGCCCGGGGTGGTTTATCAACGCGTGCTTCAAATCGATGGCGCCGGTCCATCACGCCCTTTCCAAATACGTGGACCTGTACAGAAACCGGGACGGCGACGGATATACCGAAATGTTCAGGCTGTTCGAGCGCTGGATGGACAGCGACGTGCCGATGACGGGGACGATTTTCCGCGAGGTCACCGAGCAGTTTTTCCGCCACAACCTGCTCATGCGTTCGGAATTCCGGGTCGGCGGGGCGCGTGTGGACCTTAAGAGGATCACCTGCCCGGTGCTCAATGTGATGGGTGAGCTGGATGATGTCGTGCCGCCTCGATCGAGCATGGCGCTGGGGGCAGCGGTGGCGAGCCGGGACTGGAGCGATCTGACCTATCCGGCCGGTCACGTGGGTACCGCGGTAAGCGCCGGCGCGCAACGCAAGTTGTGGCCGCATGTCGGGCAGTGGTTGGCGTCGCGTAATTAAACCCGCGACCGCCGCTGCCAGGCCCTGGCAGGAGCGGACAATGAATCGTTATCCGACCAAAACAAGACGCAGAAGTTCGAGAATTCGCGAGAGATATTCCGACCGGTTAACGCTCGGAGAAAAAGCGAGAGGAGAAGCAGAAATGGAAACAGGAGAAATGGGCAGCGCGTGGACCGAGAGCGCCAAGCGGGCGATGGAGCTTTATGTCGAAAGCGGCGAGAAGATGGGTAAGATGATGCTGGAACTGCATGAGCGCTCGACCAACTGGGCGAAAGAGACCATGCTCGCGCCGCTCTTTGAGGCACAGCGCAGCGCCGGCAAGCAGATGATCGAAACGTCGGTTGAGATGGCGCGCAAGCTGTACGGGATCGCCAAGAGCAACGGAATCTGAACGGTCGCAACTGGAGAAGCCGCCGGCGGACAAGTTGGACTTGCCGCCGGCGGTCTCCGCTCGATTTCTTCCCGGCTCTGTTCCAACCAGACCTCCTGCTACGGCATCGATCTTTCCTCCTGCCGCGCAGATTGACCTGTTACCTATGTCTGCAGCCGTGCACTGCCCGTGTCTGCGGTCCGATCGGGATCGTTTACCCTCCTGACTAAAGTCCTTCCTTCTGCGGGAGGCCGTCGGTGATCTCGAACCATCCGACCTTGGACGGGGCAAAGGCGTGACGCAGTTCATTTCTGGGCGAACCGGGCCATTGGCCGTTGTCGATGGTGCCGGTGGCGACCGCGATTACGTCGGGATTTTCGACCAGATCCAGCGTGATGGGGCATCCGCAGGTCTTGCAGAAATGGCGGCGGACCTTCTCGGAACTGTTGTAGGTGCCGAGATTGGCCGTCCCGGTGTCGTAGGTGAAGGCGTCGCGCGGAAAGATCGACAAGGTGACGAAGATTGCGCCATGAAACTTGCGGCAGATGCTGCAATGGCAATGATGAGTATCAACCGCCGGCGCCGTCACGCTATAACGCACGCCGCCGCAGAAGCAGCCGCCCGTGAGTTTGAAATCAGCCATGGTCGTTCACCTCCGAATTCGTTTGCGCACTCACTACTCAGTTTCTCTCTCCCAGCTCTGCTGCGGACTAATACGTAATCACGGTGCGGATCGACTTGCCCTGATGCATCAGCTCGAAGGCTTCGTTGATCCGCTCCAGCGGCAGCTTGTGCGTGATGAGGTCGTCGATGTTGATCTTGCCGTCCATGTACCAATCGACGATTTTGGGCACGTCGCGCCGGCCTTTGGCGCCGCCGAAAGCGGTGCCTTTCCAGGTGCGGCCGGTGACCAACTGGAAGGGGCGGGTCGAGATTTCCTGGCCCGCGGCGGCAACGCCGATAATCACGCAGGTGCCCCATCCGCGCTGGCAGCATTCCAGCGCCTGGCGCATCAGTTGGACGTTGCCCACGCATTCGAAGGAGAAATCCGCGCCGCCGCCGGTCAGGTTGACCAGGTAGGGTACGAGGTCACCCTTTACCTCGCTGGGATTGACGAAATGGGTCATGCCGAATTTCTCGGCGATCGCCTTGCGCGCCGGGTTCAGATCGATGCCGACGATCATGCCCGCCCCGGCGATGCGCGCGCCCTGGATCACGTTGAGGCCGATTCCGCCCAGCCCGAACACAACTACCCGATCGCCAACCTGGACCTTGGCGGTGTTGATCACGGCGCCGATTCCGGTGGTGACGCCGCAGCCGATGTAGCAGATTTTGTCGAAAGGGGCGTCCTCGCGCACCCTCGCCAGGGCGATTTCCGGGACTACCGTGTAATTGGCGAAGGTCGACGTGCCCATGTAATGATGGACCATTTTCCCGCCCAGTGAAAAGCGGCTGGTCCCGTCGGGCATCACGCCGCGCCCCTGGGTCTCGCGAATCGCGGTGCACAGATTGGTCTTGCCCGACAGACAAGAGGGACAGTTGCGGCATTCCGGGGTGTACAGCGGGATGACATGATCGCCGGGCCGGACCGTGGTCACGTTAGGGCCGGTTTCGACCACGACGCCGGCTCCTTCGTGGCCCATGATTGACGGGAACAGGCCCTCGGGATCGGCGCCGGACAAGGTGTAGGCGTCGGTATGGCATACGCCGGTGGCCTTGATTTCGACCAGCGCCTCGCCTGAACGGGGGCCCTCGAGATCGACTTCGGTTATTTCCAGCGGCGCTCCGGCCTTGACTGCAACAGCGGCTCTAACCTTCATCGCGCACCTCCCATGACGGCGGTTAAGTATTATCGCGCCCGATAAGCCAACGGAAGCGACAACGGCCGGGAAGGCGAACTGCTCTTCTATCGCATTTCGCATTAGCGGTCTCAAATTGACGGTTGGAGGCTCGTTCAATTTGCGCTTCGAACGGCAAAACAGCGCGTGTGAGATGTTGATTGAGGGCATGAGCGGCGGGCGCATCGCGATCGACTTGAGCACAATCGAGGACCTTGCCGACGGCGATCCGCAGGTCATAGCGGAACTGATCGCGATGTTCGTGCGCCATACGGGCGACGCGATCGCGCAGGTACGGGCGGCGGTTGAAGCTGCGGACTTCGCCCAGACGGCGCGCGTCGCGCACACCTGCATTGGTTTTACCGCGAGTCTCGGCATCAGCGATCTGGTGCCGACATTACGGGAATTGGAGCGCGCGTCCAAAGCCGGGCATCGCGAGGACGTCGCCCGATGTCTGGCGCGATGGGAGTGCGAATTCGAGCAGGCGCGCCGCGCGCTTGAGCATCGAATCAAAGCCGGCTCCTGAGCCGGCCGTTGCTCTTTTACGACCACATGAATCAGCAAGCCGGCAAGCGGTTGCCGCGCGCTCACCAAGGCCGGGCGGTTGTGATGGAAGCCGCCTGGGGCACAACGGTGCGTCGCGCGCGGAGGCGGTCCGCAGGCTTAAATTGAGCTGACGCTCTCCAAGCTCCTCATTACGATTCCAATCAGCGCCAATGCTCTTCAGCCTCCGTTTTGTTCGTTTTTTTTACCTCTCGTTTACGCTTTGATTTGCAATAGCCTGCTTTGAATGCTAACAAGAGTAAGCGGCAAATCTGATATTTTTTAAATATCGGACTTGCTTTACTGTCAGTCGCCACAAGCAAGTCTTAGCCTGGCTGGATTTTCGCCGCTGTGCTCAAACGCCAAGGAGCAAGGCCATGGTTGGACGCGGCGCAGCTTTAGTGGCTCTGACGGCGGCTTTGGTGGCCGTCGCATATTCGAGCGCAGGAGCGAGAGTAACCAGGCCATCCAGCCCTGAAATGGTGCGGTTGCCGGGTCATGTGCTGGCCGCATTGTCCAGGGCCAAACCAATCCCGCCCGCCAACGCGCGCATCGCAGCGGCACAAGCCAGGCAGCAGCTTTTATTGACGATCGTCCTTAAACGTTCGGATCAGGCCGGCTTCGACCGCTACCTGCATGACGTTTACGATCCGCACTCGCCGATGTTCCGTCACTTTCTCACTCAGCACGAACTCGTCGGCCGTTTCGGTCCCTCGCGCGAGACCTATGACAGCATCCTGCGATATCTACGCGGGAACGGATTCAAACTGGTGCAGGGATCGGCGAATCATCTGACGCTGACGGTGCGCGGAACACGCGCACAGGTCGCACGGGTCTTTCGCGTGCGCATCCGAGATTACGAATCGGCCGGCCGCCGATTCTATGCCAACGACGTCGGCCCGGCGTTGCCGCGCTCCGTGGCGCAGCGTGTCGCGGCCGTGGTCGGGCTGTCAGACGCAGCCATCCCAAGGCCGGCACAAAGCATTGGCGAGTACTCTGGACTATTGGGCGAGGGAGGTGCGGTAATCAAAACGTTTGAGAGTACATACGGTAAGATCCTTTTGGAATTAAACCAAGCACTGTACACCTTTAGTCCCCTTGCTCCGGCAGCAGTCGCCGCAATAGCTGTCAAGGCGCTGGTAAAGGCCGGGGTAGATCAACTTCTAGCCGCACTGAATGTTCCCGCAAGGGCGAAACAGCTACTAAAGCAATTTTTGCCTGGAGACGTTAAGCTCATTGCAGAAATGCTTAACGTCCTCGACCCGCCGCCGCCGGGCACAGGACAAAAGATCGGCGTCCTCTCGTTCAGCCGGATTAATCCTAACGACGTGGCTGACTGGCTGGCACTGGGCGATTTTCCTTCAAGTCTATCGGCCCAGATAAGCCAGGTTGATGTCGACGGCGGAGCCTCTTTCGGCGCCGACGAGGGCGACACGCTGCTCGCGGTGGATACGCTGATCAGCCTGGCGCCTGGCGCGCAGATCGTGGTCTACGATGCTCCGTTTCCCGGGCCCGGTACCAGTTTTCAGGCTCTCTTCAACGCCGCGATTAACGATGGCGCGACTATCATCAGCAACAGCTCGCTGTACTGCGAAGACCAGACCACCGCTGCGGACGTGCAGAGTATCGATTCGATTCTGGCCAGCGCCGCGGCCTCCGGTATCAGCGTGTTCAACGCAACCGGAGACGCCGGCAGCACGTGTAAGGACGGCAGCGCGAACACGATTGCAGTGCCGGCCGACTCGCCCCACGCAACCGCAGTGGGTGGAACGTCGCTAACCATAGGGCCGGGATTCCTGTATCAGAGCGAATCGTGGTGGAACGGCTCCAGCGCCGTACCGCCCAGCGGTCAGGGTGGATTCGGTGCGAGCCGGTTCTTCAGCCGCCCGGCATACCAGAACGCCCTCATATCCGGATCGATGCGCTCGGTGCCGGATGTCGCCGCTCCCGCCGACCCAGCCTTGGGCATGGTCGTCTGCCAGGCCGACGCGGGCGGATGTCCAACCAGTACCCGACTGGGCGGCACCAGCCTGGCGACGCCGGCCTGGGCGGCGGTCACCGCGATTTTGGACTGGACCGAAGGAAAGCAGCTCGGCTTTCTGAACCCTTTGGTCTACCCGCTTGCTGCGAGCAACGGCTTTCATTCCGCCGCGAGCATGGGCAGCGATGTGGCCCATGTCGGCTTGGGCTCTCCCAACATAGCCATGCTGGATCTTGCATTGCAGGGCGCTTCTCCGGGAGCGGTTGATCCTTCCGTATCGAGTGTGACGCCGCTCAGCTCTAACGCCTTCATTCCGTTCAACGGGTTCGTGCGGGCCGACGGCTCGTCGACAGCTTCCATTCAGGTCCTGCTGGGGGACAGCAATTTCAACATCGTCCCGGGAAAGACTGTAACGCTTCAAGGCAACCCCGGCAGCCATGCCGTGATTACTCCCTCAAGCGGTGTTTCGTCGGTTAACGACGGCGTCGTAGCGTTCGCGGTGGCAGATTCGACGGTCGAAACCGTCACCTTCACAGCCACAGACACCACTGACGGCATTACCATCGGACAGACCGCAGTTGTGAATTTCACCGGACCGCTGGCGGCTTCGGGTGGGATTATCGCCAACCCCACCAGCGTCAACGCCAACGGGACGGCCGCTTCAACCATTACGGTCACGCTTAAGGACGCCAATGGCAATCCCGCGCCCGGCAAGGAGGTGACGCTCTCCCAGGGCAGTGGCAATTCCGTGATCACTGCGCCCTCCCCCGCGGTCACGGACAGCAACGGGCAGGTTCAGTTCACTGCTACGGACGTACAGACCGAAACCGTGACCTACACGGCGACCGACTTGAGCGACGGCCTGCCGGTGCCCGGAAGCGCGATGGTCGATTTCACCAGCGGCGCCGGATGCGCGGCCGGAATCCCGCCTTCCGTCAACGGCTATACGGTCAACACCTTCGCGAGCGGTTTTGTTGCCCAGTCGGGGGACATCGGCTTCAAATTTAACTGCCTTGGCGCCTATGGGATGGCGTTCGATCCTTCGGGCAACCTATGGGTAACCGACTGGCCCACCGGCGAACTCTACAAATTCGGCCCCTCCGGCGGCGTCGCCGACGCCAGCACCTTGGTCTCCACGCCGGGAGCACCCGCCACCGGCGTGGTATTTGACGCGGCCGGCAACATGTTCGTCAGCCGCGGCGCAACCGGCAATCCCGCCACCGCTGCCGGCGATGTGGTCCAGGTCAATCCCACCACCGGCGCCATCATCCGCGAGGTGGGAAACAATTTTGAGTGCGGCAGCAACCTCGCGGTTGATCCCACCGGCACTGCCCTGTTCCTTGACGACTTTTGCTCACCGGGGACCGGCGGGCTTCCGAATATCTGGAAGATCACCGGCATCGACCCCCCCAACACCCCCAGCACGACCACTTATGCCAATACTCCCAGCGACGGCAACAACTTCGAAATCAGCTTTGCTCCCAACGGCACCGCCTATGTCTCGTCCAACAGCAGCGTGGTCCGCCTCAGCACCGACTCGCCTCCCGCTGTTACCACCTTGACGGGCATCGCTGCACCCGGCCTCCCGGTTGTGGTGAGCGGCGCGCAGGCCGACGGCGATGCGCAATCGCTCATCCTGGATGAACCGGCGCAGGACGGTTTCGATGCCGGCACGCAGATTGTCGACCTGACCGGTTCCAGCCCCGCGCCGAGCGCGCTGCTGATCGGTCCGCCGTCCGCCGCGGCGGGTTATCTCAACCAAAAGACGGTTGGCCCGGACGGATGCCTGTACGAGGCCGCGGGCACCGCCGTTTACAAGATTACCAACAGCGATGGGAGCTGTACGTTCGGAAAGACGGAGCCGCTCTCGCTTAGCCTGAGCCCGACTTCGGTGTCGCCCAACCCCGCAATCGGTACGCCAGAGACATTCACAGTCACCTTCCACTACGGCAGCGTGCCCGCCGGCACCCTGGTGACGCTTGCGGTAATCGGTCCCAATCTGCAGGTCCTGCCCTCGCACACCGACGCCAACGGCCAGGCGATCTTCCGCTACACCGGGACTTTCACCGGCACTGATGCGCTGGTGGCATCGGCAACCGTGGGCACGCAGGCGGTGTCCTCTAATCTGGCGAACGTAACCTGGGCCAGCGGTCCACATACCACGTTTCTCAACCTCAACCTGAGCGCCAAAGGCGGTATCGCGGGCAAGCCGCAGACGCTGACCGCCTCACTGTCCGACGTGTCGGCCATACCGCCGGCTGCGGTGCCGAGCGCGTCGGTCAAAATTTCGTTGGCGGCGAACTCGTGCACCGCGGTCACCAACACCAGCGGCAATGCGTCGTGCGCCCTGACGCCGAGCGGAGCAGGAATCCAAACCCTGACCGCGAACTTCTTCGGCACTTCAACCCTGCTGCCTTCCCAGGCCAGCGCCGGATTCAATGTCACGGCTCCAACCCCGACGCCGTCGCCCACGCCCCTTGCTACCATCAGCGCGACTCCAACGCCTCCCGGCGCCACCTCAACGCCGACGGTTGGGATCTCTACTCCGACCCCCAGCACAATCGCGCCAACTGAAACTCCGACCGCCATAACCAGCGGCGCGACGCCCACGCCGACGCCGTTGGCGTGCGTGGCGAGCACGCCGGGACCGACGGTGCCGATGCCGACGCCGACGCCGCCGCCGGGCAATCCCGTCATCACCAGCATGTCCGACCCGGTGCTGGTGGGCGGCGA
>JAJPIF010000027.1 GCA_021324885.1 Pseudomonadota bacterium
GGAGTTCGCCGCCGATCTCGGACAAGTCTATCGGGGAGAAGGATCGAACGAATACAAGAATCCGCGCGATTTCTTCCAGCGCACTTTCATCACGCATGGCCTGCAGCAACTGCTCGCCGGCGCGATCCAGCGCCTTGCCGGCGCAGGCGGCGATCCGGTCGTCGAGCTTCAGACCAACTTCGGCGGCGGAAAAACCCACTCGATGCTCGCGCTGTATCACCTGTTTTCCGGCACGCCGGTGAAGGAGCTCCCCGGCATCGAGAGTGTGCTTAACGCCGCCGGAGTAACGAGCCTGCCGAAGACCCAGCGAGCGGTTCTCGTCGGAACGGAACTCAATCCAGCAGCGGCGCATCGAAAGCCCGACGGTACGCAGACGAACACACTATGGGGCGAGCTCGCATGGCAACTTCTCGGCAAGGATGGCTACAAGCTGGTCGCTGAGGCAGATCGCAAAGGCGTAAGTCCAGGCGCCGGCGTTCTGCGCGATTTGTTCGGGAAAGCGTCACCATGCCTGATTCTGATCGACGAATGGATCGCGTTTTTGCGACAGCTTTACGGCGTCGCGGACCTTCCCGCCGGTTCCTTCGATGCGAACATGACGTTTGCGCAGGCGCTGACCGAGGCTGCGAAGGCCTCGCCGCGCACGATGGTCGTAGCCAGCCTGCCGGCATCGGACATCGAAAAGGGCGGCACGGCAGGAGACGAGGCGCTGGCCCGGATCAAGAACACGTTCGGACGCCTCGAATCGCCGTGGACGCCGGCCAGCGTCGAGGAGGGATTCGAGATCGTCAGGCGGCGGCTGTTCGAGCCGATCACCGAGAAGGAAGACTTCGCGGCGCGCGACGCCGTGGCGCGCAAGTTCAGCGAGATGTATCGGAAAGACCCGCGCGAGTTCCCGTCAGGATGCGGCGAAGGGGATTATCAGCGTCGAATTCAGAGCGCCTATCCGATTCATCCGGAGCTCTTCGATCGCCTGTTTGAGGATTGGTCCTCACTCGACAAGTTTCAGCGCACGCGCGGCGTGCTGCGCCTGATGGCGGCGGCGATCCATACGCTGTGGAAGCGCAACGACGCGAGCCTGCTGATCATGCCGGGCAACATGCCGCTCGATGAACCGGCGGTTCAATTCGAGCTGATGCGCTATCTCGACGATCCGTGGCGTCCGGTGATCGAGGCCGACATCGACGGGCCGCATGCCGTTCCGCTGCGGATGGACCAGGAGAATCCGGCGCTGATGCGCTATTCGGCGTCGCGGCGTGTCGCACGGACCATCTTTATCGGATCGGCGCCGAAACTGGAGGCGGCAAACAAGGGAATCGACGACTCGCGAATCAAGCTCGGATGCGCCCAGCCCGGGGAGACTGTCGCCACGTTCGGCGACGCTCTTCGGCGACTGAGCGATCAGACGACGTACCTTTATCAGGACGGGCGTCGCTATTGGTATTCCACCCAGCCTGGCGTCACGCGGCTCGCGCAGGATCGCGCCGCCCAGCAGCGCGAGGAAGACGTGCTTGAGGAGATCAGACGGCGGCTGCGGCTGGAGGCGCGTAGCAGAGCTGATTTTTCGCGCGTATACGCTTGCGTACCGCACGGTGAGATCGGCGATGAAGACAGCGCGCGGCTGGTCATAATCGACCCTACCCAGCCGCATATGTCCAAGAACACGACCAGCCCGGCCATTGGTGCGGCGGTGGATTGCCTCAACAATCGCGGAAGCAGTCCACGGCTCAAGCGCAATACGCTCGTGTTTGTGGCGGGAGATCGAGCGCGGCTCGAAGATCTCAAGAAAGCGGTCCGCGATTACCTCGCGTGGCAATCGATCGAGCGCGACGCTGACACGCTGAACCTCGACGCTTTCCAGCGCAAACAGGCACACGACAAAAACGAGGATGCGGAGCGAACTGTCGAGCAACGGATTCCAGAAGCGTACTTTTGGCTCTTAGTTCCCTCGGAAAAGAAACATGGGGACGCGTCCCAAGCTCGCCTCGAATGGATTGAGTTGAAAGCGTCCGGAGCCGACGCTCTGGCTAATCGCGCATCGAAACGACTCAGGAGCGACGGCCTGCTGATCACCAACTGGGCGGGCTCTCTGCTACGGCTCGAAATGGATCGCGTGCCTCTATGGCGGGGCAATCACGTCGCCGTCAAGCAACTCGCTGACGACTTCGCGCGATACCTGTACCTTCCACGATTACGCGATCGCGAGGTGTTGGCCGAGGCCATCTCCGAGGGGCTCGGGCTCATTTCGTGGACACAGGAATCATTCGCCTATGCCGACGCCTGGGATGACGAGAAGCAGCGATATCGGGGCCTCCGGGTCGGCCAGCGCATCCGCATAAGCCTCGACGGCGACGGCTTACTCGTGAAGCCCGAAGTTGCGCAAGCCCAATTCGCGCAGCAGGAGGAACGTCGCGATGGCGGCGCTACCGAAAGCGCCCTCCGTCCCGACGCAAATGGGGGAGTTGAGCCCGGCGCTACAGCAGGCCAAAAAACTGGCGCGGCACCCAAGGCCGAAACATCCCTGCCGCGCCGCTTCCATGGCTCCGTCATTCTGAATCCCCTACGCCTCGGACGCGACGCCGCGGACGTCGCCAATGAGATCGTACAGCATTTGATGAAGCAGCCAGGCGCCAAGGTCGAGGTCACCCTCGACATCGCGGCCGACATTCCCGCTGGCGCGCCCGATGACCTTCAACGGACCGTCAACGAAAACTGCCGGACCCTGAAGTTCAAGAACTTCGATTTCGAAGAGGAGTAGTGGGGAGGCGCGTTAAAGAAGTTGTAATGACGGCCAAGGAGATCCGAGAGAAGGTTCAGATCGATCCCACGCTAGGCGAATCACTAATCGACGCCGCGGCTTCTATCGAAAACCGGATCACAGTTCCTTGTCACCGATCGAATCCTTGAGCAGGAAATCGTTGGTCAGGTCGCCGGCCAGGCGCACGCGGTTGGCGTCAAGCGAGTCGAGGTCCCAACCGCCGGGCCGAGCCATCGTTCGCTTCAGTTCGGGCTCGGAGTAAAGCCCGACCTCATCGCCGCCGGCGTACAGGGTCCGACCGTTGATATTGGCCGCCGCATCGGTGCACAACCATACGACCAGCGCCGAAACCCGTTCGGGCTTGTAGTCGGGGCCAAAGCGGTCGCTCATTTCAAAACCAATCGCGAATTTGCCCAACGCGTCCATCAGGGGAATCCATTTGCGGGCGCGCTCGTTGAATGCCGCGGCCATCCCGGTCTGGGCGCGCGGGCGCACGGCGTTGCAGCGGATTCCAAACCTCCCCAGTTCCCGCGCCAGACTGCGGGTCAGGGCGACAATCCCTTCCTTGGCGGCCGCGTAGTTGGAATTCATGGGATGGCCCAGTCCGGAATCGGAGGCGATATTGACAATCACGCCGGCGCGCTGGCGCTTGAAGATGGGGACGGCGTACTTGATCGTGGCAAAACATCCTTTGAGATGCACCGCAATCACCTGGTCCCAGTCTTCTTCGCTCATGTGCTCGATTTCATCGATCCTGAAGATTCCGGCGTTGTTGATCAGGATGTCGAGGCGGCCAAACGTTTCGACGGCGGTGTTGATCAGACGCTGCGCCCCTTCCATCAGGGCCACGCTGTCGGTGTTCGCGACGGCTTTCCCGCCCGCCGCGCGGATTTCGTCGGCGACCTGTTGCGCCACTGTGACGTCCGCTCCCCTTCCGACCGGCTCGCCTCCGAGGTCGTTGACCACCACGCTGGCTCCCTGGCGGGCGAGCAGCAGCGCGTGAGCACGTCCCATCCCCCGCCCGCCACCCGTGACAATCGCGACCTTCCCTTGCAATCGTTGCCTGTCCATTGAGGCGCGATCCTCCTTTGAATCCTTCATCTACGGCCTTTCAGGTCCTTCGACAATAGGCGAAATGAGCTACAGCCAATCGGGCCCCGTCAAACGGCGCCCCGCCAATTAGATTGCTTCTGGTTGGCTAATAACCCATTCCGGCTGCGGTCTTTGGTCATTGGAATTGGCGTCCAGCGGCGGCTCTTTGACCAGATTCATTCGGGTCGCACCGCTTCAGCGATCGGCTGGCGGCACCTTTCCGGTGCGGAGGACGGATGCGAGTTCGGCCTTGATGTTTTCGCGGATGGGAAGAGACAGGATTTTCGCGACGGTTGCTTCGACCGGGTACTCCAGCGCGCAAAGCCTGATTTCGCCGTCCTGCCATACGGCGTAGCGCGCTCTGTAATCGCCCGACTTCGATTGCCCAAGGCTGCCCGGATTCGCTACGGTCCGCCCGCCGAAAGTGCGGACGAACTGAAGATGGGTGTGGCCGGCCAGAATCACGTCGGCACCCGCGCTGGTTTCTTCGGCCTGCGCCCACAGTGGAGAATCAGGCGGGCGGTACTCAAAAAGCGGATCGGAGGGCGTGGCATGGCAAAGCAGAAATCTTTTGCCCTCCACTGTGCGCCAGATACGCATCGGCAGTTCGCGCAGAAATTGCTTGTCGCCGGGGCCAAGCACGGAACTGCCGTAGATGCCGGTCGCCTCCGCCATCTGGCGAAACCGGGGCGAGCAGCGGCAATCGACGTCAAATGCCACTGAATTATCATGGTTTCCGCGCACCACGGCCGACGCGTTGGCGCGGACGAAATCGATTACTTCTGCGGGATTCGGACCGTAGTTCACGAGATCTCCCAGCACCCACAATTCGTCATAGTCGCGGGGCAACGCCAACAGAGCTTCGAGGTTCGCGTGAAGATCGGAAATGATGGCGATCTTCATAGGGCAGCTCTCATCCATCTCACCTGGCGTAATTCATACACCGAGTGGCAATAGCCACCCGCGAGTTTATGATGCGGGCCCTCTCGCTCGCAACGAACGCCCATTAACCTCACATAGCCGGGATCCAACCGGTACGGAACCTGGCTGGCGAGCGTGCCGCAGATCTCCGGCCAGGCCTGCGGCTTGAACTCGTGAATCGATAAATGCGGGCGAGCTGGGGTCACACGCCGTCGCGCGACGCCAGCAGCCGCGGGCGGCTGTCAACCTCCTCCAAAGTCGCGACTTCGCGCGGGCTGGCGGCGCCCAGTTCCGACAGCCGCAGCGCCGACGGCATTACGCGGCTGTTGAATGAGCCTACCGTCGAATTGAACGCCTCCACCGACCTCTCCAGCGATTGTCCCAGCCGGCCCAGATACTCGACCATCCGCGACAGCCGTTCATGCAGTTCGCGTCCAGCCTGGCTGATCCGCTGAGCATTCTCAGCCATCTGCTGCTCGCGCCATCCATAGGCAACCGCCTTGAGCAGTGCCATCAGGGTGGTCGGCGAGGCCAGGATAATTCCCTTATTGGCGCTCTCCTCAATCAACTCGGGAGCGGCGCGCAAGGCGGCGCTGAAAAAGACTTCGCCGGGGATAAACAAGACGACGAATTCGACGCTGCGTCCAAGCCGCTGCGCGTAGCTCCTGGACGCCAGCTCATTGACGCGCGCTCTGACCTGTTGCGAATGCTCCCGGAGCTTGGCCTCGCGCGCCTGCTCGCTCGGCGCTTCGAGCGCTTCCAAATAGGCCTGCAGCGACGCTTTGGCGTCAACCGCGATTTGCCGGCCGCCGGTCAGATTGATCACCATATCGGGTCGCGCCGCGCCGCCACCCCCGCCTGCTCCAATGCCGATCTGCTCATCGAAATCGCAGTATTCTTGCATCCCGGCCAGTTCGACGACGCGCCGCAACTGCACTTCGCCCCAGCGCCCGCGCACCACCGGCGACTTGAGCGCCTGTACCAGATTGTTGGTTTCCGTCTGCAGGATGCGCTGGGCCTGCGCCAGCGCGCCGACCTGCTCGGTGAGCTGGCCGTAAGCCTCGCGGCGCGCGCCTTCAATTTCCTGCAACTGGCGGTCAACTCGGCTGAGCGATTCGCGCACCGGCTCGACGATTTTCGCGATCGCGTTCTGCGTCCCGGCCAGTCCGGCTTCGGCCTGTTTCTGAACCGCGCCCAGGCGTTCGCTGGCCAGTCTGAGGAAATCCTCGTTGGTGGCGCGCAAGGCGTCCGCGGCCAGGGAGCGAAAGACTTCCTCCAGGCGCTCGCGATCCTGGTCGAGCAATGCGCGCTGCTGCTCGACACCGCGCTGCATTTCCGCAATCCGCGCATCGGCCGCCGCCCTGGTGCTCTCTGCTTCCCGCAGGGCCTGCGTGGCGGCGTCGGCTTGCTGCTGCAACGCGGCAATCTGTGCCCGTAATTCCTGCGCTACCGCTTCCGCCGCCGCGGCCCGTCCTTCAAGCTGTCGAACCGCCTCCTGGCTTGCGGCCCGAACCCGCGCCGAAGCGATAATCCATCCCAGCGCCAACGCAGCGCCACTTGCCAACCCCACGACGACCGCTTCCATCCACACTGGAGTACTCCCGTGACCACTACCGGTTGTATGTAATTGTAGTCGCGGCAACCCTCTAACCACAAACGGCCCGTATCGCTTTGTCCCCAGCAGAAAAGGAGCGAGACCTGAAAACGCGATAAGGAGAAATGCGAGCACAAAAATGGGTATGGCCGCAGGATCTGGATTCCCTTTCCCTTTGAGGGATGGGCGCACGGTCAGGTTTTCTTTTTTGCCTGCGCAGGCGGAATTGGTAAGCTTTTATAAGGCCGATGGGCAGAGAAACCCATTGACCGATTGAAGTTGCGCCGTTTTTGCGGCTCAACTATTGTGAAGATTCGCCTTTGTGTGTGCTCCGATGTCATCTCCTTTACAACGGCGGTTAGTCGATCGCGAGGACAGCCTGGGCCGGATTGCGGCCCAACTCGTTGGGGTAAAACGCCGGCTCAACCTGCTCGCCGCCCAGCGGATGGCATTCGGCACACTGGGGTTGCTTCTGGGAGCAGGCGGAGCCCTGGTAATAGCGGCATTTTTTCTGAGTACCACGCATTTCCTGATGCTGGGTTTGCTGCTGGTCGTGCTGCTGGCGGTATCGCTCCCGGTCACGGTCGCGCGCTCGATTCGCCAGTTCGCCGCTTTGCATCGGGCCGCCGCCATCGCGGATGAGCGCGCCAATCTCAATTCTCGCCTCAGCACCCTGCTGGCTGTCGCGCAAACCGAGGGCAAACATCATCTGTGGCCTTTTCTGGTCGAGGATACCGTGTCGCACATCGGCGATTTCGAGCCGAATCGGATCGAACCGCGCCGCGTATCACGCTCGATCTATGGGTTTGCCGCGGCCTGCCTGATCGCTTCGCTGGCCGGTTTGATGACCTATAGCGCGCGGCGTCATCAGGAAGCTCTGCGCCGGGTGTTGAAAAACCTGACGTTGGAAGTGGACCCTTCGGAGATTGTCCCATTCGACAGCCCTTCGGGTCAGGGCGCTGAACTTGAAGGCGATCCGAACACTTTACGAAGTCTGGCCGAGCGACTGGAAGCGGCCAACCGGAGCAGCACCCACGCTAATCGCGGCGCGTTCAACCAGTTGAGCCAGAAAGCGCAGCATTTCGCCTCCAGCCTCCAGGATCGGCTGACCGGGCGTGACCTCGGAGAAACGCCCGAAAAGGTCAAGCTCCGTCTGGCCCAGGCGTTGGGCGACAATCCGCCGCAGGACAACAATTCAGCTCAAGGCGACGCCAGTAACAATGGCACCAACTCCCAGTCGGGCCAGGCGGGTTTCGGCAGCAACAAAGGCGCATCGCCAGACGGGCAACCAAACCAGCCGCAGCAGGAGGCGCATAACGATATGGGCGCCGGCGAGCCCGGCAATCAGATGCCGCCGTCGGATCTCCCGTCGTCCAGAAGCTTCGAACCAAACGGTCCTCAAGGTCCGGGCGCCGGCAACACTCCGATGGCGGGGCAGCAGCAAGGTTCGAGCGATGAGGCCGGGGGCCAGAGCGCGGGCGACGGCAGCGACCCCAGCCATCTGATGGGACCGCCGGACGCGCCTTCCCATAACAACGAGAATTTCGAAATCATGATCGACGCGCGGTTATCGGACAAGTCTCCGATCGCCAGCGCCCAGCCCTACGTCCCACCAAAGGTGAAGACCGATTTGAATCCGTATCAGCATCCCGATGAACCCCTGGACCGCGGCACCGTCCCCGCCGCCGACCGCGACACCATTCGACGCGTGTTCGAACGATGAGTACCGCGCTTAACGAGATCCCCAGCGTCTCCGATTTTGCCCGCACATTCCGGCGTATCCAGGGCGAGATTCACAAGGTGATTGTGGGCCATGAACAGGCCGTCGAAGAATTGCTGATTGCGCTGTTCGCCGGCGGTCACGTGTTGATCGAGGGCGTCCCCGGCACCGGCAAAACCATGCTGGTCAAGGCGTTGGGGCAGGCGCTCAATCTGAGCTTCAGCCGCATCCAGTTCACGGTGGACCTGATGCCTGCCGACATCACCGGCACCCGCGTGATCGTGTCGGGGGAGGACGGCAGGCGTGAATTTCGCTTCACGCCGGGACCGGTTTTCTGTCACATCCTGCTCGCCGACGAAATCAACCGCGCGACGCCCAAAACCCAGTCGGCGTTGCTCGAAGCGATGGCGGAATTGCAGGTTACGGTTTCAGGCACGACTTATCCGTTGCAGCCGCCATTTTTCGTGATGGCCACGCTCAACCCGATCGAGATGGAAGGGACCTATCCCCTGCCCGAAGCCCAGTTGGATCGCTTTTTTTTCAAAGTCAGGCTGAATTATCCGGAGCAATCCGAACTGGTCAGAATCATCTCCAGCACTACCGGACCCGAGTCGCAAGCGATCCAGCCGGTATTCGAGGCGGCCGAAGCGGCGGGGCGGATTGAAGCGCTCAAACATCTGGTCCGCGAGGTGATCGTGGCGCCGGAAATCGAGCAGTACGCTGCCCGGCTGATCCGCGCGACGGTTCCGGAAAAATCCAAATTCATCGTCAACAAGGAAGGGCTGGCGCGCGACGAAGCTGTCAATCGTTACGTCAGCTTCGGCTCCAGTCCGCGCGGCGGTCAGGCGCTGATGCTGGGAGCGAAGGTCTGCGCCTTGCTCGACGGCCGCGCCAACGCTTCCTACGAAGACATCGAGCGCGTCGCCTATCCGGCCTTGGGCCATCGCCTGACGCTCAACTACGCGGCCGAGGCCGATGGAATCGACCCCGCGCATCTGGTGCAGAAGGTTTTGAAATCCGTCCGCGATCTGCGCGGGCATTGACCCCGGTCGTGAGCATGATGCTGGCGCGCGCCTTCGAGCCTTCCTTCCTGCAGCGTTTGGACAATCTGGTGCTTGGTATAAAGCGCGCGCGCACGGTGCGGCTTGGACGGCGCGCGCTGGGCCGCGTTCAGGGTTCGGGAATCGAACTGGAAAGCTTCAAGGATTACTCCGAAGGCGATGACCTGCGCTTTCTGGACTGGAACTCGATGGCGCGTCTGGACACGCTTTACACCAAGTCGTACCGGGTCGAGCGGGAGACCGAGGTCAGTATTCTGATCGACTGCAGCGCGTCGATGGGCCTGCCGGTCAAGGACGACAAGTTCGGGCTGGCGCGCGTGCTGGGTGCCGCGTTGGCTTATGTGGCATTGGGCGAAAATGATCCGGTGCGGCTGGTCAGTTTCGGCGGTCCGCGCGACCAGCTTTTCTATCGCGCGACCGAATTCTACCGGCGGCGCGAGTCCTACGCGTCGTTTCGTCCGATGCTGACAGAGATCAAATGCAGCGGAGCCACCGATATGGCCGCCGCGATCGAGCATTTTCTAAACCAGCGCAGGCCTCCCGGAGTGGCATTCGTCCTTTCCGATTTTCTTATTCCATCGACCCATTACAAGGTCGCGTTTTCTCATCTGATTGCGGCGCGTTATGAGATCAAAGTGATCCAGGTGCTGGGCAGCCGCGAGTCGATGGGAAGTCTCGGCCCCGGAGCATACCGCCTGCGCGACTGTGAAACTGGTGAAATTCGCGAAGTGACAATCACGCCGACGGTAGCCGATGCCTGCCGCCGGCGGGTCGAACAACTGCGCAATGACTTGTACCAGCATTGCACGGCCAACGGCATCACGTACGCGGCCGCGGTCGGCGCCGACAATCTCGATAACTTCCTGGTACGTGAACTGCCCCGGCTGGGACTGGTGAGATAAGCGATGGGTTTGCTCAGTCCAATCTACCTGCTGTTCGCGCTGAGCATCGGCGTACTCATCCTGATCTATTTGTCGGCCCGTTCGCGGTCCACTGTGGAAGTCAGCAGCCTGCTCCTGTTCGACGAGTCTCAAATTGCCGTGACCAAGGCGCGATTCCTCAAGCTGGACCTGCTGTTCTGGCTGGAAACCGCGGCTTTGGCAGCGCTGTGTTTGGCGCTGGCCGGGCTTTATCTGAAAATGGCTCCGGCAGCGACTGGCCATCGGCGGCGCGCGCTGGTGTTTGATCTCGCGGCGGCAATGGGCGCCCGCGACGGCGGTCATACGCGGCTGGATGAGGCGCGCGCACAGGCGCTGCGGATGGTCAACTCGGCAGCGCCGGGCGAGAGTTTCGCCGTCGTGTCCTATGCCGAGCAGGCTCAGGTCGAACGCTACTTCACCAGCGACCGCCCTGCGGTCCGCGCTGCGATAAAGGCGCTGCGTCCATATGACGTGGCAAGCGCTCCCGCCGCCATCAACGCCGCGCTGATGCGGGTGCGTGACGCGGACGAGATTGATCTTTTTGCACCGCGGCTGCCACCGGGTGTCGCTTCGCTGGACCGCGCGGATGCGGTGCGGCTGCATTTCCATCAGATCGGAACGGACGAAAACAATGCCGCCATCACGGCGCTGGATTCCGGGACTCCGCGCGTTTCGCCTGGCCATTGCACCGTCCGCAACATGTCCAGCTCGGCGGTACTGGTGGATTTGGGAATCACGCTGAACGGCCGCGCTTTCGATCGCGCGATGATGATTCTGCCGCCCCATGCACAGAACAACGTCAAATTCGGACCGCTGCCAAGCGGCGGGCTGGTTGAGGCGTTGATCGGAACGCCCGACGGGCTGATGGCCGATAATTCCCGCTACGCGTATGCGTCCGCGGGCCGTTCACTCAAGGGGCTGATTATCTCGCCCGATCCTGCGGTCCGCGACGATTTGGCTCGGGTGTTGCGCGCGGTCGATCCCGGAAGCATCGTCGCCGCCGGCCGCGCCGATGACCTCACACCGTCGATCATTGCGAAATCGCTGGGCGGCGCCGTGCCGGACATCGCCATCATTCACGACTCCGCGCCGACGCCAATTGCAGCCGCAGCCACACTGTGGATTTATCCGCCTGCCCGAGGTCCGTTTCCGGTCAGAGCAAATTTACGCGTGAGCCAGATGGACGATCGCACTGACCTCGGCCCACTTACGCGCCCGCTGCTGCTCGGTCCAACCCGGGTCCTGAGTCTGCCGGAATGGATGAATCCAATCGCTCACGGCACCGGGCTGCAACAGCCGGGTCTGCTGACGCTGGCGGCCTTCGGCGTAAACGGGCAGGGACCGCAGGCGGTGATCGCATTTGACATCCGCAACCATCTTCTGATGGATCCCGATATGCTCGACGCTCTGGTGCTGACCGTGGATTTGGTCAAACAGCTTAACCGTCCGAGCGATTTGCAGATCGTCCCGACCGGCTCTTACGTGACGTTGCCGGCCAGTGGACCGGCCAGAATTCGCGAACCCGACGGTTCAACCATTGTGGTCCCGCCGGGAGATGGCGGGGTGCTCAGGTTTCGTCCGCTGTATGCCGGGCGTTACGACATAATGGTAGGCGGGCACCGCAAGCTGGTGTACGCCAATTACTTTGATGCCGCTGAGTCCGAGTTGTCGGTAAAGCCGGCGCCGCAAAATGGACCGCCGATCTCCTCTGCGCTCGATCTGGACTCGGGCGTCAGAGCCGCCCGCGTTCAGCCATTGACCCTGGCGCTGGCGGCGTTGGCGATGATGGCGTTTTTGTTGGAATCGGCATTGCTGGTAAGGCGCGCGCTGCGAGGAGGAGTATCACTTGTTTGAGCGGCCTATCCTGCTCTGGCTGTTGGTTCTGGCGCCGCTGGCGGCGGCACCCGGATGGATCGGATGGCGCCGTACCCGGCGTGCGGCCAGCGCGCTGGCGGCGTTGCTGCGGATGGCGTGTTACGTGGTGCTGGTGGTGATTATCGCCGGCCCCCTGGTTCCCACGAAAGATCGCGCACGTGGGCTGGCGGTGGTCGCCCTGCTCGACCATTCGCGATCGATAGCTCCGGATCAGCGAGCCTGGATGAACGCGCAGGTTGCCAGCCTGCGCAATATGATGAGCGATCACGATCGCCTGGCGGTGGTCGAATTCGGACGCAACGTTGAGCTTTCCGCCCCCTTGGGCAATCCTCGTGTTGCCCAGGACACCCCGGTCAAAATTGACGGCGGCGCCACCGATATCGCCGGCGCATTGACCGCCGCTAGCGTGATCTTTCCGCCTGAATCTGAAAAAAAGATATTGCTGCTGAGCGACGGCAATGAAACCCAGGGAGACGCGCTCGGAGTGCTGCCGGCGCTGGTCGAACAAGGTATCGAGGTGTTCGCCGCGGCGCCACCGCCGACCAGCCGCAAGCGGATCGCCATCAATTCGTTCGAGGCGCCCAATCCGGTCCGGGCCCACCTGAATTTCGCGCTGCAAATCGCTGTCGAAAGCGACGCCGAGACGCCTGTCCAGGCCCATCTTGAACTGCTGCGCGACAAAGCACCGGTAACCGGCGTGGCGGTCAAGCTGCTTCCCGGCCTTAATCGTTTCGAGCTTCCCTACCATATCGACAAGCCGGGGGCTTATGTGCTCACCGCGCAACTCAGCGCCAAAACTGGTTTGGAAGTGGTCAATCCGCGCGCCGACACCACCGCGTCGGTGATAGCGCCGCCGCGCATCCTGGTCGTATCCGGCGACCGTCCGATGAGCCTGGTGAGCGCGCTCAAGCTGCGCGACTACCAGGTGGATATCACCGCGCCGGAGCGGCTGTCCAACCGCGCCGAGGATTACCTTGACTACCAAGCCGTGATACTAAGCGACGTGTCCGCGGCGACGTTGAGCACGGAGGTGCAAAAGGCGCTCAATCGCTACGTGCGCGATTTCGGCGGCGGACTGATTGCAACCGGCGGCATACTGCGCGATCAGGGCTTCAGCAGGACGCCGCTGGAGAACGTGCTGCCGACCAAATTCGCGCCGCAGCCGCCGCCACCCAGCCGCGAACCGCTGGGTATCTACCTGTGCATCGACCGCTCCAACTCGATGAGCTACAACTCGCGCTATCCGGCCGTGCGCGACGGCGAACGGATCCGCTACGCCAAGCAGGCAGCGATCGCGCTTTTGAACCAGCTTGATGACAGCGACTACGTCGGCGTGATCGCGTTCGATTCGCAGCCTTACATCATTTCCCGCCTCCATCCCCTGGGCGTCGATCGCACTCAACTCGAGCAGAAAATCATGCGTCTGGAACCTGGCGGCGGCACCGACTTCAAGGAGACCCTGGAAATCGCGGCGGCCGATTTGATTGTCAGCGGCCTGTCCGTGCGCCAGATCATTCTGCTGACCGACGGCGATACCAACCGCCAGTATCATGAGCACGATCAACTGATCGCCGACCTGGCCCGCGAGCGCATCCCGGTCTCGACTGTGCGCATCGGACCCGATCAGGCCAACCTGCGGCTGCTCGAGGATTTCGCTGAAGCGACCGGCGGAGTGTTCTACCGGGTCCAGGACATCGAAAAGCTGCCTCAACTGTTCATCCGCCTGAGCCATCAGGCGATGCAGACGCCGCAGCGGCAATCCAGGATCGTGGAAGACCCCGACAATTCGATTCTGCGCGGCATCAAGCCCGACCAGATTCCGTCCCTGGAATTTTTCAATGTTACCGAGGCCAAGAATGGCGCAAGCGTGCCGTTGTCGATTCAACACGGCGACCACGAGGTCCCGCTGCTGGCGGCGTGGCAATACGGCTTGGGCCGCAGCGCTGTTTTTGCCGCCGACCCGGATTCCCTCGCCGCTATCGGCTGGATCCATTGGGACCGTTACGCGGAATTCTGGTCGCAACTGGTGAGCTGGACGATGCGTCAGGGTGAGCCCGGTCCATTCAATCTGGAGGTCGCAAGCACGCGTTCCGGCGATTTGACAATCCAGGCGGAAAGTGCGGATGCGGTGAGGCCGGGCAATCTGATCGCGCGCATCAACGGTCCGCGCGGCGCCACCTTCGACGTGCCCTTGACTCAGGTCGGGGACGCGCTGTATCGGGCTCAGGCGCCCGCGCTGCCCGGGGGCAAGTACATCGCCCAGCTAATCCGCAAGAGCGGCAAAGTCGAACAGGTACTCGACTCCCAGCCGTTTGCCGTTGCCTCGACGCCCGCGGCTGACGCGGATGAACTCAGTCTCAGCCCGCCCGACAACGAACTGCTGCGCCGGATTGCGTTGGGAAGCGACGGCGCCTTCGACGCGCCATTGCGCCGGATGCTGCGTATTACCGGCCGCACTATCACCGTGCATAAATCCGCCGATCCATATCTGATTCCGCTGGCGATGCTGTTGTTGCTGGGCGAGGTTTTCGTGCGTCGTTGCCTGGCCTGAACGGCGTCGTAAAGCGGGAAAATCGGCAACGTGCAAGCCATTACTCAGTCAGCATATGAACCGGGTCAATGGAAAAACTCTACTAATCCGAGCGCTGCGCAGGCGCTGCCCGGTTTGCGGTCGGGGAGCGATGTTCAGCTCCCATTTCAGGATAAACAGGATTTGCCCGGTCTGTAACGTGACCTTCTGGCGCGATCCAGGCGAAGTACTTGGAGCAATGTACTTCGACTGGGCCGTGGCGATGGCTACGTTTCTATTGTGGTGGGGGCTGTTGTCGTGGCGCACGCATCTCTCCGATTCGTCTCAGTTCATCATTCTCAGCGCGGTCACCGCGACGGCGGTTGTGATTTGCTATCCGTGGAGCCGTAGTTTATGGACCGTGTTGGTTTATCTCTGCGGCGGCATCCAATGCCCGCCGCTGCGGGTCTTGCCCGGAGGTAATCACGAACCAATTCGGACAAGTCCGCGCCGAGTCGTAAAGGAAAACGCGCGGCGCGCGCGCCGCCATCACAGACGCTAGGATCGCAAAGCTCGCAGCCGACCCAGGCGCTCCGCCGCGCGGAGCAGCGTTTCGTCGCTTTTCGAAAACGTAAAGCGCAGCAGTCTTCGGCCAAGCTCCGCCCGATGATAAAAGCTGGAGCCGGGGACCGCGGCCACGCCAACTGTATCCAGCAGGAAATCGGCCGCCGACCGGTCGTCGGCAATTCCCAGATTCTCAGTCTCCGCCATGATGTAGTAAGCGCCTGCCGGCTTGCGGCAACGAAAACCCGCCTCCGTCAGCGCGTTGAACAGTATTTCGCGCTTGCCCTCATACATCGTCCGCAGACCGTTGTAAAACGACGCCGGGAGCCGCAAGGCAAACGCTCCCGCCTCCTGCAGCGGATGGGGTGCGCCGACGGTCAGGAAATCGTGCACCTTGCGGATCGCCGACGTCAGGCGTTCGCATGCGATCACGTATGCCAGCCGCCATCCCGTAATCGAATAGGTTTTGGAAAGACCGCTGATCGTGATCGTCCTGTCCCGCATTCCCTCAAGGCTGCCGATAGAAAGGTGCTGATAACCGTCGTAGATTATGTGCTCGTAGATCTCATCGGTAATCGCGAGCGCATCGAAGCGCCGGCACAGCTCGGCGATCAACTCCAGTTCGGCGCGTGAAAAGACTTTGCCGGCCGGATTATGCGGCGTGTTGACAATTATCGCCTTGGTACGATCCGAGAACGCCGCCGTGACTTCGCCGGGATCAATCGAGAAATCAGGCCCGTGCAGCGTCACATATCGCGGCGTGGCTCCGGCGATGATCGCGTCGGGCCCGTAGTTCTCGTAAAAGGGCTCGAAGATCACCACCTCGTCCCCGGGATTGATCACGGCCAGCAGGCTGGCGATCATTCCTTCGGTCGCGCCGCAGGTTACGGTGACGTTGGTATCGGGATCGCACTCCAGACGGTTGTAGGAGCGCACTTTGTCGGCAATCGCGCGGCGGAAGTTGGGCGACCCGTGCGTAATCGCGTACTGATTGTAGTCCTCATCGATCGCGCGCCTGGCCGCCTCTTTAATCTCATCCGGAGCGGGAAAATCGGGAAAACCCTGCGCCAAATTTACCGCGCCGCAAGCCAGCGCGCGACGCGTCATCTCGCGGATGACCGACTCGGTAAACAACCGCGTCTTATGCGAAACATCAGTCGCCATACTTGCCTGACTAATCGTAGGGCGGGCCGCTCTGGCCCGGCCGTCGAGTGGAACACAACTTTCAATTGATCTTCGCGATCACCTCGTTGGCGACGCCTTCCATCGCGCGCGTGATCTCATCCTTGTTCCATTCCAGACCGAAGAGCGTTGACGGAAAGGTGATGCGGGTGACGCCGATATCGCGCAGGCGGCGCGCCGACTCCGGCAAATCGCGCCATCCGCCGAACCACGTGCTCTTGTCGGATGAACAGTTGAATTCCAGTTCCGCGGGGTTGCGGCCGATGCGCCGGCATTCCTCCAAAGTTGCCTCCCAGGCTTTCAGCGCGATATCGGCGCTGCTTGCGGGCATCAAACCGTCGCCCAGACGGGCTGCGCGCCTGGTATTGGCCGGCGAATGGCCGCCGATAAAAATCGGAATGTTGCGGTTTACCGGCTTGGGAAAGCTTTTGAGCGGACCGAAGTTGAAATGCCTGCCGTGAAAACTCGAAGGATTGTCGCGCCAGATCACGCGCAGAGCCTGAATTATCTCATCGGTGCGGCTGCCCCGCGTTTTCCAGTCGATGCCCAACGCGTCGAACTCCTCCCTGAGCCATCCCGATCCCACTCCGAAAATCACCCGCCCGCCCGACAGTACATCGAGGGTGGCCAATTGTTTTCCGATATACAGCGGATGGTGCAGCGGCAGGATGACTATCACGGTGCCGACTTTGAGACGGTTCGTCAGCGCAGCGACATAGTTAAGCACCGACAAGGGCTCGGGGCAGTCCAGATCCATGTCGCCCGGATATTTGCCGTCGGGACTGTAGGGATACCTGGATTGAAATGAAGTTGGAAACGCCACATGCTCGGGCATCCAGATGGAATCGTAGCCCAGTTCCTCGGCTTTGGTGGCGAAGAATTTGACCGATTCAGCATTAAAAGCCGCGGTGGAAAAAATCGAAAATCCTATTTTCATATAGTCACTCCGGAATTGCTCGGTCGAAAATTACAGGCGCACCTCAATATGAATATGCGCGAATGAATCCGAGCGAGGCTATCGTCGCGCGAATCGAGTTCGATGGTCAAGCTGTTCTTGTGCCTGCGCCACACGGCGAATCTCACCCTCGACTAGGCGCAGCTTTACTGGCGCACGAGCCACGGCCCGACGATCCGGGGCGTCGCGCGGGCGATGCGGATGCGGCGCTACCTGCAGGTGCATCGCTTCGAGGACGACCTCGAAGCAATGAGCTTCGCGCCTCGGGCGGCACAAAGGTCGAACCGTACAGGGGCATGCGGAGGCATGGTTCGGATCGCGGCGAGACGACGCTGACCGCCAATACGCCCGAGAGCAGAAGGGCGGGCCAAATCGCGGTCGAGCGCGAGGCCAAGTTCATCGATTTCGCGCGCTCGGCGATGTGGACGGCAAGGAGCGCGTGTTTATCGACCGGCGGTGATGGGCGAGCGCGCCGAGCGAAAATGACGGCGTCTTCCTGCACTCATGAAGGCGCTATGAAGTCTCGGTTGCCAGCGCCCAGCCAGGTAAAAGCCTATTTGTTAGCCTGCACCTTAGCGGCGATCGTGCAACTGTCGGTATCGATCGTCGTGTAGCCAGTGTCGGACGACGTGTCAAAGGATCCGCCGTAGCCCGATCCCGAGATCTCGTTGGCGATGAGCTTGTCATTCACTCCGCAATCGGCCACGCCGACCTGGTAAGGGATCCCGTTGGTTCGCTCGTCGTTCGTGATCGTGTTGTTGATGGCCTTGTTGTTTGTTCCACTCGCCCCAGTACTCGGTGCCATCGTGCAGGTCGAGTCAAGGTTGTCAAGGGCGACACCAATATCGTTCCCGTCGGCCGGCGTCGTGCTTCCGACGACGTTCTTCACCACCTGCACGCCGGTGGTCAGCGAAGTCCCACACCCGCCAAACACGAGAATGCCTGAGGCGGCGTAGCCGGTTCCGGTGTACGAGTTGCCAGTGACGACGTTGCGCGTCACCTGACCGCTCGCGCCGTAATCGATTTCAATTCCGTTCTGAGCAATTTCGCCCGTCGGTCCGATGCCGGTAACGATGTTGTTGCTGATCGAGACCGACGCACCCGGCCCAAGCGCGATGATTCCACTCTTCTGGTAGTCAGAGACGGTGCTTCCCGACACCGTGCCAGTCGCACTGGCGCCGGCGGCGAAAGCGTAATAGGCTATGCCGGCCCCATGCTGGTCCCCGCTAAGCGGATGATCGTTAATGTCGTTGATGCTGCTGTTTTTCACGTCCACCGAGGTCGCCCCCGGAGTGCATGAAGGCGCGTCGTTCCCGCAATCACCCGCAACGAGAACGCCGTAATAATTGGCGCCCGAGATATTCGCGCCGTCTACCGCTCCGCTGGCACCCGGGCCGTAGTAAACGCCGATGTTGCACCCTGTTGCGTCGAGAGTGTCGGAATACGTTCCTGACGGATCGATCACTGCCGCGGTGAGGTTCATGCTGTCTTTATAAAATCCCGTTGGGGTACACGCTGCCCCCGCGTAGCCACCCGACGTGGCCATCAGGATTCCGGCCAGTACTGCAATCAGCATCGAGAACCGCTTCTTGCCCGGTCCATCACTTGGCGTTTCCATTTCTGCTCCCTCCCAAAAGGAAACTTGCTGCCGCTCAAAATTGGCGAACAGTTGCAAGCGGTACCAAAGCAGGGATCGGTATATGTCAATAACCGGGATTTCCTCTTTGACGTCCCAATTCCACTTGTTTGATAGATCGAACGGCTTTACTTTGCAAGTTTTTCGCCCGCGGTGTTCGCGGTGATGCAGGGAGAGGTCGGTTTCACGTCTGGTGGGCTGCCGCCGGCTGAAGATGGTATGCCGTTTTCCCCATCGATTCTGATCGGGTTTTTTCCCTCATTTGATTTTTTCGATCACCTCGTTTGCCACCTTCTCCATCGCGCGGGCGATCGCATCCGGATTCCATTCCAGCGAGAACATCGTGGTCGGCGCCGATATCCTGACCGCGCCGATGTCGCGCGCGCGTCGGGCCGAATCCGCCAGTTTGTGCCATCCGCCCATCCAGACCTCTTTCTCAGCAGCGCAGGCGAACTCGATTTCCGCGGGATTGCGCCCGATGCGCGCGCATTCTTCTTTCATCATCGCGTAAGCTTCGGCCGCCAGATCGATCGTGCTGCCCGGCATCAGGCCGTCGCCCAGACGCGCCGCCCGCCTGGCATTGGCGGGAGAATGGCCGCCGATCATAATCGGAATATCGCCCTTAACGGGCTTGGGGAAACTCTTCACCGGACCGAAGTTGAAATGCCTGCCATGATAGCTGGAAGGGTTATCGCGCCAGACCGCGCGCAGCGCCTCGATGGCCTCGTTGGTGCGGCTGCCCCGGGTTTTGAAGTCGATTCCCAAAGCGTCAAATTCCTCTTTGAGCCATCCTGATCCGATACCCAGGATCGCCCGCCCGCCCGACACCACATCCAGCGTCGCGAGCTGCTTGCCGATGTACAACGGATGATGCAACGGCAGGATCACGATGCTGGTGCCGAGCTTGATCCGGCTGGTCAGCGCGGCGGCGTAGTTCAGCACCGAGATCGGTTCGGGCGTATCCAGGTCGATATCGCCGGGAAAACTGCCGTCGGGCGTATATGGGTAGCGTGACTGGAATCCGACCGGAAAGGCCACATGTTCAGGCATCCACAGCGAGTGATAGCCGAAAGCGTCCGCCCTGGTGGCGAAAAATTTCACCACTTCCGCATTGAAGGTGGTTGAGAAAATCGAAAGTCCAACCTGCATGATAGCATCCTCCGGCTTGCGCGCCGCGAATGATTCCATGTTGGGGGCCATCCGCGCAAACCGTCGGGAGGGGGTGGATACTCGCGAACTAAGACAAAGTTTGGCTAAGATTCATCGAGTTTTGAATGCGTCCGGTGAGCGATACGAGTAAAAACAGGCAGGAGTCAATGATGGCTGCAGCGCCAGTTGTGGAAAAATGGAAGCAGCTTCGCATCCGCCACGCACATCACCATCCGAGCGTGCGCAACGTCAACCAGATGGCCACGCTGACTTTTGGCGAGCGGGTCGCCGACGGCTTTGCCGCGATGATGGGAAGCTGGACCTTTATCATTATCCAGAGCTTCGTGCTGGCGCTGTGGGTGATGGTAAACGCGATCGCCTGGTTCCGCCATTGGGACCCCTATCCTTTTATCCTGCTGAACCTGGCGCTGAGCTTTCAAGCCGCCTACGCCGCGCCGATAATCATGATGTCGCAGAACCGCCAGGCCGCCAAAGACCGTCTGGCTGCCGAAAATGACTACTTCATCAACGTCAAGGCCGAAGAAGAGGTCAAAGCGATAATGTCTCACCTCGAGCAGCAGGATGAATTGATGATCGACATCCTGCACCATCTGGAGGTCCAGCATAAGGAAATGCTCGAACGGATTGCATCCCCGCTTGACGGCGCAGGCGCAAGGCAGGAGAAGTGAGCGATGGCATCAGCGGTACGGACGCCAGCCCTGGCCCTGATGGCCGAAATGGAACAGCTCCGGATGGAAGATCTCGGCGAGGATTTCCGTTGACTCGACCAGCCGCGGACCGGGACGGTTGAAATAATGGTTGCCATCGGCGAGAAAGACGCGCTGGCTCTTGACGGCTTTCAGGCTGGACCAGAGCGGGTTGCCCTCCAGCACGCCGAGCTCCTGGAACGAGCGCTCGATGCCGAAGCCGCATGGCGATACGAGGATCAGGTCGGGGTCGGCCGCGGCGATCTGCTCGAATTTGATCCATGGCGAATGCTGCCCAGTGTGGCCGAACAGATTTCGCCCGCCCGCAATTGCGACCAGCTCCGGCATCCAGTTGCCGCCCGACATTGGCGGATCGATCCATTCGATCACGGCCACTGCCGGACGCGATTTTGCGCTATCGGCGCGCTGCCTGATGCGATCGATTCGTTCCCTCATCGAAGCCACGACCTGCCCGCCCGCCTGCTCGACTCCGAGCACCGACGCGGTCCGCGCGATGTCGGCCATGACCCCCTCCAACGACGCAGCCCTCAGCGACACAACGGTGGGCGCCGTGCCGCCCATCCATTGCGCCAGGGCCGCGGTCAGCTCCCGTTCGCTGACCGCGCAAACCTCGCATTGCGATTGCGTGACGATCACGTCCGGCCGCAGGGCCATCAGTTGTTCGGCGTCCACCCGGTAAACGGACAGCGCCTTTTCCAGGATCGATTTGACCCTCCGATCGACCTCGAGACTCGGGCCCTCGGGATTGAAACGGGGAACCGTCAGCGCGGGCAATCGCGTGACCTGCGGCGGATAGTCGCATTCATGCGAGCGTCCCACCAGGCTGTCAGAAAGTCCGAGGGCGCAGACGATCTCAGTGGCACTGGGCAGAAGTGATACTATTCGCATAGTCGGACTATCCCCTGATTGACGTTTTCGAGCCAATGGTTGTCGCAGGCAGCTACCTTGGCGCTGTACGCCCTTTTGGCTAGATGGTAACAGATGAGAGCGCCTGCGGCACCACCGGAGAAACACCGCAACCATATTTCATAGCCAAGCGAGGTGAGCGATGGACACAGAGCTGGTCGAATTTCTCAACACGTTGGGCGAGGCCGAACGCGCCGGCGGCCGCGTTCTGCACGAACTGGAAGAGCAGGCCGCCTCACTCGAACTCAAGGAGCTGCTGCGCAAGACTGCCCATGACGAGGGCTATTATGCCGGCCAGATTGGCTTGCATATCCGGCGGATCGGCGGGGAAGCTTCAACGGCAACCGGGGATTTCGTCGAAAAGGTCCGCGCGCTAAGCGACCTCAAGAGCAAGATTGAACTGCTCAATCGCGGACAGCGCTGGGTGATCCGGAAAATCGAGGAGCGGCTCCCGTCGCTCAACGACGAGGGCCTGCGCGCCTTCCTCCTGGTGATGGCCAAGGGCCATAACATGAACATCCAGGCGGTGGACGAAGCCGTCAAATCAGGCTGGGTTTGAGACCCGATCGGCACCGCTGAGTTTAACCTCCGCGCCGCGCCAGTTAACTGATTTGCCTGCCGTCGAAATTCAGACCAGCTCAGCAAGCAACCGCGCCTGGCATGCCCTGCCGCTCGAGGAAATCGCGGCGGAGTTGGGCAGCAGCGCGCTGGGGCTGAGTTCAGCCGAAGCAGCCCGGCGCCTGGCGCTCGACGGACCCAACCAGATTCGGGAGGCTCAGCGCGAATCGGCCCTCATGATGCTGCTGCGCCAGTTCGGCAGCGTCGTAATCTGGGTGCTGATCGCGGCCGCGCTGGTTTCGGTTGCGCTCGGCGAGCGCATCGACGGCGCCGCCATACTCGCGATCGTCATCCTCAACGCGATCGTGGGCTTCGTCCAGGAGTACCGCGCTGAGCAGGCGGTTGCCGCGCTCTCCAAACTGACGGCGCCGCGCGCTCGCGTGATCCGCGACGGGCAGAGCCATGTCGTGCCCGCCGCCGAGATTGTACGCGGTGATTTGCTGGTGCTGGCCGAAGGCGACCTCGCTGCCGCCGACGCCCGCCTGCTCGAGACGTCGATGCTGCGCGTGAACGAAGCGCCGCTGACCGGCGAGTCCGAGCCGGTAAATAAGCGAGCGGGGGTGCTCGAAGCGAAGACGCCGCTGGCCGATCGCACCAACATGCTGTTTCTGGGCACCAGCGTGGTCAGCGGCAGCGGACTGGCAATGGTGGTGGCCACCGGGATGGCCACCGAGGTCGGCCATATCGCCAGCCTGATCGAAACGGCGAGCGGCGGCGAAACTCCGTTGCAACGTCGGCTCAACATTCTCGGATTGCGCCTGCTGTGGGCGTGCCTGGCGATCGTCGTGATCGTGTTTGCGCTCGGTCTGCTGCGCCGCGAGCCGATCCTGGACCTCTTTCTGGAGGCGGTAAGCCTGGCGGTCGCCGCGATTCCAGAGGGTCTGCCGGCGGTGGTCACGATCGCGCTCGCGCTGGGCGTGCGCCAGATGGTGCGGCGCCGGGCGCTGGTCCGCCGCCTGCCCGCGGTCGAAACGCTGGGCAGCGTACAGGTGATATGCACCGACAAGACCGGCACGCTGACGGTGGGCCAGATGACGGCGCGCCGCCTGGTGACCGCGCCGCGCATCTTCAACCTGACCGGCGAAGGCTACTCCACTCGCGGCAGTATTCTGACCGACGGGGTCGAGGCGCAAGCCAGCACCGATCCCGTACTCGCCGACCTGCTGATCGCTGCCGCCGCCTGCAATGACGCCGAGATCGTGGTGCGCGACGCTCACGCTTCGATCGCCGGCGATCCCACCGAGGCGGCGCTGCTGGTGGCCGCCGCCAAAGGCGGGGTCAGCCGTGAGCGCCTCGAGTCCACGATGCCCCGCATTGGCGCCGTCCCTTTCAACTCCGACCGCAAGCGGATGACCGTGGTCCGCAGACGCCGGGAGCTCGTGTGGGCATTCGTCAAAGGCGCGCCCGAGATCATCATCCAGCGCTGCGCCAAAATCCGCACCGACCGGGGCGAGGTGCCGATCGCGGCGGAGGACCGCGCCCGGATGCTGGAAGCCAGCGCGCTGATGGCCAACGACGCGCTGCGCGTGCTGGCCCTGGCCCATCGCGTGCTGGACTCCGGTGATTCTGCCGTCAAGGCGGAGGACGACGGCGAATCCATAGAACACGAGCTGACCCTGCTGGGACTGGCCGGCTTGCAGGACCCGCCGCGGGCTGAGGCGCGCGAGGCGATCGAACGCTGCAAACTGGCCGGCATCCGCACCGTCATGATCACCGGCGACCATCGCGATACCGCCGCCGCGATTGGCCGCGAGTTGGGCATCGTCGAGCACGGGGGACAGGTGCTGGCAGGCAGCGACCTGGAAGCGATGGACGACCAGGCATTGGCCGCCGCCGTCGAAGACGTCTGCGTGTACGCCCGCGTCAGCGCGGAGCACAAGCTGCGCATCGTGCGCGCGTGGAAGGCGCGCGGAAAAATCGTCGCGATGACGGGCGACGGCGTCAACGACGCGCCGGCCCTGAAGGAAGCGGCGATCGGCGTGGCGATGGGAATCACCGGCACCGAGGTCGCCAAGCAGTCCGCCGACATCATCATTACCGACGACAACTTCGCCTCGATCGTCGCCGCCGTCGAGGAAGGCCGCGGCATCTACGACAATGTCCTCAAAACGCTCAGCTACCTGATGGGCGGCAATGCCGGAGAACTGACCGTGATGCTGGTCGCGTCGCTGACCGGATGGCCGCTGCCACTGCTGCCGATCCAGTTGCTGTGGATCAACCTGGTCACCGACGGACTGCCGGCGCTGGCCCTCGCCACCGACCCGATCGAACCCGACGTGCTGCGGCGTCCGCCGCGCGATCCGCGCTCGGAGATCATCGACCGGGCCTTTTTTGCACGGCTGATGTTTACCGGATGTCTGACGGCGGGCGCCGCGCTTACGGCGTTCGCCTGGGAGCTTTACAGCCACGCCAGCATCACGGACGCGCGTGGCGCGGCTTTCTCGACCCTGGTCATCGCGGAGTTGCTGCGCGCCTTCGGCGCCCGCAGCAACGTACGAACGGTGAGGGCGGTGGGATTGTTCTCGAACATGCGTCTGTTCCTGATCGTGGCAGGCAGCTTCGCGCTCCAGGTCGCGCTTTACTTTATCACGCCGCTCGAAATCATTTTCAAAACCGGACGGGTGACGTCCGCGATGCTGACACGATGGATAATTCTGGGGGCGATTCCGCTGGCGGTCCTGGAAAGTGCCAAGCTCATGCGGCCGGACCCGCAAGTCTCCGGCTGAATGACCCCATCCGAGACCTGCGTTGAAATCGCCGCATCAGAAACGCGCCGCTGCCGGTGGAGGTGAGAAGGTGGTCGACGAGCGTTGACAAAAAAAGTCGCCCGCAGGAATCGCTTTACCCGCTCCGAAAAAAATACCTTCGCCCTGCTCCCGCGCGGCTGAGCCTGGTCGAAGCGGATCGAGGTTGAAATGACGCTGCAACTGAGTCAACTGATCGCGGCCGGAGTGCTGGCCTCCACCGCCGACGCCGTCTACGTAACGTTCAACCCAGCCGTGATAGCGCGCCGCCCGGCCCGTGGAGCGAATTGGAGCAGCCCGTGGTATGTGCTGCCGGCATTCGCCGTGATCAGTTACACCAGCAATGCCGGACTGCGAAGCGGCAACGGACCATCTGGCCGCTGAATGCGCGCGCGGAAATGCTATGCGGGGAAGAATGTTTCCCGGACGTGGTTGGTGTCGTTGTATTCGCGGGCCTGGACGATGCGATCGCCCTGGAAGCGAATAAAGAAATGGTAGCGGTTGTTATAGTGCCTGCCATTTCCCGCAATCGTGTCGGCCCGCGCCTGAACCGCGACATAGGGCCCGTCGGCGACTACCGTATCGAACGTCATGTTGAGCCCGTTGGGAAACCAGCTTTTCATGATTTTGGGGAACCACTTCAGAAATTCGTCGCGTTTTTGCACCTTGACGCCCGGCGCCCGCATCATGAATTCGAATTCGAAATCGGCGGCGATAAGATCAGCGAGCACAGCGGCGTCGGGATGGTTCATTTGATCGAGAAAAGCCAGTGCGCGTTGTTTCTGAGTGGCAACATCCATAGGTCTCTCCCTGAGCGCGGCAAATCCCCCACGAGTTGGTCGCGTGAATTATAAAGTCGGCCTTGAGGCGTGTCCAAAGCTCCGCCAGCAGGCCTATCAATCGGTGTTTCGTCCCGCGATTTTCCCAGCCAGCCAGGCCCGGATTCCACCTGGCCCGAAGCGCCGATCGAGCACCCGGCGCGAACAGCGCCGGCAATTTGTCGCCAATTTGCTGACCGAATGTCCCGCCGCGATCGCCACATCGATTTCGTCGATCCGGACCCACGATCCAGGCTTGATTTCATATAGAATCTGATCGCCCGGCCTGATAATAACGACGCTGCGCAGTTTCCTTGAGGCCCGCAATACCGCGGACACACTGCTGATACCCGGATGGCCCATATTGTGCCATTCAATTTGACTGGTGGTTAAGCCGGAACTCCGCGGATTCTGGCAGACCTGGCAGCCCTGCATTGGCTCCTTCGCCTCTGTGGATTTTCTAACAAACCAACCTGTGACATGCAAAAATAGTACTTTTACGCATGACTGATACCATCGGGAAATCACGGAAAGAACTTTGAAAGGTGAATTCTTTACAGGACGCTGACTGCACAAGGGCTCGTCGAAGCCGCTTCATCTTTAGCGGTGCGCAGCATCCCGACAGGATCGTCCGCAGGTGAACCTGGCCGCCGCAGATGCCGCCCGGCTGCTTGAGATCGTCGGGATGAACGTAATGCTCAGCGGCGACAATGCGGTCGCCGTGGGCATGACCGTGCGCAATCTACGCGGGGCTCAACGGCGCCTGGCGGCGGCAGCCGGCATTGTCGTCGCCGTGCTGCTCCAGACCGCCGCAACCCTGACGCTGGCCGCGCTGCTGCGCCTGCCGGTGGTGTCGCTTGCTGGAGGACTGCTGCTCTGTATCATCGCAGTGCGTTTATTGCAGGACAACGGGAATGGCGCGCAAATCCCCTTGGCTCATCACTTCGCCCAGGGCCCGGTTGCCTCAATGGTCAAGGTTGTGGGGCTCTATCTCGTGATGAGTCCCGACAACATCCTGGCGATCGCGGCGGTTGGCCGCGGCCATCCCTGGCTGCTGACCGGCGGACTGTTGCTGAGCAGCACAGTGATCATTCCCGCCAGCCTGCTTATCGCCAACCTGATGAAGCGCTATCCGTTTATATTGACCGTCGGTGCTGGCG
The DNA here is from genome assembly GCA_021324885.1 of Pseudomonadota bacterium. Lineage (GTDB taxonomy): Bacteria > Desulfobacterota > Binatia > Binatales > Binataceae > JAJPJA01. The sequence continues at coordinate 26,911 of JAJPIF010000027.1, forward strand.
TGGTCGGATGGGTGGCGGGTTCGATGCTGGCCGGGCCGCTGCACCTTGACCACATCCTGGCCGGCGAACTGACTCGCTTCTTTATCCCAGCATTAATCACGGCGGCAGTCCTGGCTTCGCCCCTATGGTACCGGTTCCGAAACCGGCAACCCGACGGATTACGATTGTAAGCGGCGCGCCAACGTGGTACTGCACAGCTTCGGAGCTGGAATGTCCAGGAAGGCTTGGTCGTTACTTTTCGTAATTTTCCTGATCTGCGTGACGGCAATGACCGTGCCGGCGCAACCTCCCCCGCCGGAAGGCGTAAGCGTCCGCGAACTCGGACCAATCCAGCCCCATTGGGTATTTCTGATCAGTCCGGCTGGCGTCGACAGCGAGGAAGCCACCAAAGTCGAAGTGATCGATGGCGACTCGCTTCAGTTCCTCGGGATGCTTACCGGCGGGGTGCTCGGCACCGCCGCGGTCTCGCCCGATCACCGATTCATTTACATGGCCGATACTTTCTACTCGCGGGGCGCGCGCGGCGTGCGCACCGACGTGGTCACCACCTACGACGCGCGGCGGCTGGCTCCCGTCCGCGAGGTCATAATTCCGCCCAAGCGCCAGCAAACCATTCCACCCGACAGTTCAGCTCTCGCGCTAACTCCGGACGGGCGCTTGCTGCTGGTCGCAAATCTGACGCCTGCCACCTCCATGACGGTGGTCGACCTTGGCAGCAACAAGGTGCTGGGCGAAATCGAAACTCCCGGATGCACCGGTATCCTCATTTCAGGCCCTCGCCGCTTCGAGTCGTTGTGCGGCGACGGCACCATGATCTCGATCGATTTCAATGACAGCGGCAGGATGACCGCCTCGCAGCGGATGGCCAGGCCGTTCTTCGATCCGGAAAAGGATCCGGTGTTCAGCGTCCCCGCGGTGCTCGGCCACACCGCATACTTCGTCAGCTATCACGCCATGGTCTATCCGGTTGACTGGTCGGTGGAACCGCCCAAGGCGGGTACGCCGTGGTCGATGCTGACTGACGCCCAGCGGCGCGAGGGATGGCGTCCGGGCGGATATCAACCGCTGGCCGGCTATGCGCCCGGCAATCTATTCTATGTTCTGATGCATCGAGGCGGCCAATGGAGTCATAAGCAGGCCGGAATCGAAGTTTGGGTTTACAGCGCGCAGCACAGGCGGCGGGTGGACCGCATTGTGCTTCCCCGTCCGGGAACCGACCTCTACGTGACGCGCGACAGCGACCCGCGGTTGTTCGTCGTCTCGCTGCCTGAACTCAACGGGCCGCCGACACCAACCGCGCTGCAATCCTTTTCGACCAGGACTGGCCGATATTTGGGGGTATTGGATCAATTGCCCGGATTTCCATTGTGGATGTTCGGGGCGCCATAGTGGCTCACAGCCGCTTGCTCAGATGGAAGAAAGAGTAATGGATGCGCTGGTTGAACGCGTGACTCGAACCGTGGCGATGCGAACCTCGCGCCGCGGAATCCTTGGAATGCTGGGCAAACTGATTGCCGGCGCGATGGTGCTGCCATTGCTGCCGGTGGAGCGGGTTTCCGCGCGCGCCAATACTGCCGAGGCAGCGGAGGAAGGCGACCCGCTGAGCTGCGATTACTGGCGTTACTGCGGTTTTGACGGATCGCTGTGCGGATGCTGCGGCGGCAGCACCACGCAATGTCCTCCCGGAACGATGATGTCGCCGACTTCATGGGTCGGCAGCTGCAAACATCCGATCGACGGCAAGGATTACATGATCGGCTACCGCGACTGCTGCGGAAAGGATCAATGCGGTCGCTGCTTTTGCCAGAACAACAAGGGCGACATGCCGTTGTATCGCACCCAGCTCGACAACGGCGTGACCTGGTGCTTCGGCACCGCCAGCTTCGTCGTCAACTGCACCACCGCAGTCAAACTGGGCCTGAAGAGCTGAATCCCGCGGCTGTTCACATGGATAGCGCCCAGGTGCGCTTATCAATTCGCGCTTCAAAGCTGGGGGCCGCCATCCTGGCTGTGGTGGCGATAGTATCCCGCGCAGCGAGCGTCAATGCTTCGGGCGCCCAACTGTTCATCACTCACTGTGCCGTTTGCCATCAGCCCAACGGACAAGGCATTCCGGGGATGTATCCGCCGTTGGCAAATTCGGCGGGAATATTTGCGCGTTCCAGCGACGGACGCGCCTATCTGGTGCACGTGGTGTCATTCGGGCTGGCCGGTCCGATCGAGGTCGATGGCACGTCTTACAATGGTTTCATGCAATCGTGGGCAGCGCAGCTTTCCGACGAGGACATCTCGCAGGTCCTCAATTACGTGCTTGAGAATTTCAACTCGAAACTGCTGCCCGGCGGCTTCAAACCATTTACCGCTCACGAAGTGGAACGCTATCGGACTCACGCGATGACGTCCGGCGACGTTTACCGCGAGTTGCAAACCCTAGGCGCCGCTGCGGTGAAGGCGGATCCCGCAAGGTAGGAAGTTGCTTGCCGCCAAATGGCAGATTGTGTGCGCAGTTCTCATGATCGCGCTCCCCGCGCATGCCACGCCGCCCGATCAGATTTACACGCTCAACTGCTGGGGATGCCATCAGCCGCATGCCCAGGGAATTCCTGGCAGCGTGCCGCGTTTGGCCAACTCGATGGGCTGTTTCCTCCATCTGCCCGAAGGCCGCGCCTATCTGGCCGAAGTCCCCGGCGTGGCTTCCGCACCGCTGAGCGACGATGAGATCGCGCGTGTTCTCAACTGGATGCTCCTGACCTTCAGCCGGCCCCAGATTCCCAAGGACTTCATCCCCTACACCGCGCATGAAATCCACAACTACCGGCGGCACAAGCTGGTCAACGTAACCGCTACGCGCCGCAAACTGGCGGCCGAACTTATGGCGATGGGCTTGCAGGTATCTGACGACGGCGAATCGGCATCGGCTGGCGCACCAGGCAGCCCCCCTGCACGGCCAAAACCCTAGAGCCTTATTCAGGCCCGTGGCTTGGCATCGCGCAGGTATTGCTGGATCGAAGCGACGCCGAGTTCCTGCGCCTCCAGGATACTCTCCAGATGCTCGCGCGTGTTGACCAGGCCCTTGGCGCGGATGATTCCCTGCTCGTCGATCAGCACCGCGTAGGGCAGCTTGCCGATTCGGAAAGTCATGCCCAGTTCCGCCGACAACACCATCGGGTAGTCGTCGATACGCTGCGCCCTGACGAAACGCTCCTGCTCCGCGCGGTCGCCGTCGCTGGCGAAAACCAGGTGCAGCAGCGGATGCGGTCTGGCGATCGATTTAGCCACCGGAATCAGCTTCTTGCACACCGGACAGGTGGGCGAAACAAACATCACCAGGGTGCTTTTTCCGTCGGATGATGGACGGCCCAATGAGAGCGGCCGTTGATTGATATCCATCAAATCAAACACCGGGGAGCGGTCGCCGGCCTGCGGCCCGCGATCGATGGTCAGCGCACCCATCGGCGCAATCCGCTCGTGCAGAACGCCAATCTGGCGGATCAACGCGAACACCACCACGCTAAGACAAAGCACTGCGATCCACAGCACGATTTGCGAGATCAGCACCGCTTCAAGCATCGATCCGCTCCAGTTGCCGGATCCATGGCGCGTTGGCGAGGATGTAGTTCATTGACAAATAAAGCATCATCAACGTGGCCGCTCCACAAACGATCGTGACGAGGTCGATGCTTGCCATGGGCCGCGATGCGATCGGAAAGGCCACGCCGATAGCGGCTGCGATCAGAATCAGATTTCGCACAATCAGCCATCCACTGAGCGTCTGCCTGAACGCCGGCCCGAAGCATCCGCAATCGATCTGACGGCGCCCGCGCGCAAGGTTGATTGCAACAGCCGCGGTGAACATCCCAACCATTACGGCCAGGATCGCGGCGGCGCGTTGTTGCACGGAGGGCACCAGCAATCCGACGGCCGCCGACGACTCAATCGCCGGGATTATCCATGCCGCCGGGCTCGACCAGGCCGCGGGCAGGATTCGGTAGTTTTCCACCGCTGCGGCGAACTCTCGCAGGTCGGCGAGCTTCATCGCCGCGGACGCCGCGAAAAGCATCGCCAGCGTAAGCGCCAGCGTCCAGCTCAGGCCAGGGTCCATCGTCGTCATATAGCGCGAGCTGCCGCGTTTCTCCATCGAAAGTTCACTCGACATCTCGGTCAGAGTGCGGGATAATCCGGCCAGCTTTGCCAGGGAAGGTGGCCGTCATGAAATCCGCGCCAGGTCGATTTCGGAGCCGACGCTGAAGGAGAACTCCGATGCGCAAATACCAGGTGATCTCGGGCGACGGTCACGTCGAGGTGCCGCTGGACTGGTCCACTCGAGTGCCTGCGCGCTATCGCGAAATGGCACCGCATTTGGTTCGCAACGCCGACGGCAGTGAAACCTGGATCATGGATCAATGGAAGCGCGACTGCATCGGAAACCTGTACTGCGGCTTGCGCTATGATGAGTTCACGCCCAAAAGCGCGCCGACCTACCATTTCCCCGACGGCTCGCCGCGTCCAGGGACGGGCGACGGCGCGCAGCGCCTGCGCGAACAGGATCAGGACGGAATCGACGCCGAAGTGCTCTATTACCCGATTTACGGGCCGCGCCTGATGGCCAACATGATCCGTAAGGACAGGCAATGCTACCTGGAGCTGATCCGCGCCTACAACACGTTTCTGGCGCAGGAGTATTGCAGCGTCGCGCCCGACCGCCTGCTTGGCGTAGCCCTGGTGCCCGAAACCGGCGTTGACGATGCCGTCGCCGAAATCGAGCGAGCGCGCAAAATGGGGCTGCGCGCGGCCTCGCTTACGATGTGGCCCAACGGTAGTCCCGATCCCGCGCCCGAGGATGATCGCTTCTGGGCCGCCGCCCTCGATCTCGACGTCAAGATGGCCGTGCATGTGAATTTCGGCGGTCCACCCAAAATGGTTGAAGGTGTTACGGCCGAATCGACCGTGTGCGGCACGATGCAATCGGGGCCCAACTGCGGAACCATCGGCCGCCTGATCCTGTACGTGTTCGACAAGTTCCCGCAACTGCGCTTCTATTTCGCCGAGACCCAGGCCGGATGGCTGCCGCATGGACTGAACTGGGTCGATGAATTCTACCTGCGCTGGTACACCTATTTCGATCTCAAGCTCAAAAAGATGCCCAGCCAGTACTGGCGCGACCACTGTCTGTTCGGCTTCGTGCACGATCGGCTCGCGATGAAGCTGCGCCATTACAGCAGCACCGACATGCTGATTTGGGGCAGCGATTTTCCGCACAGCCAGGGCACCTATCCCGACTCCCGGGAAATCCTGACCGAACTGCTCGAAGACGTGCCGGAAGTTGACCGGCGCAAGGTGCTGGTAACCAACGCCTGCCGCTTCTTCGGTCTGGATCCCGAAGCGGAGATTACGCCTACCCCCGGCCATTAATAGGCTCATCGAGTTTCGGGAGAAAAAGCAAAAATGGCCGCACTGAAGATCACGGTGAATTGCCGCTCGATGCTGATAAGCACGGCGTTCTTCCGCTTTTCCAAGGGCGTGGAGCACTGCTATTACGCGCTGCTGTTCACCTCCGAACCGTATCTCAGCATGGGCGCGAAGCCATGGCTCTCATGGCTGGAAATCGGGTTCCATCTGGCGGCGCGTGAAGCTCCGTCCGCCGCCGGCGCGGATCGCATGCTGATTGACGCGCGGCCCGGGCGCAATTTCGAAATCACCGCGTCGGCTGCGAGCGCCAACCCGCTGGTGCGGCTGCGCGAATTGGTAACCGAACTGGATCGGGTCCGCCGGAGCCTGGGCTCGGCCGGCGCAAAGGACCGGCTCGCCGCTATCGCCTCCGACCGGCAAGTAAAAGCCATGTTGCTGACGCCGCTGGAAAAGGCCTTGACGGCCAACTCGATTCCAGCCGATGGAAGGCAGGCCTATGCGGCTATGATCGATCGCGGACTGCTCGCGATTTGCGAGCCCCAAATCACCTCAATTGAGATGGCGTCGAGCTGACAACAACCCGTTGCGGCGAATTACGCGCAAGAGCGGAAACAGACTCAACCGGAGGCTTCGCACTACATGAAATTCGGAATTTTCCTTCCCCCTTTTCATCCGCCCGGACAGGATCCAGCGCTGGCTTATGAGCGCGATTTGGAACTGGTCCAATGGCTGGACGATCTCGGTTACGACGAAGCCTACTTCGGCGAGCATCATTCAGCCGGATGGGAGATCATACCTTCGCCCGATATCTTTATTGCGGCGGCGGCCCAGCGCACCCGGCGGATCAAGCTCGGCGCGGGCGTAGTCAGCATCCCCTACCACCATCCGTTCCACGTCGCCAATCGCTACGCGATGCTCGATCAGATCACCCGCGGACGCGTGATCCTCGGATGCGGTCCGGGCGCGCTGCCGGGCGACGCCTATATGCTGGGAATCGATCCGGCAACCCAGCGCAAGAAACTGATCGAAGGCGTAAAGGCGATCAAGCGGCTGTTCACCGAAGAGGGCGGCGTGACGATCGACGGTTCATGGTTCACGCTCAATGACGCTCACCTGCAGGTCAAGCCGTTTCAAAAACCGCACATGCCGATATTTGTAGCCAGTCTGTTTTCGCCTTCGGGGATGATGGCGGCAGGCGAGCTGGGCACCGGCCTTTTGACGCTGCTGGGCTTCGTCAAGGGTTTCGGCGAACTGCGCGATCGATGGGCGATCGTGGAGGAAACCGCGGCCGAGTTCGGCAATACCGTCGATCGAAGGGATTGGCGTCTCACTCTGCCTTTCCATCTGGCGGACTCGCGCAGCGAGGCCCTAAGCGACGTGCGCGAAGTCGGCAATCTGCTGGTGCAGCAGTATTTCGCCGTCCCCACGCGGCAGGCAACGCCGGGACAGCCGGGCGCGATTGATGCGATGCCGATCGAGCAGTTGGCGGAGGAAGGCGGCGTAATCCTGGGCACGCCTGACGATGCGATCGCGAAAATCCGCGAGTTGCAGGAGATAAGCGGAGGGTTCGGCGGTTTCCTCAACATGGCCGTGGACTGGACCACGCGCGAAAAAACCCGCCGATCCTACGAACTGTTCGCCCGCTATGTCGCTCCGGTATTCACTGAAAATCTCGGCTCGATCCCCTATTCATGGCAATGGACGCTGGCACGACGCGAAAAACTCGCCGCGCGGGGAGGAATTGGCGTCAAGCTCGCCACCCAGGAGTACCTGGATAAGAAAGCGGCCCGCGAAAAGGAAGACGGCGCCGTAAACTAGTTTCGTTCGTGCACGCAGTCCTGCCGCCAGCCACGGTTCGCGAGGGCGCCGGCCGATCAGTCACGAACGGATGAACCACGCTTCCGGAGAAGGCGGAAGATGACCACGAACCGAACGGCGAGCTGCGAAACGGCTGCCTGACGGCCACCCGTCGCGGCGGCAAGTTATGCTGACTTCATCCCCGGAGCGCCGGTGAACATCAGGATGAAGCGCACGCCCTGCGGACCGGCTTGCAGCGGTCCATACACCGTGTTGGGCTCGATTTGGATCGCGTCGCCGGGGCCGAAACGCTCCTCGCCGATACTCACCTCGCCGTCCAGTATGTAAACGAGCTCGCGCGCCGCATGGCTGTGCGCTTCGACGATCCATTGCGGTGCATATTCAACCACCCGCAGCATCATGCCGGTTTCGGCCGGTTCGAAGTAAGGCTTGGTGCGCACGCCCCAGGCCGTCTTGCCCGAACCGGTCGCGGTCCGATTTTCCTCCCAGCCAATGGTGTCTCCCCGCCTGGTGTGAATTGCGCCCATTTTCGATCTCCAATCGCGCGAAGTTGAAAATCAGCTCCCGTTCATCCATTACTCCGCCACGCGGATATGTCGCAACCGCTGGAAGGGCAATGGAGCAGGCCGCACGGTTAGGGCCGGGCGGATGCTGCGCCGCCAGCTCGAAATCGAGCTGACGGCGTGGGCTTATTCCAAAATCGGCTGATACTGAGCGATGCCGGGACTCGGCCTTGACACGGGGCTCGCGGTGGCGGTTGGGCTCGCCGACGAGGTGGCAGTGGGTGTGGGCGTCGTGGCCGTGGTTGGCGCCGCCGTCGCGGTGGTGGTTACCACCGCCGTCGGCATCATCGTCGGCGTTATTCTTACGGTGGGCGCCAGTGTGGTTGTCGGTACGGCAGTCGAGCTGGCTGTTGGCGCCGCGGTCGGCATGACCGTCGGTGTTGCTACGGAGGTTGGGGGCCTCACTACCGGTCCGCCATTTCCACCGCCGCATCCCGCGACCGCCAGCAACACGACCGCCGCCAGGGCAAAGAGTGTACGTCTCATAGGATGCGAACTCTATTGCTTGCGACAGGTTCCGGCCGCCGCCAGGTTCTCCTGCGATTCGAGAAACCGCAGTTCGGTGCCGCCGTTATCGATCACGAACGCGAGGGGGCATCCGGTTCCCGTGGGCTGAAAGATATAACCGGTGCTCTGATCGCTGTTGATGCAATAAGTGAGTCCGCTTTGCGCGGTGAAATCCTTAAAAGTCGTCGTATTCGTACTGTTGTCGTTGTGAGCAACTTCGGACGAGACCGTGCCCGAGCTGGTGAACTGAACTAAGATAATCGACGCCCTAACCGTATTACTGGAATCGGTTGAGATCTCCGTACAGCCGTAGCTGGCGTTAAAGAGGGTTCCGGAACTCGTGCAATTCGGCGCTGGACTGGGGCAAGTCGCACCGCTTTGGGCATTGGCCGCATGCGTAACCATTGGCACCGTCATGATCGCCATCACGAGTGCAATAAAGATCCTGCTCACTTTTTCTGGCCTCTCCGTTGGTGAAAAGTTCGCGTTAGCTTACCGATAAAGATGGTATCGGTCAATGTACTATATGTAACTTACTGAAAATAAATTTCTGCATGTAATTCCAGTGGTTTATTGGCGAAAATTTATTAAAATAGGTGAAACGTGAATATCTCAAGTTCCGCGCCGCGCCAGAACCTTCCATATTTCCCGCCTCGCGCACGACTCCATGGCCGCTGAGCAGCGACGAATTGCCGCGCGACTATTGGGCGATGATGGACCCGATGGTGGCGCTGGCCATGGCCGCCGGTGTAACCACAAGATTCCTGCTCGGCACGGCGATCTGCCTGGTCATCCAACGCGACCACCCCCGTCATTGTGGCCAAGGAGACCGCACGCGTCGATTTTCTGTCGGGAGGCCGCTTCATCTTTGGAGTTGGCCGCGAATGCCGAAGAAATTGGGAACCGCGGTATACCATTTTCCGATAGATTGGAAATTGCACGCGAAAAGATCGCCGCGATCATCCGTATGGAGCCAACGCCGAATCCGCTTCACGTCAGCCTGGACAATAAGCTAGGTTTAAGACGGGCCGCGATTTTACTCATGTTGGTTCGGCAGCGATGCTGCCGCGATGGCTTGGTCAGGCGTGTAATCTTTGCGTTGTACCTCGGCAGAAGCTGACTCTGATCGGACGGGCAACCTTCCAGCCGCACCAGGTTCAGTCATGCAGCACGGGGATTTTGCTGAGGGCGCAGACTGGGCAGCGCGGACGCTGGCCGATGGCAAAGGAATTGCACGGCAATTTCAGTCGAAATTGGACTCGGAGGTGGAAGCGATGTCGGATTCGGTTATCGGCAATTCAGGTGCGAACATCGACGCTGCAAAGAAGCAGGGCAGGACTCTTTTCGAACAGGGCCTTGACGCCGCCCGCGAGGGAATCCAGTACGCGCAAGGTCACGTCGGCGACGGACTTGATGTGGTCAAGTCGGCGGCCAAGACCGTAAGCGAGTTCGTTTACGAGCAGCCGCTGATTGCGGTCGCCGGCGCCTTCATTATCGGTTACATGGCGGCGCGTATAATGCGCAGGATTTCATCATAAATGGAAGCTTCCTCATTGGAGGGCGCTAACCGGTGCGCGACCGACCTGAGGCTGACTATCCAGCGCTATCCGCTTGAAGCGCTGGGCGCTGGATTTCTGGCGGGTCTTATCATCGGCGGCGGCCATCGCAGCCGAATCGGACAATGGCTGATTGGTTTTGGCGTGCGCTTCGCCATCAGACAAATAACAACAGCGGTAGTGTCCGAGGCGCTGAGGGCAGTATGACCGATATCGTGGAATTGGAACGCGACGCCGACCGCGCCCGCACCAATCTGATGCGCACCCTGGAGGAGGTCAATCGCAAGGCTGCGACGACGGCGCAGGGGCACTTCCTGTCTGACCAGCCGATTCGACGCTATCCGATAGCCTCGGTGTGCGGGGCCATGGCTCTGGGGTTTGCGGTGGGCGGTTGGAGGACCCCGGCGGTTGTGCTTGGTATCATTGCGCTGGCCAAGGCGCTCGCAACTGAGCGGGAAAACAAACCGTAAAATGGCGCTCGACGAGAATCCGCAAACGGCTCCCGAAGCAGTCCAGGATGAGCAGCCGCAAAGCTGGCCGGCTTTGTTCGGCCAGTTAGTGCTGGACTTCACCAAGGTGGTGGAAGCCGAGGCACGTTTGATGCGCGCCAGCATCCAGCCGACGCTAAGCGCGGTCCTGGAACGCTGGTTGTGGCAGTTGGTTGCCGCTGGTCTCGCGCTGACCGGCTGTATGCTGCTGATCGCTGCCGCGATTTTGCTGATCCACTTATGGCTTGCGTGGTGGCTGGCGTTCGGCATCACTGGCATCGCGACGCTAACCCTCGCTCTCGTCCTGCTGCTGGTTCGCTGATACCGATGGCGCCAGTCAGATATGGAGACAAAGCCGACCCAGCGCGGGGGGCAATCGTACGCTCGATCAGGTTCGCCGCGCTGTGGAAGGCATGGATCCTGGTCTTCCTGACGGCCGCAGGATGCGGCAACACGCTGCCGGACAGCCGTCAGATGGTACGCTCTGTCCTCGAGCACAATGACGTAAATTCGCGTGCTGAATCTTCGAAAGGCGGCGATTACGCATCGTCCGCACCCGCGCGCAGGACCGCGATTCCCGCCGAAACCGCCGAGATTGACGCGCGTCTGCGGCGTCATCTCAAGGTCGAGGCGGCCATCAGCGGAGCGCCCCTGTTGGGCGGCAACAGGGTCATTCTTTTGCAAAACGGGCCGGCCGCCTACAAGGCGATGTTCGCCGCTATGAGCGCGGCCAGGAATTCGATCAATCTGGAGACGTTCATTTTCACTGACGACGAAGTCGGACGGCAATTCGCCAACCTGCTGATTGCGGCGCATCGGCGCGGCGTGCAGGCCAACGTGATCTACGACAGCTTCGGATCGATGGCGACGTCAAAGCAATTCTTTGACGCCATGCGCCGCGCCGGAGTATCCGTGGTTGAATTCAATCCGCTCAATCCATTGCATGCGAAAGGCAGCCTGCTCAAATCCGTCAAGCAACGGGACCATCGAAAGCTTCTGATCGTGGACGGCAGGACCGCGTTCACCGGTGGCATCAATATCAGCGGCTATTATGAAAAAGGCGTCTCGCGCAGCCCCCGCGCCTCGGACGTGCCCGAGATGTGGCGCGACACCGACGTCGAAATCCAGGGCCCCGCCGTCAACCAGTTGCAGCGCCTGTTCGTTGCCCACTGGTTCGAGCAAACCGGTCATCTGCTGCCGGTCGCCGATTATTTCCCGGACGAAGACCATCCAGGCGACACCATGGTCCGCGTTATCGGCAGCACCCAGGACGCCGGCTTCAGCCAGATGTACGTCACCTTGGTCTCGGCAATCTGGCACAGCGAACATCGGGTCTATATCACCACGGCTTATTTCGCGCCGGATCCGCAACTCCTGCTGGCCCTGGAACAGGCGGCGCGGCGTGGCGTCGACGTCGAACTGATCGTGCCGCGCCATAGCGATTACGCGGTCGCCCGCTACGCCGCGCAGACCCATTACCAGGAATTGCTGACCGCGGGCGTCAGGATTTACGAACGCGAGGATGTGATCCTGCATGCCAAGACCGCCACTATCGACGAGGTCTGGTCCACCGTCGGTTCGACCAATCTGGACTGGCTCAGTTTCGCTTCCGATGACGAAATCAATATCACTGTCCTGGACCCGGAATTCGCGCAGCGGATGGAACAGGCCTTTTTCGCAGACCGTGAACAATCGCGGGAGATCACGCTGCAAAGCTGGGAGCAGCGTTCTTTTCGGGTGCGGATGCGCGACTGGCTGGCCGGTACCGTCCAGACCTGGCTGTAGCCGGCCCATCAGCCACCTCCGACCGCGTTCTGGCTCCGCCCCCAAACCGTCGTGCGCCCTCCCCGGCTGTATAGAAATTACAGGGTTTAAACTGCACATTAGCGGGAACGCCACGTCGTCTAGCCATTACGGCCCATTTCCGCGGTATATTGGTTGCTTCCCTCATTGCCTTGAATTCGCGCAAAAACGCCGCCACTCGCCTCAAAGCGCGTTGACCTATTTGATGGCGATTCTCCGAGCGTGGTGATATTTGTTCTGTTTAATCGGCTGGGAGGGCAGAAATGAGCTTGGAAACACGCGTTCTCGTGGCCGAGGATGATATCAGCGCCCACGACGGATGGCGCGCGATGCTGACTTCGTGGGGATACGATGTGACGATGGCGGAAGACGGGCAGGTGGCACTCGATCTCATCCGCAGGCTTAATCCGCACATTTTGTTAGCGGACGTTAAGATGCCCCGAATGGACGGGCTGGGTTTGCTGCACAACATCAACGCGCTGGGATTGAGCCTGGCGACGATAATGATTTCGGGAAAGGGGGATTTTGCCGACGCCGTAATGGCGATGAAACTGGGCGCGCTGGACTACCTGCGCAAACCGATCGATTGGCCCCACCTGCACAACCTGCTCGACCATCTGGCCCGCCAGGCTGCGCTGTGGGAAGAAGCTTACCAGCAGCGGCGCCAAAGCGGCTCTTTCCGGGAAACCGGCGGCTTCATCGCGCGGTCGCAACCGATGCGCCGGGTGATGGACTCGATCCGCCAGATTGCCGATTCCACCGCCCCGGTGGTGATCAGCGGAGAGAGCGGTACTGGCAAGGAACTTGCCGCCCGGACCATCCACGACCTGTCCTCGCGCCACGACGGACCTTACATCGGGATCAATTGCGCCGCGATTCCCGAAAACCTGCTGGAAAGCGAACTGTTCGGCCATGAACGGGGTGCGTTTACCGGGGCGGACCGCCGCCACGAAGGATCCTTCGAGCAGGCCAGCGGCGGCACCCTGCTGCTGGACGAAATCTCTGAAATGAAACCGGAGCTCCAGGCCAAGCTTCTGCGCGTAATCGAAGAGCGCAAGTTGCGGCGCGTGGGCGGAAGCAGCGAAATCCCGCTCGACGTCCGGATCATCGCCGCTTCCAATCGCGACCTGGCCCAGGTCGTGCGCGAAGGAAAATTCCGCGAGGATCTTTTTTACCGGCTCAATGTTCTGTCGATTTGGATGCCGCCGTTGCGCGAGCGCACCGAGGATATTCCTCTGCTCGTCAACGCCTTCGTCCAGCAGTTTGCCAGTGATTGCAACAAGCGCCTGATTGGCGTCGACGACTCGTGCATGAATGCCCTGATGGCGCATCCATGGCCCGGCAACATTCGCCAGTTGAGAAACGTGATCGAACGGGCGGTGATCTATGCCAAAGGCTCGTTCATAACGGTGTCCGACTTGCCGCCTGATTTTCAGAACGCGCCAGTGGTGCCTGGCGGCGCCGCGCATCTGCATATAAGGCTTGGCGCCTCGGCTGAAGAAGTCGAACGCGAACTGGTGTTGAAGACCCTGGAGTTCGCGGGCGGGAACAAGACGCTGGCGGCAAAAATTCTGAAGTTCAGCCCCAAGACCCTGTACAATAAGCTGGCGCGTTATTCCAAATAGCCGCCCTCAGTCGCACACGAATTGTAAAAGTGAATCCCTGCGCTCCGACTGGGGAATCGTGGCAGCCCAAAGCGGCGGGCGCCGGCCACGCCGTCGGACGCCCCCCATCAGTCAGCCAAGGCTTCGCGAGAGGGTTTGACCATGGCAGTTCACCCCTTGCGCAAACAGACCCTGAGTGGACCAGCAGAACGGAAATCGTAATCGTGCTGAGGTTTGATTGTGCCAAGCCGGTAGAGCAAAGCCCGCACCATTGCCATGCAGCCTGAGGTGGTAAAAAGACGCTTGCTGACTGGTGTGATAAGCGCACCCATCGCACTGGCACTTTTGACCACAATCCTACTTTGGCATTTGCACGCGCAAGGCGCTTACAACAGGTCACTCCTGGATACCGCTCACCTGATTGGCGAAGCCCAGTCGGTGCGGACCGGCCTTGCCAGCGCACAACTCGAATTATCCAAATATCTCTTGTCCGGCAACCTGAGCGATTGGCTGGCTTTGCGTCAGGCCCTCAATGAGACCGACACCAGCCTCAAAGTGCTGCTTGACGCCGTCGTCCGCAACCCCGGGAAAAAGAAGCTGATCGAGGTCGCCAACCGTCAGCAACGATGGTCTCGGGCAGTGGAAAAAGCGGTGGAAAGCGGCGTCTCCCCGGCGCCCTCGAAAGCTGCGCTCGCACACCTCGCTCCGATGACCGGATTTTTGCTGGGTGCGGTCGACGCTTTCATCGAGAACGAATTCACCTTTATGCAGGCGCAGGTTGCGAGCCAGCGAAATCAACAGATGCGGATGTTCTGGATGGTACCGCTTTGCGCGGGTGTCCTCGCTCTGGTTCTCATCATCGTCTCGTGGAACGATATAAAGACCGTGGTCGCGCAATATCAGCGGGTGGTCGAAGATGCGGAGCAAGCTAATCTCAAAACCAACAACTTCCTCGCCACCGTGTCGCACGAGCTGCGCAACCCGCTCAACCTCATTCTGTTATGGTCCCATCTCCTGCTGTCGGACCAACGCGATGAGGACAAAGTCGTTCGCGGGCTCAGCTCAATCGATCGCGCAGCACAGGCGCAGGCGCAGCTGATCGAGGATCTGCTGGATCTGGCGAAAATCGAAAGCGGGCGCCTGCATCTCGACCTCCAGCCAACCGATCTGCCGACCTTGGTGAGGGCCGGCGTCAATACGATGGCCGCAGCGGCGCAAGCCAAATCGATCGCCTTGCGCGTGATTATCGATCCGCGCGCCGCCACGATCCTGGGCGATGCCCAACGTCTGCAACAGGCGTTGTGGAACTTGCTGTCCAACGCGGTCAAATTCACTCCCGCGGGGGGTAAGGTACAGGTTCAACTGGTGCGAATAAATTCCCACCTGGAATTGGCGGTCAGCGATACCGGGCAGGGAATCCCGCCTTCCCTCCTACCTCACGTCTTCGATCGCTTCCGGCAGGCGGATAGCGGGTCGGCAGATCAGAAAAAAGGGATGGGCCTGGGGCTGACCATCGTCAAACATATTATTTCGATGCACGGCGGTACGATTCAGGCGCATAGCGACGGGGTCGGCCTCGGGACCACGTTCACGATGCGTCTGCCGGTGGCCCTGGAAACCCAGCAGCACTTGAGCCGTCCGCATGCCACCGTCGCGCCCACTGCGGAGTTGCCGCGAATCACCCGGCTTTCCGGGTTGCAGATACTTGTCGTCGACGACGACCGCGACGCCACCGAAGCTCTGCGGGCGGTCTTGAAGTCGCTCGGCGCCGATCCCCTCGTCGCCGATTCGGCCGACGGCGCGTTGGATCTGCTCTCCCAACACAAACCCGACGCGATGATCTCGGACATTGGGATGCCCGGCCGTGACGGGTTATCTCTGGCCAGGGAAATTAGACAACGCGAGCAGAAAGAAAACTCCCGTCATCTGCCCCTGGTCGCATTGACCGCTTATGCCCGCGTCGAGGATCGAATCAAGATCTTCTCCGCCGGCTTCGACAGCCACGTGGTCAAGCCGGTGGACCCCGCCGAACTGGCCGCGGTAATAAAAAGCGTGGTCGAACGCATCTGAGGGCGAGGTAACAGGAGTGAGGGAAGAGCAGTGAGATACGGCAAACTGACCTCGCCCTCTGGCTCCCTTTCACTGCTCACTCCTACATCGGACTCCTTTTCCTGATGTTCAGGCCCTGTCCAAAGGGCGGCGAACACACCGCAAAGCCAGTTCCATCAGGAAGCACTGCAGTTTCAATGCTAGTGGGTTGGGTCAACCGTGGAATTTTTTACAAGATTGCGCCCTCTTGAGCCGCGGCCCGGTTCCGATCGCTCGAGAACGGTCCACGGCAAAAGCATTTCCCGCTTTCGTCTCGGTTCAAACGGTTGGTCGGGGACCGGCACGAATCGGTTCTTGTTTTTTGAGGCTTGCGTAAGCACAATAGGCGTGTTTTGCAGGATTTTGCGCAGCAGCAAACATTGACAATTGCGCCTGCGCATAAGTTGCGCCATTTGCTGCCTTAGAGGCGGATTGTTTCGGAAATGACTGCGGAAGGAACTTTGATGAGAATAAGAACTGTGGTCACAATCTGCGCCTTTCTGGTTTTCGGCGGACTGCCGGCTGCGCGCCCGGCCATCGTTCATGCGCAGGACGCGATGAAAAGCGCGATGATGACGTTCGCGTTCGATCTTCACGAAGGCATGAAACGTTCCACCCTTACGCCGCAACAGAAAGAACAAGTGCGTAATGACCTCAGGGCCCTGCGCGAGGCCCATCAGAGCGGCGATCGCCGAGCGGCGTTCAGGGCGATGAGGAATTTCCACCAGATCCTGGACAGCGGCGCCTTCCAGCCCCAGGACCAGCAGCGGATCAAGCAGGATTTGCAAAACCTGCGCAACGCCCGCAAGGAGTCCGGCGGCGGTGGGGGCATGGGCGGGATGCGATAGCCGTCAATGCGGCCGGTGCTGCGATCGTCACAACACAAAAGCCGGCGGGCCTGAAGCTGGTCAGGAGATCGCGTTGAACCCGCGCAAGCTTCAAATCAGCCTTGCGGCGCTGTTGCTTCTCAGTGGATGTATGCTCGGTCCGGATTTCAAACCCCCTGCCGCTCCGGTGGCTCGGCAGTGGACCGCCGCCGGCATCCCGGACCTTGAGGTCAAACGTCAGGAGTATCGCAACTGGTGGACGGTTTTTGACGATCCCGTTCTAACCCGGCTGATCAGGCTCGCTTATGAGCAGAACCTTACGTTGCGCACGGCCGGGGTGCGCGTGCTCGAAAGCCGCGCGCAGTTGGGCGTCGCGATCGGCGAGTTGTATCCGCAGCAGCAGGCGATCGGTGCCGCGTTGAGCTACAACGGACTGCCCATCTCGCTGCCCTACAACCTGAGCGCAAACCACTACTGGTCGGATATCTTCTCGGCGCAGGCCGCCTGGGAGATCGACGTCTGGGGCAAGCTGCGGCGCGCGATCGAATCGGCTGATGATTCCTTTCTGGCCTCGGTCGCGGATTATGACGATGTCCTCGTGTCGATGACCGGCGACGTGGCTTCCAACTACGTCAAGATCCGCACCACTCAAAAACAGATCGCGATCGCGCAGGATAACGTCGTCCGTCAAAAGAAGGCGCTGAAAATCGCGGAGGCAAAATTCGAGGGCGGGACGGCGACCAGACGCGATGTCTATCAGGCGATCGACGTGCTGGGCGCGACCCAGGCCGCGATTCCGCAACTGACCAGCCAGCTCGATCAATCCAAAAACGCGCTCAACGTGCTGCTCGGGCTGCCTCCTGGCCATCTGGATCAACTGCTGGCCGGCGAGGATTCCATCCCAATCGCTCCGCGCACCGCTGCCGTCGGCATTCCCGCGGACCTGCTCCGGCGCCGGCCCGATGTGCGCAAGGCGGAACTCCAGGCCGCGGCGCAATGCGCGCAGATCGGCTTTGCCAGGGCCGACCTGTTCCCGCTCTTCAGCCTGACCGGAAACGTCGGCAGCCTTGGCAGCAGCGTGGGCCGCGGACTGGACAGCGTCTTCACCGGTCAGAGTCTGTATTACGCCGTCGGTCCCGCGATGCAGTGGAACATTCTTAATTATGGACAGATAACCAACAATGTCCGGGTGCAGGATGCCCGTTTCCAGGAATTCCTGATCGGTTATCAGAACACCGTGCTCAAGGCGCAACAGGAAGTCGAGGACGGGATCGCGCTTTTCGTCAACGCGCGCAAGGCGGTGGGATACCTGGAAAAGAGCGTCGAGGCGGCCAACGGCGCCCTGCGCATCGCCATCATTCAATATCGCGAGGGCACCGCTGACTTCACCACGGTCCTCACCGCCGAGCAGAATCTCTATACGGCACAAAACAATCTGACGATCGCGCAGGGCAGCGTTCCGCTCGGCCTGATCGCGGTTTATCGCGCGCTGGGCGGAGGATGGCAGATCCGGGAAGGTCACGATTTCGTACCCGCGCCAACTCGCCAGGAGATGGAGGAGCGGACCAATTGGGGCGGCCTGCTGACCCCGGGCCTGTTGCAGCCCCAAGCGCCGGATTTGCCGTCACCGCGGGATGAAGGACCGCTGATTCGTCCTCCGCAATGGTAGGGGGAGTGAAAGTATATTTGAATATGGAAAGTTCGCACCCTCACCGCAGTCCTCTGCCGGGCCAGGGAGAGGGAAAAGAAAGGTCCTGCGAGAAGGCCGCTGCGGCCTTGCCAAGGTCGAAAAGCCGCACGGACAGTTCACCACGCGGTTCAATGAATCAATTAAAGGAGAGCTCTTTTCTGTCCCCTCTTCTTGTCCGGGAAAAGGGTGAGGGAGGGGAGCCCCGCTTCAGTCCTGCGGGCACTTTTCGCGATGGGGCAGGATTGTTTCTCACCACGCTCATCAGACTCCGCGCGTCAATGGCCGCTGTCAGTGCGACAGCAATCCTCGCCGCGATCGTGATCTGCGGATGCAAAACCACCCCGGAAATCGCGCCGCTGCCGCCGCCTTCGGTCACCGTCGCCCATCCCTTAAGCCGCGCCGTATCCGACTATTTAGACTTCACTGGCAATACCGCCGCGATCAATTCCGTCACCCTGGTGGCGCGGGTGGAAGGTTACCTGGAAAAGATCCATTTCACCGACGGCGAGCTGGTCAGAAAAAACCAGGTGCTGTTTACAATTCAACAGGACCAGTACAAGGCGCAGTTGAAACAGGCTCTGGCCAGCGTCGAGGCGCAGAAGGCCGCATTGTGGCACGCCAAAGTCGAGTTCGCGCGCTATTCGCGCCTGCTCAAACAGGACGCCGCGACGCAGACTGAAGTCGATCAATGGCATTACAAACGCGACGCGGCAGAGGCGGACCTGCTGTCGGCCGAGGCCCAGGTCGTGCTCGCCAGGCTCAATCTCAGCTACACGACCATCACCGCGCCGTTCGACGGACGCATCGGGCGCCATCTGGTGGACCCCGGCAACCTCGTCGGCTCGATGGGCAAGCAGACGGCGCTGGCCGAAATTAACCAGATAAACCCGCTTTACGTCTATTTCACAATCAATGAACGCGACCTGCTGCGGATTTTGAAGCGCAAACAGACTTCACCCAACGAACTCCAGAAATACGCGCGCTATATCCCGGTCTATTTCGGACTGTCGAACGAGGAAGGCTATCCGCACCAAGGCCATCTGGATTTCGCCTCGATCAGCGTCAATCCGACCACCGGCACCCTGCAACTGCGCGGCATTTTTCCCAATCCCGAACTGAGTATTCTCCCCGGCCTGTTCGTGCGCGTGCGGGTCAAGTCACCCGAAGAACATAACGCCCTGCTGATTCCCGGTGACGCCCTCAGCTTCGACCAGCAGGGCGAGTACGTTCTGGTAGTCAACCCTGAAAACGCGGTCGAGCGGCGGGCGGTCAAAACCGGCTTCCAGGTCGGCGACATGATGGTGGTGGAAAACGGCCTCAAACCGGATGATTGGGTGATTATCGACGGCCTGCTCCAGGCAATTCCCGGCCGCCAGGTAAAGCCGCAACGCTCCACGCTCCGCGCGTCAGCCGTGGGCGGCTGAATCCCTCACTTCTCCTCTGACCATGTCCAGGTTCTTCATCGAACGGCCGATCCTCGCCAATGTCATCGCGATCGTCACGATCCTGCTCGGCGCGGTTTGCCTGCTTAATCTGCCGGTGTCGCAGTATCCGGATATCGTTCCGCCGACGATTGTGGTCAGCACGAATTATCCGGGGGCCAGCGCGGAAGTGGTCGCGACCACGGTTGGGATTCCGATCGAGCAGGGCGTCAACGGCGTCGAAAACTCCATTTATATGCAGTCCACCAGCGGCAGCGACGGCAGCTATACCCTGACTGTCACTTTCGCCGTCGGCACCGATCTCAATGCCGCCATCGCGCTGGTGCAGAACGCGGTCAACGGCGCGCTGTCGCAACTGCCCGCGGCCGTTCAGACCCAGGGCGTAAGCGTGCAGAAGGTCAGCACCAATGTTCTGCTGATCGGCAGCCTCTATTCCGACGACAATCGCTATGACGAAAGCTTCCTCAGCAACTATGCGATTATCAACCTGCAAAACCCGCTCGCCCGTCTGCCCGGAGTCGGACAGGTGCAGGTGCTCGGCGCCGGACCCTACAGCATGCGAATCTGGCTGGACCCCATGAAGCTGAACGCATACGGCCTGACCGTGCTGGACGTGCAGAATGCGGTGCAAAACCAGAATATCCAGGTGGCGGCCGGCCAGTTGGGCGGTCCGCCGGTGCCCTCCAACCAGGTGTTTCAGTTCACGGTCAAGACGCTGGGCCGCCTGTCGGACGTCAAACAGTTCGAGAACATCATCGTCAAAACGCAGCCTCCGGAAACCTTGTCCAATCAGGTGCAGCAGCCGGTCGAGGGCAGCCAGGCGGCGGCGGTCGTGCGGATCAAAGACATCGCCAAAGTCGAATTGAGCCAGGAGGTCTATTCCACCTTTTCCGGTCTGTCGGGCAAGAAAGCCGCCCAGATGAACGTCTATACGCTGCCTGGCGCCAACGCCCTCAAGGTCGCGCAGGAAGTGCGCAATCTGATGGGCGAAATGAGCAAAAAATTCCCGCCGGGACTTAAATACACAGCCCTGCTCGACACCTCAACCTTCATCAAGGATTCGATCCATGGCGTCTATCAGGCGCTGATCGAAGCCGGCGTGCTGGTCCTGATCGTGATCATGCTGTTTTTGCAGAACTATCGCGCGATGCTGGTGCCGGCGACCACGGTGCCGGTCA
>JAJPIF010000008.1 GCA_021324885.1 Pseudomonadota bacterium
GCATTGGTTCCCTGCACCAGCACGCCGAGCGAACTCGACGGCAAACAGGCCTCCGGCGCCAGGGTCGGCGTGGCGGTTGGCGTGGCGGTTGCGGTCGGCGCTGGGGTCGGTGTGGGTTTGTGCGTGGGCGCCAGGGTTGGGGCAATAAAAATCTGGCCGGTGTGGTCGGAATCGCAGCCTGCCATGCTGGCCAGCCCCACCACCAGACAAGTCAGAACAAACCATCTAAGTTTCAATTTTCTCATCGCCCCTCCACAATGTCGTCCGTTGCGTTTTAACACGGTTGAGCTAGGTGTTTAGCGATCCAAACAGAAAGATTGTGGACAAGCTAAGTAAATTCGTCCCTCTTTGCAAGGTACGATTTTCCAAAGTTTCCACAAAGTCCGTTTGATCTCCCTTTTTCGCATAGCCTTTTATCTAATTAAGCTCAAGCACACAAGTGTTGACTGATTTAAATTTGATTGATTACCTGCGGGAATTCTTCTTCGCACAGCGGCGCCGCCGCCGCGCTTGGCATTTTCTCCTGCTTGCCGCCGGTTCGACGGCTATCGGCAGTCGCGACCGGAGGCGAGCTCCCGACTCCCGGCGAAGTTTATGAATACACGATCGGCTTGGAATCGACGTGCAACGTGTTCGCGGCGGGCGATCGAATCAGGCCGGAGATCAGATCGAGCGATTTCCCGCGTTTCGATCGCGACCCCGACACCAGCCACGACCCGTTCGCGGACTCGGAGAACCGGCCCGCACTGCAACCCGTCATGCATCGGGCAGGCGCGGCGTCCTGCCTGATACTGCCGGTTATCCCCGCGCCCTGCTGACCGCGCGGCGTTTTGTCGACCCGCGATTGGCGGCCTGCCCGGCCGCATCCTTGTCCCGCGCAATCCGGTCGAGCATCGGCGCAAGGTCGGCGGCCATCCGCCGCGCCACAATCCCGTTGGCGGCCTCGTTCAGATGGTAGGGATCGATGAAATCAAGTTGCTGATGTCGATTATTGAGGATACCGCTGATGTCGATCACGCCGTTGGCGGATGCGGCCTGGGCAAGCCTGCGGTAGGTGCCCTTGAAAAATTTCGCGCGCATCGGATCGCCGGGCAGCAGCCGGCGTTCGAATGGCGCCAGTTGATTTTTGGAAAAGACCGTCGGCTGCCAGTAAAAGATCGGCTCGAATTTGAATTGCTCTCCCAGCATCCGCGCCATCCGGACATTGAACAGGTAAATATCGACCACGTCCTGCTCGACCGCGTCGGTGCCTTCGAAATCCTGCGGCGGCGCCAGGTAGCTCAATGACGGGAATGGTTGGACCTGATGCGGCAACATGTTGGGATTGTCCTTGCCGGCCAGCAGCTTGATCAGGTCGGCCAGCCCGGTGCTCATCAGGGCGCTGCGCAGGGCGGTGCGATAGAGGATTTTGCGGCCCCACGAGGAGCTGAGAACGCTGAATTCCTGGGCGCGGAAGAATTCACTCTGAGTCAGACCGCCCATCCCGTTCTGATAGCCGGTGAAAGCTTCGTTGACGCCGTCATAAAAGAGCACGACGTCGGGCCGCTGTCCGCGCCGCAGCAATTCGTAGAGCAGCAGCAACTCCTGGGTGCTGACGTAGCCGATCTGTCCAAGATTGGTGATTTCCAGCTCGTAATTCGGGCTATCCGCAAAGTGTTTGGCCAGCAGCGACGCCAAGGTATAGTCGTCGCGCACGCCCGTGCCCCATAGAGTCGAACCGCCCATCATGAACAGGTGGATCACGGGACGATGCGAGGCGTGAGCTTGACCCGGGGGATGCCAGGTGACGCGGTTGCCGTCGGCGTCGATATTCAAATAACGGCTGGTCATCGGCCGGGCCTTCCAGTAGGCGTACGGGTACCATCGCATGTGCACGCGATTGAGACTGCGAAAGTAATCCGCGGTCCAGGGCTGTCCCTGGTACGCCTCCGAAGGAGCCGGGATAACGTCGTGATGATGTCTGACTCGTTTGACGATTGCCCCGGCCGCCGCGCTGACCACCCAGAAAAGAAGCAAAGCCAAACCGACCTGGATCCAGGCAAACGCGGCTATGTAAACCGCCCTGGCCATCGCTCGGCGCCATCGCGGCTGCGATGTTTGTTCTGTCATCTTCACCTGCCTTGCGCGACGCTCGCTGCGAACGCGCATCCGAAGTATGATCGCGGAGCGCGGTTTGAGGGACAAGGCTGAGGAGCCGCGCGACGCTAAAGCAGACCGGCGGCGTGATAGACGGCAATACCCAGGTATTCCCTGACCGCCATGCTGGTCATCTGCAAGCTGCCGGCGTCGGGGATCAGGTCGAGCGTCGCCTCTTGCCAGTTGCGCGCCGGCGGGCGAGTCAAGGCGGCATAATCGCAGGGCGCCGGTATCGCGTCGATGCCTTGGTGTTTGAACAGGGCGAGCGCCCGCGGCATATGCATCGCGGAAGTAACCAGAAGAACGGACGAGAGACGGCGAGCTTTGAGGATAGCCTTAACGTCCACCGCGTTTTCGAAGGTATCGGCCGAATCGGGTTCCTGGATGATCGCAGCTTGCGGCACTCCCAGCAGGTTGATGACCTCGGCCATCCCCTGCGAGGCGGGCGGGCGATCTTTGGACCAGGGCACCCGTCCACCGCTGAGAATCACGATCGGCGCCATCTTCAGACGATAAAGCTGGGCGGCGAACAGGAGGCGATTGGCGGTCGCGCCGTCGAGGAGGACGGTGGGCTGCGGTGGAATTGGCGGCTCGGCGTCCGCGGACAGCACCACGATGGCCTGCGCCCTGGGCAGGGGTTTACGGGGAACGTCGCGTGATTCGAGTGATGCGGCAATTAGCGCGCTGAAGTGGCTGTTGCCGGCAATTATCAGCACCAGCAGTGCGGCGGCCGCAGCCACACGGGCAAGGCGTGGGCCGCTCCGCATGGCCAAAATCGAAACCAGCAACAGCTCGCAAACCACTCCGATCGGCGACAATGCCGGCGCCAGCAATTTGGAAAGAAACACGGGCATGGTGGGTTAGTAATACAATGCGATGAAAGCTGAAAGAACTCGCTGCTGGTCAAGGGGCTTGCATCAACAGGAGTCAGGGAAGAGGAATGAGAAGTGAGAGGCAGGCGTTTTAGATTCTTGCGGGTTGCTTCCGTCCTTTCTCTTTTCTCGTTTTCTCTTTTCTCCATCTCGCTCCTCACGTCTCTCCTTTCACTCCTTAATCACTCGCCGGGTGATTCCGGCCGCCGCCTGGTTCGGGAGGTTTCAACACCGGGCGCGGCTGGTATGCTTGGATGGCAGGAAATGGGTTTGCGATGAAATTTTGTCCTGAGTGCGGTTCGCCGGTGCAGCCGGGGGCCAAATTTTGCGTCAATTGCGGCCAGTCGCTCAGTCTGGCGGCGCCTGCCCCCGGACGCGGCCGGATTCATATTCCGCGCGCCTTTGCCGCGGTTTTTCTGGGTGTCATCGTGGCTGGTTTGGCGGCGGCGGGAGTTCTTCTCCAGCGCCATCGCCGCGACCTCGCCCGTCAGGAAGATGCGCAGACTTCAGCGCAACTGCCGCCCGGCCATCCGCAAATCCAACTGCCAGCCAAAGCCCGCGAATTCATCAACAATCTTGCAGCCCAGGCCAAAGCCCAGCCCGCGGACATCGCCGCATGGAACCGCCTGGGTACGGTGGCGCTGCGCGCTTCCTTCTTCGATCCTTCGTATTATCGCATGGCTTCCGAAGCGTACGCGCACGTCCTGACGATCGACCCGGAGAACCTCGAAGCACTGCGCGGCGTGGGCAATCTGAACTACGACACCCAGAAATACGACGAGGCCATCGCGGCCTACGAGCATTACCTCAAGCACAAACCCGACGACCCTGACGTGCAGACCGATCTCGGCACAATGTACCTGTATACCGGCAATCCGGACCAGGCGATCAACCGGTACAAGAAAGCGCTTTCGATCAAACCCGATTTCTTCGACGCCTACTTCAACATGGGCGTCGCGTATGGCGCGCTGAACGACACCGCGGACGCCCGCAGCGCGCTTGAACATGCGCTGAAACTGGCGCCCGACCAAGAGACTAAATCGCGGGTGAGCGGCCTGCTGGCCAAAGTTGAAGGCGGCAGCGCTCAGATGGCGTCAAACGGCGGGCCGCCGGCAGACACGGGACCGACGCAACCTGCGGCTGCCGCAAACACCTTCCAAGCCCAGATCGAATCCGTGGTCAGAGGGCTGCCATTCGCGGGTCCCAAGGTGCAATCGGTCAGATGGGATTCGAAGAACAAGGCCACGGTCCTGATGAACGATTTTCCGATGGATGAGATGCCGCCGTTTGCCCGCAACAAGTTCCTGAACGACCTGGGTTCGGGAATCGAGGACGCCAAAAAGCAATATCACTTCAGCGGTCCTTTTGAACTGCAGATCGCCGACGCGGCCAGCGGCCAGGTGATGGAAACAGTCAAGAAATGAGAAGCGAGTGAAGAGGAAGTGTTCAGAAGAACCCACCGGGGTTTCACTCCTCACTTCGCTGCTCTCACTTCTCTTTCTATTGGTTTTCGGTCAGGTCCTTCTCTTCGGGCGTGAAGGTCACCAGCAGGCGCGACGGATCTTCCAGCGGGATGATCGCGAAGCGGGCCACCGGCGTGGTGTTGAGCGTGACCGTGGTGCCGCCGCTATCGCTTTCGATCTCGGAATCCTTGAAGATCGAACGGTCGAAAACGATGTGATGGTCCAGCTTGGTGGCCGGATGGGTATTGATTAGGCGCACACTCAAGGTGGAAAACCCGGGACCGCTGGCCAGATGCTTTTCGAATTTGACCGGTCCGCTGACATCAAAAATCACTGATAGCGGATTGGCCGAGGACGCCAGGCGGATCGCCCGCAGGGTTACCGGCTCAGTGGAAGCAGGCTGCGGCGCAGCTTCGGACGCCGCACCCGCCGCGCTAGCAGACTCCTCGGAATCTCCTCCCGCTGGCGTAACGTCCGGATTCGTCATGTCCTCGTGATGCTTGACCACGATCAGCGGAGGCTCGGGCTCGGGCGCTCCGAATCCGCCTTCCGCCAGCACCATTCGCAGCGGATCTTCCTCGGTGTCGATTGGCTGATTGAGTTTCTTGAGTTCGCTGCCGGCCCGGGACGCATACTTGGTACCCTTGAAATGGCTTTGGAGGGCCGCGAAGGCCTGTGCAGCGGAATATTTTTTGCCCTCTTTTTCCAGCGTCACACCGAGGTCGTACAGCGCTTCGGGAGCCACCGGCGTTTCCGGATACTTCTGCAGCAACTCTTCCATCCGGGATTCGGCGGCCCGGTAATTGGCCCGCTTCTGATAATAGGTCCCGATCAACAACTCGTTGCGGGCCAGCATCTCACGGCAAACTTCAATGCGGTCGTGGGCGAGTTCCGCGAAGGGACTTTCGGGATATTGCCGCTCGATGCTTCGGAACTGCTCAAGGGCCTGCTGCGTGACCGTCTGGTCCTGCCATGGCGCGGGCATCTGATCGTAATAGGCCATGCCGAGGTAATACGAGGCGATCGGAAGATTCTTGTTGGTCGGATGCATCCGGATGAAGTCGGTCAGTGAATTGATCGCCTCGGGATAATCCTTCATCTCATAGTAAGCCAAACCTATTTTGAGTTCCGAATCTTCCGCGTAAGCGCTGAAGGGATATTGATCGATAAGGTGCTGATAATTGTCGATCGCGCCCTTGTAAAGGTGGCGATTGTAGAAATTTTCGGCTTGGCTGTAGTAATCCTGGCCGGAGGGAATCTTCTTGGTTGCGCAACCCGGCCCCAATACCCCCAACAACACAAGCGTCAAGACCCACCGCGGCTTCATAGAACTGTACAACCCTATTGATTGCGAGCCATGAACGCAAGCCGCCCGCCCGGCACGAAATCTAAAACATCAAGAGCAACTTCGTTAACTTTAACCGGCGCGTCCTCGGTCGCGTCAAAAGCAGACGAAAGCTGGAAGCATCCATCATATATGGGTTTGCCGGCGCTGGCGAATCGGCGGCCAAAACCGGTGCTTTGGGCACCCGACGCCTGGTGCGCGGCAAGGCGAAACCCGCACCGCGCGAACAGTCCAGCGATATGCTCGAAATACCAGTCCACGTCGGTGGCGACGAAAATCCTACCGTCCGGTTCAAGGCATCGTCTGAGGCCGTCAGTCAGCGCCAAGGTGAAAAGGCGGTGCTTGGAGTGACGGCTCTTGGGCCAGGGATCAGGAAAGTAGATATGAAAGGCCGCCACACTGCCGGCTGGCAGCAGAAAATTAACCACCGGACGCGCGTCAGCCCGCAACGCGCGCAAATTTTGTAGCCCGCTGCGCTCGATTCGACTTGCGAGCCATCGAAAAACGGACCCGGCCAGTTCGACGGCCAGGAAATTATGCTGCGGAACCTGCGCGGCCCGCGCCAACAGGAAATCCCCTTTTCCCGCTCCGATTTCAACTTCAAGCGGCGCCACGCTGGGAAACAGCCGTTCAGGCTCGATTGAGAAAAAAGCACCGGAGCACAGCGGCCCATCGGATGGGATTAACCCATCCTGTGGGCCGAGGAATTTTCGGGATTTACGCAATCGCGCCACGATACGGCCGCCGTCCACCGGGAACGACTGCTAAATCATAATGCAAATTCGCGCGGAAGTAATCACCGCATCAAAGAAAACCTGATCGCTGGCTTCCCTCCGCACAAGAAAGGGGGCTTCAGATCATAATCCGCTTCTTCAAGGATTTCGCGGACCGAAAAATTCTGCTCTCTTTGCTCCCTTCTCTTTTATCGTTTCCTGGTTCTAAATCACGCCCTGCTCTTTGAGTCGCGCGAGCTGCTCGCTGCCCAGCCCCAGCATCTCACCGTACACCTCCGCGTTATGCTGGCCGAGCAGCGGCGCGACGCGCAGGTCCACCGGCGAATCCTCCAGTTGCACCGGACAACCCGGCATCCAGAATTTGCCGCGCACCGGATGCTCGACTTCGACGATCATGCCGCGCTGGCGCAGATGGGGGTCTTCCAGAATTTCGACACTATCGAGGATTTTGCCGCACGGCACGCCCGCGTTGCCGAGGATTTCCATCACTTCGTGCTTGCTGTGGCTGCCGGTCCATTGATTGATGATGGCGCTGAGTTCGTCCACGTTCTGCCAGCGCAGTTTGTTGTTGGCAAAGCGCTCATCTTTGATCAGCTCGGGGCGGCCCATCGCCTTGCATAGAAGCTGCCACATCTCCTCGTTGCTGGTGAAGATGAAGCAGTAATCGTCGTCGCCGCCGGGCGCGCACTTGTAGATGCCATAGACGCCCATCCCGGCGCCCCGATTGCCGTTGCGTTTGACCGGCTTGTGCGTGATATGCGTGCCCATCATCGGCACCCGCACGAAATTGACGATCGCGTCCTGCATCGAGACTTCGACCTTCTGCCCCTTGCCGGTGCGCAGACGCTGGATATAGGCGGCGAGGATCCCGAACGCGGCGTGTACTCCGGTGCCGGTATCGCCGATGGTTGGCCCCGGCTTGAGCGGCTCAGAGCCGGGAAACCCGGTCAGCGACATCGCACCGCCGGTCGCCTGCGCGATCATATCGAAGCTCTTGTAGGGCGCATAGGGCCCGTAAGTGCCGAAGCCCTTGATCGTCAGGTAAATCAGGCGCGGATTGATCGTGCGCAGGTAATCGTACCCCAATCCGAAGCTCTCAAGCGTGCCCAGCGAGTAGTTCTCGGTCAGGATATCGACCTTTTTAACCAGTTCAAGGAACATCGCCTTGCCGCGCTCGTCCTTGAGATTGAGCGTGATGCTGCGCTTGTTGGCGTTGAGCAGGATAAAGTAATAGGAATCGGTGCCGGGTTTCTCGCTGACCGACCAGCGGCCCTGCTCGCCGTTGCCCGGGCTTTCCACCTTGATAACGTCGGCCCCCATCCATCCCAACAGCTCGGTGCACGAGGTGCCCGCCTCGAATTGGGTGAGGTCCAGAACCTTGATGCCTGCCAGGGCTTTGTCCATCGGAAATCCTCCTGTAACTCCGCTGGATCCTGAATCCGCCAGCCGCGGAGCTGTGACCGCTTGCGCAATTTGTAGCGCCTTGAGACGCCGACAGGCAAGCTGCGGCCACCGGGGGCGCTTTGAGCGATAGCGGGGCTTTGATAACCTTTTGGAGAGGCAGCGATGGTTGAAGCGCAGGGCAAGATTGCCCGCATCCGCGAGGAACTTAACGCCCGGTTTTTCGAGCGCAGCGAGTTGATCGACGGCGCTTTATGCGCGTTGTTGTCGGCGCAACACGTCCTGATCATCGGGCCGCCGGGAACCGCCAAGTCGATGCTGGCCGAGGAGCTGTGCCAGCGCATCGAAGGCGCCAACTATTTTCAATAGCTGCTCACCAAATTCACCACTCCCGAGGAGATCTTCGGCGCGGTCAGCCTCAAGGCACTGGAGAATGACGATTACCGCCGTGTCACGACGCACAAGCTGCCCGAAGCGCATATCGCGTTCCTCGACGAAATCTTCAAGGCCAATTCGTCGATCCTCAACGCGCTGCTGACTCTGATCAACGAGCGCCTTTTCCATAACGGGCGCGAGCGCCTCAGCGTGCCGCTCATCACGATGTTCGGCGCGTCCAATGAACTGCCTGACGAAGAAGAGCTGACGGCGCTTTACGATCGCTTCATGCTGCGCTTCGTCGCCGACTATATCGGCGAGGACTTCCGCTTCCTCAAGATGCTGGAAGCGGCCCGCCCGGTGGATCGTACGCGGCTGGGTTTCGATGAACTCGAGCATCTACGCTCGACGGTAGCGGCAATTCCGATCCCGGCATCGGTATTACGCGCGATCGCCGATCTGAGGCGCGAGCTGGGGCGCCAGCAGATCGTGGCCTCGGACCGGCGCTACCGGATGTCGCTGGATCTGCTGCGCGCTCACGCCTTCCTGATGCAGCGCACGCAGGTGACCGAAGAAGATTTGCTCTTTTTGCAGCACGTCCTGTGGAAAGACCCGGAGGAGCGGGCCAAGGTCCGCGACACCATCCAGCATCTGATCAAGGGCTACGAGGAGGAAGCGCGCGAGCTTCTGATCCAGACCCAGGAACTGCAGGAATACGCCCAGCGGGAATGGGAGAGCGAGGAGATGCGCAAGCGGGCGCTCGTCGAGGCGCACAGCAAAATCGCTAACATCCTGACCCGCTTCGATGCCCTGGTGCGCGACGCTTCGCAGGGCGGACGGCCGCTGGAGACGGTCGAGAACATGCGCACGCAGGTCAAGCGGATTCAGCAAACGATGCTGCGTCAGATCTGATCCATGCCGGTAGAGGAATGCAGCCCTGCGATCGTGCTGCGTACCCGCGACTATTCCGAGTCCGATCGCATCGTCACGCTGCTCACCCTGTACGCGGGCAAACTCGGCGGTATCGCCAAGGGCGCCAAGCAATCGCGCCGGCGTTTTGAGCGCAAGCTGGAAGTGTTCTCGCATGTGATGGTTTATTTCAAGCGCCGGCCACACGGGGAACTGGTCTTTATCACCCGGGCCGAAGCCGGCGACCTGCCGCCCTTCGATCTGACCGATGACCTCGGCAAAATCGCGATTGGCAGCTACATGGTGGAACTGGCCGACGCGCTCAGCCGCGAAGAAGCGGAAAGCGCGGGAGCCTATCGCATCCTCGCGGCGTCGCTGGGCGCCGTCGCGCGTCACGGCGCCAGCCGCGCGCTGCGGCAGGCCTTCGAACTGAATCTACTGCGATGGGCCGGGTATCAACTGGAATTCCAGCGCTGTCAGATTTGCGCGCGGGCGCCGGCTGAGAATGCCACCTCGTTTGTGTTCATCCCGTCCCACGGCGGGATTGTGTGCCAGCATTGCCGCGCCGGACAGACTGATACGTTTGTAGGATTAAGCGCGCCGAGTGTAGCCGCCCTGGCGCAACTCAACTCGATGCCGGTGGAAGCAGCATCCGGGGCTCAAGGCGCGGGGCGCGACGCCGAAGCCGCGCTGGCCCGCTTCATGGCCACCATCCTCGACCGCAAGCTGCGGTCAGTGGATTTCCTGCATCGATTCATGTGACCCTTGCTCGTAACACAGGCCTCCGTGGCGGCGTCTTTGCGGCAATCCGCTTTACTTCAAAGCCCGAAAATTGGGACGGCGCTTCTCGACGAACGCGCGGGTCGCCTCGCGATGCTGCGGTGTGGTGAAGGTGACCGCCTCCAAAGCTGCGGACGCGTCGAGTACCTGATGGAGCTGTTTCCTGATCAGTTTGTTGATCGACTGCTTGGTCCATCGGATCGCCCAGCGCGGACCGTCGGCCAGCTCCCGGGCGATTTCCCTCGCCTTGGGCATCACTTCAGCCGCTGGCAGGGCGTAATTCACCAGGCCCAGGCGGGCCGCTTCGGCGCCCTTGATCAGATTGCCGCGCATCAGAAATTCCTTGGCCCGATTGGACCCGATCAGCGGCGGCCAGATCACCGCTCCTCCGTCGCCCGCGACCACTCCAATACGTACGTGAGTGTCGGCCAGACGCGCGGTTTCCGACGCGATCTGGATATCGCAGAACAGCGCGATAGTGGCGCCCAGCCCGATCGCGTCGCCGTTGATCGCCGCGATGATCGGCTGCTGCACATCGAGAATATCGTTGAGCAGTTGACCCGGATCGCGCGGATTCATGGGAAAATCGCGGGCCGCATCGGCGCTGCGCGCGTCCATCCCCTTGACGTCGCCACCCGCGCAAAACGCGCGCCCGGCTCCGGTCAGGATGATCGCGTCGATCTCCTCGTCGCCCGACAAATCCCGAAACAACGTATCGAAGTCCGCGCCCATTTCGTCGTTTACGGCGTTGAGTGAGTCGGGCCGGTTAAGCGTCACCGTCGCCACCCCATTGTCTTTTTCGATCAGGACGGCTTTGTACTTGTTGTAATCGGTCATCGCCGATGCTCCTTCGATGCTGTCGCCGGCCTGGCGCAGGGGGCAAGGTCAGGACGCGCAGCAAACCTCAGCCGCGAATCTTCGCCTTAGCCGCCATCGGATGCAGACTGGCAGCGGCGCTGGGACGCGCGGCCACGCGCTCCATCCATCCGGGCAGCCATTTGGCGTCGGGCGGCAGCTTGCGTCCGACCGAACGGGCGAAATCCAGCGCGCAGTACAGGATGATGTCGGCAATCGTGAAGCGGTCGCCGACGATAAACTGCTTGCCGTTCATCAGTCCGTCCAGCCACATCAGGCGCTCCTGTACCAGGTCCTTGAGTCCCTGCGCTGCTTCGGGCAGCACCTTGATGCGATCCTTGAACATGCCGATCCCTTCGCCATAACGGAAGGAATTATAGACGTGCTCGGTGATGTTCAATTCGACGCGACGCTGCCATTGGCGGGTCTCGGCGCGCTCCTCCGGAGTTTTGCCGATCAGCGGCGGGTCGGGAAACTTCTCCTCCAGGTACTCGAAAATCGCGACGGTCTCGCCCAGGCATTTGCCGTTGTCAAGCTCCAGCGCGGGCACCTGTCCGCCGGGATTGCGCTCGGTGTACGGCGGCTTGCGGTTCTCCGCGCCCATCAGATCGACCGGCTTGGTCGGGATGGTAATTCCCTTTTCCGCCAGATACATACGGGCCGCGCGGGGATTGGGGCCGAGGGCGTCGTAAAGCTGCATGGGATGGTTCTCCTGCTGGCGTTGATGGCTGCACTATAGAATACGGCGGGGATTACGAAAACTGTTCCTGCCAAATCAAGCACGGGATCGTTTCGGAGGCTGGTTTTGGCGCCCCGCTGCATGGTTAAATCCGGCCCAACGGCGGGCATTGAGGCCCGCCCAACTGTAGCGGGTTGGCACGAGGAAGCATCGATGGCCGAATCAATCGAAGATCGTTTTCAGACTCTGCATGAGTTTGTCAGAGCCGCGCGCAGCAAGCTTGACCGCAATGTCTGGGATTACCTGGTTGGAGGCGCGGAGACCGAGACCACGCTGGCGCGCAATCGCCAGGCGCTGGATTCGATCGCGTTGCGCCCGCGCGTGCTGCGCGACGTTTCCCATATCGACAGCACCAGCAGTTTCCTGGGCAAGCCGCTGCGTATCCCGGTGCTGATGGCGCCGGTGGGTGCGCTGCAACTGTTCGAGCCGGGCGGCGCCGGCACCGCCGGCGAAGCTGCGCGCAGTTTCGGCATTGGGATGCTGGTCAGCTCGGGCACGCTGCCCAATCTTGAGACCACTGCACAAAAAGCTGACGGGGCATTGAAGATATTCCAGCTCTACACCCGCGGCGACGAAGGTTACGTCGAGGACCATTTCCGCCGCGCGCTCGACTGCGGCTACGACGCACTATGCCTTACGGTCGATACCGCTTACTTGAGCCGGCGCGAACGCGACATCGCCAAACGCTACGGACTGGTCCGACGCACGGGACCAGGATACGGCTTCCAGGCGCAGATGAGTTGGCGCGATGTCGATCGATGGCGCGGCAAGTTCCCCGCGCCCTTCATTCTCAAAGGCATCGCCACGGTCGAAGACGCGCTGATCGCGCTGGAGCACGGCATCGAATGCATCTACGTTTCCAATCACGGCGGGCGCCAGCTCGATCATGGGCTGGGCTCGATGGAGGTGCTGCCCGAAATCGTCGAAGCAGTGGGAGGGCGCGCGCGTATCCTGGTTGACGGATGCATCTGCCGCGGCAGCGACGTCATCAAGGCAATCGCGCTGGGCGCCGACGCGGTCGTAGTCGGGCGGCTTTACGTGTACGGGCTGGCTGCCGCGGGCGCGGCCGGAATCGTCCGCGTGATGGAAATCCTGGAAGAGGAGATCCATATCTGCATGGGCCTGCTGGGTGTCACCAAACTCGCTGAACTGGACAAGTCCTATGTCCGCGCTGCCAAACCCATCGCAACCCCGCACGTCCACAGCGCCTTCCCGCTGCTCGACGCGCCCGGCTACTGACGCAAAGCGCGTGTCCGGCGACCGGTTTGGTTTCCTTTTGATCCGAAATCTCCTGACCACCACAAGAAAGCCGCCATCGATACCGGCAAAAGCTGACCTGCCGTTAAGATGGAGCGAGTTTTCTCGTCAAGCCAGTTGGCACGACATGGTGTATTTTTGTCGTTGGCTCATTGAGGCGGAGCCGGGTTGGGACAGTCGTTTGTATTCGGATATGCGTAGCTGGTTGATTCTGCTGCCGCGCCCGAGAAGCCTGGACATCCGTCCGCTGGCGTGTTGCAGGGGTCCGCATGCGGGAGCGCACTCAGATAAGCGTAAATGGCCTTGAGGTCGCGGTCCGTCAGGCTGTGATACGTGGGCCATGGCATCACTTGAAGCACGGGAGTGTGCGGTCCAAGCGAACAGATCGGATCCGAGGTATCCTTTTCGCAATGAATATCTTCGCCGGTGCGCATGACGGTTATGAAATCGCTTTCAGTGAGCCCTTCCGGAAGACCGGTTGAATCCGGCGTTATGTTGCGCGCCATGAAAGGTCCGAAGCACTGACCGCCGGCGAGGTAATGAGCAACGTTAAAATTCGCTGAGAGCTGGGCGGAGGTACTCTGCGACGACCCCGTTGGTCGGAAAGGATCGCCCGCCGATGGATTGGAGCCTGCGCTATCGCCTGGTGGCAGAAACTGTGGAAACGTGTGGCATCCACTGCAGTCGCCGGCGGCGTTGACCAGGTAGCTTCCCAGCCCTACCAGATCATGGTTTTTGCCCTTGAGGTTCAATTGGCTTTCAGGAATTGGCGAAATGTCAAAGCCCTGCTGGACATACGACGAGGAGATGGCATTTGAGCCCGTGCCGGATTCAGCCAATGATTGAGGCCCGCCCCAGACCGGCTTCGAGACGAAGAAGATTGCGATGATAGTCAGTGCAAAAAGCCGAGCACATTTGGCGTCCAGATTACGCGACCGGAGAGACACGAATGTTGCACTCATTTCCCCTCTGTTTCTCCTTTCGGGCTGTTATAGCGAAAGATGGAGTTAGAGCGCGGCATTGTCAAGGTGAAAGGCAGGCCGCGCGTCGTCCCGCCCAGTGATACAGTCGTATTACGCGGCAATCGTATCGCGGGAGTTTGTGACCATGAAGGACCAGTTTCAGGACAAACCCATTGATGAGCACGATTGGCATTCGCGCGAATACGTGAACTATTGGATCGAGAGCGATATCACGCGCGACGAGGAGCGGCGTCCGATTCTGAGGCGGATGCTCGCACTGGCACCCTTCTCGCGCGAGGCGCCAATTACCGTTTTGGATGTGGGCGCGGGATATGGCGTGGTAAGCGAGGAGGTGCTGAGGGCCTTTCCACGTGCGCATTTGACGCTTCAGGATTACTCCGAGTTGATGTTCGAACACGCGCACCGGCGGCTGGCCGGACTGTCGCCATTCACGTCGTACGTGCTGGCGGACTTGCGCGATCCGGCGTGGTCGAGCAAGGTCGGCGGTCCCTTCGATCTGGTGGTATCCGGCCTGGCCATCCACAATCTTGAAGTGGAAGCGCTGATCAAAAAGTGTTACGGGGTCATCCGCGGACTGCTGCGTTCAGGCGGACTTTTCCTTGATTACGATCTGTTCGGACTGACTGCGGGCGGCGTTGACACACATTCCAAGTGGCTGCACGAAGCGGGGTTCGCGCAGATCCAGAACATCTGGGAGCATCACCCAGCGGCAGCGATCGCAGCGTGGCTTCCCGCATCAAAGAAACTTTGATGACTTCGCGAATCGGGGGCGGCGATTCCACCGCGGTCCGATCGATTCGAACTTCAGGACCCGGACAGACCTAGAACGTGGTTTCAGCCTCCTTCTTCTTACGGCGCTGGATATAGCCGTCCTGCACGGCGCCATAGAGATCGACAGCGTAGCGGTCGACGTCCTCGAACAGTTGGAGGTTAAGCGAGCGGTAGTTAATCGCCGATCCCGCGGTGGCGCCCGCCTCGGCCGCGAAGGAAATCCACCATGTAAGGGTATAGTTCATCGGATTCATGGAACCATCCGCCACTCTGCCGACGGTGTCACGGACCGTGGACGGCCCGAAAAACGGCAGCACCAGGTAGGGTCCCATGGGCACGCCGTAATGTCCCAAGGTCAGGCCGAAGTCCTCGTCATGTTCCTTGAGCCCGAACCATGGATCGGCAACATCGAAAAACCCGGCTCCGCCCAGAGTACTGTTGATCAGAAAACGGCCGGCTTCCGATCCGGCATGGACGAATTTGAGCTGAAACAGGTTATTGGCGAAGCGTGGAATAACGCCGACGTTGTCCCAGAAATTGCCGATATGAATGCGCACGTTTTCGGGCAGGACATCGGCGTAACCGGTGGCGACCGGACGCAGAACATACTTGTCCAGTTTTAGATTGAACCAGAACATTTTCTCGTTAAAGGGGGCAAACGGATCGCTATAGGCTTCGGAAGTCGGCTGATCCATCGGTCCGGCGGCCAGCGCTCCGGTAGTACCCAAAATCAGGAACAGGAGCGTGGCGATCAGAATGTTTTTCACTTGTGTAATCTCCAGTTCGATAAAGCCGCCAACTTTACCTTTTACAACACACGCCCTTTTCGATCAAAAGTCGCGCCTATAGACCGCCAAGGCCAAATCGAAAGCGATCTGCGCTGTCGCGCAGTGTCTCTGTCAAGAACCGGCATCGAGGGACTGTTCCTTGTTTTTGATCAGGGTGATCAGCTCGTTGTAGCCCTTGTCCGTCATGATCCGGTGAAACTGTGCCCTGTAGTTTCCCACCAGGCTGATATTGTCGATAAGCACGTCATAAACTCTCCAGGTGCCGTTTTCGTTTTTCAAGCGGTAGTCGATGGAGATCGCGTCTCCACCCGAGGGGATGATGTTGGTGTAGACCTCGGCGTAATCGCCGTTGCGCGTTTGCTTGACATATTCGATTTTCTGGCCGTTGTAGCCTTCAATTTTGCCCATGTAGGAGGCTTCGAGCAGGCGCGTGAATACGGTCACAAACTGTTGGCGCTGGGCCGGAGAAAGATTGCGCCAATCATAGCCCATCGCCGAACGCGACATCTCGGCGAAATCGAAACGCGGCGCCACCACGGCGCGCAATCTGTCGCGCTCGGCGGAGGGCGCCGACTTATACTGCGGATTGCCGACGATCGCCAATACCTGATCGACCGTATCTTTTACCGCGGCCATGGGACTGGCGTCCGCGGCTATAGCGGCGCGCCCCGAGGCCAGAATCAATACCGCGATGGCGGCGGCCAGGGACGATTTCAGAACGACGTTATCGGACCGACGGGACCGGTTTGGATGCGCCTGGGTCGCCGATAGCTGGAGGGCTCTGAAGTCCATCAGTTCCTTTTTCCTCACTTTGCTTTTTGCTGCCGGTGGTTCCCATATTATTGATTAATTGGCCGATCGCATCTTCCAGAACGAAAGCCGATTCGGTTTGCCGGATAGTCGCGCCATTGGCCAGCATTTTCTCACTGGGACCAAGAGAAATTGAAACGTACTTGTCGCCGATGATGCCCAAGGTACGAATCGCCGCGATCGCGTCTTCATCCACCTGCACGCCGCTGTGAATGCTCATTTTTACCCGCGCCCGGTCGTCCTTCAACGAAATTGCGTCCACCTTGCCCACCTGAACGCCGGCGATTTCCACGTTGTCGCCAACTTTAAGTCCGGCGATATTGTCGAAGTTCGCATAAAGCACGTATCCAGACGGCGCGAAGATGCTGATTTGGCCCAGTCGAAAACAGAGGTAAGCCAAAGCTGCCAGTCCGGCCAGGGCAAAGAGGCCTACGATAAATTGCGTGGTGCGGCTTGCGTACATCAGACCCTCGTTTCGGTCGTGCCAGGCGCGCGCAGGTCTTCATCTTCCGACGCTGTGCCGGCTAGAAATCGTTCGAACACCGGATCGTGCGCATCCATGACTTCCGCCACCGTGCCGTCAAGCCGCACCCGGCCATCATGCATAAAGGCAACCCGGTCGGAAATTTCGAACACCTGCGGCACATCGTGACTGACCATCACCACTGTCAGGCCGAATCGCTGATGGGTATGGCGGATCAGTTCGTGGATGGACCCGGTGCGGGTTGGATCCAGTCCGGTGGTGGGTTCGTCAAGGTAAAGGATGCTCGGATTGCGGATCAGCGCTCGCGCCAGAGCGGCCCGCTTTTGCATCCCGCCGCTGATCTCGGAGGGATATTTGTTGCCCATCCCCTCCAGACCGACGGCGGCCAGTTTTTGCGTGACCGCCTCGGCTATCTGTTCGCGGCTGAGTTTGGTTTTCTCCACCAGCGGGAAGGCGACATTTTCAAATACGGTCAGAGAATCGAACAGTGCGCCCCCCTGGAACAAAACTCCGAACTGTTCCCGAATTTTATCCAGGCCGCGCGCATTGAGCCGCGTTACCTCGGTTGAGTTTATTACAATCCGGCCCGAATCCGGCCGCAGCAGGAGCATCAGATGCTTGAGGAACACGGTTTTGCCGCAGCCACTGGGGCCGACGATCGTGGTAACCTGACCGCGCGGGCATTGCAGATTGACACCGCTCAGCACCTGTTGCGGCCCGAAGCGCTTGCACAGGTCCGTCACTTCAATTGCGAATGGGGTCGAATTATTGGCCTTCATTTCAGCAGCAGCGAGGTCAGAATGTAATCGAACATCAGGATCAGCACGCTGGAAAGCACGACCGCTTCAGTGGTGGCGCGGCTTACCCCCGTGGCCATCCGCGGGGCATTGTAACCCTTATAGCAGGAGACCCACGCCACGATCAGGCCGAAGACCAGCGCCTTGTAAAGGCCGCCTGCGACATCGTCGCCGGCCAGGTTAGATGCGATCCCGTTGAAGTAACTGCCGGCCGGGGCACCCATCAGACCGACGCCAACTGCATAGCCGCCCAGAATACCGATCACATCGAAAATCGAGGCCAACAGGGGCAGGCTGATGACGCCGGCGAGGATTCGCGGCGACACCAGGTACTGAACCGGGTCGATCGCCATCACGGTCAGGGCATCCAACTGCTCGGTCACCTGCATCGCGCCAATTTCCGCCGCCATCGCGGAGCCGGCCCTCGCCGTGACCATCAAAGCTGTGAGCACCGGCCCCAGTTCGCGCACCAGGACCAATGACACGACTGTTCCCAGGGCGCCTTCGGCGCCGAATTTCCGCAGCGTAAATTCACCCTGTAAACCCAGTACCATCCCGGTAAACACAGCAATCAGCGCGACCAGGAAAGACGATTCGGCGCCGATTATACGTATCTGCCGCAGCACCAGACGGACCTTATAGGGCGGCAGCACAATTTCCCTCACCGCGTAGAGCAGGAACAGAACGAATCCGCCCAGCGCGTCGATCGCGTCCAGAACCATGGCTCCCAGCCGCTCGATGGGCGATACGAGCCACCGCTTGGCAGGGGTAATACCTGTCGGAGTATTCATCTGGACAAAGCCTGGGAACTTATTATGCAGCGCGGCCGGCTGAGGTCCAATCAGGCGCCGGTTGAGGGAAGCATTCGCAACAAGACATCTATTTTCAACCGCTCAGCGGATAATCGTGTACACCGGCCTCACACTTTGGATCTTGCGCCGCCTCGATCAAATCACGACCGGCGTGGCTTCGACAGCCGGACCTGGTCAAAGCCGTCACCATTGAACATTGTTAACTATGGCAATGCAAGCTCGAACCGGCCAAGTTGAGACAGGGTGTGCGAGTTCTTAGCCACATTCATGAAGTCGATCAGGTCAGCAACCTCGTCCAGGTCCATGGCCGGCCCTGGAAGATGCAGCAGGCTGCAAGGCACGCCCAAGCGGTCACACTCCATCCGATGGAGCGCGAGGCTGCTTTTGCCAAAGCGGGTTGCAATCACGTCGGCGGGCCGGCGCACAATGATGTTGGTGCCGCGAGTATCGCGCGATGGCACCAGGACGACGCCGCGCTCCGAATGCAGGCACGCGAAGGCCTTGTCGATGTCCGCGGAGGTCAGCAAAGGAGTGTCGGAGAGCAGCGTGCACAGGGCGCTGACACCCAGGGCAACCAATTCACGCGTGGCCAGCGCGACCGCCGCATTAAGTCCGCACGGATAGCGTTCGTCGATCGCCATCGCCCCCGCGCGCCGCGCCAGTTCGAGCAACACTTCGTCGGAACTGACGACGGCGATACAATCCGCCCGCTTGAAGCCGGTGGCAGCGTCGAGCACATCACGAAACATCGCTTCGGCCAGAAGTTCGCGCTCGCGCTGCGCCAATGCGCTCAATCGGGTTTTCGCGAAGGCCAATTGCTTGGCGGCTATCAAAACGGCACGCACGCACTCTTTTATACCCGATGGCAACGGGATTCGCGCAAGTGCCGCCTCGACACGAATTGGAAGGTGGCCTCGAGCGCAGAAATTTTGTCCGAGAGCTTGATGCCTTTCGAATTGGATTACAAAATGATGCCGGACAATTGTGGAGGCGGCTCCTGACAGGAGATTGAAGTGATGTTTAGATTCGTTCTTCCGGTACGTGGAGCGCTCGCCCCAGCGTGGCTTGTGCTTCTGATTCCGGCCTTCGTGATGCTCGGATGCAGCCATAAGTCGGCGAGGGAGTACATCAAGGCCGGGGACCAGGCTTTGCGCGACAACCAGGTCGGCAGCGCGCAGGAGGATTATGAAACGGCGGTGAAACTGGCCCCCGACAACGCCCAGGCCCACATGAAGCTGGCCGAGTTTTACATGTTTGAGCACAACTACCCGGCGGCGGAAGCAGAGTACACCAAGGTGGCGATGCTG
Source organism: Pseudomonadota bacterium (assembly GCA_021324885.1). Taxonomy (GTDB): domain Bacteria; phylum Desulfobacterota; class Binatia; order Binatales; family Binataceae; genus JAJPJA01. Next base: position 19,619 of record JAJPIF010000008.1, read on the forward strand.
CAGCCGCTCAACGCGCAATGTCATGCCAAGCTGGCCGCCCTTTATTCTTCACGCGGGCAATGGAGTCTGGCGGAGAACCAGATGCGTGCCGCCGTGGCGCTGGATCCGGTTTCCTCCGATTACCGGATGAAACTGGCTAACGTGCTCAACCAGCGCAATCAGGTGGGGCAGGCTGAGATTGAACTCCGGACGGCCGTCGGGCTTTCTCCCGGCGATGCCCGGATGCATCTGGCGCTGGCCAATTTCCTCGCGACCTTGCCCAATCAGCGCAATGCGGCGGACGAGGAGTTCGCCCGCGTCAGGCAGCTTGATCCAAGTCTGCTGCCGCCCGCACAAGCGTCGGCGCAACCCACCGGCACGACTTCAGTTCCTGCCTCCGCGGCTCCCATGAATCCGGGCGCGATGCCGGCGCCGTCCGGCCCGGACATCGCATCAGCACCACCTCCCGCTGCTCCGGCCGCGGCGCCGCCGGCCAAACCGATCAAGGTGTTGAACAAAAGATTCCGCCTCACCCACAATTCGCCGGTGTACCAGAATCCTGACAGCAGCAGCGCGGTGCTGGCCCAGGTGCATCGGCGGCGTTACGTTCACGTCACCGGCATCACCGGAGACTGGCTCCAGGTGACCTTGCGCAACGGCACAGTGGGATTCATTCCGGTGACGGCTGCGGAGTAGAACCTCGCGCCTGTTCTCTGCCCCGATCAGGGGACGGTGGATTCCCATCCGGCGCCAAGCGACGGGGCATGGCGGCCCGCTACCAGCGATTAAAGCGTGGAGGTGCTTTCCGCCGGCGAGGCTTTGGTGCCGCTGCCTGGGGATGGCCCCTCATTGAGCAACGCCTGCCAGGGGACAAAGGGGCCTTCCACAAACAGCAATCGACCTTCATCCGGACGGCGTTCGCGCAGCCATCGCGACACGATCAGCATCGGTTCCAATTCCTCCCTGGCGATGGGACGTGCGCGATAGCCCTCGTAGTTTTCCGCAACGAATGACGCCAGACTGTGCGCGGCAGCCTCGGAGTCAAGTTCGGCCTGACGGGCCAGCCGCCCGCTCAAGACCACATAGGCGCGTGCGCCCAGGATAATGATCAGATTGTTTTCCTGGACCACGCGGCTCAGGCGCCGCTCGCGCGCGGCCAGCGCGGCCAGAGCATCCAGATCGCGCTGGCAACGCTGTGCTTCCTCGAACCGCATCGCGGCCGAAGCTTGGTCGCGCGCGGCGGCCAGCGCGTTCAGAATCGGCCCCGAACGTCCGCGTAGAAACTCGATCGCTTTGGCTACCTGCCGGTCGTAAATCTGCTCATCCACAGTCAAATTGCACGGCGCGCTGCAGCGGCCCATCTGACCGTAGATGCACGGCGAGAATTCGGGATCGGGCGCAAGTTTTCCGCTGCATACCCGTGTGCGCGTCAGGCGAATGAGCGCGTCGAGCGCGCGACGAGGACTGCGCCGCCCGATGTACGGTCCAAGCTGGACCAGATTCTGGCGGCGGCTCAGCGATGTAGTCAGCACGAGCCGGGGAAAGGGGTCGGCCATATCAATCCGGATGAAATAGGAGCTGGGCGAACTCTTGAGCATCCGATTATAAGGCGGCTTGAGTTCCCGGATCAGCCTGGCTTCGAGCAGCGCAGCCTCCAGCGCATTGGGCGCGATCTTCGTGTCGATCGACCATACATGGCTAACCAAATCGATCATCCGGGAGCGCAATCCGATCCCGCCGTTGAAATAGGAAGCCACCCGGCGCCTGAGACTGCGCGCCTTACCGACGTAGAGCAAGTCGCCGCGTTCATTGCGCATCAGGTAAACTCCCGGACTTTCCGGCAGTGCGGCAATCACCTCGGGCGGTACATGACGCTCGATGCGGCGTCCGCTGGAACCGGCGTGCTGATATTCCAACAGGCGGTCCAGCCGCTTGATTCCGAGCCGGGCCGCCATCTCGATGAAGATCGAGAGCAACTCTGCGGCCATCCGCGCGTCGCCCCATCCGCGATGGCGCCCGGCAGTGGACAGGCCGAAATGCTCCGCCATCGAATCCAGGCCGCGGCGCCGCAGCGAAGGCAGCAGCCGGCGCGCCAGCCGCAGCGTGCATAGAATCGGGTTGCGCAGACCCGTTCCGAAGACGCGGCGGAATTCGAAATCGAGAAACGCGCGGTCGAACTGCGCGTTGTGCGCAACCATCACCGCGTCGCCCAGGAAATCTCTGAAGCCGGGCAAAACCTCCTCGATCGCCGGCGCATCGCGGACCATCTCGTTGGTGATCGAAGTCATCGAGCTGATGAAGCGCGGGATGCGCGTCCACGGCCGCACCAGGGTCTGAAAGGTCCCCTCGATGCGCATCCCCTTCATCCGGCACGCGCCGATTTCGATGATCTGTCCGGCGCCGGGCGCACCGCCCGCAGTTTCCAGATCAACCACGACGTAGCTGGCTTCATCGGTCGCGACCCGCAGCGCGGCGCTCGCGCGCGAAGTCCAACGCCGATGCTCGGGGTCATAGAGGAAAGCCGGGTCGCTGCCGAGCAACTGATGGATGACGCGCTCGTTGAGATCGGGGTCCGAACCAACGCCGGCAAAAACCACTCCCATCAGTTCGGAGGTATCCGCACCCTCAGGATGGCTTTCCAAGTAGGCGCCAAGCTTTTCCCGAATCCTCATCAGCAACCACCCGTCCACAAAGCTGTCACGAGCTTTCAGTCATGACCGGCTGTTCCACTTTCGTGGTCTATTCGCTTTATCAGACGGAAGGATAAATTGCCAGTTATTTCGGCCATCGTTGTTGCTCAATACGGGCGTCATGCAAAGCGGATGATCGCAGGCACGTCGCAGCGCGCGGGTCAATCCAGTTTCAGCACTTTGTGCTTGATGGCGTAACGTACGATCGCGGCGGTGGACGGCAGACGCAGCTTGGCGGCCAGATTGCCGCGATGGACCTGCACGGTTTTGGGGCTGATTGCGAGCCGTTGCGCGATTTCCTTGATTGTGGCGCCTTCGGCAATCAGCCTCAAAATCTCGCGCTCGCGCCTGGTCAGCGCCTCATCATCGCGGGGTGCGCGCCGCGCATTTCGTTTGAGTTTGTCGATCACGATCGGCGCGACAGCCGCACTGATGTAACGTTTGCCGGCCGCGACCGCCCGAATCGCGCTCAGCAGTTCGGCACCACCTTCGGATTTCATCGCGTAGCCTGAAGCGCCGGCTTTGCCCAAAGCTTCGAGCACGTATTCCTCGTCGTCGTACTGGCTCAAGATGATGATCCGCGAAGTGGGAGTCTCCTTGCGCAGGCGATATGCCGCCTGGATTCCGTCCAGACCACGCATTCCGATGTCGAGCAAAATCACGTCAGGACGAATGCGCGCCGCCAGTTCGAGACCCTCCAACGCATCGCTCGCCTCGCCGGCAATCTGGATTTCGTTATGCTTTTCAAACAGCACGCGCAGCCCGTCGCGCATTAGCTGATGGTCGTCGATCACGACGACGCGAATCGATTTACCATTTCTCATAGTTCGGCGACCGGAATCTCAGCGCGCAGCACAGTACACCCCGGTTTCGACTCGAGCATGCAATTTCCCCCCATGACCGCGACCCGCTCGCTTAACCCGCGCAATCCCGAACCGGTGCCATGCTCGCGATGGGACGCGCCCCGCCCGTTATCGCTTACGACTACGCACGCGATCGCATCGCGCCCTTGCACCTCGATATGGACGCGGTCGGCGCCAGAATGGAGGATCACGTTGGAAACGCCTTCGGCCACAACGCGGATCAGGATCTCTCTGATTGAGGCGGGAATGCGGCGAAGGCCGTGGATCTTCACGGTCGCGTGAATCCCGGCCTGCTCCAGCCGGTAAAGCTCGCCCATGATGGCCCGTTTGAAGCCGATGCGGCGCGACCGGGGCGGACGCAGCGCGTCAAGACGCTCCCTGAGCTTGCCTTCGAGCTTACGAAAAAACTTCTGTGCACTGCGGCCATCGCCATTGATTGCGATCTGCGCCGCCGCCAGCAACTGGGCCCAGTCGTCATGCAAGTCGCGGCGCAAACTGGCGCGCTCGGCGTCGGCAGTGGCAAACAAGCCCTGAAGGAGGCGCCGCGTCAGCGCGCGCTGGCGCTCCAGTTCGCGGCGCGAGGACTTTGCGGCGCGGGCAGGGCTCTGCGCGGCTGATGCAAGCAGCCGCCGCAGCCCGCGAATCAGATCGCCGCCGGCTTCGCGCAGCGCGTGCGGCCCGATCCGGTAATTATCCGCGATTTGCAACCCCTGGTGAGCTTGCGCGGCGATGATCCAGCCTTGAAATGGGCCCAGCCTGCTCAGTCCGAACGCCAGCTCTCTGAAATTCCCGCGTTGGGCGTGGGCGGCCAGGCGGCGTTTCACCGCGACGTCCTTCGCATGCTGCTGCGCAAAGCGCGTAAGTTCCGCGCGTGCGGCGAGCAAGCGATCCCGCAATTCACCGGCCTGCGTTTTCCAGAAGCAAGCCTGTTGCGAACGCTGATTGTACTCAAGCAGCGCGCAGGTGGAACGGGCCGCCAGTTCAGCTACCGCGATAGCGCTCTCGCCCACCGGTGCGGCTACAACCGCAACCCATACCGCGCCGCAGTCCTGGCGGAGGCAAAAGAGGGCGACCCTGGCTGAGTCTTCGACTTCAACCCCCGCGGATCGCAAAACCGCGGCGTCACAGGGCGTGAGATAGCGGATCGCGGAGCAACGGCCGTCCGTTTGCGCCCGTGGTCCGAGCACTTCGGCAATTCGTTCGTCGGCAATGTCGTGCGATAGCCCGTCAGCGGCCCACACGCAGTTTGATTCGAGCCGAGCGCGGTAGCCGATTAGACAGCCTTTTGCTCGCGCCGCCCGACGCGCGCAATGGGCCAGAGCGCCAATCCGATCGCTCAACCCGGCACCTAACGGTGCGATGCCATCGGAAGCAAAGGTTGTTTCGGCGATCTGCCTTGCCAACGCCACCTGTCCCCCCGGAAGTGGCCCATGAGGCTAGATTAATGACGACCGGGCGGGTGCTGCAAGGCCTCACCGAGTTGTTGCATTTGGGCGCCGAATTCGCTCCAGTTGCCGGAACGCAGCGCCCTCAGCGCGCGGTCGTAATGCTCAGCGGCGCTGTCCAAGCCTCCCGCAACCAGGGGTGGGGCATTGGCCGCGATTTCGCCCGCCCCAGGCCTGGGCTGCGCCACGGTGGCAGCCACGACATGCGGCGTCGGCGCCGGTCCCGGACCGAACAGAGCGGCCAGCGTCAGATTCAGATTATCGGCCATCACCACGCGGTCGCTGTAAGATGCGATCACCCGCTGCAGTTCCGGCAATTGCCCGTTTTCCGCCCGCAGATACAGGGGCTCGACGTACAACAGCGAATTCTCGATTGGAATCACCAGGAGATTGCCGAGGATCACCCGCGATCCCATCTGGTTCCACAACGACATCTGGCGCGATATTTCGGGATTCTGATTGATCCGCGCCTGGATCTGATATGGCCCGTAAATCAGCTTTTCCTTGGAGAACGCGTACTCGATCAGATGGCCGTACTGGTCGCCGTCGCATTGCGCGGCCAGCCAGGAAATCATGTTGTCGCGCCCGCGCGGCACCATCGGCAGCATGAGAATGTACTCTTCGTGCTGCTGGCCGGGAAGGCGCATAATCACGTAGTACGGCTGCATTGTGCCGGTCTCGCCGCCGTAATTCTCACTGGGAAATCCCCACACGTCTTCACGATTATAAAAGACCTGCGGGTCGGTCATGTGATAGGTGGCATACATGTCGGCCTGAATCAGGAACATGTCTTCCGGATAGCGGATGTGCCGGTGCAAATCGGCAGGCATCGCGGACAGCGGCTTGAACAGCGCCGGAAAAATCCGCTCCCAGGTCTGGATAATCGGATCGTCGGGATCGGCGACGTAAAATGTGGTCCGGCCGGTGTAAGCGTCGACCACCGCCTTGACGGAATTGCGGATGTAATTGATCTGGTCCGGGTTGCGCTGCGAGTACGGATAAAGATTACTGGTGGTGTAGCAGTCCACGATCCAGGACAGCTTGCCGTCGTGCAGCACAATATAAGGATCGTGGTCCTGGATCAAAAACGGCGCCAACTGCGAGATGCGGTCGCTGATGTTGCGCCGCATCAGGATTTTGCTCTGCGGCTTAATCGTGTCGGTCACCAGCAGATTGATGTCGTGGAAGTAATAGCTGAACAACAGCCGATGGAGCAGGCCACTGATCCTGACGCCGCTATTGGCCTGGTAATAGCCGTACACGTTCTCGGAACCGCGTGCGTAATCGAACTCAGGCGTGTCGGTCTTGACCAACACGTAATTGTCCGGCTCTTCCCCGTAATAGATGCCTGGACGATCAACCTTCAGTCCGACGCTGGACACCGGCGGAATGTCGCGCAGGTAAAAGACCGGCAACCCCTCGGAATCCTTGGCGTTGACCGGGCTCATTGCGATACCGCTGCCGTGCGTGAACTTAAGATGCTGATTGACCCAGGTATGGGCCGTTTGCGGCAGCAGGTCCGGGTTGAGTTCGCGCGCTGAAAGCATCACTTCCGTGTAGTTGCCCTGGATCCAGTATCGATCCACCTCCACGTCGCGGAAATCGTAATAAAGCCGGATCTCCTGCAACTGGCGGTAGGTGGCCAACAGTGGGCGCGGGTCCCACAGTCGGATGTTCTTCATGGTCGGCGAATCCTGCTCCAGCGAGGCGCGGGTCAACTGACCGGTGGCAGTGAACGGCACCACGTCGACGCCGTCAAGCTTATACGCCGCGCGCGTCATCTTTATGTTGTTGACGAGGTAAGGCTTCTCGATTCGCAACTCGTCGGGCTTGACCCACAAGCTTTCAATCACTGGCTGCACAAGGTTCAGGATCAATGCCGGCAGGAACACGATTACCGCCGCCAGCACCATCCGCCAGGCGCCGCGCGGTCCCAGGTTGGAAAAGCAGATAAGAGCCGCGAGGATCGAAAGGCCAACCAGCAGCCACAAACCCGGCCGCCACAAAAGGTTGTCGACGTAGCGGAAGCCGAAGACGACTCCGTCGCTATGAAAGAGCAGGTCGAAGCGGCTCAGCCAATAGGCGTAGGCGCGCTGGAGAAAGAACAGGCCAAGCAGCACCGATAGCTGACCGACGGCGGCATGGGAGATGCGCGGCGGAGCCTCGCGGAAATCGAGCGATCCGCGGGCCCAGTAAACTCCGGCGCTGATCGCCGCAGCCAGGAAAATCAGCAGCAGCGCGAGATCGCGCAGATCCTGCAAGAGCGGCAGCCTGAAAACGTAAAATCCCACATCGCGGCCAAATGCCGGTTCGACCACGCCGAATTTTGTACCGTAAAATCCCTTGAGATATACGTCCCAATTGGAAGATTCGCCGACCGCCACAAAAATGGCCAGCAAGATCGCAGCGGCGCCGATCAGCAATCGCCACGGCACGCGGTCGCTGAAGGAACGAATCACCTCGGGCAGGCTGACCTGGCGCAAATCTTCAGGAAAGCGCACGATGTGGAGCTTGTCGCGGTCGGGTGAACCCCGCAAAGCGAGCAGCCCGCTGACATAGAATACCGCCGCGGCCACTGCGAACACCGCGCCGAATACCGCCAGTCTCGCGAATAGTTCGGTGTAGAACACCGAGCCGTATCCCAACGACGAGAACCACAACAGGTCAACGAGGTACGAATCGGCGACGCCCAGAACGACCAAAACCGCGATGATTGCCGCGGCCAGACCAAACAGGATTACTCTCGGACGCATCACAAGCGGCTCAGCGGCGCTGTCCTATTTGCGCAACGTGCTCGCGGACCACGTCGGGCGGACACAACCAGACGAAGAGCTTCAAGGTTAGAAACATAATCAACAGAAAATCCAGTTCGCCTAACACCGGGATAATATCCAACTCCAGGTTTGGAGGGGAAATGGCCAGAATCAGGCCCAAAAGCGGCACCAGCTTCACCAGCCCCGGCACTCTGGGATCGGTGAACAAACGATAAAACAACCGCACGAACTGGGGCAGATAAGCCAAAATCCGGCCCAGCCGAATCGGGTTAAAAAAGTGTGGCCTTAAGGCGTCGCGTAGCGTCATCTGGATCTCTGCACCACCCTACCACTTTCACAGCAAAAAGTTAGCCCCCGGCGTATGCGTAACAAAGCCGCCGCCTGCCTGCTACAATGGTTGAGGAGGCGAGACGGATGAAGAGAAGGATGGCTCTGGGCGATTTTGTGGTGGCCTATTTGCGGAAAATCGGGGTTTCTCACGTCTTCGGCATCCCCGGCGACCTCGCGTTGAAGCTTTTCTTCGCGATGGGCCGCAAGCACGGCCTGAAGATGCATACGCTTTCGCACGAACCCGGAGTCGGCTTCGCGGCCGACGGCTATGCGCGCGCCACGGGCAAGATCGGCGTGGTCTGCGTTACCTACGGCGCCGGTGGTCACAACATGGTCAATCCGGTGGCCGGCTCGTTTTCCGAACGCGTGCCGGTGCTGGTTTTTTCCGGCGGTCCCGGCGAGGGAGAGCGCAAACTCGGCACCCTGATCCATCACCAGGCCCGCGACCTCGACTCGCAGTTGCGCATTTACCGCGAAGTCACCTGCGCGCAAGCCGTGCTGACCGATCCGCGCACCGCCGCGGAGCGGATGCATGAAGTGGTCACGACGATGTGGGCCGAGCAGCGTCCGGGCTACATCGAGATCCATCGCGACATGGTCGACCAGGAGATCGAAGTGCCACCCGAGCTGATCGCGTGGGACGGCGCGCTGCAATTCCTGCCTTCGGATCCACGCAAAGTCGAAGAGGCGGCGCGCGAGACCGCCGCCATGTTCAACGCCAGCCTCAAACCGCTGCTGGTCGCCGGCATCGAGATCCATCGCTATAAGCTGGCGCGCGAACTGATCACGCTGGCCGAACGGATGGGGGCGCCGGTGCTCACGACGGTGCTGGGCAAGGGCGCCTTCCCGATGGACCATCCGCTGTTCATGGGCGTGCAGGTCGCCGACATCAGCGCCCCCTCGATCCTGCAGCGGATGAAGGAAGCCGACCTCACGATCAACCTCGGATGCCTCAAGACGGACATGAATTTCTGCAATCAGCCGCCCAACATAATTCGCGAACAAAGCATCTGGGCGGTGGACCGCCACGTCGACGTCCGCTTTCACACCTATACCGACACCTCCATCCGCGATTTCGTCTACGAACTGCTGAAGCATGATCTCAAAATGCGCCATGAGCCGGTCCATTATGGAGACAATCTGAACGGCGGCGAGCCGGCGCAATCAGACACCGCGCCGCTGCGGGTGCGGGAAATGCTGCGCGAAGTGAACCGCTTCCTCGCCGCCCATAACAATTACTGCGTCGTTACCGAATCGGGCGACATGCTGTTCGCCGGATTGGACATCCGCGTGCCGGACGGGGGACTTTACCTGGCGCAGGGATTTTACGCCTCGATGGGTTTTGCGATTCCGGCCGCGATGGGCACACAGATCGGCCTGGGCATCCGGCCCCTGGTGCTGTGCGGCGACGGCGCGTTCCAGATGACGGGGCCGGAAATCTCGCACGCGCCGATTCTGGGCTCCAATCCGATCGTGATTGTCGTCAACAACGGCGGATGGCAGATTTTCCGCCCCGTCGTGGAGCGTCCCGAGTTGCTGCAAATTCCACCCTGGCCATACGCCAAACTGGCGGAGGACTGGGGCGGCGAGGGATTTGTGGCCAGCAATCTGGCCGAGCTGCGCGCCGCGCTTGAGGCAGCTCATGCCAGAAAGACCTTCGCGATCATCGAAGCTCGGGTGGCCGTCGACGACCTGTCGCCGGTAACCATCAAATATATCCAGGCCGCGGCCAGCCGCTCCCAGGCCCCCGCGCAACCTAACCATCGCCATCGCACGCCATTGTCGGGGGCTGATCCCCGTTAATGCGGTGGCAAAGCACGGCACCACCCCGGCGAGCCGCGCTGCGGTAGGCGGGCCAGTCGGCTGCGCTCCAAAACCTTTTGGCCCGCGGCGGCTGCCTTGATTGAGACGAATGGGCAGGCCCGACGCAAAAATCCGTGGCCTCCCAGTGGACTTGCTCGACAATCCGGTCTACAAAAGCCGTGCAGAGCCAGCTGCGAACAACGCCATTTCGAGAGAGTTGAAGAGGCTTCCCAACCGAGTCTGGCGGTATGCAACCGCATCTTCCAAGCGGCTTAAGATAATCGCCGCCGCCTCAATTGCAGCGGGATCGCAATCGAAATACGAGGTTGAGCCACCATTCGTAATACGAGGTGAGAGTTATCCTCGTGGTGCGAGGAGAAAAACATGGATGACAGACACTCGGTCTCCGAGCAAAGCTCAACCGTACCGATTTGCGGTATTGGCGCCTCGGCGGGCGGGCTTGAAGCGCTGCAGAAATTCTTCGCCGCGCTTCCCAACGACCTGGGTTTAGCCTACGTGGTGATCGTGCACCTGGCTCCGGATCGAAAGAGCGAGCTGCCCGCGATCCTCGCGCGCTGGACCAGCATGCCGGTAATCCAGGTCGGAGATTCGGACAAGGCTCTGCTGGTCGCCAATCATGTTTATGTGATCGCGCCGGACCGCAAGCTCGAGATCACCGACACGTCAGTTGGCTCCTCTCCATTTGTGCAAGTCCGCGGTCAGCGCGCCGCCATCGACCTGTTCTTCCGTTCGCTGGCGACCTCGCGTGGCGACGGTTTCGCGGTGGTGCTCTCCGGCAGCGGCTCCGACGGTGCGTTCGGCGCGAGAGCGGTCAAGGAAAGCGGCGGCCTGGTGCTGGTCCAGGATCCCAACGAAGCGTCGCACGGCGACATGCCGCGGGCGGTTATCGCAACCGGCGTCGCCGATCTTATCCTGCCTATTGATCAAATGGTGGCCCGCTTAGCTGAGTTGGCGCGCACCAAGGAAAAATTGACTCCTGTGGTGCGCGCGGTTGAGAAAAACGATGTGGTTGACGGCGACCAGGAAAAGGCCCTCAAGGCCATTTTCGATCTGCTGAAAACCCGCACCGGGCATGATTTCTCGAAGTATAAGCGCGCTACGGTGTTGCGCCGTCTGGGAAGGCGCATGCAGCTCTGTCACCAGGCCACGATAGTCGACTACCTGGAGTATCTGCGCGCGCACGTGACAGAGATTCAGGGATTATTTGAGGATCTGTTGATTTCGGTCACGAGCTTTTTCCGCGATCCGGGGGCCTGGGAGGCGCTCAGGCACCAGGTGATCAGCTTTTTGATCGAGAACACGGAATCCGGCGAGCAGCTCAGGGCCTGGGTTCCTGGCTGCGCGACCGGCGAGGAAGCGTACACGCTTGCGATACTGTTCCACGAGGAATTCGAGCGCCGCGGTACCCAACGCGACCTCATCATTTTCGGTTCCGATCCGGATGAAAGCTCTCTGCAAATAGCCCGGGCGGGACTTTACCCGCACGCGATCGGCGCCGATGTGTCTGAATCCCGGCTTGAACGCTACTTTCGGGCTGAAGGCGATCGTTACCGCGTGGTGAACAGGATTCGCGATCAGATCGTCTTCGCCCTTCACAATCTCCTGCGCGACCCGCCCTTTTCGCGCCAGCACCTGATCTCGTGCCGCAACCTGCTCATCTATCTCGACCATGAGCTGCAGGAAAAGGCGATGGGCGTATTTCGCTATGCCTGCCAAGACCGGGCCTTCCTGTTCCTGGGTCTCTCCGAGGCGGCGGATGAAAGGCTGTTTCGCATCATCGACAAGAAATACCGGATTTACGCCATCCGGGACCTGGATCAGGGAGATCGTCCGGCCCTGCCGGAAATTGAGTCGATGCCGGGGATGCCGGCCTTCAAACAACCGGGCCTGGCACGCGCGGCACCGCACCGAATGGCGGCCGAGCTTCACATGAGCGCTCTGGAAGAGGTCGCTCCTCCCAGCCTGCTGGTCAATGATGTTTGGGATGTGGTGCATCTGTCCTCTTCAGCCTCACATTTCTTTCAGCAGATTGGAGGGCCGCCGGCGCATAAGGTTACGGACCTGGTCAGGCCTGAGCTTCGCGATGAGCTGCACGCCGTCTTGCATCGCGCCTTTGAAGACCTGGAGCCACATTTGTCGCCCTTCGTTTCCGTATCCTTCGGGGGCAATTCCCGCCGCGTCGCAATGCTCGTCCAGCGGCGTCCACAAAGCGCGACCGAGGAAAGCCAGGTCCTGGTCACGTTTCTCGACGGCGGCGAGGCGGCAAACGATGCGCCGGCCGGCGAACGGGAATCGTCCGACGCGGCCGTGCAATCATTGCGCGAGAAGCTGCGCCAGGCTGAGGAGCGCTTCGACAGCATCCGCGACGATTACTACGTGACCAACGAGGAACTGCGCGCGGCCAACGAGGAACTGCAGAGCCTCAACGAGGAGTACCGCTCCACCACCGAGGAACTGGAAACCAGCAAGGAAGAGCTGCAAAGCATCAACGAAGAACTGCAGACGGTTAATAGCGAACTCAAGGGAAAGCTCGAGGAGATTTCACGCTCCCACAGCGACCTCGAGAATCTGATGGCCGCCAGCGAAGTCGCCACGCTGTTTCTGGACCTCGACGCTCGTATCAGCCGCTACACCCCACAAGCCAAGGAAATCTTTAACATCAGGCGGCGCGATCTGGGCCGCCCCATTGGCGACCTTACGCATAATCTCGAGTACGACTCGCTCGAGGAGGACGTGCGCCGCGTGTTGGCCGCCTCCAGTTCCATCGAGCGCGAAGTCACCAGCCGCGACGGAAAGGTATTCGTGGAGCGCTTGAGGCCGTATCGGATGGCCCCGGATGGGCAGCTTGGCGGAGTGGTCCTGACATTCATTGAATTGACCGAGATCAAACGAGTCGAGGCGGCTTTGCGTGAGAGCGAGCACAAGCTCGAAGCCGAGCTCAAGGTAATGCGGCTGCTCCATCGTATGTCGATGGCGGTGGCGACGGCGGCAGGCATGCAGGACGCTCTGGACCAGATTCTGGCCACCGCGATCGAACTGCTGGACGCCGACTTCGGCAACGTTCAACTGCTCGAGGCCGGCTCCGATCAACTTAGACTGGTGGCCCATCGGGAATTCCTGGCGCCGTTCCTCAACACCTTTCAACTGATAGGCCTGGAAGATCAGACAGCCTGCACCCGTGCGTTGCGTACGCGCAGCACCGTCTGCATCGAAGATGTCACGCTCGATCCGGAATACGCTCCCTATCGGGCGGCGGCCGCGGAGGCGGGGTATCGCGCGGTGCAATCACAGCCGCTCATCGGCAAGGGCGGAGAACTTGTTGGCGTGCTTTCCATTCATTTCCGCAACCCGCACGTCTTCTCCCAACGCGACCGGCAGTTGGGCGAACTTGTGGCCCGCCAGGCGGCCGATCTGATCGTCAGCCGCACCCAGCAGGAGAATATAACCCGGCTCAATGAGGCGCTCAGCCGCCGCACGACCGAGCTGGAATTCAGCGAGCGACAGCTCTCACGCAAGGCCGCGGAACTGCTGGAACAGGATCGAAACAAGGAAGGGTTTCTGGCCGCGCTTGGTCATGAGCTGAGGAACCCGATGGCGGCGATACAGAACAGCCTCGAGGTGATCTCGGGCGGCGATGAGATGTCGCAGCGCGCGGTTGTAATCTTAAGGCGCCAGGTGCAGCACATGGCGCGGCTCATCGATGACCTGCTTGACGTCAGCCGGACAAACCTCGGCACGCTGCGCATCCAACCCGCGCCAGTCGAGCTTAATCCATTGGTGCAGGCGGCGCTCGAGGCGGCCAGGAGCGCGGCGGAGAGTAAAGGCCTTGGACTGAAAATTGAAATACCGGCAGATCCGATCCACGTTGAGGCCGATCCCGAGCGGCTTTCGCAAATTCTCGGCAATCTGTTGGGCAACGCGGTGAACTATACCGATACGGGTCGGATCACCGTCAGCGTGCGCACAACAGCCAGACACGCATCGATATCCATCAAGGACACCGGTATTGGTGTGGATCCGCAGCACATCGCAGCCCTGTTCACGCCCTTTCAAACGGCGGAACCAAAGCGGGCCGGTGGATTGGGCCTGGGCCTGTCGCTGGTTAGACGGCTGGTGGAACTGCATGGAGGAACGGTGGAATTTGCCAGTGAAGGCCGCGGTCTGGGCAGCACGGTGACGTTTACACTGCCGCTGGCCCGCTCTGCCGCATCAGCCGCGATACCAGCAGACTTCGTCATGCCGGCTCGGCGGCGCATCCTGGTGGTCGATGATCAACACGACGTGGCGGACATGCTGGCCGCAGTGCTCCAGAAAATGGGACAGCAGGTTAAAGTGGCCTACGACGGTGAGACCGCCCTTGAAATCGCGTTTGAGCAGCGCCCTCAGATCGCGATTGTGGACGTGGCAATGCCGGGTATGAGCGGTGTGGAGCTGGCGCAACGTCTGCGCCAGAAGTTCCCCTCCCCGGCCGCTCTGACCCTGGTCGCGTTCACCGGATACGCGCCGGATAATGCGGCTTTCAGGCCGTCCGATTTCGACCACCACCTGCTGAAACCGCCGACCGTGGAGCGGATTGCCGCGCTCCTCAATTCTCTGCTGGAGAAGGACCCGGAACAGGGCAAATGAGGCGTGAGCTGCGCAGGGATGAAGCGCGATGGAAAACCTTCAGCCCCGAGGGCGATTTTGCTTCGCCACGGCATCCGATCCAAAGGCCCGCTCGCGCCTGAACTTTGCCGGGTTCAATTGCCGTCGAGGAGCTCGACTTTGCCGCTTCGCAGCTTGTAGCGGGCGCCGACGATTTTGAGGCTGCCGTCACTCACTCGCTGGTTGAACAGCGGCGAGCGCTTGAGAATGTTGACCTGCTCGTCCACGTTCAGATCGATCGCGTGGGAATCGAGATTTGCGGCGCGCTGCTTGCGCGCCCGGGCGACCGCCGGACAGATATTGCCGAAAATTTCGGGCAGTTGGGCCGCCGGTTTGGAACCACATTCGCCGACAGCCCCTTTGACCGCGCCGCAACTGTCATGGCCCAGCACCATAATCAGGTTGGTGCCCAGATGCTCAACCGCGTAGTCGATGCTTTCAAGGCCCGCGCGCGTGACCGTATTGCCCGCGATGCGCACCACGAACAGACCGCCCAATCCTTGATCGAAAATCAACTCCGGCGGAACCCGCGAGTCGGAGCATGAAAGGATGACGGCGAACGGAGCCTGGCCGCCGGCCAGCTCCTCGCGCCTTTTTGCATGCAGCAGCGGCTGGTGCGTCGTGTCATGTTGGAAGCGCTGGTTGCCCGCCATCAGCCGCGACAAGGCCTCCGCCGGGCTGATCGCCGACGCGCCGGCTTCGGCGGCTACCAGGACCCGAGCGGCCCCGAAGATAAAAAGGGCCGCCGTCATCAGCGCATACGTCAGACGTTTTTTGTACATTCCCAGTCCTTTCATGTATTGGCGGTATGAGGATTCCACACACCGGCTGCCTACCCATTGCCGCATCTAAGGCGCCCGCATGCGTTGCGGTAACACGAAGCCGCGGCGCTCGAAGAAAATGCCATCAGGACCGCTACTATCAGCGCTAAACGCATGACCGTCCCTGAAAAAACCCGGCCGCCGCCAATGGTCCCACAATCAGTAGCCGAACGCTATGGACATTGGGTGGGTTAAAACGATTGACAATCGCATGGGGCGGCGATTGAACGAAAGCGATTCGAACCGAGTTGAAACGGCCGAAGTACGCCACTGTATCGATAGATGCGCAATCGCGTTAAAGATTAGCGAGGGCTTTGTTCATGGACGCCGCATCTCAGGAAGAACCGCAGACGCTTCTGGAAAGCGGCAGCGCACGGGTCAAACCGGGAGAGCCCTCGCCCTTGCTGCTTGATGATTCGCGGCTCCTCGCTTATCGCCATCCGGCGGAACGCCGGATGCTGGCAGTTGCGGTTGGCGCGGTCGCAATCCTGGTTGTGGGGGGCTTTCTATATCGCGAGCGGGATGTTTTGGTCGCCGCCGCCGCGCTCTATCTATCAATGGTCTTCACTTCGCTGCAGGCAAAAACCTACTACAGACTGCAAGGCGCGGAGGTAACTCCAACCCAGTTTCCGGCCATTTACGGAATCGTCGAGGAACTGCGGACGCGGTTTCGGGCGCCGCCCACCCGTGTGTTTGTCCTGCGCAAGGTCGGCTCCAGGGCGGAGGCGCTGGGATTGAGCGCTCCATATGTTGTCGTCCTGCCGCATATCGTGATTGACTCGCTGGAGCCTGAGGAACTGCGCTACGTGCTTGGCCAGGCAATGGGGCAAATCTGTTTCGGGCATACCCGCGTGGCGGTGCTCATGGGCGGCCAGGAATCGGCATTGCCAGCGGTGCTGTCCTGGGTCGCCTGGGTGCGCGACCTGATCTTTGCCGGATACTGGCGCGCGGCAACGATAAGTGAAGATCGCGCCGGGGTTCTAGCTTGTCGAAACGTGGCTCACGCCGTCCGCGCCCAGATCAAGCTTTCCGTCGGGACCAATCAGGCGCGCGAGGTAAGGACGGAAGACCTGAGCGAACAGGCCCTCAAAGTCAGCGGCGGTGTCACCCGCATGCAGGCGGTGTTAATTCGCTGGCGAACTCCCATCCCTCCATTTATCGAACGGCTCCAGGCGATGGCCGATTGGGCGGGGCAGCCTGAAATTTTCGCTCAACACAAACGCAAGCGATGAGCCGAGATTAACGGCCGGTATCGAGTCATCTTGTTCAACTTTGATTTGGCTGCGGCGCGGACAGGTTGAATACCGGCCTGTTGCATTCGAGGATTCAGCTTGAGGCGCGACCTTTCTCGAAACGCGTGGCCGCCCTCACGCGGGCGCGGCGCCCGGACTGATCGGCTTTCGATTTATTGCGGCCAGCGCTTCATGCAGGGAGTCGAAAATCCGATCCGAGCCAATAACGTCATACAGACGGTGGCGGCGCAGATCCGACAGCAGCGGCGTTTCCGCGTGGACCAGCACGAACGATATGCCGCGACCGGCGAGTTCCCGCAGCAGATTGTGCAGCACTCGGGCGGCGGTATAGTCAATACTGGTTATCGCGCCCGCATCCAATATCAAAAACCGCACCGGCGTGGGCGCCGCCTCGATCAGCGTCCTTATGTCGCCCGCGAAGCGCTCGGCATTGGCATAGAACAGGTTCGCTCCGAACTGAAATATCAAAAGTCCCGCTGCGCTGATCGCGCCGGGCACCGCCGGAATCGGCCGCCAATGTCCGTCGTGGTTCACCAGCACCGCCGTATGCGGGCGGTAGCTGTGGCGTACGTGGCGCAGCAATGAAAGCACCGCTGCCAACAGGAGTCCCTCTTCGACGCCGGCCAGTACCACCACCGCGGCCGTAATCAGGGCGAGCCGGAACTCGCCCGGGCTTTCGCTTCGAATTTCGCGCAAGCCGCGGAGGTCGACGAGTTCGACGGCAACGGTGAAAACGATCGCACCGAGCACGCATCTGGGCAGATATTGCAGCGGACCAGTCAGGAACAGCAGCACCACGCCGACCACTGCGGCAGTCGTGAGATGAGCCAACTGGCTGCGTCCGCCGGCGGCCTCCACCATTGCGGTCTGGGTCGGACTGCCGTTGACCACGAAAGCGCCGCTCAATGCGGCTGCGGCATTGGCGGCCGCCAAGCCCACCAGGTCGGTGTTTTGGTCTGATGCCTGATGATGCCGCCACGCATAGGCGCGAGCGGTCGCCGCGCTTTGCGAAACGATTACGAGGAAACACGATGCGGCAATCGGAAGGAGCGGCGGAATTTCTCTGAAACCGACATCGGGAAAACCGAGCCGGGGCAGTCCGCCGTTGAAGTGCTGGATGACCGCGATGCCATGTCCGGGGAAATCAAACACGAAGCCGGCGACGATCGCACCGGCGACCGCGAAAAGTGGCCCGGGAAAACGCGGCGCCACTTTGCGCAAGACCACAACGATTAATACAACCGCCGCGGCCAGAGCAAAGGCCGGTACTTTTATCAGCGCAATGCCCCGAATGGCCTCGACGAGCTGTTCAGGCGTGCGGTTTGAGGTGATCGTAACCCCGGTCATCTCCCCCAGCATCGCGATACCGACCTGCAAGCCGACGCCGGTGAGAAAGCCCACCAAGACGGTTTGCGACAGGAAATCGGCGAGGAATCCAAGCTCAAGAATCCGCGCCAGGAGCAGCAAGCCCGCCGTCAACAGCGCCACCATCCCAGCCAATGCAACGTAATGAGCACTGGCAATCGGCGCCATCCGGGAAAGTCCGCCGGCCAGAACCGCCGCTGTTGCCGAATCCGCCGCCACCACCAGGTAGCTTGAACAACCGAACACCGCGAACGCCACCGGCGGCAGCAGCAGTGTGTATAATCCGGTGATAACAGGGGTGCCCGCGATTCGGGTATAGCCGAGCACCTGCGGAATGTTCATCGCGGCCAGCGTTAGCCCGGCTCGCGCATCGCCAATCGCATCGCCTCGGCCAGGCGAACCGACACCGCGCAACAGCAGGCGGTGGTTGCCGCTGCGCGGTCTTGGGCGGTTGAAATTCCCGGATTTCTCGTTCAAAGCTGCCTACTTCGATTGCGGCTGCCCGGCTTGCCGCTTCCCTTCAGCCGCGGCGTGATACTTGCGGCGGATCTCCGCGATATCCACTTTCGCCGGCGGCAGCCTGAGCCTCATCCCCTCCATGGTATCGGCGACTATCTCGGAAACCGCGAGGTTACGGAACCATTTGTGATCCGACGGTATAACGTACCAGGGGGCATATTTGGTGCTGGTTTTCTCGATCGCTTCCTCGAACGCTTCGATATACGCGGGCCACAGTTCGCGCTCGGAATAATCGCTTTCACTGATCTTCCAGTGCCGCTGCGGATCCTCAAGCCGCTGCCTGAATCGCTCGAGCTGTTCTTCCGGGCTGATGTGCAGATAGAATTTTACAATCGCCGTACCGTTGTCCCACAGCATCTTCTCAAAATCGTTAATCAATTCGTAGCGGCCCGACCAGACATCTTTGGGAACCAACTTATGCACTCGCACTACCAGCACATCCTCGTAGTGCGAGCGGTTAAAAATCACCACCTGCCCCCTGGCCGGTGCTCGCAGGTGAGCGCGCCACAGAAAGTCGTGCGCGGCTTCCTGGGCGTTGGGCTGCTTGAAGCCAAAAACCGATGTGCCCTGCGGATTCATCGCGCTGAAGACATGGCGCACCACGCCGTCTTTGCCGCCCGCGTCCAGCGCCTGCAACACGATCAGCAGCGACCGGCTGCCGTCGGCGTAGAGCAGGTACTGCAAATTTGCGATGCGCGCGGCGTTTTTATTCAGTTCCGGCATGGCACCCTCATGTGATTCGTGCTTGTCCTTGAAGCCCGGATCGATTCCGGCCAGCCGCACCTTGCTGCCGGGCTCAACCAAAAATTTCCTGCCGTATTTCATCCGCGCTTCACCCCCGATGCTGTCCGAGCGACAGTTGGGAAGTTGGTTGTGCCTCACTGACACCTACTTGCGCGCAATCAGGAAACTTTGCACGCGACGGCCGGAGACGGCAACTTCGGAGAATCCCGCCTCCTTCGCCATCTCAACCATGGAGGCCGTGCCATACGCGACTGCGGCCTCGGGATATCTTTCGTCGTCGACAAATGCATTTCCCGCCCGATGTGAAAACGTCCACGGTTTTCCCATTTCAACCGACTCCATGCAGAAGAACGACATCACCGCCATTCCCTTGGGACGCAAGGCCCGGAACGACTGCTGCAGATAAAAGGCCACCTCATTTTCCAATAGATGGGTGAACAAGGAGGTTGAAAATACAAAATCCCGGCTTTCAGGCTGCGCTATCGTGAAAAGCTCGCAATCGGGCGAAGACAATTCCCCGCTATGGTAGGTGGAGCTCTTATGCGGCGACAACGCAAAAACAAATTTCGGCGCGGGAAAATGCGCCCGGCAATAATCGATCATCTCGGGATCGATATCTATACCCAGGTAGGTGCCTGAGAAATAATCGGCCTTCAGATGCGCCGCGATCCTGCCGCAGCCGCATCCGATTTCCATAATATCGGCGCTAGCGGTGAGGTAGCCCCGGGCGAAGCACTCGATCCAGAACTGGCTTCCGATCTGCAAATGATGGGCGTGATTGTTGACGATTTTCGTGCCGACGCCCACGCGCACCCGCAAATGGTTGGGCGGCAGATCGCGGAATTCAGGGAAAGGCGCTCCCAGCAGGTTGGCGATCGCGTTGCCGGCAACCTTGAACACCGGATTGTAACTCAGCAACGAATTGGAGGGATAAAGCTTGCGAACCAGTTTTATAATGCTTGCCGCCACGTAACGCTCCCGCCCGTTTTACGCCGGTTCATGCCGAGGGTTTATGCAGCTTCGCTCCGATCACGTCAACCTGATCACTGCGACGCCGCACTTATGCTGACACCCGGGAACGGCCCTGCGTGGAGGCGCAGATGCCAGCCCCGCTATCAAGTAGAACCAAAGTCCAATTGTAATTCTGCGCGAATTGTCAAATGATATCGTGCCATTAGCTGAAGCGATCGATTTGGGGCGTCAAATGCAACGAGGAGACTTATGAGATCGAGCATGCCGAAGGCAATTTACGCGCTTCTCGCACTGGCGCTCGCCGCGTGCGGCGGATCATCGTCCGGCAGTATGCCCACCCTGCCGACTGCGGGAACATTGACCGCAGGGGCAACGTCGTCGGCTGCGCAGGTACAAAATGCGCCTGCCGTCAGCAGCCCGCCTAGCCAGATTACCGTTTACCCGTTCGCCACCAACGCGGCCGAAGTGACGCTGAACCAGGGTATCGGCGCGCGGCTTTACCGCAATTACAGCGGTCAGGACCAGACCGCCGACCAGACGCAGCTCGCGGACAGCACCGCCCAGAATATCTGCGTGCAGGTCGCCAGCAGTCTGGCGAAAAACGGCTGGAACGCGGCCTGCCAGCCGCGCGGAACCGCGCTTAGCGGCAACAATGTGCTGATCATTGACGGCGCCTTCACCGATATCAGCGAAGGCAACCGGCTGCGGCGGATGGTGATCGGATTGGGCGCCGGAGCTTCCGTGATTGACACGCAGGTCAGCCTATACCAGTACTCCAACGGCAACTACACGCAACTGGTCACGTTCACCACCCATGCGGACAGCGGCAAGATGCCCGGCGCCGGAATCACCGGACCGGCGGGCGCGGCAGCCGGCGGCGCGGCGGCCGCAGCGTCGCTGGGCGTGAATCTCGCGGCGGGCGGGGTCAAGAGCGTCACCTCGTCCACAGCGTATCTGGCCCAGCAAAGCGCCAAACAGATCGTCGATCAAACCAACAACTACCTCTCGCAACAAGGCTGGAGCCCTGCGGCTGGCAGTTCCTGATCGCAGCGCCGGGACACGGCCTCGGCCCCGGCCCGATTCAGTTCCATCTCCCTGAAAGGGGCCTTCAGAGGGTCCTTCAGAAGCGCGCATTTTGTCGGGGCCGGCCGTTCGGGCCCGGGAAAGGCGCGCGTCGTCCTCCTTTTATGACGACCAATTTCCGGCAAATCACGGCCGGCAAAGAAAACCCACGCAGCCAAGTCCAAATGTGCAGGCGCATGCCTGCAGCCTGTGGCACGCTATTTTATCGGCGGTTTCCTTGAGCGGGAGAGAATTGTCGGTCAAAAGCCTCCCACTTGAGCCATCCCTTACCATTCCGGACCCGTTCCCAGCAGCCCCGGCATTCCCGTGTTCGCGGTGATTCCACCGTCGGCCACGAAAAACGCGCCGGTGACATACGATGCTTCGTCGGACGCCAGGAACGCTACTACGTTCGCAATTTCCTGCGGGTCGGCCAAGCGACCCATCGGAATCGCTTCGCAGATCCGTTTCATCATCGTCCCGTCCCCGGAGTTGAGGATAGCCATCAGCGGCGGCGTCGCGGTTACGCCCGGGCAGACCGCATTGCATCTGATACCCTTGCGCGCATATTCGATAGCGGTGGCGCGCGTCAAGTTGATCACGCCGGCCTTGATCGTGTTGTAGGCGCCCAGCATGTAATCCGCCGCCAGTCCGGAGATCGAGGCGGTATTGACGATCGCGCCGCGCTTGCGCGTCACCATTTCGGCCAACGCGCACCTGGTGGCATACCAGTACGCGGTCAACCCAACGTCGATCGTTTTCTGCCATCCCTCCAGTGCGATCTCACCCACGTGGCCGGCGGCGGCGAAAACCGCGTTGTTGTGCAGCACGTCGAGGCGGCCGAACCGATCGATGGCAAACCTGATCATCGCCTCGACTTCCCTGGGCTGCCCGATATCGGCATGGACGAACTCCGCGCTGCCGCCGCCGTCGCGAATCTGATCGACGATGCGCTTGCCGCCCTCATCGTTCAGATCGGCGACCACCACCGCCGCTCCCTCGCGCGCAAAGGTTTTGGCGGTTGCCGCCCCGATCCCCGACGCCGCGCCCGTAATCAGCGAAACCCTGTCCTTGAGCCTCATTGCCCTTCCTCCGTTTCGGCCCCAATGTGTTCATGGTCCGTCCGAACAAGCACATTGTATGAGATCCTCAGCCATCACAAGGTCGGCAATTGCTCCGGCGTGCTGTTTAGCCCAGAATCAACGAAGACAGCGGCGCCCCCTTAGCTCAGATGGATAGAGCACAGGATTCCTAATCCTGGGGTCGCGCGTTCGAATCGCGCAGGGGGCGCCAATAAAATCAAGGGGTTTTTCCACTAATTCACCTTTTAGAGGCCGTCCTGACAACCAAGCTGACAACCATCAGGAAGCAAATCAACCTCAAAAATTGTTTTCATCTTTTCAGCGGCGTCAACCAGAACTTCCGGGAACACATGCGAGTAGATGTCCATCGTGACGCTTATCTGGGAATGCCGCAAAATCTCCATCACCGTTCTGGGATGGACCCCGAGGGCGAGAAGAATTGATGCGGCACTGTGGCGAAGGTCATGGAAACGAATATTGGGGAGGCCCCCTTTTTCAACATTGATTTGAACTCTCGTGTAAGGTTGCGAGGCTCGATTGGAGTTCCGATTCGGGTTGTGAAAACAAGTCCCGACTCCTTCCAGACCTCGCCCGCCAGCAACCGTTCGTGCGATTGGCGAATTTGGTGACTTCGAAGCGCAGCTACAACCGGGCCGGGCAACGGTATTGGATGACGACCGCGACTCGTCTTTGGTTCACTGAGTTGAAGCTTGCCCTCGATGCGTCCCAGCGAGTGCGTGACCGTCAACGTCCCTGCTTCTAAATCAATATCGTTCCAGCCCAAGCCCAACGCTTCGCCCCTTCGTAAGCCAATCGCGAGTGCCGCCGAATAAAGTGCTTCGAGTCTGTTATTTTTCGCAATGTTGATGAAAACCTTGGCCTCCGCGATTGAAAAGACCGGGAATGTCTTGCGCTTTACCTTGGGGCTATCTATGAGCTGCGCGAACGTTGCGTGACACCAGCGCCCATTTCATCGCCTGTCCTAAAGCTCGCGATGGCCGGGTGATCTATAGAACGAGCGTCCAGACGGACGCCTGCTCACAAAGATGAGATGCACAACACTGTTCACCCTGCGTTTAAACACTGGCCCTAAGCCATTTGCTAAGCAATAGCTATTTATCTAGCCTCTGCGTTTAAACAGTATGTATTCTCAGGCCCTCCGCGTTTAAACACTGAGTATAGACCACCTATACCCACACTGGATATCCAGATGCTTGTGACATGTTGATGAATCGTTTGTTCGTAAACCCAATTAACATCCTGTCCCTTCAACGTCCCGGTTCTCATGCGCAGCGTATAGGAAACATTCACGAGTTCGCGCTCAAGAATCTGAGCTTGGCACATTGCGCCCGCGTACATTGCCATCACGTTGCGGATAGCCTCCGATGCTTTGCCAAGAACATTTGAGGTGCTCTGTTCCATAACGCTACCTCAGCGCCCGTATGTATCGTAAACCGCTCGAAGTAATCGGGACGGACGATACCCGATTGTTGACTAATAACCTTTTCCGCTTAGGGCAGATATCCTTTGCGGCGAGCCTGCTCCACAAGGTCTGTAAACAAATGGCCATCCATAACTGGTGCATACTGCCCATACTTCTTTTCTTCTTTGGCTTCCGGCGAATCGCCATTGACTATATGCCAATATGGCAGCCAGAAATCAGGGGCATCCTTGTCCTCAGCTTTAAGAACAACAAGAAAGGGCAAGAATTCAACCACGCTACCGTCCTCTGTTTCCCAAGTCGTCCGTTTCTCTTTCTCCGGGAGAAATGCGTCCTGCACTCGAAACTCCCACCGCCCCGCACCGAGGCCAAACTCGGGAACAACAATGAGCATCATGGTGGAGGCCTCACATTTGGGACAAGGACGGCTCTCTGACTTTGAGACCTCGCGAAGTGCATCCAAGAGTGTCGCAGGCCAAGACCTCTCGTCGCATTTGGGGCACAAATAGTAACGCTGAGTCGCCATACGGTTGACCTCCTCGGTTCCTCCAAAGTTCAGTCCGGCGCGCTCTCGGAACGCGGAAAAGTTACGCTCTGGTGATAGTTATACGTCGAATCTGGATAAGATTCAATGCATCAATCCGCGTCAGTTCTCCGTCGAATCCACCCAGAATAAAATTGGGTGGGTCCCCCTGCGGAAAACGAAAGCTGTCTAATAGAGAGGAAGTTCGAATTCGGGGAAATTATGGCTGGCCGCCGTACCGAGGTGGTCAGGGCTGGAACGTGACTGCGGTTTTTCTGGCAGAAAAAGTTCGTCGCCAGCTCGCCGTTTAAACGCCCAGTGCCCGGCTTGGTCTTCCGGCCGGTTGCAGCCGTCCCACTGTCCGGCGCTCCGGGCCGGGGTGGTCTGCCAATGGGCCTCGGAGGACCACGAGCTTTGTTCGCCTCGCCCGAGGTGATTGGGAGGCGCTGTGGCCGGTCTAGAGACCTGAAATTCGTGATGCCTGTCTTGGGTCGCATCCAGAGCCTCCTCCAGCTGGTCCGGCCAGAGGCCGAGAGTGACCAAACGCGGTATGCCCGGCGACCTCGCGGCCTGAGCAGCATGATGCCGATGGGCCCGGGCTGAGGGTTCCCATAGGCAGTGCTCGCGGCCTGAATTTTTGACAACCACGCTGACAACCAAGACGGCGGGCGTGATGGAAATAGCGAGGCTGGACGGAAAACCCCGGTTGGAAAAGCGTAAACTGCACAAGGACAGAGGACTAGGCGGAAGCCGACCGGTAGGACTCCTAATCCTGGGGTCGCGCGTTCGAATCGCGCAGGGGGCGCCAGTCCGCCCGAAGTCATTGAGCTTTTGGCGCCAGGCTGTCCGAGCGCTTTGCCTTTCGTATCGGTCGGTTCGCTCCCGAAAAAACACAGCCCTTCGGGTCCTTGAACAAACCCGAAGGGCTGCTTTGATGGCGGTTTTTGCTCAGAACTGGTTGATCACGCTGATGCCGACGTTTTCGAAATTCGACATCTTCTGGATTACGTCGAATGCCTTTTCCAAGGGGATCGTCTCCGTGATCAGGTTGCGCGGGGCGAGGCGGCCGCGCTCGACCATGTCGAGCATCGCCGGATAGCGATACGACTGCATCGCCAGCGAGCCGGTGAACCGGATCTCCTTGAACACGATCTGATCCACCGGCAGCGCGACTTCGCCCTTTTCTCCCTGCGTGGTAAGGCCGATCTGGACGTGGCGGCCGCGTTTGGCCAGGCTCATCACGGCGTTGCGGCAGGTCGTCGCGATGCCGAGCGCGTCGACGCTGACGTTGGCGCCGCCATGGGTCAGATCGATCACCGCTTTAACCGGGTCGGTCTTTTTGCCGTTGACCACGTCCGACGCGCCGACCTTTTTCGCCAGTTCCAGCTTGCGATCGTCGAGATCGACGGCGATCACCCGCGCGCCAAGCGCCGATGCGATCTGGATCGCCGACAGCCCGACCCCGCCGCATCCATAGACCACCACCGACTCGTCGGCCTTGACCTGTCCCTGGTCCATGATGCCGTGAAACGCCGTGACGTAGCGGCATCCCATCGAGGCCGCTTCGGCAAATCCGACCGACTCGGGGAGCGGGACGGCGTTGATGTCGGCGCGGTTCAGACGCGCATAGCGGGCGTATCCGCCACCGCTCATGGCTTTGGGACACAGATTGGAATGGCCGGCACGGCAGTCCTCGCACACGCCGCATGCCTGGGCGAGTGGCACCACCACGCGATCGCCCGGTTTGAGCTTGGTGACTTCCTTGCCAACCTCCTCGACGACGCCGGCGAATTCATGCCCAAGCACCATCGGCAGGCGCTGCGAGAACCCGATCCAGGTCCAGTCGCCCTGCCACAGATGCCAGTCGGAGCGGCAGATCCCACTGCCTTCAACGCGCACGATCGCTCCGTCCGGACGCAATGCCGGGTTGGGCATCTCCTTTACTTCCATCGGCTGGCCGACGGCTTCCATCACCAAAGCTTTCATGACTGATCCTCCAGGCGTACGGGATTTAGAACTGGTTGATTACGCTGATACCGACGTTTTCGAAACTCGACATCTGCTCGATCACGTCGAAGGCCTTTTCCAGCGGAATGGTTTCGGTGATGAGCTTTTTGGGTTCCAGTCGGCCGCGTTCGACCATGCTGAGCATCGCCGGATAACGGAACGATTGCAGCGCCAGCGAGCCGGTGAACTGGATTTCCTTGAAGACAATTTGATCGACCGGCAGCGCCACCTCGCCTTTTTCCTTCTGGGTGGTGAGTCCGATCTGGACGTGGCGGCCGCGCTTGCGCAGGCTCATCACGGCGTTGCGGCAGGTGGTCGCAATACCCAGGGCGTCGATGCTGACATGGGCGCCGCCATGCGTCAGTTCCGTCACTGCTTTGACCGGATCGGTCTTCCTGGCATTGACCACGTCAGCGGCGCCGACTTTCTTTGCCAGTTCCAGCTTGCGGTCGTCGAGATCGACAGCGATCACCCGCGCACCCACCGCAGACGCGATCTGCACGGCTGACAGTCCCACGCCGCCGCATCCGTAAACCACCACGGATTCGTCGGCTTTGACCTGGCCCTGGTCCAGCACGCCGTGAAAAGCGGTGACATAGCGGCATCCCATCGAAGACGCTTCCACGAAATCGACTTCGTCGGGCAGCGGCACGTTGTTGAAGTCGGCGTGATTCAGAAGACCATAGCGGGCGTAGCCGCCGGCGCCGGCGCCGAAGCATTGGTTGGAATGGCCGGTGCGGCAGTCCTCGCACACGCCGCATCCCTGGGACAACGGCACGACCACGCGCGTGCCCGGCTTAAGCGTCTTGACCTCCTTGCCGACTTCTTCGACCACACCCGCGAATTCGTGGCCGAGGATGGTCGGCGTCGGCATCTGGAAACCAACCCAGGTCCAGTCGCCCTGCCATACGTGCCAGTCCGAGCGGCAGATACCGCTGGCTTCGACGCGCACGACCGCGCCGTCGGGAGGGCATTTGGGTTCGGGCCAGTTTTTGACCGTCATCGGCTTGCCGACTTCTTCCATCACCAATGCTTTCATGACGTGCGCACCTCGTTGAATTGTGATTGCGGCGGGCCGGCAGCCCGTTGTGACCTAATGACCACATTCGGGGTCCGCTCGCAAGAGGCGGCGCTCAGTCCGGATTGATTCTGGACAGCAATTGATAGGGTCCCGCGGTCCGCTCGATTTGGAATCCCGCCGGGATAGGATCGTTGCGGGGTTCGACGATTTTCTTCGCGTCAGAATTGCGCGCCGGCGTGCTTTCCAGGACGGGGCGATCGATCGTGAAGGAGAGCATCAGGCGCGCGCACTGCGGCACATCGGGAGTGGCTACGGCCATGGTTTTGCCGTTTTGCAGAGCTGCAGCGAGCGCGGTGACGGATGCCCATTGCGCGTTGCAGTTGCGAGCGCGGGGTATTTCGACGCCGATCCAATAGCCCAGCGCCACTGCGAGATGGGCCGCCAGCAGCACAGCCAAAAACCGCAAGCGCCAGAGCGAAAAGGATTCGATCGCAAACCACAGGCACGCGACCAGTAAAGGCAGCAGCGGAAGCAGATAACGCGTGTCGGCGTCGAAGCCCCACACTGCGTAAAGGACGAAATAAAACGGCGCGGTGGCGGCAAGGACCTCGGGCTGGCGGCGGAGCAGCCGCGTCCATCCCAGTGTGACGACGGCGAACACCACCAGGTAGATCGCCATGTCGATATGCAGCCATTGGTTGTGCCCGGAATAGGCTTTGAACATTCCAGGCACCAGCAGCCGTCCAACCTCGCTGATGCGCAGGCGCAAGCCTTCGATCGCGCGCGGAACCAGCGGCAGCCTGCGATCGAAGAAGCCGCCCAGATGCGTGCCGAAAACAGCGCTGGGCGCGGCGCGCGCGGTTCTCAGGTCATAGAGCGTGAAGGCAACAACGCCGGCGATTGCCGGACCGGCCATCGTCGCCGCCATTAGCAGCCCGCGGCTCCATCGCAGCCGGCCTGCGCGGATTGCAATGAGCGCGGCTAGCGCGAAACCGGCGGCCAGCAGCACACCGGTTTCGCGGATACTGACGAGGACGACCAGCAAAGCGGTGCCGGCCGCCGTCAGCATTGCGCTCCAATATCCGCTGTCGGCCTCCAATGCGGAATCGAGCACGACGGCCGCCCACATCATCGCGGCCATGAATGCCATCTCGGTCAGCGTGCGGCGGTAATAGATCCACAACGCCACGTTGACCATCGTCAGTCCCGTCAGCAGCACGGCGGCGGCGGGCGCAAGCTTGTGAAACCAGCGGTAAATCGCGGCCATGAAGATCACAGCCAACATCCAGTGGATCAGCGAAAGAACCAAAAACGGGCGACCGGAAACAAGAAAGGCCGGGCTGATAATCAGCGGGTAACCGGGCGGGTAGCCGAGGTGAGCACCACCGAGGTTGCGCAGCCGGTGCGCGACCGCGATGCTGCGCGCCATCGACAGATAAGTCGTGGCGTCTGGGGTCGGATACCAAAACGGGCTGATCTGGATGGCCATCAGGAGCGCGAAGAGGCCCAGCCATGGCAGCGGGCGGAGGCTCTGCCCGGCCAGCCATTTTTCGATTGCCTGGCCGCGATCCGCGGGTTTCAATGCACGGTCCCGTTGCGGCTGAAAACATCCATCGGATCGACGCTGCAAACCCTGTGGTAAACGGCAATCGTTTCCTCGGCGGTACGGCGCCATGTAAACCGCCGGGCGCGCCGCAATCCCGCCTCGGCCATCCGCTCCCTTAACTGCCCCTCGGAAAGCAGCCGCATGACCTGCCGTGCGAAGGCTTGGGCGTCGTGCGGGTCAGCGTACAAGGCGGCGTCGCCGGCGACTTCGGGCAACGACGAGGACGACGACGAGACCACCGGCGCGCCGCAGGCCATGGCCTCGAGGATCGGCAGTCCGAATCCTTCGTATAAAGACGGATAGACGAAGACCGCGGCACGGCCGTAGAACTCAGCCAGGTCACGCTCCGGAACATCTGCCAAAATTCGCACCCACGGGGCGAGCGGCTGGTATTCCGGACGTGATAAAGGCGTGCTCCAATGCCATCCCTCACGGCCGATGACAACGAGGTCCACGTCCATCCCGCGTTGACGCAAACAGCGCAACATTTCGAAGAGAATGATATGGTTTTTGCGCGGTTCCAAAACTCCTACGGTCAGGATAAACGGGCGTGCGAGCTGGTAGCGCGCCAGGAAATCCTCGCTGAACAGCCCCGGCTTGAGGCCGGAATTGACGCCCAGGGGTATGTTAACGATGGTATCAGGCTCGGCCATCCCACGGCTCAGCAGGTCGCGGCGCGTATTGGCTGAATATACTATGACGCGGTCGCAGCGGCGCAGCGACGCGCGGGCCAGCAGGCGGAAGCCCAGCACGCGCATACGCGGATGGAACTGCGGGAGGATCAGGGGAGTCAGATCGTGCAGCGTGGCGACGCGCTTGATGCGGCGCGGCAGGAACGCGCCGCCGAACTGATTGGGGTAATGCAGCAGGTCCAAATCGTATTTGTCCGCCAGCAGAGCGTAGGGAAGGTCTGTCATCCCCAAAACGCGGCGGATTTTCGACGGGCGCAGAAAAACATTGCGGGCGCGCTGATGCTTATAAATATCAAGCAGACCGATACCGAAGCGGATCAGGAAGTATTCGTTTATCGGGTCTGCCTCGAACAGATGCTTGATCAGTTGATAGATGTAAACGCCGACGCCGCCGTTGGCGATGCGGACTTCGCCCTCCACCGTCCGTTCCATCAGCCCGTCGGTGATGATCCCGATTTTGAGCGGGCGCGTGAATGGCGCCGTCATGGGACGACTCCGGCGCACTGCGGGTGCGTCAGTTCCGGCTTGACTGGGGCGCGGCACAACACGGAAGATCCTCAGGGAGCCATGAGTATGCGGATATGTCAACCATCGTGGGGCGGAGGCCGGTTGAGGCGGCCCTTTATTCATCGATTATGGCATCGGTAACGCGTGAGGGCACTCGCGGCGACGCGCCGCTGGCTCCGCCGACCCCGAGCGGCTCGCGCGGCGGCGGCAACCTGCTGTTCCTGCTGCACAACCTGGTGCTGAAGGACTTCCGCATCCGCTATCGCAACATGTCGCTCGGCGTCCTGTGGTCGATCGCCAATCCGCTGGTGATGATGGGGGTTCTGACTTTTGTCTTTACCCGGATTTACCCCAATCCGAGCGTGCCGAATTTCGCGGTTTTCATCCTGTGCGGACTGGTGCCGTTCAATTTCTACACGCTCGCGCTTAATGCCGGCACCACTTCGCTGCTCGACAATCAGTCGCTGGTTAAACGGGTGCGCTGCCCGCGCAGGATTTTTCCAATTGCGGCGGTACTGTCGAACTGCCTTCATTTCGTGATTCAGATTGGCCTGTTATTCGTGTTTGTGCTGGCTTTCGGATATCGAATCAACCGCTTCTGGCCGTACCTGGGCCTGATTTGGGCGCTGGAAATCCTGTTTTTGAGCGGACTCAGCCTGATTACCTCGGTGCTCGACGTTTATTACCGCGATGTCAGATACCTGGTCGAGGCGTCCAACGTGGTGATGTTCTGGCTGGTGCCCATTTTTTATACGTTCGAGATGGTACCGCAGAACATCCGTATGTTCTACCTGCTCAACCCGATCGCGGCCGTGGTGGTGGCGGGACGCGATATCCTGCTGCACGCCAGAGCGCCTTCGGGCCCCGTACTGGAGGCATTGGCGATTGTATCGATGGGCGCTCTGGTCGTGGGAATGGTGGTGTTCAGCCAACTGGAACGTAATGTGGCGGACCAGCTGTAGGCTTGATGATGGAGCGTTCCACGGCAATCCAGTCGGCCGAGCGAGGCGCCGCGCCGCCGTCGATTGAAGCGCCGTGCGCGGTTGAAACCCAATGCGTTTTGCGTTTCCAAAACGTTTCCAAAACGTACAGACACAACGCTTCCCGGATGGTGCTGCGGCGTGGTCTGATGACGTGGCTGAAACGTTCGCGCATCGACACCTTTTACGCCCTGCGCAACGTCTCCTTCGATTTGGGTCCGAACTCGAGTCTTGCGGTCGTGGGAGCCAACGGCGCCGGCAAGAGCACGCTTTTGCGCTGCGCCACGGGAATCTCGGTGCCGGATCAGGGGCGAGTGGAGATACGCGGCACGATCGCGGCGCTGATGGAACTGGGTGCGGGGTTCCATCCGGATCTGACCGGCGCCGAAAACGTGCTGCTCAACGCTTCCCTGCTGGGTCTTACCCGCAAGGAGACTTTGCGCCAGTTTGATCGAATCGTGGAGTTTTCGGGGCTTGGCAGCTTCATCGACGAGCCGCTGCGAACGTATTCGAGCGGGATGGTGCTGCGGCTGGCGTTTTCGGTCGCCGTGCGGGTCGATCCCGACATCCTGGTGATCGACGAAGTGCTCGCCGTCGGCGACATCGACTTCCAGGAAAAATGCATCGCGGAGATCATGCGGCTCAAGCAAAGCGGCAAAACCCTGATTTACGTCGCCCACAATCTGCCGATGCTGCGCCAGGTTTGCGATCAGGCGCTATGGCTGGAGCGAGGAGAGTTGCGCATGTTCGGACCCTGCGACCAGGTGCTCGACGCCTACGAAGCGGCGCCGCCTCCACCAACTCTCTAGACGGGGACCGTTAGAGCCAAATTCCGTTGAGAGATACTCCGATGACGATTGGCGACCGCCGAGCAGCCAGCCTGGTTTTCAGACTCACGGCACTGGTGTTGACGGTGGGTGTAAGCGCAATCGCGAAAGCGCAATCGGCCGCACCGCCCGCCCTCGTGCGCGAGGTGGCCTTCGTCTATCACACCGACATTACCGGAATAGATCCAAAAGCCCGTCACGTCGAGGCGTGGATTGCGCTGCCACGCCAGGATCGTTTTCAAACAGTCAGCGCGCTGTCGATCGACTGCCGCGTTCCCATCGAAGTGATCGATCAGCCCCGCGGCAATCGAATTGCGCATCTGTCGGTCGATGCGCCTGTGCCTCATTCGATTGCGGTTACGATTCGCTTCAAGGTCCGCCGCATCGAGGAGACGGCCGATCTCCTGAAAGCCAAAAGAAACACTCCCGAGCCCCGCGACGGAACATTTGCCGTGGATCTGAGACCGGACCGTCTGATCCCGATCGACGGCGAGATTGCCCGGATCAGCACCAGGCTCGGGCATGGCGAGGCGTCGGCTTATGACCAGGCG
Organism: Pseudomonadota bacterium; assembly: GCA_021324885.1. Classification (GTDB taxonomy): domain Bacteria; phylum Desulfobacterota; class Binatia; order Binatales; family Binataceae; genus JAJPJA01. The sequence goes on from JAJPIF010000008.1 coordinate 52,141, forward strand.
CGGGCGATTTACAATTATGTGATCGCAAACATGACTTATGATAAAACCGGCACCGGATGGGGCCGCGGCGACGCCCTCTACGCATGTGACTTCAAAAAGGGCAACTGCACCGATTTCCATTCCCTGTTCATCGCGATCGCCCGTTCCCGCGGCATCCCGGCCCGGTTCACAATCGGCTTTCCACTGGGTTCCTCGAGCTCCGGCGTTATTTCCGGCTATCATTGCTGGGCGGAGTTTTATGCCGGCGGGCAATGGGTTCCGGTCGACGCCTCTGAAGCATGGAAGCATCCGGAACTGCGCGATTATTACTTCGGCCATCTTGACGCCAATCGAGTGGCGTTCACCAGCGGCCGCGATCTGAGACTGGTGCCCCCTCAGCACGGGGGACCGCTGAATTTTCTGATCTACCCCTGCGTCGAAGTGAACGGCGAACCGCTACCGCCATCGCAGATAGACAATCGATTCGAGTACCAAGCAATCGGCGGTTGACGCAAGCTCTTCCTTGCCTACGACTGAATGTGGGAAAGCTGGTGGCGCGCCGCATTGTTGCTGGTCTCGTCCAGGTCAGGCCCTCTGCGAGATCCGATATGCCGCCGCCGCATTGCCGCGCGGCGCTCGTCGGCGGGCAGGCAAATTAGCGATTGCGCGGATCGCGTCAGACTGATTCCCATCTGCGTCCGTTGCCCAACTGTTATTCTGAAAGCACGGGAATCTCAACGTTCGAACGGCATACGGCGATGGCTTTGGAGCGGCCCGCCGGGGATTGATAAAATCGGTTAAAGACGCAATCGGGAGTTTCGCAATGAAGCTGGAGCGGCTCGATCATTATGGCCTGGAAGTAAACGATCTGAAGCGGGCCGAAGCATTTTACACTGGCGTATTAGGATTCAGTGTGGTCGCCCGTTTCGGCGACCAGGTGCTGATGGAATGTGGCGGGCAGAACCTCGCCCTGTTCGGGGTTGCTCGTGCGCCGCTGACGGCGGAGCAGCGCGCCGCGCTGATCAACCATCCGCTGGGCAAGGGCCATCACGCATTCAAAGTCGGGCGCGAGGATTTTTTGCAGGCGCGGGCGACGCTCACTGCGGCCGGCGTCGAGTGCGCCCCGGCGATCGACTGGGGCGATCACGATTGCATGTACTTCCTCGATCCTGACGGCAACCTGCTGGAGCTGGTCAGCTATCGATAACTTCAAACAAACCAGCCGGCTCTTTTCCGTCCACCCTCTCCCCACATTTTGAGACTGTCAATTTTCGACAAAAACAAATTATAGGACAACTGGGCAGTCCTAATTTCCTCCCCCGATCGGGGGAGGATTAAGGTGAGGGACCTTAGCGCGCGGCGCTATTTTTCAGCGCCGCGCATATTATGTCTGGCGCCAAACCGAGCCAGACGCTAAGCACCACCCGGCGCTGGAAAAAAGCGCCGGTCTCTCCCGTCAAAGCGAGGCCTCAGACCAGGAAAATCGACAGTCTCTTTTGTCGTAAAGAAGGGTGAGAGCGCCTGATACATTTCGAGCAATCAATTTGGAAGTGGTTGGTTCACTGCGGCTCGCCATCCGGCTCCGGTTCCAGGTTTGACGGCGGGGGCGCCTTGAGCTGGCTGTGCTCGTGTCCAACCTCGATCCATTTTTCGACCTGGCGGCGCTCGCGGACCAGGAAACTCTGGATCGCCTTGCGCAGCCCTGCATGGACGATGAAATGCATGCTGCGGGTGAACGCCGGATCGAAGCCGCGCAGCCATTTGTATTCGCCGCCGGCGCCCGGCTCGAAGCGATGATTGCCCACCCGGATGCAATGTTCGATCGCGGCGTAATAGCACACATTGAAATGCAGGAATTTAAGCTCGCGGAACGTCCCCCAGTAGCGCCCATACATCACGCCGGCCTTCTGTACGTTAAAAGTGCCGGCGATAAGGCGATCGCGGTCGAAGGCGCAAACCAGGCATAGATGGCGCTTGAAGGCGGCTATCAGGTCGAAAAACCTCGGTGTCAGGTACTGGCGTCCCCAGTAAAGCTTGTCGATGGTGGTGCGGTACAGCGCAAACATCGCAGGCAGCAGCTCGTCGGGAATTTCATCTCCGGCAAATACACGGATAGTGATCCCCTGCTTCTCCAGGACGGCGCGCTCATGACGCACGGCGTAACGTCGCTTGCTTTTGAGATGGGCCAGGTAGTCGTCGAAGCTGGCGTAATTGGCATTGTGCCAATGGTACTGGTAGCCGACACGTTCCATGAAATGCAGCCGCCGCAGCACCTCGGCTTCCTCCTGGGAACAGAAATTAACGTGCACCGACGACAGGCGATTCTGGCTGCACAGCGAAATCAGCGCCCGGCCCAGCAATTCGGCCATCTCCGTCCGATCGCATCCGGGGCGGATCAGAAACCGCTGGCCCGTATGCGGCGTGAAGGGCACCGCGCACAGCAGCTTGGGGAAATAGCGGATGCCGGCGCGCTCGGCCGCCTCGGCCCATCCGTGGTCGAAGACAAATTCGCCCATGCTGTGGCTTTTGAGATAGACCGGGCAGGCGGCGGCCAGGGAACCGGTGCCGTCGCGGAGCACGATGTGATAGGGAGCCCATCCGCTGTCAGCCGCAGCGCTTTGGGACAGCTCCATCGCGTGCAGCCAGTCCCAATCCAGAAAGGGGCTGTCATTGGGGGCCAACAGCGAGTTCCATTGATCGCGCGGGATTTTGGCGATACCTGCTACGATTTCGGCTTTCACGGAAGGGGTCCTGCCAATGCTCTACTGACTGCCCACGTCATCTGCTATTCTTTTTAAGGAAAAGCGAAGGCGAACGGGACTCAAGATGGCAACGGGAAAGAGCAATCGCGGCAATGACGGCGGCGCGGCGCGCGAGGAGGTCGTGATCGAGCGGCGCACGCAGACCAAAACCAAAAAGCCGTCCATGTACAAGGTTATTCTGCTCAATGACGATTACACCCCGATGGAGTTCGTCGTCGAACTGCTCAAGGTAGTCTTTCATAAGCCGCATGCGGAAGCGACCCGGATCATGCTCCATGTCCATCAAAACGGGATGGGAATTGCGGGGATTTATCCATTTGAGATCGCGGAGACCAAGGTCCGCACCGTGGACGAACTGGCCCGCGAGAATCAGTTCCCGCTTAAGTGTACAATGGAAAGGGAATGACGGAGCGGGCTTTTGCTTGCGGCGCGCTCCAGCGATGATTGATTTATGGCATCTTCTTCCGGTGTGATGATCAGCCGCGAGCTGCAGGTTACGCTGCAGCTCGCGATGACCGAGGCGGCCAACCGCCGCCATGAGTACGTCTGCATGGAGCATCTGCTCTACGCGATGCTGCATGACGCCACCGCCAGCAACATCCTGCGCCATTGCGGCGCCGACCTGGCGCGTCTGCGCAAGCGCCTGCTTAAGTACCTCGACGAGAAAATCGAGCGCGTGCCCGGGCATGGCCAGGTTTCGCCGCGGTATGCGCTGGGGGTGCAGCGCGTGCTCCAGCGTGCCGCCGCTCATGTGCAGTCGGCGGGCCGCCAGGAGATTAACGGCGGCAACGTGCTGGTCGCGATGTTCGCCGAACCAGATTCCTACGCTGTCTATTTCCTGCAGGAGGAAGAGGTGACGCGCTTCGACGTCGTCAACTATATCTCCCACGGCGTATCCAAGGTCGAGCCGGACGAGGAGAAGGCGGGCGCCGAGGAGATCGAGGGCGAGGAGGAAGACGGCGAAGAGGGCGCGCATCCCCGCAAACAGTCCGCCGCCAGGGCGCTTCAGACCTACGCGGTAAATCTCAACGAAAAAGCGGCCAAAGGTCTGATCGATCCGCTGGTGGGACGCAAAAATGAGCTGGAGCGCGCGATCCACGTGCTGCTGCGCCGGCGCAAGAACAATCCGATTTTCGTGGGCGAGGCGGGAGTGGGCAAAACCGCGATCGTCGAGGGGCTGGCGCTCGCGATTCACAAGGGCGAGGTCCCCCCGCCGATGCGCGACTGCGAGATTTACGCGCTGGATATGGGCGCGGTGCTGGCCGGCACCAGGTATCGCGGCGATTTCGAGCAGCGGTTAAAGGGCGTGCTCAAGTCTGTAGTCGGCAATCCCAAACGCATCCTGTTCATCGACGAGATTCACACCATTGTGGGTGCGGGAGCGGCGTCGGGCAGCACCATGGATGCCTCCAACCTGCTTAAGCCCTCGCTGGCTTCGGGCGAGCTCAGATGTATCGGATCGACGACCTACCAGGAGTACAAACGCTCCTTCGAGCGCGACAAGGCGCTGGCCCGCCGCTTCCAGAGAATCGACGTGCTCGAACCGTCGCGCGAGGAAGCGCGCCAAATCCTGGCCGGGATCAAGGGCTATTACGAAAAGCATCATAACGTCACCTATGACGAAGAGGCGCTTGAAGCGGCTGTCGAACTTTCGGCGCGCTATATCAACGACCGCTATCTGCCCGACAAGGCGATCGACGTAATCGACGAAGCAGGCGTCGGCGCCCGTCTGGGAGCCGCCGACGGCGAAACCGCAGTGGTCTCAGCCAAAGACGTCGAACGCGTGGTTTCGCGTATCGCCAGGATCCCTGAACGAACGGTTTCAACCACCGACCGCGTCAAGCTCGAGACCCTGGAAGAGGAACTCAAAAAAGTCGTTTACGGCCAGGACCACGCGATCGAGGCGGTCGCGCGCGCAATTCGCATGTCGCGCAGCGGCCTGTCCCATCCGGACCGTCCTGTTGGCGCGTTCATGTTCGCGGGACCGACCGGAGTCGGCAAGACGGAAGTCGCCCGTCAGCTCGCCAAGGTGATGGGCGTGGAGTTCATCCGCTTCGACATGAGCGAGTACATGGAACGCCATACGGTGTCGCGCCTAATTGGCGCGCCGCCGGGGTATGTCGGCTTCGATCAGGGCGGGCTGCTAACCGACGCGATCAACCGCACCCCTCATTGCGTGCTGCTGCTCGACGAGATCGAAAAGGCGCACCCCGACCTGTTCAATATCCTGCTCCAGGTGATGGATCACGCCTCGCTGGTCGATAACAACGGGCGCAAGGCGGACTTCCGCAACGTAATCCTGGTGATGACCACCAACGCGGGCGCGACGGAACTGACACGTGCGATGATCGGCTTTGGCAAGGACTATCGATCAGGCAACCCCAAGGACGCGATCGATCGGATGTTCAGCCCTGAATTCCGTAACCGCCTCTCCGGGATCGTCGAATTCACCCAGTTGTCGCCGGCCGTGATGGAGCGGGTGGTGGACAAGTTTATCGCCGAGTTGGGCGAGCGGCTGGCCACCCAGAAAGTGGACCTCTCGATCACCGAGGCGGCGCGCAGATGGCTCGCGCAGCGCGGCTACGATCCACGCTTCGGCGCGCGCCCGATGGCGCGTCTGATCGAAACCGAGATCGCGCGGGTGCTGGCCGACGAAATCCTGTTCGGGCGGCTCAACGGCGGCGGCCATGTCACGGTGGACGCCGACCACGATCAGCTCAAGTTCGAGTATTTGCAGGGTGGCGGCCTTCCCGAAGGAATCCCGCAAGCCCCGGCCGAGGAACCCGAACCCGCGTCGAAATAAAATGGCTGCATGGGACAGGCTTTTCCAGCCTGTCCCATGCAGCCATTGTGACAGTTACCCCCACAGCTTCGCTGATGCGATCCGGCAGCCTTCGGCCATCGCTTTGAACTTCAGCCAGACGACACCCGGATAGACCGGGGTCATACCGGCGAAGGTGGCAAAGCCGCAGTCGGTGCCGGCCATCAGATGGTCGCCGCCCACCACCGACGCCCAGTTCAGGAGGCGCTGCGCGACCAATTGCGGATGCTCGACGAAATTGGTGGTGGAATCGAGCACGCCCGGAATCAGCGTCTTGCCCTCGGGCAGCTTGACGGTCTCGAACACCTGCCATTCATGCTCATGGCGCGGGTTGGCGGCCTCCAGCGAAATCGTGGCCGGACGCGCCTTAAGCACGATGTCGATAATGTCGGCCAGCGGCACATCATAATGATGCGGGCCTTCATAATTGCCCCAGCACAGATGCATCCGCATGCGCTCGGGCGCGATCTTGGCAGTCGCATGGTTGAGCGCCTCAACATGCATGCTGATGCGTTTGCGGAAATCGGCCAGGCTCATATCAGGGAACCAGATATGGCGGCTCATGGCGAGGTCGGGGCAGTCCAGTTGCAGCATCAGACCGGCTTCGCTGATCGCCTCGTACTCGACCTTCATCGCGTCGGCCAGCGCGCCCACATAAGCGTCGGGAGTTTTGTAGTAGCGATTGGAGAGAAAGCCGGAGATAACGCCGGGCGACGCCGCGCTCATGAAGGAGCTTTCAACCTCAACCCCACTGAGCGCCGCTTTGAGGTTGGCGATATCAGTGTGGACCTCGCGCAGGTCCTTGTATTTGATTGGGCCGTCGCACACCGGAGCCTTGATACTGCCCGTTCCGGCCCGCTCGAACATCCGCGCCGCCAGTTCAGGAAATTCCTTGAAATCGGCCAGCGCGAAGCCCGAACCAAACAGCGTTCCCTCACTTTCAAATCCGGTGAGGCGGTCCTTGACGTAGGTGGAATAGGAAATCTTGCTGACCTCGCCGTCGTTGACGACATCGACGCCGGACTCGGCCTGCTTGCGGACGATTTCATCCACGGCGGCGGCCAGGCAGGCGTCGAATGCAGAGGTATCACTCAGGCGGCCCGCCTCACGCGCCTCGATCATCTTCATCAGTTCAGGCGGGCGCGGCAGGCTGCCTGTATGGGTAGTCAAAATCCGCTTGCTGCTGTTTGGCATGGCTGCTCCTCCGACCCTGTTTGAAACAGTTTACAGCGCCTTGTCCCCGATCATGGTCGAAGGCGCCTGCTACAGTTGAAGCACGCTCCAAGGTTCGATCACAAGCGCAGGCGAGCCGAAGACGCATACCGTCCATCCGGCCCATACCTTGCCCGCGATTGGACCATAGAGTATCGGTCGTGAGCGGCAATCATGGCAGCCTCGGCACCATCGGCAATTTCCGGGCCATCGCACCCGTCCCCAACCCGAGCGGGCGCGATCCCATCAGGCGCCGGCGATGGCCGTTGAAGACGCGTTCTGGCTGAGGCCGCCGGTCACAACGGCGGCGATGCTGCTGCTTTCGCCGCGCGGCGCTATCGCGCTCCGCGCCACCGCAGAGGAGCATTAAAAAGGCGAGACCGATGCGGCTTTTTGGGTTGTCGATTCGGGACCTGCTCGCCTTTCCGTATCGGCTGGCAGTTCTGGAAACGTCAACACCGGTGGTGCGTGTGCTCAAGCGGATCGAGCAGGCCGTCGAACCGCGCAGGCTCTGGCGCTTTTCCCGGGTGCATCGGGACTTCGAAGGCGTGGTTTCGCGAAACAATTTCAAAATCATGCGCATCATTCATTATCGCAACTCGTTTCTGCCGGTGATCGCGGGAACGGTTCAACCCCGGCTGCAGGGCGGCACCCGGGTCGAAATCACGATGCGCCTGAATAAGGCTGTCGCCGCCTTTATGATGTTATGGGCCTGCGTCCCGCTCGCTATCCTGCTCTATGCCGGCCTCCTCGCTTCCGGAGCCCCAGGCGTGAGCAGCCTCCCAGCATTGGTCTTTGCGATAGCGGTGTTCTGTTTCGCCTACGTCATATGTGCCGGCGCTTTCAACGTCGAGGCACGCCGCGCGCTCGACCTTCTGATCAGGGTCGTCGAAACCAACGCCGACGGAACCTGACAGACGCGCGACGCTTGCAATGCCTATGGCAGGGTTGCTAAGAAAAGAAAGCTAGTGACGAAGGTAGTGCGCTACTGTCTCCTTTGGAGACAGTAGCCTTGAAGCGGCAAATTATTATGCCACGGGATCTTAGACCGGGAAATGTCATTAGCCGGCGATAAAATCTGGGCCTCGCTTATCCGCCGCTTGCGGCGGCTGATCATTCGCGAGCGTACGGCCGGTGAAGTCGCGCTCGATATGATGTTGTTTGTATTGGGTGTGGCGTTTTTCTACGTGGTCGATGTGACCATTATCGCGCACGCCGCTCCGGCCGCATTTCAGGACCTGTTGGATCTGGCCGTCTATCTCACCCGGCACACGGCAAGCTCAATCCAGTTCATGTACTGACCTTTTGCGCGTTTAAAACCCGCCCTTCAAGTTCGATAAACGCGGTTCTCTGTGAAACCAGCGACGGGAGCGTGCAGCCGGTTGACATACCGCCTGACTCGGGCGAAAACGGGCAGTACGCAGGGAGGACGCTAGCCGTGGCTGGAAGTCTTGAAGGCATAACAATTGTGGATCTCTCCCAGCATCTGGCCACTCATATGGCAACGCTGGTGCTGGCGGAACAGGGCGCGGATGTAATCAAGGTCGAGCCGCCCGGAGGCGATCCGCTGCGGCAGGTCGAACCCGCCTACTTCATCCGCAATCGCAGCAAACGCAGTATCATACTGGACCTGACCAACCCCGAGCAGCGCGACACGCTGCTCAAGCTGCTGCAACGCGCCGACGTCGTGGTCGAGTCCTTCGGGCGCGACCACATGACGAAGCTGGGACTGGACTACGCAAGCCTGCGTGACCATTTCCCGCGCCTGATCTACTGCTCGGTCAACGGGTACGGCGAGGACCATCCATGGCGCAACCGTCCGATCCAGGACGGATGCGTGGCGGCGCGGATGGGACTGTATTTCGATCAGCCCGGCGACTACATCGATCCGGAAAAAGACGCGCCAGTTTACCTCTATTGCCAGTTTCCCAGCTATGCGACCTCCTTCACGATTCAAATCGGAATCATGGCAGCGTTGCGCGTGCGGCTGCATTCCGGCGCGGGTCAGGCGGTGGAATGCGCGCTGCACGACGGGATGCTGCTGATTACACCGCTGATGTGGATGTGGGCCGACAACCCTACCCCGACCTTCGCCGCCCGCACCAAGCTGCGCGCACCCTATCGCCCGTGGCTTTACGAGTGCGCCGACGGCAAATGGTTGCATCGGATGCAGACGGCGAAGGGCAACGTGATGGCGATCTCGAAGCTGCTGGGGATCGAGCTACCCGCGGGAGTTACGCGCGAAAAGCTGATGGCGAACGTCGAGCAGCGCAAATGGTTCGAACAGCAGGAAATCGCGGCTTTCAAGAAAAAGCCCCGCGACGAATGGATCAAGCTGCTGCGCGATATCGACGTGCCAGTCGAGGCGGTGCTGCCCACTGAGGAGGCGTTCTTCGTCCCGCAGGCGCGCGCCAACGAAGTCGTCGCCGAAATTGACGATCCCAACCACGGCCACGTCGTGCAGATGGGAATTCCCTTTCGCTTCTCCAGGACTCCGGGTGCGATAAAGTCGCTCGCGCCGCAGCCCGGCGAACATACGCGTGAGATTGTCGCCGCGCTCAACCGCCCCGCGGACCGCGCGATTGCCAGGGCGATCAAACCAAGGCCGCTGCGCCATCCTCTGTTCGATACGCTGGTGATCGATTTCGGCCATTATGCGGCGGGACCATTCGGACCGATGCTGCTATCCGATCTCGGCGCGAGGGTGATCAAAGTCGAGACGATCGAAGGCGAGGGAATGCGCCAGCCGTTCCAGCCCTTCTTCATTTCGCAGCGCGGCAAGAAGGCCATCGCTGTCGATCTCAAGAGCGAAGAGGGACGACAGATCGCCTACCGGCTGGTCGAGCGCGCCGACATCGTCCATCACAACCAGCGTCCCGGCGTCGCCGAGCGGCTCAAGATTGATTATGCGACGCTGAGCAAGATCAAACCTGACCTGATCTACACGCACGTCCCGGCTTACGGAACGCACGGCCCGCAATGCCATGAGGGCGGCTACGATCAGCTCTTCCAGGCGATGTGCGGGATGGAATACATGGGCGGCGGCGAGGGCAACGATCCGGTATGGAACCGCTACGGGCCGGTGGATATGTGCGCGGCGACTTTGTCCGTGATTGCCACTTTGATGGCCCTGTATCATCGCGATCGCACCGGCGAGGGACAGTTCGTCGATACCTCGCTGCTCAACGCCGGCCTCTACGTCAATTCCGACGCCTTCGTGACGAATCGCAACGATGTGCGGCGACGGCCTACGATGGACCGGACGCAGACCGGAATCAGCGCGGACTATCGCTTTTACGCGGCCAGCGAAGGATGGATTTTTATCAGCGCAATCTTCGAGGATCAATGGCGCCGGCTGTGCGAGGTAATCGGCAAGCCGCATCTGGCCGGCGACCAGCGCTACCGCTCGCATTACGATCGCGTCGATCGGCGCTACGAGCTGGCCGAGGTAATCGAGCCGATTTTCAAGACCCGCACGGCGCAGCATTGGTTCGAAGCACTGGATGCGGCCGGGGTGCCGTGCGAAATTATCAACAAAGGTTACTGGGAGCGCTGGCTGCTGGATCCCTGGTCGATTCTGACCAAGCGCGTGGTTGAGTATTACGAGAAGGAGACGCAGAGCCGCTTGCGCATGATGGGCGAAAAGATCCGCTTTTCGCAGACGCCCGAATTCGTCCAGGGTCCGCCGCCGCGCCTCGGTGAGGATACGCAGGAGATCCTGCACGAATTGGGCTACAACGCGGCTCAACGCAAGGAACTCAAGGAGCGCAGGATCGTAACCTGGCCCGACAAGGTGGCCTGATCGGGCGGACGTGGTCTTGTTTGCGCTCGCAGTGTAACCTCGAAGGCAGCCGCACTTCGCATCAAGACGGCGGTATTCGGGGCGCCAGGAGAAAGCGGGATGATAACACCTCAGGATGACATCAATTTGACCGATGCCCATTTCTTCGCCAAGGGCGATATTCATGACTTGTTCAGGCGGATGCGTGCGGCCGACCCGGTGCATTGGACGCAGGGCCGGCTCAAGCGGGGGTTCTGGTCGATCTTCAAGCACGAGGACGCCTACACCGTTTACAAGGGCGCTTCGGAATATTTCAGCAACGGTAAGTTCAGCGTCGGGCTGCCCTCCAGCCCGGAAATCGAGGCGGCGTTCAACCCTGACCTCACCGGCTGCAACAAGATGCTGGTGGCGAGCGACGGCGAATTGCATCGGGACTTCCGCAAGGCGTTCAACGCGATGTTTCTGCCGCGTGCGATCAGGCAATACGAACATTCGGGCCGCAAACTGGTGCTGGAAATCCTCGACGACGTGCTGCCGCGCGGGCGGTGCGAATTTGTCACCGAAGTCGCCACCAGGCTGCCGATGACAATCGCCTTCGACATGATGGACATTCCGCGCAAGGACTGGCCGCTGATGACCGATCTGGTCAACCGCGCCATGGGTCCCGAGGATCCGGAATTCCAGGTGGACTCGTCCGCCGTGGCGACGCGCGACAAGGCCTGGGGACAGGCGGTAGGCTACTGCATCAAGACCGCCTTGGAGCGGCGCGGCAGTTCCGCGACCGACCTGCTGAGCGTCATCGCCAATGCCCGCGTGCTGGGCGGCCGCCTGCTCACCGACGAGGAAATTGGATACAACGGATTTATGTTCATCATCGCGGGCCTGGACACGACCCGCAACGCGATCGCCGGCGGATTGCTGGAGCTGATACGCAATCCCGCCCAGATGCGCCGCCTGCGCGAGGACAAGTCGCTGATGCGTCCGGCGGTTGAGGAAATTCTGCGCTGGACCAGCCCGATTACCCATTCGATGCGCACGGCGCTGAAGGATACGGAAATCCGCGGACGCAAAATCAGGCAAGGCGACTGGGTGGTGGTGTGGAACGCGGCAGTTAACCGCGACGAGGAAGTATTCGCCGACCCCGAGAAGTTCGATATCGCGCGCGATCCCAACGACCATTTCGCCTTCGCTTACGGCGAGCATTTCTGTCTCGGCGCCCATCTCGCGCGCCTGGAGATGCGGCTGATTTTCGAGGAAATCCTCGACCGCATGCCCGACGTCGAGCTGGACGGCGAGGTCGAATGGCTGGCATCCAACCTCCTCCACGGCCTCAAACGGATGCCGATCAAGTTCACCCCGCGCCGCGCCGCCGCCGCGTAGTCTCGCTGCCTCAATCAGAACAGCGCGATCGGATTGATCGGCGACGCGGTAGCGCGCGGGATCACCAGCGGCGCGGTCATGAACATGAATTCGTAACGCCCCATGCGCGCGCACGACCGCGACAGCGCTTCGAGGTCGGCATTGTCGATTAGCGGCAGTCCCATCATCACGATCGCGCCGGCGTGAATCGGCACCGTGATCTCGCTGTAGCCCGAAGGCGTCACGTCGCTGACCGCATCGCTGATCAGCACCGAGACGCCGCGCTCGCGCAGCCACGGCAGGCATGCCGCTTCCAGTCCCGCCTGGCCTTCCGTCCATGGATTCCAGTTTCCCCTCGTGCGCGCGTATTGGTGCCGTCCGGTGCGGACCGCGAGGATATCGCCCTCGCCAACATGCAGGCCGTGATGTTTTTCGGCGGCGTCGAGATCGGCGGGAAATATCTTCTCGCCCTTCTCCAGCCACGGGACGCCCTTGCTTTGCGGAATATCCAGCAGCACGCCGCGCCCGATGATGCCTTCGAAACTGGTGTCGATTCCGCTTCTGGTGGTTCCGTTATGCTTGACCTCGGTGGAGGGATAGCCGTTGTACATCATGCCGCGCCAGAACATATGGCACAGTGCGTCCAGATGGGTGATCGCGCGGCCGTGGGTCGGGATCGCGAGGTAGTCGGTGCTGGCCGCAAGACCCTGCGCGGGCAGGTCGTAGCCGGTGTGGATCATCAGGTGGAAGGCAGGCGTCGGGTTATCCGGCGCGGGCGCGGTAGCGAGCGGCAAGGCCATCGAAACGCTTTCTCCGGTGCTCACCAGCCTGCTCGCGCGCAAACGCATCTCGCGCGTCAGCAGGTTCAGAGTCCCGCGCTCATCGTCCTTGCCCCAGCGTCCCCAGTTGCTGATCCGTTCCATCAGGGCGAGCAGTTCTTTATCCGTCATAGCCGGTCTCCCTGTCGGATATTGGGCCATTGGGCGCCCGCTTCACAAGCGCACCAGCCAAAGCCGGCGATTGAAATACCGCCGCAGCGTGCTAGACGTGAGTTCGTCCGCAACGAGGAGGAATCTCACAATGGCGCTGCTGCCGTATTTGGACGAGAAGGACGCTTCACCGGAAATCCGCAAGCTCTTTCAGCGGCCGGTGGTACTGAACGTTCAGAGGATGATCGCCAACGCCCAGTCGGTGTTCGCCCAGCGCAGCCGGCTCAGCACCGCGCTGCTCAACGACATCCGGATCGACAAGCGTTTGCGCGAGCTCGCGATCCTGCGCACGGCCACGGACTGCCGCTCCGTGTATGAATGGAGCCATCATGTGCCGGCGGCCAGACACGTGGGTGTGACCGAGGAGCAGATCGCGGCGATTGAGAACTGGCAGAGCGCGAAATGCTTCAACGAACTGGAGCGGCTGGTGCTGCAGTTCACCGACGAGGTTAACGCCAGCGTCAAGGCGAGCCGCGCGACGCTGGAGGCGCTGAAGAAGCATCTAAGCCCGGCCGAAATTATCGAACTGCTGATTATAATCGGCCACTGGCGCCAGACCGCGAGCATCCTCGAGACGGTCGAGGTGGACCTCGACGAATTCGCCGGCAAACACAACATCCTGGAGGGAACACCGCGCGGTGCGAGCCGCCAGGAGCATGGTTGAGGCGGCGCCGTACTCTCGTCATCCTGGGCATAGCGCCGGAGTCTCGTGCGGTCCTGCCCGTACAAGCCATGATGCGACGTTTTCAAGCCTGAGGCTTGGCGATCGAGCTTCACGGCAAGGGGAAAGCGATTTTCAGATTTGGAAATCGCCTTTGCGGGGGCGTTTGGCTGGACGTTTGGCGTCGCGTGCGGCTTCACGTTCGAGGTTCCGGACTTCCTTCAAAACCTGATCCAGGCGCTGCTTGAATTCCTCGGCCTCGATTTTCACGCCGGTATGGCAGTGCTGGCAGACGAAATGGGTCTGCGCGCTCTCTTCGAAATCGCGCACAAGAATCGAGTTCTTGTGATTACATTTCGGGCAGGCCACATCGACCGTTTCGTCTTCGAACATTGCGCCTTCTCCGACTCAAAGGTTAGGCGATTCCCCGGCCGATGTCACTATGGGGAAGAGGAAAGCGAAAGGAAGTGAGTGGCAGCAAAAAAGCCAGAACAAAAAAGGAGCCAGGAAGCGACCCGGGTCGAAATCAAAAGAGGCGCCTCGCGCAGAATTCTGCTCCCGATTCTCGCCTCTGTTCCCTCGATTCTCTTTACTACTTTGGAGCGAGTTTTTCGATCGCGGCCAGAATCCTGGCCTTGCGCTGCTCGGGGCTGCGCTCCAGCGAGACGAACCACAGTGCGACGGTGGTGACGCCGGCTGCGGCGAATGCCTGCAGGCGCGTACGGCAATGCTCGGCGCTGCCCAGCAGGTAGATGTCGTTAAGCATCCGATCGCTGACGACGTCGGTGGCTTCTTTGCGTTGGCCCGCATTCCACAGGCGCAGCGCCTGATCGGCTTCGCGCTCGAAGCCGATTTCGGCGAAGAAGCGATTATAGCCGGGGGTGATCAGATAGGGGGTCATATGACGGCGCATCGCAGGCGCGACACGTTCGGGGTCTTCATCGACGATCGTGAGGATCCTGCAGACCACTTCGCGCGGCGCTTCGCGTCCTGTTCTGCGTGCGCCATCCGCCACATGCTCGAGCATCCGCGGCAAAGCTTCGGGCGTGATGAAATTGGTGATCAGGCCGTCGGCAATTTCGCCAGCAAGGCGGCACATTTTAGCGCCTTGAACAGCCAGGAAAATGGGCGGCGGCGCCGTGCTGCGTTCCATATCGAGCCGGAATCCGTTGACCGAAAGCGTGCGGCCCTTGAAGGTGACCTTTTCTCCCGATAAGGCTGCGCGCACAGCGGCGACGGTATCACGCACGCGCGACAGCGGACGCTCGAAGGGCACGCCCATCCACTGGCTGATGATCTGCGGGGAGGAGATCCCCATCCCCAGAATGAAGCGTCCGCCGGAGAGTTGCTGCACGGTCATCGCCGACATCGCGATTAAGGCCGGCGGCCGGGTAAATACCGGTACAATGGCGGTGCCCAGGCGCATCCTGTCGGTAAGCATCGCGACCGCGGCCAGCGGGCTGAAGGCTTCGGTCGTGTAGGATTCCAGTGACCAGACGTCCTGGTATCCGAGCGCTTCCACACGCCGCACCAGATCAATCATCGAGCGGTTTTGAAACGGTTCGGCGGGCAGCGTTATTCCTATCCGCATCGGTGTGAATTCCCCTCAATCAGGCGTTGCTGCCCGGACGCATCTGATACGCGGCAAGTTCGGCGCGCACTTCGGCCGTCGTGGCGGGTTCGCCGCCTGCCTTCTGGATTGCATTGACCGCAGCCTCGACCAGTTGGACGTTGGAGCGCTGAGTCCCCAATGGCGCATCCTCAAGGCCGACCCTTACCCCGCCGCCCAATTTCACCACCGTGGGAATCAGCGGCAGGACATCGACTTCCAGCCCCGCCACCATCCACGGCGCGCCGGGGGCGCAAAGGTCCAGCAGCCTGGCATAAGCTTCGACCGCCCACGGCACTGGCGGAAAACTAAAGGTCATGCCGGTGGAAAACATCAATCTGTAAACCGGGACGGGCATGTTCGGATGGAGGCGATGAAGCAGCGCGCCCTGACGCACGAACCCGGGCTCGTAGCAGGCATAAGCGGGATGGAACTGGTACTCGGCTGCAAGCTGGGCGGCGGTCTCCAGGCTGTTGTTGGGATTGGCGTAAAGCCCGCTCCCACCCATCCCGCCAAGTCCCGACGGACCGCTCTGGACGCGGCAGAAGTTGACCGAACCGGGATCCATCACGCCCCATTCCAGGATTCCGCGTTTGGCCAGTTCGACGGTGGGCCGCCAAAGCCATCCGGGATCGGAAGGCACCGGCCGACCGACGATGGTTGGGTAAACGATTGCGTCAACCTGCGATCGGATACCGTTCATGAAAGCGGCGGCGGTTTCGACATCGTCGGTTTGCCGCGACGAAGCAGGATCCAGGGTGTGGGCGTGGATAATGGCGGCGCCAGCTTTGATGCAGGCCACGCCGTCGTTGATGACTTCCTCAGTGGTAACCGGAATCCCGGGCTGGAACTTGCGGGTCCAGGCGCCGTTTACCGCAACTTCAATCCATGTCTTGGTGGCCATGATGTTCCTTCCACAATGCGGGATAGGGGCTTTAAACCACGCCGACCGTCGCGCGGCAAGCCATTTATGCCCCGCACCACTTACATCTGGTCTTTTTCGGTGTTGTCGGACTGGTTCGCGCGCACGGGTTGGACCGCTTCGCCCTCGCGGGCAGCCTGGCCGACATTGAGTGCGACCAGGTCATTGGACGTAACCGCCCCATTGGTTACCTGGACGTCGACTCCGTTGTCGTATCCGAGGTCAACCTCTGCCAGATGGAGATGGTTATTGCGAACGAGGGGTACGTACACCTTGTTGTTGCGGAAAATGAGCGCGTCGTCAGGAACCAGCGGCGTACGCATCGGAACCGACACCACGAATTCGACGCTCCCGTACATGCCAGGCAGCAGTGCCGCATCGGGATTGGGAAGATCCACTTCAACCAGCATCGTACGCGAGTCGGGCGCCAGCGCTTCGGGATGGCGGGTGACGCTGCCTTTGAACTTGCGGCCTGGATACTCTATCACCGAAACCGAAGCGGAATCGCCGTTCCTGATAAAAGGGCTCATACTTTGCGGCACATAGGCGAAAACCCGCACCGGGCTCAGACGGGCGATCGCGACGACCGCGTCGGTGGTGCTGGTGGCCCCAGTTGCGGCGGGAATCAGATGGCCGGGATCGACATAGCGTGCGGATACGATACCGTCGAAAGGCGCGCGCAGGATTTCATAAGCCTGCAGTGCCCTGTATTGCTCCCACATCGCCTTGGCCTGGGCCATTACGGTGTACTGGTTATCGTAGTCCTGCCTGGCAATTACGCTGTTGCGATACAGAACTGCATCGCGTTGCCAGGTGATTTTGGCCAGTTCGTAATTGGCCCGATAGTTGGCCACCTGCCGGTCGGTCTCCGGCGATTCGATTTTGGCGATGACCTGGCCCGCGTGAACGCGGTCTCCCTTGTCCACGTAAATCGCCCTGATGTAGCCGGGTACCTTCGCGTAAATTTGCGTTTCGTCGAAACCGCGCACTGAGGCCGGCAGCTGCAGGACGCGAACCGGCGGATTTTCACCGACTTGCGCGACCAGGACATGGGGCCCGGCCGCCATTTCAGTGGCAAGATTTGCGGTCTGGCGGTTCAACCATCGTTCGCGTGCCAGCACCAGTCCGGCTGTCGCGGCCGTCAGCAGCACGATCGCGATCAGCCATCCGGCATAGAAGAATTTGCCGGGCTGGGGTCCGGTGTAGTCCCTGGGGTCGTCTTCCATATCCACGAATCGCTCAAGCGCCAGGCAATTCGGCCGCCTGAATCTCCTGGTCGCGCTCCTGCTTGGTTACGAGATTGCGGCTGAAGATCGAATAGATTGCCGGCACCGCGAACAACGTCATCAGCGTTGCCGCGAGCAAGCCCCCGATAACCGCTCTCCCCAGCGGAGCGTTTTGCTCGGAGCCGGCGCCCAAACCAATCGCCATGGGCAGCATCCCCAAAATCATCGCCAATGCGGTCATGATGATGGGACGCAGCCGGATCCGGCCGGCCTCAATGGCGGCGGCGATCGGACTATAGCCCTCCTCCCGCAGTTCATTGGCGAAGGTGATGAGCAGATTGCCATTGGCCACGCCCACGCCCACCGCCATGATCGCACCCATCAGCGATTCGACGTTGATGGTGGTTCCGGTAATCACCAGCATCCAGAGCACGCCGGCCAACGCACCCGGCACCGCCATGGTAATGATAAACGGCTCCAGCCACGACTGGAAATTCGCCACCATCAGCAGGTAGACAAGGATTATTGCGAGTATCAGACCCTCGCCCAGCGTGTTGAACGAAGAGTGCATCGCGGCGCTCTGACCGCGGATCACGATGTGAGTACCGGGCGGCAGCTTGCCAACAGAATCGATCGCGCGTTGAACGGCTGACGTCACCGCTCCCAAATCGCGGCCGGAAACGCCGCAATCCACATCGATGACGCGCTGCACCGTGTAATGCTCGATAAGCGCCGGATCCCAGGTACGTGTGAAAGTGGCGACGTTGCCCAGCAATTGCGGAGCTGCCACCTGCGCCCCGGCGCCATCGACGGAAGAGGATGTAGTGGTAAAGCCGGCGGTGCCCGCGGTAAGCGGTACGTTGGCCAGGGTTCCAATGGAGTGGATCAGGTGCTGCGGCATCTGGGCAATCACGTTGTAATTGACCCCCGAGCGCGGATCGAGCCAGAAATTGGGCTGTAGCAGACTGGCGCCGGAAAGCGATGCCAACAAACTGGAGGCGATTTGCTCCTGCGTGATGCCGAATTGCAGCGCCTTGGTCCGATCAACCTGCACCTTGTACGAAGGGTAGTCCTGAGGTTGGGCGATACGAATGTCCGAAACTCCGGGAATCCGCTTCATCCGGTTCATCAGGCGCAACGCAATATCATAGTCGGAAAGCAGATTGTTGCCCGAGATCTGCGCATCGATCGCGGCCGGCAATCCGAAATTGAGAACCTGGCTGGTAATATCCGCGGCCTGGAAATAGGACGTGATGTTGGGATATTTAACCTCCAGCGTGCGGCGGATCCGGTTCTGATATATCCGGGTGGGATGGTGCGACGGCTTGAGTTGTATCAGTATGTCGGCGTCCTGCGGACCAATGCTGTCAGTCTGGTAAAACGCAAGGTTGTAGGAAACGGGCAAGCCTATATTGTCGCTGATCGAGTCCAATTCGTCGGCTGGAATCAGTGTCCGGATCGTCCTTTCGACGTTGTCCACCATCAGTTCCGAATGCTCGATCCGGGTGCCGGTCGGCATCCGCACATGCAGACGCATCATGCCGGCGTCAACTGTGGGGAAAAAATCCTCGCCGACGATCAACAGTAATGCCGCTGAAATAACGATAAAAATGCCCACGCAGGTCAGGGAAAATCCGCGGCGCGCGATGAATTTGGCCAGGCCGCCCCGGTAGCGCTCGCGCAGCCGCTCGAAGCCGCTTTCGAATTTACGCAGTCCCCGCGCCCATAGTCCGCGGCCGGTGATTTCCTGGTGCTGTTCGGGCAGCAGGTAGCGCGCCATCGTCGGCACCAGCGTGCGCGAGAGCAGGTACGAAGTGAGCATCGCGAACACTACCGCCAGCGCCAGCGGAGTGAACAGGAACCGTGCCACACCGGTAAGCAGGACCACCGGAAAAAAGACGATACAAATGGCCAGGGTGCCGACCGCCGTGGGCGTCGCGATCTGGCGGGCGCCGTCGAGAATCGCCACCAGCAGAGGTTTGCCCATAGCCTGGTTGCGGTGGATGTTTTCGATTTCGACCGTGGCGTCGTCCACCAGCATGCCGACGGCCAGAGCAATTCCGCCCAAGGTCATCGTGTTGATCGTCTGTCCTGACAGTTTGAGTCCCACGATCGCCGTCAGGATCGACAGCGGGATCGACGTGATCACGATCAGCATGCTGCGCGCCGAACCAAGGAATATCAGCACCATCAGCGCGACCAACGCCGCCGCCGTGACCGCCTCCTGAACCACGTCCCAAAGCGCCGCGCGCACAAACACCGACTGGTCGAAAGCCAGCTTCACCTTAAGTCCCTTGGGCGCGGTGGCGCGAATTTCCGGCAGCTTGGCTTTAACCGCGTCCACGACCGCCAGCGTCGAGGCGTCGGCGTGCTTGATGACCATCAGGTAAGTCGCCGGTCTGCCATCGACGCGTACGACGTTGGTCTGCGGCTGATGGGTATCGGTTACGTTGGCGATATCCCCAAGGAGTACCGGCGCGCCGTTTACCCATTTGACCGGGAGCTGATTGAAATCCTTGACCCGCGGCACGCTCATGTTGATGTCGATGTTGTCTTCGTAGTTGCCCATCTTGGCGGTGCCTGACGGGATCACCACGTTCTGGGCATCCAGAGCGTTGCCGACATCGTAGGCCGACACGCTGTTGCCGTAGAGCAGGGTCGGATCGAGATTGACCATGATGGAACGCGACACGCCGCCCATCGGGGCGGGTGAAGAAAAGCCGGGAATGGTGAAGAGCTGGATGCGGATGAAGTTCAGGCCATAGTCAAACAGCCGCATGGTTGAAAGCGTGTCGCTGAATATATTTAACTGCGCCACCGGCACATTGGCCGCATTATACGAGATGATCTGGGGCGGTTCGGTGCCGCGCGGCAAAATAGTCAGGATAGTTTCGGAAACCGCGTTAATCTGCGAGATGGCCGAGCCGATATCAACTCCGGGCTGGAAATAGACTTTGAGAATCCCCAAACCGTTTATTGACCTGGACTCGATATGCTCGATTCCATTGACGGTGGTGGAGTACGCGCGTTCGCTGATGAAGACCATCCGGCGCTCGACGTCAAACGCCGACAAGCCCGGATAGCTCCATACGACCAGCACGACCGGCAGGTTGATGGCGGGGAAGATGTCGACGTTCATCAGCTCGAAGCTCAAAGTGCCGAGCACAAGCATCAGAAGCGCCATTACCGCGACCGAAAGCGGGCGGCGCAGAGCCAGTCGAACAATCCACATCATAGCGGTAACCCTCCGGACGCTCTCAGGCCGGAGACGGAACTATCTATTTCGCGGCACAAGCCAGGTTATGGACTCGCCAGTCCATTTGAAGCTAAACCGGCACCACTTCTGAAGCAAGCAACATTTCCGGTGGGAACCCGGACCACGCCCGGGGCGAGCGGAAGACCGCCCAAAACAGCCAAACATGGTCCTGTGTTATCGTTTCGGCAGCACCACAATCGCCTTGCCCGGACAGGTTTTGGCGCCGGTCTGGTTCACCACGTTGACGTCGAGGTAAACGCGGTTTTCATTTTCTTCAGTCCGCTTTTCCGTCACCGTGCCGATTACGGTCAGGATGTCATTTTTTTGGTTGATAGCGCGGAATTCGCACTGAAGTTCGCGGATTTCCGCTTCGTCGCCCAGCCAGTCGCGCAATGCGTTGAGGATATAGGCGAAACGCAAATTGCCCATCCCGAAAGCGCCCTGCTCATTGCCGGCGGCGCGTCCCGCTTCGTCGTCCATGTGGATGTAAATGAATTCGTCATTGACGGCGGCATAGCGGTTCCAGTGCATGAAGTCGGTTTTGCGCGACCATGGGGGAACTTGATCACCCACCTTGATGTCGTCGAAATAAACGTTGATTGCCATGGTCATTTTACCCGCAGCGGATAGCCCGCAACCATCATTAGGATTCGATCGGCGGCGCGGCCGATGGTCTGATTGGTCCAACCTAGCAGGTCGCGAAAACGCCGGCCAACCGGGTCCATCGGCACCAGCCCCGAACCAACTTCGTCGCTGACCACCAAAGCGCGGTATCGGGCCGCACCCAGTAGACGGGCAAGATTTTCGGACTCGGTCAGGATTGCATCGTCGCCGCGGCCCGCCGCCATCAGGTTGGAAATCCACAAGGTCAGGCAATCGATAACGACAACGCCGGCGCCTGCGTCGAGCCGCTCCACCGCACGACAAAGCTGCAGCGGCTCTTCAATCGTTTGGAAGGCGGGAGGCCGCTGCCGCCGATGGTGGGCGATGCGCGCGCGCATCTCATCGTCGATCGGCTGCGCGGTGGCAATAAAATAGGCTTGCCCTTGCGCGGCCACCGTTTGCGCCAGGCTGAGGGCGCAGGAGCTTTTGCCGCTGCGGCTGCCGCCGGTGATCAGGATGAATCGACAGTCCGCCATCGCTCCAGTGCTCTCAGCCGGCAGCGTCTGCCGAGGCCAGTTCAAGGTCGAAGCATCGCGTAAAGATTTCGCGCACAACTCGGCGCTGGCGGGCCACTTCATCGAGCAGTTCCTTTCCCGCCGAAGCGCCGTCAAACCCCATCCGGCGCGCTAGCGGCGTCAGCTTGTCGGAGCCGGTTGACAGTATCCAGGGTGACCGATCGGTCGCGATGCGCAGCCGCGTCTCCAGTCTTGACAGGAACTCGATGCCGCTTTGAAGTGCCGCACCGTCGGCTCGCCCAATCAGACCTTCGGCTATCAGCGCCGACAACAGCTCCGCGGTGCTTCGCCGCCTCAGGATGGAATGCCGCCATCCGTGGCGCAGCGCCATCATCTGGGTGAGGAATTCAATATCCACGATGCCGCCGGGACCGTATTTGATATTGATCTCCTGGGGACTTTCCGAACCAAGCTCGCGTTCGATGCGCTGGCGCATCGCGGCGATTTCGGCTACCCCCTGCGCCGACAGACCCTGGCCGAACACGAACTCCTGGCGCGCCTGCTCCACCTCGGCTGCCAGCCGCTGGTCACCGGCGACCACGCGGCCGCGAATCAGCGCCTGACGCTCCCAGGTGGCGGAACTGGTTCGATGGTATTCGCGAAAGCTTTCCAGCGAGGCGACCAACGGTCCGGAATTGCCCGATGGACGCAGCCGCAAGTCGATTTTGTACGCGTAACCCTCTCGCGTGCGCGATTCCAGAATCGAGATCAGCTTCTGCACGATACGCGGCGCGGCCTCGCGCCCGGCACTATCGGCCGGTCCTGATTCGCGGTAAACGAATATCAGGTCGAGGTCGGAATTGTAGGACATTTCACGCGAACCCAGACGTCCCATCGCGAGCGCGCAAAGCGGCAGGCCGCGGGCCGCTGGAAATCGCTGCGCGACCTCAGCCCGCGCCATCTCCAGCGCCTGCTTGAGCACGGTCTCGGCCAGCAGCGTCAACTCCGTTTGTACCTCGGAGAGCTCCAATTGGCCGGCGAGGTCGGCGATCGCGATGCGCAGGAACTCCTGATGCCGAAAGCTGCGCAATGCATCCAGGCGGCTTTCCAAATCGGGACTGTGGGCGAGCAATTCCGCCAGTTCCTGGTTCAGTTCGATGGCGGCGCGGCGCAAGCGCGCCAAATCCGATCGCACCAGCACATCGAGCATGTCGGGATGGCGTATGAACAGCGTGGAAAGATATTGGCTGGAGGTGAACAACCGCAGCAGAACGCGGCGGGTCGCGGGATGCTGTTCGAGCAGGGAAAGGAAAGAGGTACGTGCCCCGATCGCCGCGATGAACGCCGCCAGGTTCATCAAACCCAGGTCAGGGTTTGACTGCTTGCTGATTTCTTCCAGCAGCAGTGGTCCCAGACTTTCCAGCAGCTCCCGCCGCCGCGGACTGGCCAGCCCATGCGCGGGGCCGCGCGCCAACAGCAGGAGATGATGGGCGCTTTCCTCCGGATGCGCAAAGCCCAGCTCGCGCAGGTGCGGCGCCGAACCCAGGGGATCAAGCGCGGTCTGCCATGCCCGGTTGGCGGCATCGGAGCAGGGGAGCCGTCCACGGTCCTCGGCCGACGCCAACAGCTCATTGAACAGGCCCGCGATCAGGTTGCGATGTTGTTCCAGTACCGAACGCAGCAGAGCCACGGACCTGGGCTCCTTGCCCAGACCCATCCGCGCGGCGAGCTGGCGCATCCCGCTGTCGGAGGTCGGCAGATTATGGGTTTGCAACGCAGACACCATCTGCAGCTTGTGTTCGACGTCGCGCAGGAAAAGGTAGGCGGCGGACAGTTGGCGTGCTCGCGAACCAGCCAGGTAGCCGCAGGTCTCCAACTGTTGGATAGCAGCCAGGGTTTGCGGGCGGCGCAGCCGCGGATCGCGTCCGCCATAGACCAGCGTGAGGGCCTGAACGATGAATTCCAGTTCGCGAATACCGCCGCGGCCCAGCTTGATGTTCTGCTCAATCAGCGCCGGCGAACGCAGCTCGCGTTCGATCTGCTGTTTCATTGCGCGCAACTGCCGGAGGGTTTCGAAATCGAGGTAGCGCCGATATATGAAATGACTCAGCTCGCCCAGCAGTTCGCGCCCCAATTCGATTTGCCCCGCTACCGGCCGAGCGCGCAAAAGCGCGGCGCGTTCCCAGGTCTGGCCAAAACTCTGGTAAAAGCTCAGCGCGCTTTCCAGCGACGCCGCCAGAGGCGCACGGCTGCCCCCCGGCCGCAACCGAAGATCCACGCGGAAAGCGCCGCGGAGCAGCTCACTGACCAGTTCACCCAGCCGCGCCGCCGCCATCGCGGCCTGCGCCGACCCCCCGTCAAAGATGTATGCGAGGTCCACGTCGGAACTGAGATTGAGTTCCTTAACCCCGAGCTTGCCCAGGGCCAACACGCAAAATGCTCTCAGATCCGGGCGAAAACCGTTGAGCAGAGCATCAGCGGCCCTGACTGCCTCGCGGATGCATTCGTCGGCCAGACGCGACATCAAGGCCATGGTCTCCGCAACCTCCAGGCGTCCGAGGCTGTCGGCGATTATCAAACGGGCGAAAATGTCCTGCTTGAAGGAGGCCAGCTCCTGCGAGGTGCGCGCTCGCTCAAATGGGGCCGCAAGCTGGAGCTTGATAGCGCCCTCCAGGGTGTGCGCGTTCACGCGGCGGATCGATTGAAATTGTTCCACCCAGTCCGCCTGTGCGCATAACCAGGCACCGGCGATTTCCGAGCACCCAAGGCAGAAAATCAGGTCGGCCGCCACGTGTTCATCGTCAAGAACCCGGCGCAACACCGATGACGACCGCTCGGCTAATTTCAGCAGCGCCACCATCGCCATCCGCTCGTCTGGCGAGCGCTGGACGACCAGCTGAATCGCGCTGCTGGCAGCTTCGCCGCCGGTGAGCGCGGCCAGCCGAACCCCAAGGCCTTGCAGCTCGGGGTTTAACACTGGGCTGACGGACATCGATTGGGCTCCGATTCGCGTTCCGCTGATGCAAGAACGATGCAGCGGTCAGGCAAACATCAATGCCCTGATTATAGTGCAGGGCCGCGATTAGGCGAGCGTCCCCCTCAAGAGCCGCTTAAAAAGGTTTCACAAATTGGTAGAAAAAGAGGCGCATTCGGATGCGCCCGTGGCCCCGCCCGCCGATTATTGTACACGCAACCGCTTCGCTAATGAGCGTTTTGCGCTATTCGCGCCTCAGCTTCGCCTGAGGCCGTCCAACCCAAAGGTGAAGCCGCGCTCACGCGCTGCGCAGATGCCGACGCGATCGGGGGTGATAAATGGCATGGCGCAAATGATGTCTGCCGCCGCGCGAACCCACCCAAACACGCCTTACCGAATGGTAATAATGGTGCCGCGAAACGAAGTGAGTTCGGTAAACCCGCGGCGGCGGCTCTTCCTCGGCATAATCAGGGACTTCCTGGTCGATTCCGGGGAAGTAGGAATCGCGATACTTGTAGACCTGAACCGCCGCGAGGAATTCGGGATAGTAATTTTTGCTGGCGAAGCCAAAATGCGGACCGTCAAACCGCCGCAGGATTTCGCAGTAGTCACCGCCGCCGGTGGCGTCCACCGCCTGCATCATCCCACCGGTTCCATAATTGTAGGCAGTGATCGCCAGCGGCCAGCTCCCGAGCAGTTCGTGGTTGTGAAGCAAAAGCTCAGCCGCCGCTTCGGTCGCTTTGCTCGGATCGAGGCGATCGTCGTGATGCCTCGTTATCGTCATGTACTCCTTACCAGTGGAGCGCGTGAACTGCCAGATCCCCATCGCACCCGCCTTTGAGCACGCGTAGCGATGGAAACCCGATTCGACGGTGGGCAACAGCGCCAGCTCTTCGGGCAATCCGAATGAATGGAAAACCTCCTGGATGCGCGGCAGGTACAGGCGCGCGCGCACCAGCGTCTCGCGGAACCTCTCCGCCATCCCCTGCTGGACACGCAGATTTTGCGCTGCGGCGGCATAATTCGGATTGCGCTCGCCCTTGAACAAGTTGGCCACCCGCTGTTCCTCGAAAGTGGATGGCGCATGGCCCTCAGCAAGCCGGTTGAGTATGTCGCTGTATTTGGTCTTTAGATAAGTATTGGCCCATTGCACATCGTCCTTGGTGGGATTTCCTTCACCCGGAATGTGTAGGACCTGGTAAATCCTGGTGAGATCGTCCTTGTCATGGACGATGAAATCGCGGATCGAATAGCTCGAGAAGACATCAACCCAGAACTTGATATTGGGTTCAATCGAGGCCGGCCTGGGGAACACCGCGGCCGGTTGCTGAACAACCACCGCTTCAGCCCGTGCCATACCGGACAAAAACCCGAACAGGAACAGGGATAAATAAAACGGGAAAGCCCGGTACGTCACCCGAGTTCGGCCAAAATAACCTCGATGCTCCCTTCTGGCTTCCATCAACCCGCCACCCCGACTCAAGAATAAAGCACGATCGCTTGTAGCCTCACCGACCGAAATAAGTCAAGCTTTGCCCAACTCCAGCCACAATGGTTGGCCACAGTCAGCAATGAGGTCTCGGACGAAGAAATCACGAAACGTGTCTGGCCACAGCGCCGCTAATGGCGAATACGCGCGGCCAAAGCGAGATTGAGTTCATCGCGCATCGCCGCCGCCGCCCGTCTTGCCGCTGCTATGAAATTTTCACCCTCAACGCGCGACGCGTACATGAGGCTGCGGCTTGCGTTCACGATCACGCCGAGTCCGTCCGCCCGCGCTGACGCTACCGCCTCTTCGGCGCTGGCCCCCTGAGCCCCGAAACCGGGCGCCAGTACGATTGCAGCAGGCATCAACTCGCGCGCCCTGACGGCCTGATCAGGATAGGTCGCTCCGATAACCGCTCCCACCGAACTCAGGCCCGAACTCCCGATGAAATCGCTTCCCCATCCGGCCACCCTTGCCGCTACCGACTCCCACACGGGACGGCCTCCGGCCGTCAGGTCCTGGAACTCGCCGGATGAAGGATTGGAGGTTTTTACCAGCACGAACACGCCGCGCCCATTGCGCACCCGGGCGATGAAAGGAGCGAGAGCGTCGCTGCCCATGTATGGATTGACGGTGACGGCGTCGCAGGCAAAATCTCCACCGCCCACAAAAGCCTCGGCATAAGCCGCGGAGGTGCTGCCGATGTCACCACGCTTGCCGTCGGCGATCGTAAGGAGTCCGCGGCTGCGGGCAAAACGCACAACTTCAACGAATGCAGCCATACCGGCTATCCCGCGGGCTTCGAAAAAAGCGAGTTGAGGTTTGATTGCGACCACGAATTCGGCGCACGCTTCGATGATTTCGCAGCAAAAGCGCGTCAGGGTGGTGTCCGCCGGAATGCCAGGCGCGCCGGGCCTATCCAGTTGCGGATCGACGCCGAGGACCAACAGTGTGCGCTTTTGCTTTTGCGCATCCACAAGCCGGTCGGCGAATTCCATGGCCGCAAGCTTACCTTCGGCAATTCCCGGAAGCCATGAGCAGCGGGTAGGAGCGGCGTCAGGATGCGTCTGCACAGCGACGCGCCCTGTTCATAATCGGACGGCGGGCCGGAAATGCGGTTGGCAATTTTGCAACTAATAATGTAGGAAGAAGTCAGATTACATCAGGTAGGAAAGGGCTAAGCATCGTTCAGTTCAGAAATTTGCTGGGAGGGATGGTCAGGTGAAAATCGTACGTGCAATTCCGCGAATTTTGTTGGGGCTCGTGTTCGCCGTGATGCCGTGGATGGCGATTCTTCATCTCGTCAAGAACCCGCCGATGCCGCCCGCTGCGCAGGCGTTTATTGCCGCCCTGATGAAGACCGGCTACATGATGCCGCTGATTTGGGGAACGGAAATTGTGGGCGGCGTGCTGGTCGTGCTGGGCATCTTCGTCCCCTTCGGGCTGATCCTGCTGGCCCCAGTCGTGGTCAATATTTTCTTGTATCACGCATATCTGGACCCCTCCGGCATTCCGCTGGCGATCTTCGTCTGCCTGCTGGAACTGGCGGTGGCAATTCAATACCGCCACTCCTTCGACGCCCTGTTTGTATCCGCTCCGGTAGTTGACTCCCCCGCCTTCGTCAGGACCGCGGCAGCGCCTCGATAGGGATCGACCGGCGCTTTACTCCGCCACTGCTCCATATGGTAGGTTTCGGATGGCGGAGGTCTTGTCATGGCTGAGTTGGTCGAGTCCGAAGTGATTTCCTGGGCCGAGCAGGCACTGGGCTCCAAGGTCGTAGAGTACACGCGTCAATCGCGCGACAATGGCGGGCGTCCGGCGTGGTTCATCACCTGCCGCAACGGTAAGGCCCAAACACGATATTATATTCGGGGTAATCGCGGCCCCAGCTTCGAATATAACAGCATCTACAGTCTGGACCGCGAGGCGCAGCTACTCAAGGTGCTGAAACGGCACGGCGTCCCGGTGCCCGGCGTGATGGCGGAATCGCGCAGCCCGCACGCCGTCATCCTGGAATTCGTCGACGGCCTGGACGATTTCACGCTGATTACGGACCAACGCGAGCGCGACGAGTACGGCCGCCAGTTCGCAGAGATCATGGCCAAATGGCACGCTATACCCGTCAGCGAATTCGAGCGGATTGGGTTTGCGATTCCCAAATCCGCCCAGGAATACCTGGTCCAGGATCTCGACGTATGGGAAAAAGGATGCTTTCCGCATCTCAAGGAGCCGGTGCCGCTGCTTACGTTCGCCTGCCAATGGATGCGGCGTAATCCTCCCCAGCCGCCGCGCCGTCCGGTGCTGGCGCAGGGCGATACCGGTCCGGGCCAGTTCATTTTCAAAGACGGCCGCATCCAGGCCGTCGTCGATTGGGAATTGGCCTTCGTCGGCGATCCGATGAATGAACTGGCGCGGATTCGAACCCGCGATATGTGGTATCCCACCGGTAATCTCCCGCTGTGGCTCAAGTACTATAGTGAGTATTCCGGCACGCCGCTGGACTTGGACAAGATTCGCTACTACAGCGTGATCGCGATGATGACCACGGCGCTCGCCCTCGGTCCGGTCGTTCAGCGGCTGGACCCGCGTGACGTCCATGCGGAATGGATCGCCGAAGAGATATGGTCCAAGCGTGCCACGATCGAATGCCTTGCTGAAGCGATCAAGGTGAGGGTCGAGCCGCCGCCCATTCCCGCTCCAGAGCACGGCCGGCTCTCGGAATTGTTCGACGTCCTGGAGGAAAATCTGCGTGACGAGCAGTTCGCGCGGATCGAGGACCGCTTCCTGCGTTACCGGATGAGCATGGATTTAAGACTTCTGACCCATATCCGCCATCTGACGGAATTCGGCCGCGAGATCGAGGCCGACGACCTCGACGACGTCAAAGCCTTCGTGGGGACGCGGCCTAAAAACCGGCATGAGGCGATGGTCGCAATGGACCAGTTCGTGCGCCGCGCCGGTCCCGACCTGGACGCCGACCTGACGCGCTACTTTTACCGCCATGCGATGCGCGAGGAAGCCCTGATGCGTGGCGCCATGGGCCGTGTCGAGAACGCGGTAGTATCGCCGCTCGAGTGACAGCGATTTAATTCTCTGCGCTTGAAAAGCGGAGAAGAGCGCCATTTTCCGGGCACCAGGAGATTTGCCATGAAGATCGGCGCACTTTGATGGCGCCTGCCGGGAATTACGCGCTTTGCAATCTTATTTTCGCGTTGTTCCAGCTGATCATCGCTCCGGCCGGATCCAGCCTGATTACCACGCTGGAGGCGCTGTAATGTTTCCTGGTCGCTTCGGGAACCTGCTTTTGTGGAAGGCCGAATCCCTTGTACTTTTCGCCCATCGCCGCCAATGCGCGCCGCGCTTCTTCACTGGCCGGATCGATCAGCGATGCCCGCACCGGGACTACCACCGCCGCGAGATCCTTCCAGGCCTCGCCGCTTTCAACCATGAAGCACGCGCGCTCATCGCGTTTGATGCGCAAGGCCTTCTTCGACGCCGCCAGTGTGCGCATGTAGATTTTCCTGTCGATCACGGCAAACCACATCGGCAGCGATATCGGCCATCCATCGCGCCGCAGCGTCGTGATGATTCCGGTATGGCTTGCGGCCAGCATCTCCCACGCTTCATCTTCCGAAAGTCTAACCCCCATCTGAAATCCTCCACGAGTGATTCTGGCAGCGTGGGGCCGCCTTGTTAGGCTGTCATTCGCAATGTTATTCGAGCAAGCGCTCAAGCCGCAGCGCTTCCCCAACTGACCAGGCCTGAAACGGACATCCGCGAGCAATGTGCGGCGGGTTGCCGTCGGCGATTTCCGGCAAATGCCCGGTGCCGGCGGGATCGAGCAGCTTCAACATCGGGGCGAGAAAACGCCGGCGCGCCTCTTCCTTGGACGCTCGCGTCTCTCCTCTCACCCTGATCCAGGCCTCGATGAACGGACCCATCAGCCATGGCCACACCGTGCCCTGATGATAAGCGCCGTCGCGTTGGCGCGGCCCGCCCTCGTAATGTGGCTGGTAGCGCGGGTCGGCGGGATCAAGCGTCCGCAGTCCGGCCGGCGTCAGCAACCGCTGCTCGACGATATTGACAACCGAGTTGGCCCGCTCACCTTGCAAAATCTGAAAGGGCAAGCCGCCGACGGCAAGGATCTGATTGGGGCGCACCGAGGAATCGACCATCCCCGGGCGGTGGTCCGCGTCGATCACATCGTAAAGGCATCCGCGCGCCGGATCAAAAAAGCGCCGGCCAAATGAGGCGGCTGCCGCCCTCGCGGTCTCGGCCCACCGTTGGTTGAATGAGCTTCCAATCATCAATGCGTTAATCCACAGTGCCTGCACTTCGACCGGCTTCCCGATTCGCGGCGTTACCACCCAGTCACCCGCCTTGGCGTCCATCCAGGTCAACTGCGCTCCCGGCTCGCCGGCCCGCAGCAAACTGTCGGAGTCCATCCTGATGCCGAAGCGGGTGCCTTTGGAATAGCCCTCGAGGATTGACTGCACGGCATATTGAAGCGCCTTGCGATCGGCGGCGCTGACGCGTTTGGCCGCGCGCAGGAAATCGTGGACCGCGACGATGAACCACAATGAGGCATCGACAGCGTTGTACTCCGGCTCCTCGCCGGAATCGGTGAAACGGTTGGGCAGCATCCCCTGAGACACCGCGCCGGCCCATTCCAACAGGATGTCGCGCGCGTAATCGACGCGTCCGCGGGCCAGACACAAGCCCCGCATCGAGATGAACGTATCGCGGCCCCAATCGGTAAACCATGGATAGCCGGCGATGATCGTGCGTCCGCTGCCCCGCCGCACGATGTAAGCGTCGGCGGCGGCAACCCGTGGCGACGAAAATAGTCGGCGGCGTCGAAGTTCGGCGGCGCGAATGCTTGCGAAGGAATCGTCGGGCTCCTGCCCCTGCGCCGACATCATTAAAAAGGCCTCGCCGCGCGAAAGGTCCCAGCGAAAAAATCCCACAACCGCGAGGTCCTCCGTGTGATCCAGGCCGCGCGCCTTTTCCTGCGCGTAGCTGAAGTTGCGATACCAGTCCGGCTGCCGAACGAATTCGGCGTTCGAGTCGAACACGACGGCCGGAACCCCGTTGTATGGACGCACGATTACGCGGCTGAGATCGATCTCCGGTTCGAAGTTGAATGCCGGGTTTTCGTGATGCAGCGAATGGTAGTCGCGGCCGGAGATAAACGGGCGCACAATCAGGTTGCCGCACTCCCCCTCAAGCAGCTTCCAGTACGCAAGCGTAGACGCGCGTCCCGGCGCCACGATGATGCCGTGCTCGATCCGCACACTGCCGGGCAGCGCAAAGCGCCATCGCGGATACGGGCGCGCCGCGAAGTCCTCGATATAGCGCAAGCCGCCAGGATGGATAACGTCGGGGTCGTAGCGGTTGGAACTCAGCGCGAAATCGCCGCTGGGACCTGAAAGCGAAGCTTCCAGTCCATTGACCAGCACCATCCGTCCGCCCGGCGGCCGACTGGCGACGAGCAACAGCGCATGATAGCGCCGCGTGCGGATGGTCGTGGCAGTCCCCGAAGCAAACCCGCCCAAACCGTCCGCCTCCAAAAATTCCATGCTTTCCTCGACCATCGACGCGTTCCCCTCAAGCCGGCGCCGCCGCGCAGGCGCCGCCGAAAACTCGGCTGCCCGCCCTCGTCCATACCGGTTGCTTATAAGCGTTCGTGCCCACCTCGCCATTGATTATGCCAACGCAAATTTCCCGGACCCGCAACCGATAAACCGCGGTGTTGAACTGGCGGCTTCCTCATAACGGAATGATGACAATTCGTGGCTCGCATGGAAGCGCCCTTTCTTACAATGCCGGCAACCGGATCGTGAGCGTGTCGTAAACCGTAATTCGCGGACCATAGGCAGATTGAAACACTCCGATGCCACTGGCCGGACGAATTAAATTGGTGCGATCGAAAATGTTGAGCAGAATCACCCGGTCGTTGACCTCACCGACTATCGGAAGGTTGAAACTCTTTCCCCCGCTCAGATTGATCTGAAAGACGTTTGGAAGGCTTTCGGTATTGGCAAAACCTCCTCGCAGTCCGGTGTTAAATAGTTCATCAAGCGTAAACAGCCAGTCGCGCCATCGGTATGCCACACCTCCCGAGAGCGTATAAAGGGCGGTATGGTCCAGAATGATGTGATGTGTGTCGATGTACGCAAGTTCGGCGGGGCTGAAGTTGAACTGTCCCGTGTCAACGCCGATATCTTCTTCCCGTGCAACGGTGAAGTTAAGGCGGGCTGAAAGGTTTTCAGTGTTATACGCTACCGTATTCTCGCTTCCCCACCCGAAACCTCTCGAATAATTAAGCGGTGCCTCGACCGGGACGAACCCAAACTGGCCTTCGTCCAAATAATTATGGTCCAGCCTGAAATAATTGTCCTGCTCGATTTTCAGCGCAGGTGTGAGCCGATGCGTAAAGCCGGCATCCCAGTAGTAATCGCGCTCCGGAACCGGAAATGGATTTCCACCCGGATACAGACCGAAGGTGGCGCTCGTTGCCTTCAATGCGGTAAATAACCTGGGCGAAATCGCCTGCAGGTTGGGTACCTGAAAATAGCGCGCGAAGCCGGCATGCAGCATCGTGCCGGGACGCCACCGGTAAAAGAAATTGATGGTTGGACTCACCTGATTTCCATTGGTAAAACCTGCCGCTATATCCCATCGTGTGCCGAAGTTGACGCCCAGTTTTTCGGTTATATGCCACGTATCTTCCGCATACAGCCCTCCCAGAAGGTTGATCCTATTCATGTTCGCCACAGCCCCTATTGGCACATCGCTGAGCTGATTTCCAAGAGTGTCCACTTGGAAAGTCCGGGAGTAGTCGTCGATCTCGACTGCGTATTCGCCAATGTAAAAGCCGAACCAGGTGGAGTGCGAGTGCGCAGCCTGGTAGGAAACATCGCCTTGCAAGGTATTGGAAAAATCGCTGTTGAAAACATGGGAGGCGACGCCCTGGTAAATCAAATCACCGACCGGATCGGGATTGAACTGCTGGGTATTGTAATGAATTGAATAGGCGATTTGGTAGTCGAGCCTCGCCGTAGGTGCAGCATTCAGGGCCAGCACCCCGAAATAATCCTGCTGCTCCAGGGTGGAATTGATGCCGGCGGAGGGATTATCCAGCGGACTGGCTCCGGCCAGCGAGTACAGCGGTGGAAGGTCGGGCCGGTTGGGAAATTGACCGTCGAACAGCGTGAAGCCGGTCATCAAGCTTAACCGCGCGGCAGAACCGAGCTGATAGGTGAAATTGCCGAAGCCCTGGCCTTGATTCAACAGGTCATGAATCGCGTCGGGACCGGGAGTGGCTGAGCTGAACGCCAGATTATTATGCAGGTAGAGTCCGGTTACGTAATAGCCGAAATTTCCCTTGCATCCGCCTATTTCGAAACTGGGTTCCGCCGTGCTTCGTTGGCCGCCGAGGATGGAAACCTCGCCTCCCTGCTTTTCGCACCCGTCCTTGGTGTTGATGTCTATGATGCCGGCGGTCCGATATCCATAGCGCGCCGGCAAAATCCCATCGAGCAGGCTTACATCCTTGATGAAGAATGAATTGAGTAATTGCGTGAAAGTGGGATCGCTGTTTATATCCAACGGGAGCATGACCCCGTTTATCTGGTACTGGATGCCCATATGCTCGCCACGAACGTGAATTTCCTGGTTTTGGTCCTGCGTAACGCCGGGCATCTGAACCATCACCTGGTTGAGTGGCGTGTATTTGCCGGTTGATAAATCGGTGATATCCTGTTCGGTCATTGTGTACTTGCTGGCTCCGGTCCTGGAGATGTCATTCTGAGATTTAAGGCGCTGGGCTTTGACCGCCATCGTGAGCGCCGATTCGGATTCCATAACAATAACCGTTTGACGGTGGCCTGTTCCCGGGACGGCCACGACCGTTGTGGCGCGCCGAAAACCCGGCTTTTCAACCACGATCCGATAGGTACCTGCGCCGATTCGATGAACGAAGTAACTTCCATCTGAACCGGTGAAAGTTGTTGCCAGCAATTTGCCGGCTTCATCTTCGATTATGACCCGGACTTGGGCCAATGGCTGTCCGAGGCTGTTCTCAACCATTCCCTGCGCTGTGAAATGGCTGCTGCGCCGCCCAGCCAATGCGTTGGCGTGCACAAGGATTACCGCGCAAAAAAAGATCAGCGTAATCACGCGTCGTGGTCGACGCGGGAAGTTTCGATCGCACATGATCCATTCTCCGGACAAACTGATGCGTAAGGGCGCGACGAGCCGCGTCGCATATCCGGTCCAGTGGTCAAAATGGGCTGCTTAGCCGCGCGCAGAGAGCATGACGATCCCCTGACCGGACGTGAGAAGCTTGCAGTTGAAGCGCAAACTTATCCGCCGACCTGATGAGAGGCCCTCTGAAAGTGGCGTCAGCCGGGAATGTTCGGAACGCAGCTACCGGCGGGGAGGCGGACGCGCCCAGGACTCGGCCGCCGGCTCGAAATCAACGGACTGGTCCTGACCGCACAGCCAGAGGCTGACTAATTGGAGCGTTACAAATTGCAGCAGCTGATGCTGGCCGCAGACGCCCGCGAGAGCAAAGTGCCAATGTCCCTGATGATCATGGATCGATTGGTCAGAGTGTTCGGCATATCCATGCCGGTGATCCGCCCAGCGTCCGAGGTGATCGGCGGCGCGGCCATGCTCCTCGTCATGGTCATGAAATTCGGCGTCGAGCAGATGAAGGTGGGGTCGCGCATCTCCGTGATGATGATGGAAGAACGCGGAGATTCCGGTGCGCTGTGCGCCGGAATAAAAAAAGATTTTACGCCGCCCTCTGGCCGCAATGAAAACGGGTTGCCAACGCCAGCTTCGAATTACCCGCCTCATCGTTATTGCGGTGATGCTAAGGTTTCGCTCACGCGATGCCTCGCGGAGGTGCGAGCGCCGAGGTATGGTCCCGAACTCGTTCCATGATCAGCGACTTGCGTTGTCAGCGAACTTTATCAATGCGGACCCATGAGCGGCAAGCGTTGGCAAGCGAGTACGGTTGCAATGGCGACCGCCGTGATGGGAGTGGCGGCGACACCGGCGAACCCTCGGAGCGCACGGAGTCCTGTTCAATCATGTCCTGCCGGGAGAGCTCGGAGGCGTGCAAGTTTGCAATATTGGGACTAAATTGGTTTGATTCCTGCTATCTGGCATGAACTTAGGTAGGATGATTGCGACGATGGACCAATGGACCTCCAGCTTTTTCTTCTGCTGATCGCCGCTTTGCTGCTGGTAATCAGCCTGGTGCAGCCGCTCGCTGTTCGTCTGGGGTTGTCCCCCTCGGTGCTGCTGGCGGTGGTGGGAATCGGGATGGGGCTGGCGTCGGTCCTTGTTCTGCACAGCCATTTCGTTGATGAACTGCCGATCGATTCCAAGGTCTTCCTCGACGTGTTTCTGCCGATACTGCTGTTTCAGAGCGCGCTGACGATCGAGGTTCATCAGATTATCGAGGACGCGGCACCGATTTTGTTGCTGGCCGTGGTCGCAGTGCTGGTTGCGACTTTCGTGATTGGGTTCGCCCTGATACCGCTCGCTGCGACGGCTCATGTCTCAGCGGTGGCCTGCCTGATGCTCGGATCGATTGTCGCCACGACCGATCCCGTGGCCGTGATTGGCATCTTTCGCGACGTCGGGGCGCCCTCGCGTCTGAGCCGGCTGGTCGAAGGCGAGAGCCTGCTCAACGACGCGGCGGCAATCACGCTTTTCACGCTGCTGCTCGGGATGCTTTTGGGAGCGCATCCGGAACGGGTGAACGTCGGCGGTGCCCTCCTGATTTTTCTGCGCAACTTTCTCGGCGGCATCGCGGCGGGATATTTGGGTGCCCGCCTCATTATCGCGGCGCTGCCCTGGTTGCGCGATCTGCGCCTGGCCCAAATCACGACGACTTTGGCGCTGCCCTACCTCGTCTATCTCGCCGGCGAACAGCTTGGAGTCTCGGGGGTTGTAGCGGCGGTGAGTTCAGGCCTGACGATCGGTGCGATCGGCCAGCAACGCATCTCGCCCAGCGACTGGCGCCTGACGCAGGACCTGTGGGAACAGCTTGCGTTCTGGGCGAGTTCGCTGATCTTCATCCTGGCCGCGCTGCTGGTGCCGCGGATGCTGCCGGCGGTGAACTGGCACGATCTGCTGGAACTGGGGATGCTGGTCGTGGCTGCGACGGCCGCCCGCGCCATCGTATTATTTGGACTCCTGCCTGCCTTGAGCGCGCTGGGCTTGAGCCAGCCCGTCAACCATCGCTACAAGGCTGTCATCCTGTGGGGAGCGCTGCGCGGCGCGGTCACCCTGGCGTTGGCGCTGGCGGTCACCGAACAAAGCATCAGCGTTCAGGACAAGCATTTTACCGCCGTTCTTGCCACCGGATTCGTGCTGTTCACGCTGTTAGTTAACGGCACCACCCTGCGTCTTCTGATCCGTCTGCTGGGACTGGACCGTCTGTCCGCGCTGGATTCCTCGCTGCGCTACCAGGTGCTGGCGCTCTCGCGTGAACGCGTTTCCAGGGCGGTCAAGGAAGCCGGAGCGAGTTATAAATTCCCCGCCGACGTAGTAGCCGATGTCGTGCGCTCTTATTCTCAGCCGCTGCCGACGGCGGTCCTGAATGCGGCGATGACCCAACCTATGGAGATCGCCGAAAAGTACCGGATGCTGCTTGGGCTGGTTGCGATCGCCAACCGCGAACGCGAACTGGTGCTGCGTCATTTCGAGCAGCGAACCGTCTCGAGCAAGCTGGTGGAGCGCCTGCTCGCCGACGCCGGTCGCCTGATCGACCAGGCTCGCGCCGGCGAGGCTGAGTACATGCGGATGGCGCAGCGCATCGTGGCTTTTTCGTGGCGCTTCAGAATTGCCCATCTGATCCATCGCCGGCTGGGTATCGACGGCCCGCTGGTTGACGCACTGGCGGACCGTTTCGAATGCTTGCTGGTGCGCCGTATCGTGATCGAGGAAGCGGGGACTTTCATCCAGGAAAAACTGGCGCCCCTGGTGGGCGAGCCGGTCACCGCGCGCCTGGCGCAAATCGTGGGGCAGCGCCTGGAGATGACGCGCAGCGCGCTGGAGGCGTTGCGCACGCAATATCCGGCTTACGCCAGTTTGCTGGAACGGCGGCTGCTGAGCAAAGTCGCGCTGCGCCGCCAGGATGAGGAGTATCGCGGATTGTTTGATGCCGGCGTTATCGGGCCTGAGTTGTACGGCGCCTTGCGCCGCGAGTTGATCGGTGAACGCTCCGCCGTCGACCAGCGCCCGCGGCTCGATCTCGGTCTTGAGGCCCGCGCATTGATCGCACAGGTGCCGATGTTCGCCAATCTGACCGACGCCCAGCTCGACCGCATCGCGCGCCTGCTCCGCCCGCTGTTTGCCTTGCCCGGCGAGCAGCTCATCCGCCGCGGAGAGCACGGCGACGCCATGTACTTCATCTCCTCGGGCGCGGTCGAGGTTGATGCGGGGCACAAGGTGAGGCTCGAACGGGGTGATTTTTTCGGCGAGATGGCGTTGCTCAGCGGCGAGCCGCGCCAGGCCGATGTACATGCGCTTTCATATTGCCAGCTCCTGATGCTGCGCGATCGGGATCTGCAATCGCTGCTCCGCAGCCATCCCCGGATTAAGGAACGAATCGACACGGTTGCCGGCGCGCGCTGGGAAGAGAACCGCCAGAGCCAGCCCGCCCAGGCCGAATAGCAATCCCGATTTGCCCGTCGCGTGGCGCGTTAAGCACAATAACCGCGTCAACCCACCTTGACCGTACGGCGCTCGATCGCGCGCCTTGGAACCAGCTCCGGCGGCGTGCTAATTGATGCCCGTCGATCTGGTAAACCTGAAGGAGGAGTCCGATGAAGGTTTCGAAGCTGTCAGAAGTGCCGCGCCAGAGCATGAGCCGTGCAACCAAGTTCTTCCATGGCGCCGAACACGTTTCGCGCCAGGGGCTGACGGACGAAAGCAAGGAAGTGAGCGTCAACGTGATCCACTTCGATCGCGGCGCCCATACCCGGATGCATATCCATGGCTGCGATCAGGTTTTGCTCGTGACCAAAGGCAAGGGCTTTGTTGAAACCGAGCAGGAACGGCGCGAAATTTCCGAAGGCGACGTGGTCTTCGCGCCGGCCGGCGAGAAGCACCGCCATGGAGCCGTGGACGGCGAGGACTTCACCCACATCTCGATTACCCGTCCCAATTCCGGTGAGAAATTCTTCGACGATTAGCCCTGTCACGCATTGAACTTCGAGCACAATCAGGAGGCAAGCATGGTCATCGTCGCAGGATGGATGGAGTTGGATCCGGATAAACGGGAGGCGTTTCTCGCGGGCAGGATTGAGGGCATGCGCACGTCCAGGGCGGAACCCGGATGCCTGGAATACACGATGAGCGCCGACCCGGTCGATCCCCGGCGGGTGGTGCTGTTCGAGCGCTGGGCGCGCCAGGAAGACCTTGACGCTCACCTGGCCGCGATGCGATCGCGTCCCGCATCGCAAGGCACCGGCCCCGCCCCCGCAAAAGTCTCAATTATGGTTTACGAAGTAACCGGAGAGCGGCCATTGCGGTGAAACCGCGGGCGGAGCGGACACCCGGCAGATTGCCGGGCCGCAATTGACGCGCTCACCACCTTCGTCGTTTGCTTCTCAGGGCCTCTAATGCAGGCCGTAAAACTTCTTCGCACCTTCGGCCATTATCATGTCCAGGATGTCCGGCCGCAGTCCCATCTTTCTGATCATGCCCGGCGCGTCGATGAAGCCGTCGGGATGAGGATAATCGGTGGCCCACAGGATGTGGTCGGTGCCAATATGTTCGGCCAGCAGCTTGAGGCTGGTTTCGGTCGGCTCGAAGGAGATGAAGCATTGGCGGTGGAAAATCTCGCTGGGACGTGTCGTCAGCCGGGTGTCGTTGAAGCCGACGTCGTCGAAGTGGCGGTCCATCCGATCCAACCATCCAGTGATCCAGCCGCCGCCGGCTTCCAGGAATCCGACGCGCAGGCGCGGGAAACGATCGCAAATCCCGCACATGATGAAACTCATCGCCGCCGCCATCATCTCGAAGGTGTGGACGGCGCAATGCCTGGTGGCGAAACCGCGGAAGCGCTCCTCACCCAGCGACTGCATGCCCGAATCCGCCGCGCCATGGATCGCGATCGCAAACCCCAGGTCCTGGGCCGCTTCCCACAACGGGTAGAGCGAGGGGTCGTGCAGCGTGCGCGGGCCGTAAGGATTGGGGCGGATGAAACCCGATCTCATCCCCAGTTGGGTGGCCGCAAAACGCATCTCCGCGATTGATGCGTCCACCGAGACCATCGGCAGCATCGCGGCGCCGAACAGCCGGTCGGGATAAGCCTTGCAGTAGTCCGCCAGCCAGCGGTTGTAGGCGCGGCAATCGGCGGCGGCCAGTTCCGCGTCATCCTCGATGCAGGCGACGAATAGTCCCAGGGTTGGATAGAGGAAAGCGGCGTCGATTCCCTCGGCGTCCATGTCGGGAATCCGCGCGTGCGGGTCGAAGCCTCCCTTGCGCGCATCGGTATACTTCTTTGGGTAGGCCTTCTTGCTCTCGCGCGCCCCGTAGGCGCCCGCAGCGCCGATTCCCGATGAGCCTTCCGGCATCGGCAGGATCTTACCGGGTTTGATTTGAAACGTTTCCTTGCCGTGCTTGTTGATCACGATACGCGGGGCGCGGTCGTGATATTTGGATTCCATGTAATCAAGCCACATGTCTGGCGGTTCCAGCACGTGTCCGTCCGCGTCGATTACCTTATAGTTGCGCGTCATTCAGTTCACGCCTCCATAAACCTCTGTTTACAGCGCCATTGCCCTGATCACGAACCCCCTCCGCGGCTTCCAGGTTCCTGTGCTTTCAACCAAACACTCAGGCAGTCTCATCACTGGCGTCAAAGGCGGTGCGGCTCTCAACCACGCAATCGCGCTTTTTTAACGCGATTGCGACAACCACGGCGGCGCAGCCCGCTGACACCCGTGCACCACTTTCTTGTACATTTCATGGTCGCGACGTGCAATTGGATTGGCGCGCTCAACAGGCGAGTGGGATTTATCGAGCCGGCAACATGGGCGGGCCGATCGGCCGGAACCTCATCCGGGCCGCCTCAAGGTTACCATATTTGATATTTCTCCCGACGCCCGCCTGATGTGTGCTGCTTCTTTCGATTCATGGCCACGATGAAGTGTATATTTCCATCCGAAAGTTCCTGCGCCTTTCCGATAATGTTTCATCACGGGCGGCCAAACGCGCCGCGCGCGGCAAGGCTCTTCTTGAAATCTTTTCGGGGCTCTTGGTGTTGCGCCTGCCCGGCCTCGACGGGTGTGGGCGCAAGGCGGCTGCATTAGTAGCGGAGGTGCGTCCCGAAGACCACCCGAGGGTCGTGAACGATTCCACCTTCCGCTCGGGTGAAAGACGCCGTTTCCCCAAAAGCCTGGTTGTAAGCAAACCCGATATATGGCGCGAACTTCCGGCTGATTTCGTAACGCAGGCGCAAACCGGTATCGAGATCGGAGAAACCCGGGCCGATACCCCGGCCCGGGTCCCGCTTGCTGTAGAGGTTGAGTTCAAATTGCGGTTGCAGAATAAGCCGGTTGGTAAGCAGCAGATCGTAGGACCCTTCAACTCGCCCCGCGAAGCGCCCGTGATCGCTGAAGTAAAAAGTCGGCTCGAAGTCAAAGAAATACGGCGCCAATCCTTCGATTCCGATCGCGCCCCAAGTGCGCCCCGGATTGGAATCCAGGTCGTAACGGACGCCCGCCTGCAGGTCAAAGTATCTGAGGTAAGGTATCGGACGATCATAGAGCGCTTCCTGATCGCCGTCCGTCATTTTCCCATGTTCGACGAAACCCTCGGATTTGAACCACAACTTGTTCATATCGGTGCCGATCCAGCCCTCGCCATCCCAGCGAAATTCGTTCTCCGGACCGTCGCTGCGTCCCTCGAACTGGTTGAAAAGGATGTGGCCGAAGATCTGGTTGTCCATCACCGGCGGAGTTCCCCACTGATAGGCTGGGGGCTCAGCCTGTGAGGTGTTCGAAGCCGACACCGATTGAGCGTGCGCGACGCCCACATCGGCGCTCAGAACAAGCGCCAACCCCAACAGCGGGCGCGCGCAGACCTCAGCCACTATGGCACTGGATAGGAGGAGCGCTCGCAGGTTCATTCCACGATCACCGTGCGAAACATGCCGGCCTCCATGTGGTAAAGCAGATGGCAATGATACGCCCACCTGCCCGGCGTATCGGCGCTGACGAGATAGCTCAGGCGTTCACCGGGCTTTACATTGATAGTGTGCTTGTAGGGCCGAAAAGCGCCGTTACTGTTCTCGAGTTCGCTCCACAGGCCGTGGAGATGAATCGGGTGGGCCATCATGGTGTCGTTCACCAGGACCAGGCGCACCCGCTCTCCCAGCTTGAGCCGTATAGGTTCGGCCTCTGAAAATTTTCTTCCGTTGAAGCCCCATATGAAGCGGTTCATGTTGCCGGTCAGATGCAACTCGATCTCACGGTCTGGCGGACGCGGATCGGTTCCGTTGTATATCGCGCGCAGATCGGCGTAGGTCAGCACTCGCCTGCCGTTGTGATTCAGGCCAACACCGGGCTTTGAAAGGCGCTCGGTGGGATCCCTTGCGATGTTGTCCACTTCAGGACCGAGATGGAGGCAAACCGGGGTGGACGGCTGCAGTCTGATGTCACCCATGTCGGGTCCGGGAAATTCCGGACTGGTTTCGGGCCCTGGTTGCCCGGGCGCCTCTTCGCCCGTCACTCTTTCACGCAGGGCAAATTGAGCAGCAAGCGCGGCCGGAATGTTCGTTGGCATTTCCAGTGTGCTCATCCGTGTCGTCGCCATGCCCGACATCCCTTCCATTTTCATCTTGCTCATGGTTTCGCCGCTGGAAGGAGCCGACTTGTTCATGTCGGAGGAATGATCCATCTTCATTCGAGCCATGTTGCCCATGCCCATGTCGGCCATAGTGAGTAGCGGCCGCGGATCCATTGGCGGAATCGCCGCGGTCATTCCAGGCCTCGGCGCCAGCGTTCCTCGGGCATAGCCGGTCCGATCTTCCGACTGAGCAAAGATCGTGTAAGCCAACCCCTCCTTGGGTTCCACGATCACATCGTAGGTCTCGGCGACGGCGATCCGGAATTCATCGACCGCAACGGGCTCGACATCGTTGCCATCGGCCTGCACCACGATCATCGTCAGGCCGGGGATGCGAACGTCGAAATACGTCATCGCCGAACCGTTGATGAAACGCAGGCGCACCCGCTCTCGCGGCCGGAAGAGGGCGGTCCAATTGGCAGCGGGCGGATGGCCGTTGAGCAAATAGGTGTAAGTTGCGCCGCTGACGTCAAGAATGTCTGTCGGACTCATGTTCATCGCGCCCCACATCAAGCGATCCGAGACGGTCGCAGCCAGTCCGTCTCTTCGCACATCGGAGATGAGGGTGCCGACCGTGCGCTGATGAAAATTGTAGAAGTCGCTCTGCTGCTTGAGATTGCTGAAGACCGTCTCGGGGTTCTCGTCCGTCCAGTCCGACAGCATCACCACATATTCACGGTTATAAGCGATTGGGTCGCGTTGGGATGAATCGATCACCAATGGACCGTAAAGCCCGGTCTGCTCCTGAAAGCGGGTGTGGCTGTGGTACCAGTAGGTTCCGCGTTGCTTTACCGGGAAGCGATAGACGAAGGTCTCTCCAGGAGCAATGCCGGGATAGCTAAGGCCGGGCACGCCATCCATGTCGGCCGGCGATCTGATGCCATGCC
Organism: Pseudomonadota bacterium; assembly: GCA_021324885.1. Lineage (GTDB taxonomy): Bacteria > Desulfobacterota > Binatia > Binatales > Binataceae > JAJPJA01. The sequence goes on from JAJPIF010000008.1 coordinate 95,062, forward strand.
AATGGATCGAGCTGGGCACTTTCATCCGGTTTGTGACCGCGATGGTAACGTCGTCTCCCTCCCGCCAGCGCAGCAACGGTCCTGGCACCAGGCCGTTCACCGCAGTGGCTACCGCCCGGCGGCCGGTGAAGTTGACCGGCACTTGCTCGATGGCGAGGTCGAAATGGTTCCCGGTAAGTACGGTTCGTGGATCGGGCTTGGCCAGGGCCAGCGCCGGCCAACGCCAAAGCTCGAGACCGGCGACTACGCCACCGGCGATTAAGCCCTGCACGAAGCGTCGGCGGCTGATTTGGTTAGAAAAAGCGGTCACGCTTTCACGAAAATCGAACTCCGTGTCTTTCACTTCGATTTGCTCCGCACCCAATTCTGGCCATGAATGTTACCGGTTGAACGGAATTGACTGCCCATCTGCGACGCGGGCTAACAGGAGGCCGGTTGATGAGACGCTGACCGACGCATGGGCAGAATGAGGATAAACGATCAGATCAAAAAAGAATGCAAGTGGACGGCGCACGGAGCGCAATAACGGCGGAATTTTAATCAACCACTGTCATGGTCGGGCCCCCAGCTGAACAAACGATTAATACGATCGCGGCAGGCCCAGGACACGCTGGGCGATGATGTTGCGTTGGATTTCGGAGGTGCCGGCTTCGATGGTATTGGCGCGCGAGCGCAGGAAGGTGAACTGCCAGCGGCCTTCCTCGATCGCGTGCGGACTGCCGCGCACGAGTTGGGAGGCCGGCCCCTGCAGCGCCATCGCCAGTTCGTTCATGCGCTGATTGAGCTCCGACCATAGAATCTTGGAGATGGATCCTTCGGGACCGGGAGTGCCGCCCTTGAGGATTTGCGAGAAGGTGCGATAACTGACGTAGCGCAGCCCTTCCAGATCGATATACGCCTGGGCCAATTGCTGGCGGATAACGGGATCTTCGGTTGCGCGACGGCCGTGGCGCAGTTGCTTGCGGCCCAGCTCGACCAGTTCGTCGAACGTGATGCGGTAGCGCAGCCACACGGCGAAGGCCGAAGTGCCGCGCTCGTTCATCAGCGTCGTCATCCCGACGCGCCATCCGCCGTTGAGTTCGCCCAGCAAATTGGTCCGCGGCACGCGCACGTTGTCAAAAAACATCTCATTGAACTCGTGCCCGCCGGTCATCTGGCGCAGCGGTTTGACGGTGACACCGGGAGTTTTCATGTCCACCAGCAAATAGCTGATGCCACGATGCTTGGGCGCGGTGGGATCGGTGCGGACCATCAGGATGCACCAGTCCGCGATATGGGCCTGGGTGGTCCAGACCTTCTGGCCGTTGACCACGAATTGATCGCCGATCAGTTCCGCCCGGGTACGCAGCGACCCCAGGTCCGATCCGGCGTTGGGCTCGGAAAAGCCCTGGCACCACAGCTCCTCACCCGAGAGGATCTTCGGCAGGAAGCGCTTCTTCTGTTCCTCGGTGCCGTGCGACATGATCGTCGGGCCGACGAGGATCAGCCCCACCCCATTGATCGGATTGGGAGCGCGCACGCGCGCGGCTTCTTCATTGAAAATCGCCAGCTCGATCTGGCTGGCGCCCTGCCCGCCGTATTCCTTCGGCCATGCCATCCCCAAAAAACCGGCCTTATGCAGCCGCCGCGTCCATTCGCGCTGCAACTCGATTGCGGCGTCGCCACTGGGCTGCTTGAAGCCTGGCTTGCCCCATCCCTCGGGCAAATTTTCTTCCATGAATTTGCGAACGCGCTGACGGTAGCGCTCTTCCTCTGGGGTGAAGCTGAGATCCATATGGTGTATCCGTGCCGGTTTTTCGCCCTCGCGAGATCGCCCACGCCCTCGCCCTGATCGGGTTCTGACCAGCGAGAGGAACAGGCAAAGGGAGGGGAACGAAGGATGAGCGCAACAAAGATGGCGCCTGCATTTCGCACGGCGCCATCCCGCGCTGCGGTCTAGCTGGCCTTGCGGCGCATCCGCTGCACTTCCTCGGTCGTGGTGCGCTGCGTGATCGGGCTGAAAACGAAGCCGCCGACGCTGTTCATGTCCAGAGTGTCCGTCATCACCATCTGATCGGTGCCGACCCGCGCTTGCAAGGCGTCGAAGGTGGCTTTGAGGTCGTCGGTCTCAATCTCGTAGATGGCCAGGTATTTCCACGGCGACGGTGCTCCCGCCCCCACCTGCACGTCTGCCAACTTGAAGCGCTGCGCTGCGACGATTCCCGGGACGCTGACCACGTCGGGGATGTGCTGATTGGTGTACCAGTCGTTGAATTCCTTATCCTTTCCCGCCACCGGGTTGGTTAAAACCAGGAACGTGTGCTTGGCCATGACAAATCCTCCTCGGACACCAGGATCGTGGATTATGCGGTCGTTTGTCCGCGCCCTGACCACTAACAAAACCGGGCGCGATCCTCAAACCCGAAAACGCCCTACCCTCACGATCTTCCCCGCATCCCACCGATACCGCAACCGCGGCCGATTCACCGCACGTTTTTGGTGTACCCGGTCCCTTAGTCCGCCGGACAAGCTCCATTTTCCCCTCTGTAAACGAAGCGCGCATATCCTGCGTCAGATGGTTCGGAAGTTGCTCGACGGTCAGCATCGATGACGCGCAGTGGAGGAAATATGCGTACGGTTCACAGGGCGATTGCGGCTTCAATGTTGGGAGCAGTTTTGCTGGCAACGGTGGGATGCAGCGGGCAGCCGATGACGGCCACCGAAGGCGGAACTCTGGGTGGCGGTTTGCTGGGTGCTGGAACCGGCGCAATTATCGGCGCCGCCGTTGGCCATCCGCTAGCCGGCGCGGCGATCGGCGGCGGACTGGGCGGGCTCGGCGGCTATGCGGTCGGCAGTCAGATGCAGAGTCAGGACGCTCAACAACAGCAGGTGAATCAGCAAATTTCCCAACAGCAACAGGAAATCGAGCAACAGCGCCGCGAAATCGAGCAGATGCGTCAGCAGCAGCAGACCGAGTAGGCAGCCGCGCGAATGGCACCGTTGCGCCATCTATCTGCGCCGCTGATCAAACGGCGGGATTCAGCGCTCGCTGTCGCGATTGGCTTCAGTCGTGCCGGCACACTGCGCATGTCCGCAATGACAATCCGTCGCGCCTTCGTCGGCCAGCGAGGACTGGCATTCATGCGAGCAGTATTCCCGCCCCGGTTCGGTTTTGCAGGTGCAGGGCTCATGGTGACATTTCATGCGCGGTTCTCCCGCACCCAATCCTAACATCCGGCCGCGCTGACGCCACATTCGGCCACGGCGCATTTCGATATTGGCCGAAAGCGCGCGGCGGACTTGCGCCCGACGTTAGTCCGGAGTTGCACAACTATTCAATGCCAGCGGAATTTCCGCCATTATTGGAGGATGGCGCGCATGACGGCTGGCGGCAGTCAGGCCCCTGCGCCACCAGCAAACGACCGAAAAACCAAAGCATGAGGCAGCTGTGGAATATCGCAATCTGGGCAAATCGGGTCTGAAGGTCTCCAAGGTGGGACTGGGATGCAACAACTTCGGCATGCGAATCGATCTCGACGCGGCGCGAGCGGTGGTTTCGCGCGCCATCGACGAAGGGATTACGCTGTTCGATACGGCGGATATTTATGGCGGCCGGGGGGCGTCGGAAGAGATGCTGGGCAAGGCGCTGGGCGATCAGCGCCACAACGTTATCGTCGCGACGAAATTCGGGATGCCCTTCGGCAGCGGCCCCTATTTGCGCGGGGGCTCGCGCCGGCACATCCTGGCTTCGGTCGAGGGCTCCCTCAAGCGTCTGAACACCGATTACATCGACCTTTACCAGATCCATCAGCCGGACCCCCAAACGCCCCAGGAGGAGACTCTTGAAGCGCTTACGGACCTGGTCAGAGCGGGCAAAGTCCGCTACCTCGGATGTTCGAATTTCGCCGCTTGGCAATTAGTCGAGGCGCTGTGGGTTTCAGACCTGAGAAATCTGGCTCCTTACGTGTCGGCCCAAAACGAGTACAGCCTGCTCCAACGCTCCGTGGAGAGCGAGCTGGTTCCGGCATGCCGTCAATTCGGGGTCGGAATTTTGCCCTATTTCCCGCTGGCCAGCGGTTTTCTAACCGGCAAATACAAGCGCGGCGTGGAGCCGCCCAAAGACACGCGCCTGGGTGCAATGAAACAGCTCGCCCAGCGCTACAACACGGAGGCCAACTGGAACACGGTCGATCGGCTCCAGCAATTCGCGGATAGCCGCGGCCATAATCTGCTGGAGTTGGCGATGAGCTGGCTGGCGGCCAATCCCTGCGTTTCCAGTGTAATCGCTGGCGCGACCAAACCCGATCAGGTCGCGGCCAACGCGAAAGCGGCAGACTGGCAGCTCAGTCCCGAAGAATTGGCCGAAATAGACAAGATTCTCACCGCGGGCTGATTGCGGTTGAAAACGCTGGATGTTGCCAGGATCAGCGGCCATTGAGGTGGAGGTCCTTCTTAAGGTCTGTGTCGTGCAAGTCCTGCCAGCCATCGCCAGGTAAAAACAAAACAATGGCGGGCGGGAATCACCAACACAGGCACACCTACGCAGTCATCCAAGCAAAAGAACCAAACGCCGCATGAAGATCACGATTAGGCGGCGCTGCGCAGCACCTGGTGTTTACCGTTGCGGTCGTCAGGATGAACCATCATGGCCCTGGACTTCCGCAAACGAGGATCCCAGACATACCAGTCTACGATCAGACATCCGACCACCGCTACCGCGGCCAATACTGACATTACCAACATGTTTTTTCTCCTTGGGCCGGGTCGTTTCGACCCGCGCCGTTAGCACTCCTTTCCCGAAACGTTTGCTCAGAGGGCTGAGACAGCAATCGCGGCAACCAGCCCGGCAGTCAGCAGACCAACCACGGCGAGGATGCCGGCCAGCCATTTGAGCGAGCCGGAAGAACCGAACGGGACCGTCTGTGCGCGCCGGACTCTCAACCACTCCTCGAAGTTCCTGTAGCCTTCGGCCAGCGCCAGGTAATCCGCCATCTCCTCATCGGTGATGTTCGGCTCGCGCATACGCTTCTTGCGCGCCAGATGCCGCATCCGCGCGAGCACCTCGCGATCGGCATAGGCATTAAGTTCAGCCCGCACAATGTGCGGGATGGCATCCTCGTAGGATTGATGGGTTTGCGCCTCCGCAGCCCCATCCAACGCGAGAGATTTTTTCGCAAAAGCTGCTGCAGACACTTTACCCACCTCCCTACCGCCATTTGGCCCGTAAAGCCTGCTCGGACACCTATCCTGAGCTGTTACTGCCCGTTCCACATCCATTAAACTAGACACTACGTATCGTCTAGTCAAGACGGTTCGTCTCGTCTCGTGGATGTTTTTCTTTTCCTAATGCTCTTCGGGAGCCGGAATTCCGACCGGGAGAATAGGGGGAGGCTAAAAAAATGTCCTTTCAGGACTAGACGAACCGTTGCGTTCGTGTTAAGTAGCCGCGCAGTTTCTAATATGTGTGTTAAGATTTAATTGCGATGGAAGGGGATGGAAACAATCCGCTGGACAAGGGGTCGGCGCCAGCAGTCAGTCCTGGCGCCACGCGCCGCAGCAAACGGGCCCACGAAGCCATCCTCAACGCGGCGGCGGAACTGATCCACGAACGCCCCTACTCCGACGTCTGCATCGAAGCGATCGCGGCACGTGCCGGGGTCGGGAAGCAGACTATTTATCGTTGGTGGACTTCAAAGGCGGCGGTATTGATGGAAGCCTGTGCCGCCATGGTCGCGCGCGAGGTGCCGCTGCCCGACAACGGATCATTTGTGTTGGATCTGCGCGATTACCTTCAACACATTTGCGCTTTTTTTGAGAATCAGCTCTCCCGGCCCGCTATCGCGGGGCTGCTGGCCGAAGCTCAATGCAACGCGGAGCTCGCGCGCGCCTTCCAGGACCGATTGCTGATGCAGCGGCGGACGGTGCTGCGCACGATACTGGAGCGCGGAGTCAGTCGCGGCGAATTGCGTCCCGGTGTCGACCTCGATGTGATCATGGATATGATCCATGGCGCGCTGTGGTACCGCACGCTGCTGCTCAAGGCGCCACTGGATGAGGCGTTTATCGAAAATATCATCGCCCAGGTGATGGCCGGCAGCGGAACCCGCCCTCCCGGCAACGCCGCGCCCGATTGACATCGGCCTTTCCACTACTCCCTCCTTCCACGATTCCCGTTGACAGGCCGCATCTGCGCTTGTGAGCGCCGCTGCACTGTGATTGTCTTCGGGCCAAAGACACGATCCGAATCATGCTTTCATCGGACAGGAGATTTCTGCAATGGCTTTGCTCAAGGACAAAGTGGCTCTTATAACCGGCGGCGGATCGGGAATTGGACGCGCTACTGCGCTGATTTTCGCCCGCGAGGGGGCGCGGCTGGTGCTGGCGGATCTAAATCGTCAGGGCGCCGAGGAAACTGCCGCGATGGCCGAAAAGGCAGGCGCCCAGGCTATCGCTATCCAGTGCGATGTGCTGAAGGCAGCCGCCGTCGAGGATCTGGTAAATCAGACCATAAAGCAGTTCGGCCGACTGGATTGTGCGTTCAACAACGCCGGCGTCGCCGGCGACCTTGCCCGTACTGCCGAAAGCACCGAGGAGTGCTGGGACTTCGTGGTGGGAATCGACCTCAAGGCGGTCTGGCTTTGCATGAAGTATGAAATCGCCCAGATGCTCAAACAGAAAAGCGGCGCGATCGTCAATACCGCGTCCATCGCCGGGCTGGGCGCCAACCCGCTCGGCATCGCCTATTGCGCCTCCAAGCATGGCGTCCTCGGACTTACCCGCACCGCTGCCGTCGAGTACGCGCGGATCCCGATCCGGGTTAACGCCGTTTGCCCCGGCGTGACACAGACGCCGATGGTGGACGCGGGAATCGCCAAACGTCCCAAGATGCGCCAGACGTTCGAGAAAATCCATCCGATGGGCCGTTTGGGGCGTCCCGAAGAAATCGGCGAGGCGGTCGCCTGGCTGTCCTCCGACGCGGCATCATTCGTTACCGGAATCCCGCTGCCGGTTGACGGCGGCTTCACCGCGATTTGAGAAATAAGAAGTGAAGGAAAAGAAGTGAATAGTGAGGAGAAGAAATAACAAACTGGAAAGCTCTCCCCTCCGTTCGAGAGAATGAGACGGCGGTTAGGTTTCGACTGAGTACGAACTGAATACCAAGCAAGACAAACGAGGACGACGATGAGATTGGCTGACAAAGTTGCATTGATTACCGGAGCGGGATCGGGAATGGGTAAAGCGGCGGCCTTGCTTTTCGCTGCCGAGGGCGCGGCGGTTGCCGCGGTGGACATCGACGAGGCGGCGGCGGTGGAAGTGGCCCGGGAGATCACGGGAAACCGCGGCAAAGCATTCGGCATGCGCGCCGATGTTTCCAATCCAGCCGATGCGCAACGCATGGTCGAGGAAACCGTGAAACGTTTCGGCAAACTCAACGTTTTGTACAACAACGCCGGAATCGAGGGAGAAGCCAACCTTACCGCCAACTTCAGCCTCGAGGGCTGGGAGAAGGTAATCGGCGTCAACCTGCGCGGCGTATTCCTTGGGATGAAGTATGCCATCCCGGAAATGATCAAGGCCGGCGGCGGTTCGATCATAAACACCTCTTCCACCGCGGGTCTGTCCGGGGTCAGGGGCGGATGTGCTTATGCCGCGTCCAAGCACGGGGTAATCGGGCTGACCAAAACGGCGGCTCTGGAGTACGCCCGACGCAACATCCGCGTAAACGCGATCTGTCCGGGACCGATCGCCACACCGCTGCTCGAACGAATTGCCGGGTTTCAGAAATCCCGCGAGGTAACCGTCCAATCGATGGGCGCAAACACCCCCGCCGGACGCCCTGGGGCGCCCGAGGAAATTGCCAAGGTCGCGCTGTTTCTGGCCAGCGATGAGGCTTCGTACGCCAACGGCGGAGTTTTCGCGATCGATGGCGGTCAGACCGCGAGCTGACAACTGAAACAAATAATTGCGCCGGCGCCGTGGCCGACCCACCGGCTATTACGGGGACTGTTCGGTGTCGTCTGACGGCTCAGATTCGGTTGCAGATTGCTGCGGCGGCTGCGCGCTGCTTTGCGCGAATTCGCGTTGCTCGGATGGATTGCGCGACTCTTCGACAATCAGATCAAGCTGCTCTGGGGCGGATTGCGCTGGTTTGTCCTGTTCGAAGCGCTGGCGCTCCGCTTCCTCGATTTTCTGCTCGACCTCGCGCAGTTCGCTCAAATCGGGCAGATGGTCCAGATCCTTCAAGCCGAAGGTCTGGAGGAATTCCGAAGTCGTGGCGTACATCATCGGACGGCCCGGCGCCTCTTTGCGTCCGGCGATTTTCACCAGCCGGCGCTCGGTCAGGGTTTCGAGCACGGCGCCGCTATCGACTCCGCGGAGCTGTTCGATTTCGGGACGCGTAATCGGCTGGCGGTAGGCGATGATCGCCAGCGTCTCCATCATCGGACGCGACAGGCGGGGCGGCCGCGCCGCCAGCAGTTTACGGATGTACAGCGCATGCTCGCGGGGAGTGCGCAGTTGGTAACCCCCAGCGACCTCCTCGAGCGTCACGCCGCGGCCTTGGCGATGGAGATCGGCCCTCAAATCGGCCAGCGCCTTGCGGATTGCCTCTTTGGTAACCGGTTCGAGCACGGCCGCCAGACGCATCAGCGAAACCGGTTCGCCCGACGCAAACAGCAGGCTTTCCAGCACCGCCTTCAGTCTTTCCTCATCCACCCGACACTCCTAAACATTGACCGGATCGGCGCGGCGCGACAGCCAAATCGGCCCAAAGGCGGCTTCCTGGAAGGCGCGCACCTGACCGCGCCGGATCAGCTCGAGCAAAGCCAGGAAGAACGCCACCACGGCGGGCCGGTCGCGCGCGTCCTCGAACAGCGAAATGAATTCGATCCGGGCGCCCTGCTCAAGGCGCGCCAGGATCACCGGAATACATTGAGCGACCGGGATATCCCGCAGCTTCAGCTCCCGCGGCGTCTGCTCAGTCAAACGCGCAAGGACGCCGCGCAGCGCCTCGACCAGGTCGAAAATCGAGACGTCGTAGATCGGCACCTGCTCGGCTTGCGGTTCGAGCTTTTCGCCGGGTGCGACAAACACGTCGCGTCCCAGCATCGGACGCTCCGCCAGCTTGAACGCCGCCTCGCGGTAGCGCTGGTATTCGAGCAGCCGATCGATCAGCTCGCGTTTGAGTTCCTCGGCCTCTTCCTCATCAGCCGCGCCCTGGTATGGCAGCAGCGCGAATGACTTAATCAGCAGCAGCGTCGCCGCCATCACCAGATACTCGCCCGCGACATCGAGATTTAACGAATCGAGCAGCTCCAGGTACTCCAGGTACTGCTCGGTAACGATGCTGGCGGTGACCTCCTGCGGATCGAGTTCGTTTTTCTTGATCAGATGCAGCAGCAGATCCAGCGGGCCTTCGAACACCGGCAGCCGGAACCATCGTCCGGCCTCGACCGGCATTTGGTTGGGATTGGAGTCGTTCACAACAGCATCCGCGTCACGGTATTGATGATCGGGTCCATAATCCGCGTAAAAAAATCCGGCCACAGCAAAAACGCGAACAGTATCAGAAAACCGTAGCGCTCCAGGCGCGCGAACTTCATCGCGATGGGCAAGGGAAGGAGACCGGCCAAAACCCGCCCGCCATCCAGCGGCAGCAGCGGGATCAAATTGAATATGGCCAGCACCACGTTGATCTGAACTGAGAACCGGAGCATGTAGTGCAGCGGAACGGTCAACCACCGCGCTGACTCCGGACCTATCGGCAACCAGCGCAGCAAGATCGCGCTGATTACCGCGAGGCCCAAATTGGTCAACGGCCCGGCCGCAGCAACCAGTACCATACCGGCCCGGCCGTTGCGCAAACGACTGAAATTGACGGGTACTGGCTTTGCCCAACCAAAGACCGGCAGGCCCGTCCATAGCAGTAACGCCGGGAGAATAATCGTTCCAAACAGGTCGACGTGGGAAATTGGATTAAGCGTCAAACGGCCGGCTCGCTCCGCAGTATCATCTCCTAAATGCCGAGCGACTTCCCCGTGCATCACCTCGTGAACCACGATTGAAAAGACCGTCGGCAAAGCCACGATCGACAGCAGCAGGACAAAATTCGATAACTTGGTTGAAAGCATCCCTATTTATCAAGCTTATCGAGGGTGGCGCGCGGATGAAAGGTGCGATGGACGCGGCGCAGATGGGTGCGCGTCAGGTGGGTGTAGATTTGAGTGGTCGAAATGTCGCTATGGCCAAGCATCTCCTGCACCGAACGCAGGTCGGCGCCGCCCAGCAGCAGATGGGTCGCAAAGGAATGGCGCAGCGCGTGCGGATGGATTCGATCGACGCCGGACACCGCCGCCGCCCACCTCCTGAGATTCTTGAAAAAGGCCTGGCGGGTCATCGGCCGGCCCGCCCGCGCGACAAACAAAACGTTGCTGGCCCGCTCCTTGAGCAGGTCGGGGCGTCCGTTTTTGAGGTAGGAAACCAGCGCGTCGCGCGCCCGCTTCCCGATCGGCACCATGCGTTCCTTGTTGCCTTTGCCGAACACGACCACCACGCCCGCTTTTAAGTTGACCGCGCTGAGCCTGAGGTTGACCAGTTCGGACACCCGCAGTCCGCTGCCATACGCCAGTTCCAGCATCGCGCGATCCCGCATGCCGCGCGGCGTGCTGGAATCGATTGCTTCGATCAACGAATCGATCTGGCCGGCCCCCAACGTATGGGGCAGGGGACGCGAGGGCGGACGCAGCTTGATCGCGATGGTCGGGTCCTGTTCGAGGATCTTGCGTTCGAGCAGTTCACGCACCAGCCCGCGGATACTCGCCAGATGGCGGCGTTGGCTGGCGGCGCTCAGACCGCGTTCGGCCAGGCTTTCGAGATAGTCGAGCAGGGCGGGGGCGTTCAGGGCCGCGGGAGCGATGCCGCGGGCGAGGCAGAAGCGGCTGAATCCGGCCAGATCGCGGCTGTAGGAATCCACCGAATTTGCGGCCAGTCCGCGCTGCGCCGCCAGCCGTTCCAGGTAAAACCCTACCGCCTCATCCCATCCCGTCTGGTTCAATTTCCTGCCTGTTGCGCCTCCCGGGCGGGCTTTTCGTCCAGCGCCTGCAGCAAAGTGGTTTCGATCGAACGCAGCATTTTGGGATCGGCGATCTTCCGGCCTTTGGGATCGCTGACGTAAAAAACGTCGAGCACCTGGTCGGCGTTGGTCGAAATCCGCGCCAGATGGATCTCCAACCCCATCTCGGACAGCGCATGCGTGATCGTGAACAGCAAACCGAGCCGATCCTGAGTGAACACGTCGATCACCGTAAAACGCTCCGAGGTGCGGTTATCAACGGTTACCTCGGTCGGCACGCGCGCGACGTAGCGGCGTCCGGCGACGGCGGCGGGCCGCGAGCGGGCGACCAGTTCGACGATATCCTGCGCGCCGCCGAGCACCGCGATCAGATCGCGCTCGACCCGTTCCCATCGTTCCTCTTCCATCGCGATCACCGCAGCCTGGGCCACGTGCGAGATCCTGAAGGTATCCAGCACGATAGCGTCGGAGCGCGTGGTGATGCGCGCGGACAGGATGTTGAGGTTGTTCGCGGTCAGTACGCCCGCGATTTTCGAAAACAGGCCATGCTGGTCGCGCGTGGCCACGGTGAACTCGCTGAACCCGCGGTCGGGGAAATGGCGATGCTGGCAGACCAGCGAATTGCCGTCGAGCCGGCGCATCAGCTCGAAATGATAGGGAATGTCCTGGCGCGGCGTGATCAGGAAATATCGATCCGGCATCCGCTCCAAAAAATCCTCCAGCGATCGCATCCGTTCGCCGTCGCTGGAGGCGAGCTGGCGGCGCAATTCGTTCTTGGTCAGCGCCAGCAATCGCGCCGGATCGACCGCCTCGCGATCGCCCTGCTCAAGAATTTTGAGCGCCTTCATGTAGAGATCGCTCAACAGCATGTCGCGCCAGTTGTTGTAGACCTTGGGCGCCACCGCCCGCATGTCGGCGAAGGTCATCAGGTAAAGTTCCTTCAGCCGCTCGATCGAGCCGGTGGC
>JAJPIF010000029.1 GCA_021324885.1 Pseudomonadota bacterium
CTTGAAGTGATAGCTTGCAGGAGCAGAGGCCACCTTTTACCGCAGATAGCGAACTATCCGGGGTCTTATCCGGTATTAGCCCGTCTTTCGACGGGTTATCCCGGTCTTCAGGGCAGGTTACCCACGTGTTACTCACCCGTGCGCCGGTTTACTAATCGGATTGCTCCGACTTTCTCCCACGACTTGCATGTCTCAGGCACGCCGCCAGCGTTCGTTCTGAGCCAGGATCAAACTCTCCATAAAAGGCTCTGTGTCCAACTTCCCAGCTCCTGAGAACCGGGAGGTTCGACCGCTGATAATTCAAAGAAAATTGGACGGGCTGATTAATCCGTCACGGATTCCCGCCGCCCATTTTCATTGGGCATGCATCACTATTCAGTTTTCAAAGACCAGCACCCCGCTTTGGGGGTAAACCAAACTCTTATCGCGCCGTTGCTTCGGTGTCAACCGGGTTTTTGCTCGCGGCTTCTTTTTTTGTTGGGCCGCCCCGCTCGACGCTGAAAGCAAAACCCCACGGGATTTTCCGTGAGGCTCAGGTCTTACTCTAATGCCGCACGAGGCCGCATGCAACAGGATTTGAAACCCGCCTGCCTGCGCTCGCGCTGTCGCTTCGAGATCGGAGCCCGACTGTCCCTGGCTCCGCGACCTGGACACGAATCCCACGGCGTTTGCCGCGGGGTCTAAAACTAACCGCGCACCGCGCACCGCGCAAGTAGGCGCGCGAAAAAAAAAGCACGCCAACTTGTGATTGCGGATTTTACGCGGCCCGTGCGCACTCACAGAACTCCGATTCCCAGGCGCAAGCCCGGAGTTGAAGCGGGCGTCCAACCGACAAAAATATCCGCTCCCGTTCCAATATCGGCATCTGGCGGACGGGCAGGCTGAAACAATTTGTTTTGCACCAACGCGAGCATCACGCAAATCAGCCCGCCGCCGCGTAATAGATCGCCGCCGCCGTCGAGACCGCCGCCGACAACAGGAACATCCAGACATAACCCGTCCCGCCCGCCATCACCCCCAACGCGTACGGTCCCGCCATCCCGCCAAGATCGAGCAGCGACGTGAAAATCGCGGAAGAACTGCCCATCTGCGCCGGCTGCGTATGGCCAATCACCTGCGCGCACAAGGCCGGATAGAAATAGCCATGGCCGATACCACCGGCAATCGCGGCGAGGTACAGCATCGCAAAGCGGCCGGTGAAGGCGAGCAAGCCCAATCCGATCGCGGTCAGAATCAGCATCGGCGCCACGATCCGCCTGAGCCCCACGCGATCCAGGACACCCGGACCGAGCACGCGCAAAATCACGGCGACGCCGCAGTAGAGCATGAAATACCATCCCACGCGCCCGACCCCCTGCTGGTATGCGAAGGGGACCACGAACGTCCTCGAGGCCAGCGCGAAGGACCACAGCAGCGTGACGATCCACAACGGCATCAGCTCGCTGCTGCGCAGCAGTTCGCTGAACCCGGCCATCGGCGCCACCCGATGGGAATCGCGATGCGCCGGCACGCGCGGGGCGGGCGCGCGCGCCGCAATCGCCGCCGCGAGCAGGCACAGCGCAGCGGCTGCAATGAAAAACCATCTGAAACCGCCGACCGCGATAATTTCCTCACCCATGATCGGTCCGATGGCGGCAGGGATCATACTGCACAGCGTAAAGGTCGCCATCGCCTGTCCCTGCCGTCCGGCAGGGAGCAGCTCGTAGGCCATCGCAAACAGCGCTACACGCGCCGTGCCGTCAATCGCGCCATGTATCATGCGCACCGCGTAGATCGGCCATCGCAGGGCGCCGATCGGGATGTAGAGCGCGGTGGCCAGCGCATCGAGGATCAGAAATCGCACTGCCACCCAATGGGTTCCCAGGTGATCGACCGCGATCCCGTTGAGCGGCCGCACCGCCAGCGCGGCGACGCCGGCAACGGCAATCACGGCGCCGATACTGGCGGCGCCGCCGCCCAGATGCATCACGAAAGCCGGCAGCATCACAAAAATGCTGGAAGCGAGGTTGAGCGCAAAGTTGGCGGCGAACACGAACCAGAAATCGCGCGTGTACAGCGTCGAAGCGGCGCCGGCCGCGCGCGCGCCAGGTGCAGCGGTCAGGCTCGACACGCCGCTTCCAGGTTGATTGGATGCATTCAACGCCCAGGCAGCTTAGCGTCTGGACCAGGCGGATTCATAGAGAAAACGGCGGCGGCAACACCAGGCTGGCGGCGGCCGTTCGCGCGGCCCCCCTTGTTTGTGCTACTTTCGAGTGCGTTGAAAAACGCCATGCGGATTATTAACGTCACCGCGCGGCGCCGGCAAAATCGGCGCGCCAGCCCGTGGACAGTCCGGCCTCGAGCGCTGATTACTGACTGACAATCATTCGCCTCAACAGCGGCCACGGGTGCGCGAAGCGCGCATCCGTGGCTTTTTTTTGCCGGTCCGGATTCATTTCGAAGAGGAATTTCATGGTCCTGGAAGTGAAACATTTGAGCAAACGCTATGGCGCGCTGACCGCCGTCGAGGATGTCTCCTTTTCGCTGGCTCAGGGCGAAATTCTGGGCTTGCTGGGGCCCAATGGCGCCGGCAAAAGCACGACCATCCATATGCTGCTGGGACTGATCACGCCCAGCGCCGGCGAAGTACGCGTCTTTGGCCTGCGCTTTTGCGATTATCGCAAACATATACTGCAACTGATTAATTTCACTTCGCCCTATGTCTCGCTGCCGCTGCGGCTGACCGTGATGGAAAACCTGCGGGTGTTCGCCCGGCTCTACAACGTCGAGCATCCGCAAAAGCGGATCGACGAGCTGCTGGAGCTGTTCGGTGTCGGCGCTCTGCGCAACCAGCCGGTTGCCAGACTGTCATCGGGCGAGAACACGCGCGTGGGGCTGTGCAAGGCGATGCTCAACAATCCGCGCCTGCTGCTGCTGGACGAGCCCACCGCCTCTCTTGATCCGGAAATCGCCTGGCAGGTCAAGCAGGTGCTGCTTCAGGCGCAACGCGAGTTCGGCACCACGATTTTGTGCACCTCGCACAACATGCTCGAAGTCGAGCGTCTGTGTAACCGCATTGTGTTCATGCATCACGGACGCGTGATCGCGCAGGGCAGTCCGATCGAGATAACGCGCGCGATCCTCAAGGAAGAGCGCAGCGAACCGGCGCTGGAAGAGGTCTTTTTGCGGGTGGCCCGGTTGGAGGAGTCCGCGCCATGAAAATCCATCGGATCCAGGCGGTGATGATCCGTCATCTGTACGAGATCCGCCGCAACGCCGACCGCATCACCGATATGGTCTACTGGCCGATCCTCGACATCATCGTGTGGGGCTTTTTCACGATCTACCTGGCGCACGGCGGGCGCGGGGGCAACAGGCTGGCCGATTTCCTGCTGGGCGCGGCAATTTTGTGGGGAATGTTTTACGCCTTCCAGCGCGATCTGGCGGTGGGCTTCCTCGACGAACTGTGGTCGCGCAACCTGATCAACCTGTTCTCCGCCCCGCTGGACGTCACCGAATACCTGTGCGGATTGGTGGTCGTGAACCTGATCAAGGTGGCGGCGGGCGCGGGCTGCGCGTCGTTGATCGCGTGGACCTGCTATGCGTTCGACATCCTTCCTGCTCTGCCGCAATTGGTTCCCTACATGCTCAACCTGATGTTGTTCGGATTGGCCCTGGGCGTGTTCACTTCGGGACTGATTTTCCGCTACACGACCAAGGTCCAGGGTCTGGCGTGGAGCTTTGCCGGGCTGCTGCAGCCGGTCTCCTGCGTCTTCTATCCGCTGAGCGCGCTGCCGCGCCCGCTGCGCCTGGTAGCCTCGCTGCTGCCGACGACGCAGTCGTTCGAGGGGATGCGCCAGGTGCTGGCCGCAGGCGCATTCTCGCCGCCGCGTTTTTGGTGCGCGCTGGCGCTAAACGTGATGTATTTCGGCGCCGCGGCGATGTTCTTCAGATGGATCTTCGAGTCGGCGCGCCGGCGGGGGCTGCTGGTCAAGTTCGAATGATCCCTGTGAGGAGGCCGGATGGACTTTCATCAGGTGCGCGCTTTCCGTTAAAAATACCTAACGCAACCCTGCCGATTTTATCGCTGAAGTTCGCATCGGCAGGGCGGCCAGGATTGAGATGCAACCCAGGATTCACGACGTACATGTCGCCGCCACCCAGCCGCTGATCGCGCCGCGCGCGCTCAAGCAGGAGCTGCCGCTGACCGATGAGATGGCGCAATGGATCGCCGACTCGCGCGAAACCATCCGCCGGGTTATCAGCGGAGAGGATCCACGCCTGATGGCAATCGTCGGCCCCTGCTCGATCCACGACCCCGACGCGGCGATCGATTACGCGCGGCGCCTGGCCGATCTGGCCCGCCGGGTTGCCGGCCGCATCCACGTCGTGATGCGCGTCTATTTCGAAAAGCCGCGCACCACCACCGGGTGGAAGGGGCTGATCAACGACCCCCGGATGGACGACAGTTGCGATATGGAAATGGGACTGCGCATCGCCCGCCGCCTGCTCATCGAAATCAACTCGCTGGGGCTGGCGGCAGCCACCGAACTGCTCGATCCGATCACCCCGCAATACATCGCCGACCTGATCTCATGGACCGCGGTGGGCGCGCGCACTACCGAATCGCAGACCCATCGCGAGATGGCCAGCGGGTTGTCGATGCCGGTGGGGTTCAAGAATCGCACCGACGGCGATTTGCGCATCGCGATCAATGCGATCGAATCGGCCCGCGGCGCGCATTCATTTATCGGCATCGACCAGGAAGGACAGACCGCGATCATCCGCACCACGGGCAATCCGCTCACCCACGTGGTGCTGCGCGGCGGCGTCAAACCCAACTATGACGCCGCCAGTATCCGCGAATGCGAGCAGATGCTGGCTGCGGCGGGTCTGCCGGCGCGCATGATGGTGGACTGTTCGCATGCCCAGACCAACAAGGATTACACCAGGCAGCCGGCAGTGCTGCGCGCGCTGATCGATCAAATCGCGGCGGGCAACCGCTCGATCATGGGCGTGATGCTGGAGAGCAACCTGGAGGCGGGCAACCAGAAACTCAGCAGCGATCGCAGCGCGCTCAAGTATGGAGTATCGGTTACCGATCCATGCATCGACTGGCCGACGACGGAACGATGCCTGCTGGAATCGGCGCAACTGCTGGCCCGCTGCAAGTCGTGACCGCCACGGTGGACTTACGCAGCCGCTTCACGTCGGATTGTACGAACCTGTCTTACTCGGAAAGCAAACCGAAATCGAAATGGGCGTGCTTTTCTAACTTCTGCGGGCGAGCGTCTGCAGGATTTCATCGAGAGCCTCATCGACGCCCATAGCGGTGCGGCGGGCGGTGACGTAGAGGTCTCTCAGGTTGGCGAATCCGGCATTTGAGGCCTGGCCTTCGGACAATCGCTCGATCACCTGGCCTTCCTCGTTGCAGATTTTAAAGACGATAGTGTCATTGGCGTCCTGGACCAGAACTGAGTACCTGGGGAACGAGGTCTGGAAGGTGTTGTCGTCGGGCGTTTTTTCCCAGTTTATTTCGCCATTTGCGGTCTTTTGGTAAACCAGCTCCGCAATTTGTATCAACTTGTCCGCCATCTTATCGCCCAGGCCGATCAATCTGATCCTTCAAGTCGGCAAGTATCCGTCCCAGTTCGTCGACCTGCCTGGAAATAATCTCGCTGACCCGATGAAGGGCGGGCGCCTTTCCATTCGCCATCGCGTCATAGACATGCTCTTGCACGTTGGTGAGCTGCTGAATTGCGCCCTGAATTTTAGATCGTTGTTGATCGGTCAGGTCCGGGATGCGGCCGCGGATCGCGATGAGATCCTGCTTCAATGAAGCGTAGCGATCGGGGAGAACCGGCACCGGCGTCAGGCAGGTCGAACGCCTCAGATCATCGATCGTTGAGATGGCACCGCCCAGTTCCTGAACCGCCATCAACTTAACAATCTGATCCTGCAGCCGTTGCGCAGCGCTGCGCGCCTGTTCGGAAGCCCGCTCCAGTTTACCGATTCGCCAAAAGGTCAGGGCGAAGCCCCCGATCAAAACCAGGAGTTCCACCAGGCTTGCCAACACCCAAATCTGATGACCGTCCATGAAACCTGCGATGTGCTGGAAGTTCAGTTTACTTCCTCCGACGCGCTGAGTTACTGCCCTCAAAGCTTAGCGAGCGTAGCGCGAAGTGTGAAGCAACAACCCGCAACCATCGCGGCTTCAGCGCTGGCGTTCCGCCACTTTCAATTTTTCGCTTACCTGCATCGCGTTGAGCGCCGCCGTATATCGGACCTTGTAGGCTTCAGGGCGCTCCAGGGCTTTGAGCGGCGGTGGCAGC
Source organism: Pseudomonadota bacterium (assembly GCA_021324885.1). Classification (GTDB taxonomy): domain Bacteria; phylum Desulfobacterota; class Binatia; order Binatales; family Binataceae; genus JAJPJA01. The sequence continues at coordinate 6,312 of JAJPIF010000029.1, forward strand.
CGGGCAAAGCCTTCGAGGAACGTTTCCCGCGCCTGCGCCAGGGTGGGATTGGGTTCGATCCGCCGTCCCTCGCGCATTCGCGCCACCATCAGTTCCGTGATCTTGTCCGGGGTCGGCTTGAACTCCCTGGCCACCGTGCTCGGGCTCTCTTCGATTACGCCAATCAGGTCCAGATAGGGAACGCCGGCACGGTTCCAGGCGCGGAAGACCTGCTTGCGGCCAGGCAGCGTCACCTTGTTGCGCGAGGTCTTAACCCGCGGCCGGCCTTTGTATTCGACCAGCTTGTAAGTCATATCGAGCGAAGGAGCGTCGGCGCTCACGACCATCGCGGTGCCTACACCGAACGCATCTATCGGCGCCTTGCCCCTGACCAGTTCCGCGATCGCATACTCGTCGAGGTTGCCGCTGGCGAAGATCGAGGTTTGGGCCAATCCGCGCATATCGAGCGCCTTGCGCACCCTTTTACTGAGGTCGGCGAGATCGCCGCTGTCCAGCCGCACGCCCTGGAGCTCGACGCCCGATTGTTTGAGTTCCAGCGCGACTTGAGCGGCATTTTCGGTCCCCTTCACCGTGTCGTAGGTATCGACCAGCAGGGTGCTCAGCTTGGGAAAGCTCGTGGCGAAATCGGCAAAAGCGTCGCGCTCGCGTTCATGCGCCATCACGTAGCTGTGGGCCATGGTGCCGTAAACCGGGATGCCATAACGCTTGCCTGCCAGTACGTTGGCGGTGCCGTTAAATCCGGCCAGGTAGCTTGAGCGCGCGGCGACCAGACCGGCGTCGGCACCCTGAGCGCGGCGCAATCCGAACTCGATCAAACGCCGGCCCTGCGCGGCGCTATAAGAGCGGGCCGCCTTGCTCGCAATCATGGTGGCGACCCCGACCTGGTTTATCGCCAGAGTCTCCAGGAGCTGCGCCTCGATCAGCGGCGCGTCAATTTCGAGGATTGGCTCTTCAGCGAAAAAGATCGTGCCTTCGGGAATCGCCCTGATGCTACCGGTAAATCGGAAGCGACCCAGGTAATCGAGAAAATCGGGTTTGAAGAGCTTGAGCGAATCCAGATATTCCAGCGCCGCCGCGTCAAAGCGCAATTGCTCGACGGCCTCGAAAAACCGCTCCGTACCAGCGGCAACGAGATATCCGCGCCGCGGCGGCAGACGCCGGACCGACAGGCTGAAACAGGCAGGATCGTTGAAGCCATGCTCGAGATAGCTCGCCGCCATCGTCAGTTCGTAGAGGTCGGTCAGCAGGGCAACTTCGCCGCTATCCAGATGAAGGTCGCTGCTCATCCAGCAATCATGCTTTTGCGCGCGCGGCTCAATCAACCCGTTCCACGACCCGCAAAGGGACGCCCGCAGTCGGGGTCCAGCATGCCGGGGAGATGAAATCGCTGCCGAGCCGGAAAAGGATCGCGGGCCGAACCCGGCTCAGACCCGGATTGACTCAGGCCCGTTTTTATCCGGACGAAGATGAGCAAAATGGAACGACATACGGCCCTTCGGGAATAATCGCGACACCCGGGTCGCCGGTGCGCTCAATACTGTCGCGGACCGCGTCGTCGATCGAATCGATCAGCGTCACGCCGGTAAGCGGCCGGTCGTGGTCTGGCAGCCCGCGGGTGTAAAGCGCGATTCGCGCCAGGCGCATCGGCTTTAGCTGCATCTCGGTCTGCCATTCGTCGATTTCGGCCAGGCGTTTGCCGGCGATGCTGCGCAGGAACGATAACGGTCCCATCTCGATCAGGCGGCGCTGCGAGGCGCGAAAATCGTCAGAGCCGAGGCCTTCGGAGCACGCCGAGGCCACGATCAGGCTGCCGCCGGGACGCACAATGTCCATCGGCGTAACCATCGCCTTGACCGTCTGGTAATAGGTCTTGTCCAGCGGATGGCCGGCGGCCGACGTGACCACGGTGGCGAAGCGGCGCGGGATCGGAACTTCGCAACTGGCGCGGATGAACTGGACCGCAGCATGATGGCTGTGGTTGAGGTCGCCGAAGTTTACCAGGCACAGATTGCGCTGTTCGTCGATCACGGTATTGAGCGCATACACCTCGCCCACCATCGCGACGATTTCAAGCTGCTCCTCGTGCAGCGGATTGCCCCGAAGATTGCATTGGCGCGCGCCCGGATCTTCCATGAACGCCGCGCTGTGCAGGCGCCGGATGGTTTCGGCCGAAGCGATTCCGGGGACCACGACTTTGCGCCCGCCCGAGTAACCCGCCATGAAATGCGGCTCGACCAGTCCGGTGGCGATGCGCAAATCGGCCTGGACAAAACGGCGATCCAATGCGACCGGAGTCGCGCGGCGCGAAGTTGCCCCAAGCCGTACATGATCATCGTCATTGCGCGCGAAATGGTTTGCGACGCGAATCTTCGCGAGCACCCAGGGATCGCCGATGACCTCGGCAAGTTCGGCGCCTTCGTTGGGACGATGGAGTCCCGTGGCAATCAAAATCGTGATCGCCTCGCGGGCGACCCCCGCTTGCAGCAGACATTCGATGATCGGCCGCAGAAACAGGCCGTTGGGCGCCGGGCGCGTGATGTCGCATACCAGGATACAAGCGCTGCGCCGGCCCCGGGCGAGCTGTCTCAAAGAGGGCGAACCAATCGCGTCTTCCAGTGCGCGGCTCACGGCAGCCAAGGGATTGGTCAACCTCGGCATCGGCCGTTTGCGGATGACGGTAACCTGCGCACTGGACGGCAGGTTTACCGCCAGCATCTCGTGACCGTAGGCAACCTCTACAACCATCGGCTCCATCCAGGTGACTGAGTTTCTTTTGCTCGGATTATTAGCGCTGGTTCTGCTTGGCAGCGCAACCGGTTTGCCTTCAGGCCTTTGCAGGAAGGCCGGTACAAGGGGGACCTTTTCCCGCTCGCCGGTTGGAAGTATGAAATAAACGAGGGCGGCAAAAACCGCGCGTCCGAGGAACACGATGGCTAAAGTGATAGCTTTTCCGACCCGGCGGCCGGCCCCTAAGACTTCGCCGCAAGCGCCGGACGAAGTGTGTGCTTGCGGGCACAAGGCGAACGTTCACATCCGCCATCCCAATGGCGTGGTGAGCTGCGCGGCACGCAATTGCCGATGCGAAACGCGGCCGCCACGCAATTAACCCCGCGGCAAGCAGATTCGCTAATCGGAAGAGGCGGTTTCAGGACCGGTCAATCCCAGGCCGTCGGAGAGCAGGTCGATCACCATCCGCTCGCGATTTGCGATATTGGCGGGCGAGAGCGGATCGTCCACCCCCAAATAGGGCAGCGCCGGAAAGAGCAGGAAATAACCGAAGGTCTCGACCGTGATGCTGACGATTACCTGGACCGGATCAACTCTGCGCATCCGGCCTGCTGCCATATCGTTGAGGAGCAGTTCGCGGCCCCCGTCGGCCAGCGGCTTGAGGTATTCGGTGGCGATGGCGCGCGAACGCGATCGCTCGTCGATCACTTCGCGGATAATCAAGCGGGCCCAGTTAGGGTTTTCCGCCAGGTATTGGAACAGACGATGGACAAACCGGCTCAAACGCTCGCGCGGGGTGGACGCCACCAGGGCGTCGCGCATGAAATCGCCCAGGCGGCCCAGCGCTCGTCTGACCACCTCGTCATAGAGCTCGGCTTTCGATCCGAAATGGTAAAACGGCAACGCCTTATTGACGCGCGCGCGGCTGGCGATGTTTTGCGCGCGCGCGCCGCCGAATCCGCGCTCCGCAAATTCTTCCTCGGCGGCCTTGAGGATCGCTTCGCGCGCCGCGGCCGAGACCGGACGCCGCTTGGCGCGTTGAATTCCGTCCGGAGTAGGGTCCTGCATGCTCGTCCCTTTCGTCCAGTACCTGGCTGTTCGGATGTCTGCCTGATCTCGAAAGGCCTGAGATCTCCCCGAAGCCGCCGTCCAAGGCGCCAGGCCGCAAGCTTATTGTGCGGACATCGAAGAGGCACAATGCTTACAGCTGCGTAATGCTTCATCGCACAGTTGCGCGTTTCCCCCGGGACGCAATCTCGATCGACGGATTCGCAAACAAAACCAAGTTTGAGTTTTCGCCGCGCTTTCGTCAAGCAAAAATGCCGCGCTTTATCCAGATGGGCGTTTCAGGCAAGCTGCTAACGCCGACGTGAACAACCGCATCGACAAGGCGGCCGGAAAAAGACCGCGCAATCTTATCCGGAGCCGCTTCAAGCTCTCGCGCCTGCCCGAGGTTGAGGCTTTCACCGCTTCGCTGCCTTTCGACCGCCGTCTGTTTCACCATGACATCCGTGGCTCAATCGCTCATGCCCGGATGCTGGCGAAGACAGGACTGGTCAGCAAGGCGCAAGCCGATCGCATGATCAAGGGTCTGAAGCGGATCGAACGCGAAATCGAGGCGGGGGATTTTATCTTCGATCCGGCCGACGAGGACATTCATCTGGCAATCGAGCGGCGCCTGACCGAAATCGCCGGCGCGGCTGGCGCCAGGCTCCATGCGGCCCGCTCGCGCAACGACCAGGTCGTGCTCGATCTGCGGATGTATCTCGCCGACGAAATCGCCGTCGTGCTGGGACTGCTCGATCGCCTCAAAGACAGCCTGATCGCGGTCGCCGAGGCGCACGTCGAGACCGTGATGCCGGGGTACACGCATCTGCAGCGCGCGCAGCCCGTCTCGCTGGCCCATCATGTGCTCGCTTATATTGAAATGTTCTCGCGCGACCGCGAACGCTTTGCGCAAACTCGCGAGCGCGTGCGCGTGATGCCGTTGGGGGCGGGCGCGCTGGCCGCCACGACTTTGCCGATCGATCGGCGCGCGGTGGCGCAGGAACTGGGTTTTCCCCGCCTGACTGAAAACAGCATGGATGCGGTATCGGATCGCGATTTTGCCGCCGATTTTATTTTCGCGGCGGCACTGTGCGGCGTCCATATCTCGCGTATGAGCGAGGACATCATTCTGTGGGCTACCGCGGAATTCGGCTTCCTCCAATTGCCCGACGAATTCTCGACCGGCAGTTCGATGATGCCGCAGAAGAAGAATCCCGACCTGCTCGAACTGTTCCGCGGTAAGACCGGCCGCCTGGTGGGCGATCTGACCGCGCTGCTAACGACTCTCAAGGGATTGCCGATGGCCTACAATTCAGACCTTCAGGAGGACAAGGAGCGGGTCTTCGACGCGCTCGACACACTCAAGCCAATGCTGGACCTGATGGCCAAATTGTGGCCGCGGATGACATTCGATACGCAGCGGATGCGGGCGGCAGCGGGAGACGGCGCACTGGCCACCGACATCGCCGAAGAACTGGTAAGCCGCGGCCTGCCGTTTCGCAGCGCCCATGAAATCGTCGGACGCCTGGTACGCGAAGCGGCGGCGGCGGGCAAGCGGCTGGAAGATCTGAGCGACATGGAACTGCAGCGCCATTGCGGAGCGCATGCCGGCAGCGTCAGGCGCCGGCTGTCGGCTGAGGAGTCGTTGCGCCGCCGCCAGGTGATCGGAGGACCCAGTCCGGCGATGGTGCGGCGCCGGTTGGCGCAACTGAAACGCCAATGAGCAAAATTGCGCCGTTAATTGTGCTGCTCGCCCTGGGGTCAGGGGCAATCTGCGCCGGATGCGGGGTAAAAAGCCACCCGCAACCGCCTTCCGCCGTACGCCCGCAGCGGATAACCGACCTGGAAGCGGTTGCGCTGAGCAGCGGAATCAGGCTTCGCTGGAGCCGGCCCGAGCGCTATACGGGCGGCGCTCGCTTGCGCGACCTTGGCAAGTTCGAAATTTTGCGGGCTATCGGCGGCGCCGAGCCCACTTTCCTGGCAAATATCCCGATTACCGACCGCCAACGCTTTCACCAGCAGCACCGTTTCTCTTATCTGGACACCGACACCAAAATCGGCCAGCGCTATCGCTACCAGGTGATTGCCGTAACCACGGACGGATATGAAAGCCAACCCTCCAATCAGGCCGAGGCGGTCAGAGCGGCGCCGACCCCAACGCCCAACCCGGAGAACTTCGTGCTGCCGACACCGGTGCCATTGCCGAAGTGACCCGCTCGCACGCAAACGTGGCAGGGAGAACCCAAAGAAATCTATTCAGTTTTGGTTAGCAGCTCGCGGCGGATGGCCTCGGTATGCTCGCCCAGCAGCGGCGCGCGCGGGCCGCTGCGCCATGGTGTAGCCGCCTGCTGGCGCGGTTGGCGCGGGTAAAGGAAGCTGCGGCCCAGTTCGGGATGTTCGATCTCCACGAAATTCTGCCGGGCCTGGCAATGCGGATCGGCGATCATGTCTTCCGCATAGCGGACCGCGCCGGCCGCCAAGCCGCATCCCTGCAAAGCGCGAAACGCTTCCATTGCCGGACGCCGCGCGGCCCATCGCGCGAGCATCGAGGGCAGCGCCTGAAAACGGCTGGGGTCGGTCGTCCTTAACGCCTCGGCATCCTCGACCAGTCCGTCGCGGGCGACCATCTCCGATATTTTTTTGAAATCGGCCGGCGGCAACCCCAGCACGTTGAGGTAAACACCGTCGGCGCACCGCACCTGCATCGGCAAACGCCGAGTCTGATCGACACCGTTGAAGATGTAGCGGGGGACGGTGCCCTCCGTGCTGTGCGCCATCGCGTCATGGATCGCGGCGTCGATGAACTGTCCCGGTCCGCCCATCTGACGGCAAAGCAGCGCCGCCATCACGGCCATCGCGGCGTGCTCGCCCGCTTTGCACCAGGTTTGCCATCCCAGAGGATTGAACGGCGGTGTGTCCCATCGGTTTCCCTCCACCGGGTCGTAGCCGCAGCAGTAGGCCATCCCGCCCAGGGCCGAATGTACGAGGTCCGAGGCTTTCAGGTCCCGCCACGGACCGTTCAGTCCAAAGGGAGTAATCGAGCAATAGATAATGTTCGGGCTGATTTCGGCCGCCCAGTCATAACCCAGGCCCAACCGATCCATTACGTCGGGTCCCTGGCTGTCGACAACCGCGTCGGCGGTGCGGATCAAAGCAGTGTAGAAGTCGCGCCCCTCGCTGCTATTCAGATCGATAACTACTCCGCGCTTGGCCCGATTGTAGTTCCAGAAAAACAAACTGCGGTCGGGGTCACGGATGTCCTGGTAAAAGGGGCCAATGGCGCGCGAAGGGCTGCCGGTAGGCGGCTCGATCTTGATAACATCGGCGCCGTGTCCGGCCAGCAGCATCCCGCAGTACTCACCACGCTGGTCCCCTATTTCTAGAACTCGAACATCGTCCAGGCATCCTGGTGTTGAATGCAGTCCGGCGGTCGCAGGCATCAGATTATACCTCGTTCCTCATATGCTGCGATCTCTTCGGCGGAAAGACCGAGCAAGGTCGAGAATACGTAATTGTTATCTTCACCGACGCACGGCGCTCCGCGCTGCGTAATGCCGCCGGGATGGGCGGGAGTGCGGGTCAGCCTGGGCGTAAAATGGCGCGTATGCGGCCAGGTGCCGAGGCGCGTGTGGGGCAAATCAACGAAAAAGCCGCGCACCTTCAGTTGCGGGTCGCGCTCGAACTTGTCACCCGGCGACTGCACGGCACCCGCCGCAACTCCAGCCTGCTGCAACTGGTACATCAGTGCGTATTTCTCGCGCTTTTTCGTCCATTCCTCGAGGTGCGCATCCAGCAGATCGAGATTAGCCAGTCGATTTCGCATGTCGGCAAATCTCGAATCACCCGCCCACGATGGATAACCCATCTCCCGGCATAGAGCAGTCCACTCCTGTTCATTAAACACCGCTATTGCTATCCAGTTGTCCTCGCCGGCGCACCGGTAGATACCATGTGGAGCGGCGTCGAGGTAGGGAGAGCGATTGCCCACGCGCGTGGACCTTCGACCGTTTGCGCTGTACTCGAGAACTGCGGTGCCGCTCAGAAACAGTCCCGGTTCATACTGCGCCTGATCGATATACTGGCCCTTTCCGGTGCGGTTGCGGTAGTAGAGCGCCGCCATCAGGGCCATGGCGCCGTAAAACGGCGGCGTCACATCCATATATGAATGGTTCCACATCGTGGGCGGATGCGGTTCGGGCAGCCCGGTCAGCGCGCCAATCCCGCTCATCACCTGCGCCGTCGGTCCATACGAAGCGTAGCCGCTGTAGGGACCGGTGCTGCCGAAGCCTGCCATCTGTAAATAAATGATGTCGGACTTGATTGACTTGAGCGTTTCGTAGTCCAGCCCCCAACTGCGCATTGCGTTGGGCCGGAATCCCTCGATTACTATATCGCTGATTCCGACCAATTTTTTGAACAGCTCGAGGCCTTCCGGTGCGCGCATATTGAGCGTGATGCCCAGTTTGCCGGCGTTGCGGTCGCTGAACAGTCCGCTGAGGTTGGCCTCCGGCACGGCCTGCATCGATTTCGGTGCCGCCGGCGCTTTCAACGGACCAAGGGGCGGCGGTTTGGGCCGGGCCTGGAGCTGGCGGCGGGTGAAGTCGAGATGTCCGGGCCATTCGATACGAATCACCTCCGCACCCAGGCTGGCGAGTATAACGGTGGTGCCGGCGCTCGCCAGCATCCAGGTCAGATCGACAATCCGCACACCGCGAAGCGGCTGCGGCGCAATCGCGTTTGTCATTCGCTTCACCGATCAGTGTCTGAAAGTAAAACGAATCCTGGCCGATAGCTGCGTTCGAATTTAACCAGGGGCCGGCGATTCGCGCTATTCAAGATGGTACAGCCTGACGGCGTTGCCGGCGCACAGTTTCGCGCGTTCCTCGAGCGTGCACGGCGCCATCTGTTTTTCGATGTAGGAGCGCGAATTGGGCCATGTGGTCACGCTGTGCGGATAATCCGACGCCCAAATCAGGTTGTCGGAACCGGTAAACTTCAGATTGGCGCAGGCGACCGCGTCATCCATGAACGTGATGTAAACCTGGCGGCGGATATATTCGCTGGGCGGCGCGGTCAGTTCGAGCCTGCTCCAATGGCGCTGGCGGTTGAATTGGTCATCGCACAGGATCATGAAGAACGCCAGCCATCCGCCGTCGCTCTCCGCCGAAACCACTTTGAGTCCGGGGAAGCGATGGAGCGCGCCGCTGAAAACGATATGGCTCAGCGGCTCCAGGGCGGCGAAAAAGCGCAGTACGATGCTGGCCACCATCGTGCCGGGATGGGGCGTGACCGACATCCCGCGCGGAATGTTGCGGCCAATCGCGCGATGGAAATGCAGCGGAGCGTCCAATTCCTGCGCCGCCGCCCATAGCGGTTCGTACTGCGGATCGGTAAAAAGCTTGTCCGGGTAAGTCGGCAGAATAGCGCCGCGATGGCCCTTGCGGACGCATCGGCGCAGCTCCTCGACCGCCACGTCGATACCGTCGTCAACCGGCAACATCGCCAGGGCGATGATCCGCTGCGGATTGGCGGCGGCAAAGTCGTCAAAGAGCCAGTCGTTGTAGGCGCGAAAGCAGGCCAGCCGCAGCTCGCGATCCTTGATCGTCGGCAGACCCATCGCAAAACCTGGATAGATCACGCTGGCGTCAACGCCATCGCGATCCTGATCCTTGAGATGCTCGATTGGGTCGTAATTGCCCGCCAGCAAATCGGAAAAGCGCAGGCCCTTGTCCCTGTATTCCTCGAACGATTTGCCGGCCAGCGACCCCAGTCCGAAAGGCATCGGCGGCCGGCCCTCGACCGTCCATCCTTCTCCCCCGTCGCCGGTCTCGACCACTTTTGGGCCGGCTTCGCGGAGATGACTCGGCAACCGATCCCTGAAACAATTGGGCGGCTCGTTGACGTGTGAATCGCCGGAAATGACCCTGTAATTCATTGGGCAACTCCTTTCAGGCAGATGCCGGAGCCTGTCTGCGAATGCCGTTTAGCACGATTTTCCCCAAAGAGCGAAGGGACCGGTTATCCGGATCCGAGGAATACGCATCAATGTGCGCTAAATTGATGAATTAACAGCAAGCGAAATTGGGGCTACACTGTTTATAACCCTGTGGCCCGATATTGCGAAGAGGAAAAAGGATCACTTTAGAATCTTGACGGATGCCACCGCAGCGTATCTTCACACCACCGGAACCGCCGGCTATCGGTGATCAGGAGGGATGGTTTGAAATCCGTCCGATTGGCACGCCTTTGGGGATGCGCGAACTTGCCCGTCTGCATAAGCGCGCATGGTCCGGCGTCGGCATAACGGAAAAACCCGTGCTGATGAACCTGTGGCCGATGGCCCAGCATTTCGGACTTTATTGGATCAAGCGCGGCGCGGAAGGCCAGCGTCCCCCGATCGTCGGAGCGTTCTGGGCGCGCTCTCTGGCGGAAGCTCCACTTACCGTTGGCCATCTCTACCCGGCAGAACTGTTCAAGGGTCTGATGGCCAGCGAGGTTTTCGAGTTCGGCGGCCTGGTAATCGATCCGGCCGTGCAGAAGCGGGGTTTAACCAAGGCGCTCGCCGATGGCGCCCGACTGTTTATTTTCTCGCGCCGCCCGGAACTGCTCATTACCAACCCGGTCGAGGCGCTCTACCCGATTTACAAGAGCTTCGGGCTGAAGACGGTAGGAAACAAGCCGGTGGATTACCCTTACCTGCCGGGCGCCAAGGTCTGGTTGATGTACGCCCGCTTCAAGGACATCGCGTTGCCCTATTTCATGTAAGACGGCGGCGGATTTACGGGATGCGACCGGCGTGACGACGGTTAGCGGGAACTGACCACCCGAAGTTCGCGCAGTTCGCGCAATTCGAGCCTCTTCCGAGCGGTGGGATCGTCGCAATCATCGCGTTGCGCCCATTGACGAAAGATGATGGTCGCCACGCAAATGACATAAAACCCGGCTCCAACCCACATCAGCAGTCCCCCAGCTATCTGATCGGCCATCGGCGACATACCGAAGGGATGGGGCCCTTCCAGGTACCAGGGATAGATTACCGAGGTCGCAAACGAAATCGGTGCAGCGACCGCTGCCATGGGAATCAGTTCCAGGAAAAGATAGAGCTCCTGAGCCGGATAGCTGAGCCGGGGAAACTCCGTCAACGGACTATAAAGCGGCCACCAGAAAATCACCGACACCGCCATCAACACCAGGTGAACGCCGATATGGAACGCGTCGTTGCGGCACATCAGGTCGTAAACCCGGGGAGCATGCATCGCGACCAGTGCCGCATTGTAAACCATGAAGGCCATGACCGGATTGAAGAACAGGCGCGCCAGCGGCTTGATCCAACGATTCAGTATCAGCGGACGCACCATCCAGTCGGGCAGACCGACCAGTAGCAGCGGCGGCATCATCAGGCATAGCATCAGATGCTGGAACATGTGGGCCACGAAAAGGCGATCATCCTCGAGCTCGTCAACCGGTCCGCACAGTGAGAAGACGATCACGATTAGGGCTCCGGCAAACGCGATTGCTTGCGTTCTGGTAACACCGCGGCCGCTGACGCGCGCGGCCACGATGTAGGCGGCGGCCATCAGGCCGACGCCAATCAAAACGCTTGGATGCATGCTTTCCATGGGAATTAAAATCCGGCGAAAAATCTCACCATCAGACCCACCAGCACAATCACCACGGAAGCGGCAAGCGCGAGGCCGGGAAGAAAGATTCCGCTGAACGCCCAACTGTCGTAGTGAAGGTGCATATAAAACAGCACCACCAACGCGAACTTAGCGCCCGACAGGACTACCAGCAGCGGAACGAGAACCGGCTGCAACGCATGGACATACGAAACCCAGACTTCGAACGCGGTCAGGAAGGCAAGGATGCCGGCGACGACCAGGTATGCGAAGGTCCGCGAATCATGGTCGCCGGCTTCAGCCGTATGCTCTTGGGGGCTCATGCTTTGGCTATCGACCTCATCAGGTACACAATGCTGAAAATTACGATCCACACGATATCGACGAAATGCCAGTATAGCGCGGCGCACTCCACCGCGATATCGCGATGGCGTTCCTTGAACCAGTCGGTAAATGAGGCGCCAACCAGCGACAGGAGTATTATCACACCGATAGCGACGTGAGCGCCATGGAATCCGACCATCGTGTAAAAGGTTTGACTGAACAGGTTGGTACCCAGCGACATTCCTTCGGTATAGAAGGTGTGGAACTCGAAGACCTGCCCAGCCAGAAATACGGACCCGAAGAATATGGTGAGGAACAGCCAGCGCAGGCCCCAGGTTCGATCGCCGCGGCGATAACCTTCCTGCGCCAGCACCATCGTCACGCTGCTCATCAGCAGGATAAAAGTGGTTCCGATGACCAGCGGCATCTCAAGGATTGTCTCCGCGGTCGGTCCGCCGAGATCGCGCCCCTTGTAGACGAGATAGGTGGCAATCAGCGAGGCGAAGAACAGCGACTCCGACGCGATAAAGGACCAGACGCCGACCTTGCGGTTATCCAATCCGGTAAAGATGCCGACCGCTTCGGGATTTTCCGAGCCCGCTTCACGGTACTCGAACGCCATCGCGATCGCACAAAATAAGGTCAGGGCTGCGCCGCAGAGCGCCACTCGGAGCCAGTCCAGCATTCCAACCACCGCCATGGTTATGCCCAAAGCAAGGAGCAGCGGATAGATCGAGGGGGCAGGCATATGGATATGCCCGCTGTCCTCGTTCTCATGCGCGGGCAGGGGAGCAGGCGGCACGACGCCGCTCTCATAACCATACTTGTCATGCCAGAACTGATCGCGGGAGCGCACGATCGGGATGGTGCTGAAATTGTAAGCGGGCGGAGGCGAAGGAATTTTCCATTCCAGACCGCGGCCATCCCAGGGGTCGGGTCCGGCCAATTCGCCGTCGCGCATGGTCAGAAGGATGTTGATCAACAGGATGGCGACTGAGGCCGCCATTATGAATGCGCCGATCGTGCACAACAGGTTGACGGAATCCCATCCCATGTGCGGGGAAAAGCGGTAAATCCGCCGCGGCATCCCCTCGGCTCCCAGTAGGTGCATCGGAAAAAACGTCAGGTTGAAGCCAACAACCATGGTCCAGAATTGAAGTCTTCCGAGCTTTTCGTTCAACAGTCTGCCGGTGATTTTGGGCCACCAATAGTACAGGCCTCCGAGCAATGCGAAGGCGGTGCCTCCGAACAGCACGTAGTGGAAATGCGCAACCACGAAATAGGAATCGGTTTGCTGCAAATCAACCGGCGGCTGCGCATGCATGATGCCGCTGAGACCGCCCATAGTGAATTGAATGACAAAGGCGATGGCGTACATCAACGGCGTCTTCATCTTCAAATCGCCGCCCCACATGGTCGCAATCCAGCTGAAGATTTTTATGCCAGTGGGAATCGCGATCAGCATCGAGGTCAACGCGAATGCGCTGTCTGCCGCCGGACCCATCCCGACCGCGAACATGTGATGAGCCCATACGCCGTAGGAAAGAAAGCCGATAAGCGCGGTCGAGTAAGCCATCGCCGGATAGCCGTAAAGCGGCTTGCGAGAGAAGGTCGGCGTGATTTCCGAAATGATGCCAAAGGCGGGAAGCGCCATGATGTACACTTCGGGATGACCAAACAACCAGAACAGGTGCTGCCATAAAAGCGGCGTGGCGCCCGCGACTACCCGGTAAAAATGCGTGCCGAAGAAGCGGTCCATGGCGAGGAAGATAAGCCCCACTGTCAACGGCGGGAACGCAACCAGGATCAGAACGAACATCACCATCATCGACCACACGAACAGCGGCAGTCGCATGAAGGTCATGCCGGGCGCGCGCATATTGATTACGGTGGTAAGCAGGTTGATCCCGGCCAGCACGCTTCCCACCCCGGAGATCAGCAGCCCCAGCGTCCACAGATTGATGTTCAAGCCGGGTGAGTAATAGCTTTCAGTCAGGTTCGCGTAACCAAACCATCCCGCATCGGGGGCCATGTTGTACAGCCATCCGACATTGAGCACGATCGCGCCAAACAGGAAGATCCAGTAGCTGAGTGCGTTAAGGCGTGGGAAGGCGACGTCGCGGGCGCCAATCTGCAGCGGCACGACGAAGTTGGCGAAGAAGCCCAGTCCCGCCGGCATCACGACCAGAAAGATCATGGTGGTGCCGTGCATGGTGAACATCTCGTTGTAGAGATACGCGCTTAGAAAGGTATTGTCGGGGCGCGCGAGCTGGATTCGCATCAACAGCGCCTCAATTCCGCCCGCCAGGAAGAAGAACAGCACGGTCACGCCGTAAAGGACGGCGATGCGCTTGTGGTCGATTGTGGTCAACCAGCTGAGAATGCCGCCGCCGTGCAGATAACTTTCTTCAGCCTCTATATGTTTTGGTAAAGCGACCATGTTTATCCCTACTTGAGGCTTTCGAGGTAAGCGACCAACTGATCCAGCTCCTTGCCCCGCAGGCCCAAAGGCGGCATCTGCGCGCCCGGTTTCAGCGCCTCCGGATCTTCGATCCAGGCAGCCACGTTTGCCGGCGTATTGACGTAGATGCTGCCTGCAAAAGTGGTGCGGCTGCCGAAATGTGTCAGGTTCGGACCGATATAACCGGACGACACGCCCTTGATAGCATGGCAGGTGGTGCAGGCGCTGGTCAAAAAGACGTGCTCGCCCGCTGCCGCCGCTCCCTGGTTGGCGTTACGCGGTCCGGAAGTCTGATTGGCCAGCCAGTTCGCGTAATCTACCGGCGTCTGGACGAAAATCCTGAATTTCATGTTGGCGTGTGACAGCCCGCAAAATTCCGCGCATTCACCGATGTACTCGCCGGGGGTGTCAGGAGTAAAAGTCAGCTCGTTGACATGACCGGGGATCACGTCGCGCTTGCCGCCCATCCCGGGAACCCAGAAGCTGTGTATCACATCGGCGGAATTGAGCAGGAAGCGGGCGGGGCGGCCAACCGGTATATGCACCTCATCGGCCGTCTCGACGCCCAGACCAGGATAATCGAACTGCCACCACCATTGATGGGCGGTGACGTTGATGATGAGCGAATGCGGCGGCGGCGTCGCCGGTTGCGAACGGAAGACGATCCTCAGCGAGGGCACCGCGATAAACAGGAGAATCAGCGCCGGGCCCGCGGTCCACGCGATTTCCAGCTCGATCGATTCCCCATGGGGCGGCGGCGGACCGGGTTGATCCTCCCGGGCGCGCGTCGAATAGCGGGTCAGGAGCAGGAAAATCAGGCCGCAGATCAGGGCCAGGATCAGGCTGTCCCACACGATGGTTTCGAGATAAACGCCCTGCACCCAATGACCCAGGTCGGAGCGGGGAGCAAAGGTGCTGGCGGGGAAGTCCGCCGGATTGCAACCGGCCAGCAGCACGGGCATCGCGACCAGCGCGGCAAACTCAGCGCGCCGCAAATAGCTTTTCAGGTTGTTCACCATACTCCGACCCCGAGGGCTCAGGGCGCGCGCGCAAGGCAACGGGTTGGACAGGCAAAAGCTCATTCTCCACCCCTTTCTTCCGCTGGCCGCAGCATGGCTGGCCATGGCAGCTCCCGCAGGGCGGGCATCGTGGTCAAGCCGAAGGCGCCCAGAAAGCCAAGCGTGATCAGCACTTCGATCCATCCAAAAGGAATGTGATTGCGCGATAGGGACGGCACGACCAGAACATAGCGTTCGATCCACATCCCGATCAGTCCGAAAACCGCGACGGTCCCCAGGATACCGCGGGTACGTTTGGGTTTCTGTCCCATCAGCACGCAGAACGGCACCGCCCAGACCAGTCCAAAGGCGGTCCATCCAAGCGCACCCCAGGGAAGATAGTTGACCCGTGGCGCAACGAAGAAGGTCTCGGCCGGCATGTCGCCGTACCAGATGACAATATACTGCGCGAACAGCAGATAAACCCAGAACACGGAGCAGGCGAAGAACAGCTTGCCGATATCGTGCAACGCATCGTGGTACCGATGTTTTTCTGCGTCGCTCACGTCGCGCCCGGTCACTGCCGAGATAAGCGCCATCATAACGACGGCGCTCCAGAAGGCGCCGGTGAAAAAATACGCGCCGAACAATGTACTGTGCCATCGCGGGGCCAGCGACATCACCAGGTCAAACGCGATCAGGGTATAGATCGCCGCGAACGACAGCGTCATGAAGACGGCCGCCCGCCGAATTGGCGGTGGCGAATCTCCAATGTCGCCGGTGGATGCGGCCCATCGACGGACCTCTTCACGCCGCGAGACGCGAACAAACCAGTAGCTCAGGGCCGTGATAAAGAACAGCGCAGCACCGTCGCGGGCAAAGAAAAACGGAACGTTAAGCCAGTCCTTTTTTTCCGCCAGGGGATGGTCCACCCAGACGAACAGGACGTGCCGGCCCGCGTACAACGCCCAAAAGAGCAGGAAACTGAGGGGAAGAAAACCAAGGAAGGATTCTGCCAGGCGGTACAATTTCGCTCCGCCCCAGCGCGCATTGGCAAGATAAAAGGCCGCTGACGCGCAAATTCCGCCCTGCGCAATTCCCATCCAGAACAGCAGGTTGACCAGGAACACTTCCCAGACCCGCTGGGCCGAGCCGTCGGAAAGGCCGGCCACGAAGGCGGCGACCCCTACGGCAACGGCGACTAACAACAAGAGAGTGATGCGACGGTCACCGTTCATTTCGCGCTTACCTTCTGTGGAACCGGGTGAATCGGGCCTGCCTGTTGCGGAACAGCGCGCGCCGCGTTTGCCTGCTGTTGGAGCGAGCGCACGTAGAGCACGACCTCCCATCGCTCGTGGGACGACATCGCATCACCATAACCGGGCATCACGATGCTGCCGTTGCGAATCGTCGCGTAGATGTAGCCGTCGCTGCGCTGCGCCGCGACCCCGCTGGTGAGGTCGGCCGGCGGTAAACGCAAAAGGAAACCCACCGGGCCGCCGCCGCGTCCGTCGTTGTTATGGCACACCGCGCAATTGGTATCGAAAAGGTCCTTGCCCGCGGCCAGCACCGCAGGCGTGGGCTTAAGTGGATTGTGCAGCGTGACTGCGGCAACCTCACGGCTCATCGGAGGGACTCCATTGATGGCGAGGGTGCCGGCGGGCATATTGCGCGGCGCTTCCGACAATGGCTGCACGGCCTCGCCGCGAAACATGTCAATACTCCAGGGAAATGCGCCGGCGCTATGCGCTGCAAGCAGCAGCCATGCGCAGACGACAAGACCGAGCCACCACACCGGCGCTTCAGGCCGTTTCACGTTCCACCTCCTCCGCGCCGGAATTTCTCAGCAGCGACTCCGCACGCCCCGTCTGATCGGGTCCGCAGGTCACCCATACGCCGAAGCGGTCGCCACTGAATCTTTCCGAGTATCCGATTTTCGACTCCGCCGCCGGCAAACGGCCGAACAGCAGGAATGCTGCGATACCGGACAGTCCGCCCAGCAGAATCATCAGCTCATAGGCGATTACAATGTAGGGTGTTATCGAAATAATCGGCTTTCCGCCGGCAACGTGCGGCCAGGTCAGCGAGGTGCCGATAGTCAGAGCGAATCCGCTCAGCGCACCCAGAATACCGCCGACGAGCACGAAAACCCGCACCGGACTTTTCTTGAGCGCCAGGGCTTCGAGCACTCTGTCACTGGGAATCGGAGAGAAAACCTCCAGCTTCGAGTAGCCGGCCCGCCGAAGGCTTTCGATTCCCTCGGCGCATTCCTCTTCGTCCGTGAATACTCCCAATATCCGAACCGGATCGCTCATGCTGCCTCCGCGGATTCCTGGCGCAGCGCCTGCCGCAGCCATCGCAGTCCTTCCTTCAACTCGGTCGTCGAAATAATCGGCAGGAAGCGGGCGAACAAACTGAACATCATCAGGAAAAAGGCGAAAGTGCCGGCAGTGAGGCTGGCTTCGGTGACGCTCGGAGTGTGGAATCCCCACTGCGAAGGCATGAAATTAGTAGCCAGCGATCCGGCAATAATCACGTAGCGTTCCAGCCACATGCCCACATTGATCAACAAGGAGATGATGAACAGCAGCGTGAGATTGCGCCGGACCTTGGCCGAAAATAGCAGCAGCGGCACGATGCAATTACAGAAGACCATCAGCCAGAACAGGTATCCGTAAGGCCCGAAGTAACGTTCATGGAAAGTCATTACTTCAAACGGGTCCTTGCTGTACCAGGCCATCCATGACTCGACCAGATACGAGTAAGTAACTATCAGGGAGGTGAACAGAACGATTCGCGCCAGGTTATCGATGTGCCATGGCGTAATCAGGTCTTCCAGGTCGAGCCATTTGCGCACCGGGATCATGAGCGTCAAGACCATCGCGCAGCCTGAGAAAATCGCACCGGCGACGAAATAGGGGGCGAAGATCGTGCTGTGCCATCCGGGAAGCTGCGCCATTGCGAAGTCCCACGACACCACGCTGTGAACCGAGATGACAAGCGGCGTGGCCAATCCGGCCAACAGCAGGTAGACGCCCTTGTAATGGCGCCATTGATCGTCCGATCCCTGCCACCCCAAACACACCAGTCCATAGAAGAACTTGCGCCATCCGGTGGATTCATCCCGCGCCGTGGCCACGTCAGGAATCAATCCCATGAACAGGAACAGGATACTGATGGTCAGGTAGGTGCTGACCGCAAACGCGTCCCAGACCAGCGGCGAGCGGAAATCAGGCTGCAGCCAGCGTTCGTTGGGGTAAGGCAACAGCCAATAGAAAAACCATACGCGCCCCAGATGCATCAACGGACACAATCCCGCGGTCATTACCGCGAACGCCGTCATGGTTTCGGCGATACGGTAAACGGCGGTCCGCCAGCGGCTGCGAAACAGATACAGAATCGCGGAGATCAGGGTGCCGGAGTGGGCGATTCCGACCCAAAAGACGAAATTGGTGATGTACATCGCCCACATGTTGGGCTGTTTCAGGTTGGTTACGCCCAGACCGTTGTAAATCTGATTCACCCAGCACAAACCGGCCCAGACCACGACGGTAAACAGAAAGCCGATCCAAACCCAGTATTTCCACCCCGGCCACTCCAGGGTGCGCATCACCGTGCGGTCGATCTCGTGATAATCAGGCTGAGGGACGGCAGCCACTTAGACTTCTCCTCTCGGTCTGTAAACCTGGCGCAAATAAGTTATCGCCGGCAGGGTATTGAGCGGCTCCAGCGCCTTGTAGACGCGAATCTCGTGCTCGCGCCGCCGCTTCATCATCGCGCTGTCAGGATCTTTCATGTCGCCGAAGGTAATCGCGCGGCTGGGGCAGGCCTCGGCACAAGCCGGAACTATCTCGCCGTCGCGTACGTTGCGGTTCTCGGTGAGCGCCTGGATTTCTCCGAAACGGATCCGCTGGACGCAGAACGTGCACTTTTCCATCACGCCGGCGCCGCGCACGGTGACGTCGGGGTTGAGTTGCAGGTTGAGCGGTTTGGGCCATGCCGGCTTGAACCAGTTGAAATGCCGGACCTTGTAAGGACAGTTGTTTTCGCAGTACCGGGTGCCAATACAGCGGTTGTACACCTGGAGATTGAGCCCTTCATTGCTGTGCACCGCGGCAAACACCGGGCATACCGGTTCACAGGGGGCATGCGAGCATTGCTGACATAACATCGGCATCGTCAGCAGCGTCGGCGAATCAGCGGTCTCGGGCAAGTAGCGCTCCAGCCGGATCCATTGCATGATATGACCGCGCCTGACTTCTTCCTTGCCCACGAAGGGAACGTTGTTTTCCGCGTAGCAGGCGGCGATACATGCGCCGCATCCGGTGCAGGCGTTCAAGTCGATAGTCATTCCCCATTCGTGCTTCGGATAGACTACCGGCTGATACAGCTCCGACGGAGAGGGGTACGGCTCTTCCCACGGCTGCGGCTTCTCCCCGCGTTGAAATTCGGCCAGCGTCATGGTCTCCACGATCGGCCGGTTGTACATATCTCCCGTGTAGACGGGACTGACAAGTTCGCGCTGGCCGACGCCACGGTTGTATTTGATCGCAATAGTCAGCCGCCCCGGCGGCAGCACCGCCCATGGGTTGGCGCCGCGGTTGCGCGCATAGCGGCCATAACTCGTGTGTCCCTGCCCGATCGGCACCGCAATGGCGGCAGGATGGACACCAGTGGTAATGTGCACGGGCACTTCGATCGTGCCCAGCGGCGAAGTGAGCTGGATTAGATCGTTCTTGTTGACGTTGAGCCGCTTCGCCGTATCAGGATGGACTTCGGCCCACGAATCCCAGACGATCTGGCTGACCGGTTCAGCAATTTCCTGCAGCCACGGTTTGTCGGCACCGCTGCCGTCATAGAGATAAGGATGGGGAAACGCGTTGAGTATCAGCTCCGCGCCCTCGAGGTCTTCGGGCAACTTGATTGCACTCTGAGAAAAGGCGGGCTGCAATTTAACTGCGGCGGGTTTGACGTTGGTAAAATAACCGCCCTCGCGCAGTGCCTGATCCCAGAACGCGTCGAAACCTTCGGCCCCCACGTGGTTCTTGAATCTTTGCTGCCAGAACGCCCGCACCGCATCCTGCGTATTTTCAAATGGAAGAGCGGACGCTTTGGGCGCCGCTGCGCGCGCGGTCTCGATCAGGATGTCGCCCAGCGGTTTGCTGT
Organism: Pseudomonadota bacterium; assembly: GCA_021324885.1. Taxonomy (GTDB): domain Bacteria; phylum Desulfobacterota; class Binatia; order Binatales; family Binataceae; genus JAJPJA01. The sequence goes on from JAJPIF010000029.1 coordinate 26,654, forward strand.
ATACCACCCGGGTCATGGTGGGCTGGCGCAAACCGTAAACTCCCGGACGCGCGCATGTATCGCCCCAATCTTCGACCCAGTGATTGACAGGCAGCAGCAGATGCGCGAGCTGGGCGGTCTCGTCCGGGACATTGCCGCACCACACCACCAGCGGCACCTTACGTAAGGCCTCGCCGAAATGCACCTGGGGCGACGCGGAGAACTGGGGATTGGTATTCGCGATCAATGCGACCTTGATCTTGCCGTCGTGCATCGCTTGGACGGCGACATCAAGATTTTGCGCCGGCGCACCGGCCGGGGTTTCAGGTTCGTACAGATCGACGGTCTTGCCCAGATTGCCGGTGGCCGCGTTAAGCAGCCAGGCGGCAACGTGCGCCGCCTCGTCATCGCTGCCGGCCAAAGCCACAGCACCGTCAGCCTGACCGAATTGTTGCGCCATCTTTTCGATGGTCTCGGCCCTGATGCCCGCCTTGGTGGCAACCGCGGCCGGATCGAAGGGCGCCACCAGATTGCGCAGGGCCTGCATGTCCAGTCCGGGAGCAGGATGAGCCAGGCCTTTATCGAGAATCACTCTCAGGATGGCCAATCCGACGGCCGCCTCGTAGGCCGGATGGCAAGGCAGGAAGTAGTCGCATTTGGCGGCGGTGATGCTCATCCGGGGACCGACGTAATACGCCAGTCCGAATTTGGCGTTGGCGCCCGGATTTACCGGGGTATGAAAAACGGCGTACTGGCGCGCCAGTTCCACGGGCGATCCCCAGGTCTCAAGAAAATCGGCGCGCAGCGAGAGCAGTACCTCGGCCCGATCGATATGATAAGCAGGGACGAATTCCCGACCGAAACACAATTGCATGGCCGCGCGTTGCTGCGCGCCATCGAGCGGCGCATAAGCCACGCGCATGCGGGAATTAAGCGCGCCTATCCATTGCTCAACCATCCACTCGTGAGCCGGACCCATCGGCGGTCCGATAAACGCGATCTGATCGGAGCCGGCGGCGGCCTCACGCAGGGCCTTGTTGATCTGGCCCATCGCCGCGTCCCAGGGAATCGGATTGATAAGTCCGTCGGCGCCGCGCCGATGGGGCCGCTGCAGACGATCGGGATTGTAAAGACCCTGTAAGGCGGCCTGACCACGGGCGCACGACGCGCCCTGACTGATCGGATCGACGGGGTTGCCTTCCAGTTTGATTACCCGGCCTTCGCGCACGCGCGCGACCACGCCGCAGCCCGCCGCGCATTCGTTGCACGAGGAGGCAAAGAACGCCGGCGTTCCCGGGATGACGTCGTCGTCGGGTATGACGTAGGGAATCAGATGGCGGGCGGCAGGTTTGCACCCGGGAACCGCGGCGGCGGCGCCGCTGGCGGCGGCCAGCTTCAGAAATGAGCGTCTGGATACTTCAACCGGCATTCGGTGTTGACCTTAGTAATGGCAAGTCGAGCACTCGATGCTGACGTGCCTCTGTGTATGGCAGTTGAGACAAAAACCCATATTTATCTCGTATACTGGAGTAACCCGATCCATGGTCTCGACCGGGCCATGACAGCGCTGACAAGCGATGCCGGCGTGAATGTGTGGCGAGTGATAAAAGCGCACGAAATCGGGCAGAGTATAAACGCGATTCCAGCGCACGTCGAAGGCCGCCTGCTCATGATCGATCCATGGCTTGTCCACCGGATGCAGCGCGAACTGCTGCGCCAGACTGGCATGACAGCCAACGCAGCGCTCTATCGGCGGCACTCCTGAATTTTCCGATCGGCGCGCGTATTCATGGCAGTACTGGCAGGGGATGTGACGGATCCCGGCGTGAATACGATGGCTGAAGGGGATCGGCTGGACCACATCGGAACGCGCCAGCCATGGCCGTTGCGAAAGCAGGGCCATCGAGATTCCGCCGATCAGGATCAGGACCGCTACACCTATCGCGCCGTACTTCATTTGTCAGTATTGCCTTGATCGCCCGTACTGGCCTGACCCTCGGGAACGACCTGACCTTCCAGTTCAGGAGTATTGCCCAGCGGAGCCGGCAGCAGATGCGCAACCGCACCGGGCTGCTCCGCGCGAGCCTGGAGTTTGGCCAGCGACATGCGCATCGCCGACTCCTGATCGAGCGGCTGACCGTTTACCGCCATCCCATTGGCGTTGAGCAGGTAGGAGATAACGTCCCAGTAATCTTCGGCAGTGAGACTGGCGGGTTGATCCGCAGGCATCACCGCGGAGGCAAATTCATAAATGTCCTGCACCGTGTGGAATTGAAAATGGCGCATTTTCTGATATGCGCGCGGATCCACCGGAAACGCGGTCGGCCCAATCAAGGGCGGCGCCGTCATCCCGCGATATATGTCCCGGATACCTTCACCGGACGGCCCGTGACATCGCGCGCACTGGAGGCGAAAGATCTCGCGCCCTTTGCTCACCTGTTCGGCGGTAAATGCCCGGGCTGACGCCAGGGCAGAGAGGACCAGGCCGACAGTTGCCACCACCACCAGACTCGTGCGAAGGGCCGTGCGCCGAGCGGGGAGGTATTCGAGCGTCTTATGCGTACAGGTTTTTATGATAAGCATGTCTTCCTATTAATGGACGATGTGCGATACGAAGCAAGAACTTTTTCCGGTCGTCGTGAAAAAACCGGTCGAGCGGGTGGAAACCGTATCATTTTGAACGCGCGCATGTGCATCCATCCAGGCGGATCCCGGTTGCCCTCAACAAACGGAAATCAGGGGTTCTGGGTTCCGGTTAGCGGCCGTTCCCATCGGTCGGCTTAACAATCCAATTGGCTCGCAGTCCGGAGCAATACGGTCAGTCCCCTCGGAGCGCGATAAATGCGGATCGTCAAACCGCCGCAACGCGCTCCGCGGAGCGCTCGGCCGATGGTTATGTACCCCATTGCGGCTCCGATCACAAACGAAATCACCGCTTCGGCTCAAGCGAAACGGTTGCGATAATTGCCCGGCATCGGAGCCGAATGACATTTGTAACCAAGTTAGTAATAATGCGGTTAACCAGAAAAAAACCAAGTATAGAGATTGAGTAATTCGAATCCGGCCGCCACCGATTGCCAAAGCCTCAGCCCGTCTCTCGAACCAATCAATCGATCGAGCAGTACAATCCATCGCGGTTAACAACCTCGCCCCACCGTGCCTCTTAAACCGTGATGCCCGTTCAGGAGAAAGCCTCGAGCACCGCGCGCACGCCGCGGTCATAGCTGCCCTCGATCGGGACCGGATAGAGCAGAACCCAGGAGGCGCCCGCGCGCTCGAACTCTTCGAGCTTTTTCCTGCAATCCTGCGCACTGCCCATTGCCGCAATCTCTTCAGCCATATGGTCGGAAACCGCCGCGGCGGCTCCCGCCATATTGCCGCTGCTCGCCGCGTTCATGATGCCCTCGGCTTCGCGCACAAAGCCCTGGCGCGCGAACAGGCGGTTGTAGAATGGCATCGAACCATACATCGCGAGGGTGCTCTTGACCGACTTCATCGCCACCGCCCGATCGGTGCATACGCAGCAATGCATAATCAGCGCGATTGCCACTTGCCCGCTATCGCGGCCGGCGCGCTGCGCGCCGCTTTTGATGCCGTCCACCACTTCGCTCAAACCACGAGGACCATAATTCAGTGGCAGACTGCCATCGGCAATCTCCCCCGTCAACCGGATACTGCCCGGGGAAATGCCCGCGATGTAAACGGAAATTCTGCCTTCCGCCCTGGGCGGCGTGAATCCGGGACGATTGATTAGCGGCTCTCCCGCAAAGGCTTTGCGCAAGGTCGCGACGCAATTTCGCAACGCCGCCAGCGGCTTGTCCATGCTGATTCCATAAGCCGCATTGACCGGCTGATGACTGGTGCCGAGGCCCAGCAGCAGGCGTCCCGGCGCCAACGCGTCGATGGTCATCGCGTGGCCGGCCAGCAGCGACGGGTGACGGGTGTAGATATTCGCGATCCCGGTACCGACCTCGATGCGCCTGGTAATCGACGCGATATGCTGAGCGACGGCCAGTGAGTCAGTGGCCGGCGTTTCCGTTACCAAAAAGCTGCGCAGGCCAATCTCTTCGGCCGTTTTGGCATATCCGCAAACGCGGCTTAAATTGTCCTTGCCGCCGCCGGCCATCACCAGAATTCCAGGTGTCCGCATTGGCCTTGCCTCCTGTGCCGTTAAGGCACCCGGTTAGATGATGCCGTCGCGTTGAAGCATCTCGATTTCATCCGCACTGAGCCCCAACAGATCGCCATAGACCAGCCGATTATCCTGACCCAGAGCCGGTGAACCGCGCCAAATCCTGCCCGGCGTCGCCGAAAGCCGCGGCACGACTCCGGTGCCGCGCACTTTGCCGGCCTCCTCGTCTTCCCATTGGATATGGATGCCGCGGGCCTGATAATGCGGGTTCTCGGCCATGTCCCTGCTCGACATCACTTTGGCGCACGGGATGCTGAGATCGCGCATCACCGCCAGCACTTCTTCCGAAGTTCGATCCGCCACCCAGGCGCGAAAGAGCGCGTCGAATTCCCATCCCTCGGCCGTGCCGACTTTATAAGTGATGCCCTGCCACTTCTCGGCTGTGGGATCGAGTCCGAGCAGACGGCAGATTTTGTCGCCATGAGCGGGGAGCGCCGCCGCAACCATCAACCATCCGTCGCGCGAACGAAAAGTATCCAGCGGCTGGATCGCGGTGGCGCGGTTGCCCACCCTCTCGCGGATCAACCCGGTTTCGAAGTATTCGAGCATCGTGGGCCCAAGGATCTTGTGAATCACTTCGAACATCGCCACGTCGATCGACTGACCCTGGCCGGTCGCTCGGGCGTGCATGATGCAGGCGAGCGTGGCGGACAGCGCGCAAAAGGCGCTGACGTAATCGGCGGTCCAGGGCTGCGCGCGCACCGGCGGCTCAGGATCGGGAAAGCCCATCTGGTACATCATCCCGCCAAACGCCTGCGCGGTCGAATCGACACAGGCTCGCGGCACGTAGTCGGGATCGCCGGAGTGCCCATAGCCGGAAATATGCGCGATGACGAGGCGCGGATTAGCCTGGAGAATCGCGGCGTCGTCCAGCCCCCAACGCGCGAAGGTGCCGGGCTTGGACGATTCGATCCAGGCATCGGCCTGGCAGAGCAGCTTGAGAAAGAGGTCGCGTCCGCGCGGCTTGGAGGGATCCAGCGTGACTCCCAGCATGTTGCGCCGTTCCTGGATCCAGTTGGTCGTAACCGCAGGCTTGGATTTATCCTTGTTGGGCAGCCGGATTCCCGCCAAACGGTAGGGGTCGCCTTCACCGGCGCGCTCGATGTGGATCACCTCGGCGCCCCATTCGGCGGCGATTTCCGAAGCGAACGGTCCCGCGATAAAAACACCGGAGGAGATAATGCGCGTGCCGTGAAGCGGACCGAATTTTTCCGCGATCAGCAATTTCCTGCCAGTGACGGCTGTCGTCTTGTCGCTCACCGTGCAGAAAAATAGACCCCGCCCGCATCCCGCTCAAGCGCCCGAGGGCGGCCGATTGCGTTCCAAATTCACCTATGCAGACCTCTCAGGAACGCGCTTTTATCTCGACCAGCCGCAGCGCCAGTTCGTAATCGGCGGGCGTATTGACGTTGAGGAAGCTTACCAGAGGCTGATTGCAGCCGCGCAGTTCGTCTTCATTGATGATACGCGCCCGCAGCCGCGGCACCACTTCCTGCAACTTATGCCGCCCGGCTTCGATCATTGCCTGCAGCGCCGGCGCGCAGCTCCGGTAATACGCAGCATGCAGCATCTGCAACCGCCCCTCGATTTCAGGAATCGCCGCCTCATAGCCAGCCGCCATCGCGCACAACGTCCTGGCCAGCTCGGCATTCAAAAAGGGCAGATCGCATCCACAGGCGAACGCGACATCGCCCTTGATCGCATCAAGTCCAAGGCGCAGAGCCTTGAGCGGACCCTCAAAGGGCTGGTCATCAAACACAACGCGCGCCCCTGAACCTGTCACAACGCCGGCCTGCTCGGCGCGGCACACAACTACAACGTCTTCAAACAGCCGGCTCAGCTCCGCAACCGTATGCTGAATCAAGGTCGCCCCTTTCCAGGCCAACGCCGCCTTGTCGGTCCCCATCCTGGAACTGCGTCCTCCGGCCAGAACGATCGCGCTGTAAACGTCCACGGCGAAAACACTACCATTATCCGTGCCTCTCCCCCATTCCAGACCCATTGCAGGAGCAGCGAAGGTTGGAAAAAAAAGAGTTTGTGAAGGGAGCGACTGGCATTCGCACGGAACTGACAATGCTTCATTCGAAGTCGGCGGCCCGTCATCCGCGGGCCGGCGAGCTTGAGGATCTCTGCTACAATCCAGGCGCGCACAAACGATGCAAGCGAGGTAGGCGATGCGGGAAGATATGATCGAGCTGGCTCACGCCCATGCGGCTGCCGAGGGCAGCGGCGACCTCGAAGCGACCCTGCGAACGCTGGAGCCCGATCCGGTGTATGAATTACAGCCCGAAGGCCGGGTGTTGCGGGGGATGGACGCCGTACGCCGTTATTATCAGCACTTTTTCAATAACTTCCAGCCGCTGGTGGAAGGTTATGAGATGCGCAGCGAATGGATCAGCAACGAAGGCGTTGGCCAGGAATATATAATTCATCTCCGCCTCCCGGACGGCCGCAAAGAGAATCACGCAATTATCGGTATCCTGCTTTTCGGCAAAACCGGACTTGCCGGCGAGCGGCTGTGGGCAAGCGAACGGCTGCTGCGCCTGATGATGGGGCCGGTGTATGAGAGCGCTACCGCGATTTGAAAGACGCCCGGCGCCACGCGCGGCCGTTGATCGAGTTGGAGCGCCTGGATTCAAGTGCAAATCTGCGCCGCCGCGGCGCGCTCGCATGGAGCGTTGCGCTATACTGGCGCCAGCTTCAGGCAAAGGGATTGAGAACGATGGACGAAATCGGGCTATTCGAAGCGATCCAGACCGCGCGTGCGCTGCGCCGGTTCAAGCCGGAGCCGGTGGCGGACGAACTCATAACCCGCATCCTCGACGCCGCGATCAGGGCGCCTTCGGCCAGCAATACGCAGAACTGGGCCTTTGTCGTGGTGAAGGACGCCGATCAGCGCCGGCGCGTCGCCGAGATCTATCGGCGCGCTTTCACCCTGATGACCGCGATGTACCGCGAGCGGAAGCCGGCGCCGCATCAGAGCGCGGCCGGCTACAAAAGGATGATGAGCGCGGCCGAACATCTGGCCAATCATCTGCACGAGGTGCCGGTCCTGATCATCGCGGGTCTGATGATTGCGTCCGCCGGCTTCAAACCGCCGGCCGAGGATGCCCAAAGGGTGGCCTCAGCCAGAGCGATAATCTCCGGCGCCAGCATCTATCCCGCGGTGCAGAACATGCTTTTGGCATGCCGCGCATTGGGACTTGGCTCGGTGCTGACGACGATCCATGCCTATTACAATGACGACGTGCGCGCCGCGCTGGGCCTGCCGCCGGAGTTCGTAACCTACGCAATGCTGCCCATCGGATATCCGCAACCAGGATTCGGTCACGGTCCGGTCAAGCGCCGTCCGCTGAGCGAAGTGGCCTGCCTCGACCGTTGGGGCAATAGTTGGCGCGCCTGAGGAAAGCCCTCCCTGCGCTGCGGGCGGAGCGTCAGCGCAGACCGGCGCAGGCGCCTTAGCGCGGAGCCAGCATCACGTCTCCCGCTTTGATTGCTTCCTCGGTGTTGCGCGCAAGCTTGATTCTGTAGGCCAGTCGGATCAGCCGCTCCGAGAATCTCCATCCCTCCGGGGTCCGGCGCAGCCGGTCGAAATAGGTGCCGCCGGCCTGGATCAGCGTGTTGTTCTCCTCGCGGATCTCGTCCCAGTAAACGCTTGCAGTTGCCGTATCCCCGCTCAGTTCGATCAGCGGATTCTTGTAGCGATGGCGAAGAAGGCGATTGGCCCGGTTATTCACCGCCCTACCCTTGTAAAATTCCTCGACCGCCTTGCGCCCGTCGTGACGCTCCTGGGGACCGCTGCCGATCTGAACCACGAGGTTGGAAGGATCGTCAAAGGTCGACAACACCATCTCCAGGTTGACCGTATCCACGCCGCGGCCGTAACGGTACATCAGGTCCCTGATTGCCTCGCGATCGGCCAGCTCGCGAATCAGTCTGGCTTCGTGCGCTTCCATCTATCGCGTTCCTTTCAATGGTTTGGCGTAAGTTAGGCGGCGGGATTTGGCGCGGTCAAGCGCGCGCGCCGGTCGTTGCAAAAGCGATCGCCGCCGGATAAAACCCGGACATCCCCGAGGTCCTTAATGGGAGAAACGCCGATGGCACTTTACGTTCACGCGACCATCAAGATAAAACCCGGCAAACTGTTCGAAGCCTACGAACTGCTGGGCCGCATTGTCCCTGAAATGGAAAAGGGCGGATGGAAACTGGTCGCCGCCTACCAGGGCCTGATCGGCCACACCAGCACGATTGTCGATATCTGGTAAGTTCCAGACGCCAACGCCGTGCCGGCCTTGATGGGTTCGCTGGCGGCCAATCCCAAAATGGCAGACGTCGCGCCCAAACTGCTCGACCTCATGGCCGAGGAGGAATTTCTCCAGGTAATGGTCAAGGCGCCTTACTCGCCGTAAGCCTTGTGGCGCGCCGCCTCGTCAGGCCGACAGTCAGCGCTTGCCTGCTTAGGCGCCGATGGCCAGCGCCACGGTTCCATGCCGCGAGTCGCGCAAACTTTCGCCGGCGTTGTTGACCTGCGCCTGCTTCGCTATTTCCGCGCTGGGGCGGCGCCGAGCAACGCATCGGCGCCCTGCGGGAGCGGGCGCGGGCGGTAGCGGCGCCGTCCGCCGCACGTCCGGTCTGCGATGAAATCGAGCAGGCCGAAGCGCTGGCGCAAGGTGATGGCGCATCTGGCGACCCCCCGTGTCGTCTCGGCCTCGACGCCCTTGACTTTGATCCGGCGCCGGCCTAAGCGGGAGCCAGAGAAGCCAGGAGGACCAGGACGATGACCCCACGCAGAGTCATTTCCGCCGATTCTCATATGACCGAGCCGGCCGATTTGTGGCTCGAACGTCTCGATCGCAAGTACCGCGACGTTGCCCCGCGCGTGGTGCTGAGCGAGGAGAAGAGAGGGCCGGTGTGGATGTTCGTCGGCCCGGGAATCCATCCCACACCGGTGGCCGGACTGTTTTCCGCCGGCAAGCGCGGCGCCGAACTGCGCGAGCATTTCAAACACGGCTACGATGCGGCGCGGCCCGGCGGATGGGATCCGGTGGAGCGGCTCAAGGACCAGGATATCGACGGGGTCGTGGCCGAAGTGCTGTATTCGTCGCTGGGGCTCAAGGTGTTTGGCGTCAACGACCCTGAACTGCAGAGCGCCTGCCTCAAGGTTTACAATGACTGGCTGGCGGAGTTCTGCTCTCACAACTCCAAGCGGTTAATCGGCGTGGGGCTTTATTCGCTCGATTCGCTGCCCGATGTCTCCGAAATCGAGCGCTGCGCGAAGATGGGGCTCAAGGGCATTTTGATTCTCGCCAGCGATACGATCCCGGTGCCTTACAGCGACGCCAGATTCGATCCGCTGTGGCGCGCCTGCTCCGAACTGAACCTGCCGATCTCGCTGCATAAGCCGCTGGTCTCGGGGATGGCGGTGACGCCCGCGATGCCGACGGCGGCGGACCTGCAAATCTACGTCGTGCACATCGTCGAGCAATGCATGACGCGCATGATCTATGGCGGCGTGTTCGAACGATTTCCGCGGCTCAAAGTGATCTCCGCGGAGAACGACGTGGGGTGGATCGCCAACTGGGCCCATCGCCTGGACCACGTGCACGGCATGATCCCGACCCGCGGCGGCATGACGATGAAGCCCAGCGATTACGTGCGGCGCAACGTTTACGCCACCTTCCAGGACGATCCGCTCGGACCGGGCACCTGGCGGTTTTTCGGCGCCGATAATTTCATGTGGGCGTCGGATTTCCCGCACACCGACTCGACCTTCCCCAATTCGCTCAAAGTGATCGAGCAGAACTTCGCCGGCGTGCCGGATGACGTCACGGACAAAATCGTGTTCAGCAACGCCAACCGGCTCTACGACCTCGGCCTGTCGTAAAAGGCGCCAAAAGCTGTCCGGGCCCGCGACGCGGCGCCTCGCAAAACCAACGCCCGCGTCGGCCAGCGCGCGGCCGGCCGCGACGCGGCGGGTCGGACCCGCTCATGTCAGATGTGAGCCGGATTAAGGCAATCGGCGCTTGGCAGCTTTTCGCGCAGACGATTCCTAAACCGGCCGCCTGATTTTGCTTTTTGGCACCGGCAGTCCGGGAATATCCGTGCGCGTTTTGTACACGGTGCCGGCCTGGCCTCCACCCTTGGCGCAAACCACCACCAGGTCGCGCATGTCGGGTCCGCCGAAGACCAGAGTTACGGGCTTTTTGGTCGGCGCCTCAAACTGCCGATCGACCCGTCCGTCAGCGCCGAACCGGATGATCATCCCGCCAAACAGCGCCGGCGCCCATACTCCCCCTTGCGCGTCCACCGCCATCCCGTCCGGCCAGCCCCATCCCTCTTCGAACCGCGCGAATACGCGTCGATTCGCCAGACGGCGGTCCGCCGTGACATCGTACGCGAAGATTACCCTGGCAAACGCATCAACGTGATAAAGCGTGTTGCCGTCGGGACTGAAGCCCATTCCGTTGCTCAGCTCCAGGCCGCCTTCCCAGACCACGCTGACCTTGCCGTTGGGATCGATCCGATACACGTCGCCGGGATCGGTATTGCCCAATCCGTCGGGTCTCTTGCCTGGCTTTGGATTGGTGCTGCCGACGAACACGCTGCCGTCGCGATCGACGGTCAAATCATTGAAGCCGTGAGTAAGCTTGCCCGGATAGGTTTTGAGGAGGTCGGTCAGCTTGCCGCTTTTCGCATCCCAGTACGCCACGCTGGGGCCGCTGACGATCAGGCCGCCGTCTTCGGTAAAGGCCATCCCGCCAACGCTCTTGCGATCGGTCGAGATGACGTTCTCGGGCTGGCCGCCGGGGGCGACGCGAAAAACGCCGCCGCCGGTGATGTCCGAGAAGTACACGACGCCGTTGTCATCGATGCGGGGCGCTTCCAGCAGTCCGAAACCGGTGGCGATCGCCTCGTATTTCAGTGATTCCATGCTTTGACTCCCGGCACTTCGCGCGCGCATTCCCGTTGCGCGATTGCCTGTGGTTATTGAAATCTGGAAACCAGCTTTTCGTGAACCGTGCGCAGCGCGCCCAGCGAATCGCGCGCGACCAGTTCCGTAGTCGGCAGGACGCGTTCGACGCCGGCGTCCTGCAGGCGGCGGATGTCATCCACCGTGATTCCCTTCCATTGCGTGCCGAAGGTGATTTCCAGCGGTTTGGCCCGTTGATAGCCCTTTTCGATGGCGCGCAACTTCTTAATCAACGCCAACGCGTCGTTGAGGTTTTTCGACAGCCCATACCATCCGTCGCCGAGGCGGGCGGCGCGTTTCATCGCGGCCTCGGTGTTGCCGCCGATAATGTATGGCGGATGGGGCTGCTGGACGGTTTTGGGTGCGAAATAAAAGCCACGAGTCCTGACGGTTTTGCCCTCGTATTCCGGCAGCGGCTGCGTGAACAGGGCCTCCATCAATTTCAGCGCCTCGTTGCTGCGGCGAGCCCGATTGTCCCAGTCCTCGCCCACCCACTCGAATTCCTCTTTGAGCCATCCCACGCCGATTCCGAACAGAAAGCGGCCGTTGGAGAGCTGATCGAGCGTGGCCACCAGCTTGGCAACCACGAACGGATTGCGCAGCGGCAGAACGAATACTCCCGTGCCAAATTTGATTTTGCTCGTGACCGCGGACAGATAGGCAAACACCATCAGCGGGTCGGGAATTGCGGAGTCGGCGCGCACCGGCGGCACACCGGCCGGATCGTATGGATAGGTCGATTTGAATTCGGTCGGGAAGCCGATATGTTCGCCCATCCAGGCCGATTCAAAGCCCAATTCCTCCGCCAGCCGGGCGTTGGCCGCCAGATCTTCTCCTCGCCGCTGCCACAAAAAGGCGCCAAATTTCATCGTCTTCGATCCTCCTAAACCGGTTTCAAAGTCGGGCGGTCGCTCGGTTCGCGATCGTCAAAACACCACGACCGGTGCGGTATCGTGCGCCAATTGGAAAAAGAGCGCAACTGCTCTCCGACGTTTGGCACTTTCGGAATTCGGACAATCGGGCCGAGAAATCAGGACGCCCGCTCAATGACCGGACGCGACCAGCGGCTTGTGCGTAAGCTCCCCGGATTGGGCCAAATGCCACAGCCCGGAGCATTGCCAGTGGAGCGGCGGCAAGCTCGATGATATAGTGCGATGCTTTCGACATCCGTGGAGGATCGAAAATGGTTCAGGTCACCGAGTTGGGCTATATCGGAATTGAGGTCAGCAATCCCGAGGAATGGAAGACGTTTGCCACCGAAGTCGTTGGCCTGGAACTGGCCGACGACGGCGAGCCTGACCGCTGGTACCTGCGCATGGATTACTGGCATCACCGGATCGTGATGCATCGTGGGGCGGGCGACGACCTTGCCTACCTCGGTTTTCGCGTCGCGGGCGGCGAAGAATTTCGCGAGATCCAGCGGCAGTTGGCCGACGCCGGAATCGAGTTTCGCCTTGGCACTGACGAGGAAGCTGCCGAACGCCACGTGCTGGAAGTTATGAAACTGACCGACCCCGGCGGCAATCCTGTCGAGATTTTCCACGGACCCGAAGTCCAGCCCGGCAAGCCGTTTCATCCGGGACGCCGGATGCATGGGCGTTTCAAAACCGCCGGCGGCGGCCTGGGCCATTGCATAATCCGGCAGCACGACGTGAATGCGGCATACCGGTTCTACACTGCCCTGGGGATGCGCGGCGGAATTGAATACAGGATGCGGATGGGCCAGCGTATCGTCGAGCCGGTGTTCATGCATTGCAACGAGCGCGATCATACAGTGGCTTTCGGCATCGGCGCCGGCGGACCGCGCCTCAATCACATCATGGTCGAGGTGGAAAACTTCGATGATATCGGGCTGACCCATGAAATCGTCAGCGAGCGCAATATCCCGATCATCATCGGCCTGGGCAAGCATTCCAACGATCAGATGTATTCGTTTTACTTCCGCAATCCTTCCGGATGGGCAATCGAATACGGATGGGGCGGGCGGCCGGCGACGCACCAGTCCGAATATTACGTCAAGGACATGTACCGGCAAAAACTGCCCGGGAACCTGGAACCGAAACGCTGACCCGCTATCCCCCGAATATCACTTTGGCTTCACGCAGTCTGGCGATTCGATCGCCGTCGTAGCCGAGAATACTCGACAGAACATGGCTGGTGTGCTCGCCCAGCAAAGGCGCCGGCGTGACGCTCACCTTCGCGCCGTCGAACCTGATAAACGGCGCGCCTTGCTCCAGTGCTCCAAGCTCCGGGTCGTCCACGATGGTTAACAGCTCATTCGCGATTACCTGGGGCTCGTCGAACATCTGCGAGATGTGAGGCACGAGCGAGACCGCAACGCCAGCGGCGAGCAAGCCCTCGAACAGTTGCGCGGCCGCAAAGCGTGCGCAATAGTCCGCAATGATGCGCGCCAAATCTCCCTCAGGACCAGCTTCGCGGGCCTGCTCATAAGTCTGTGCCGGCAGCGCCGCGATACGCGCGCGCAGCGCCTGCCATGCTTGCGCATCCGCGATCGCAATATAGATCCACCTGCCGTCGCGGCATTGATAGACGCGATGCAACGCGGAGGGGCCGCGCGATTCCGGCGCGCCATTTTCCAGGTTGGGCCGGCCGCGATAGAAAACAAACTCGCCCGCCTGCAGCGCCATCACAGCGTGAATCAGCGAGGTCTCGCAATGCTGACCCTTGCCGGTTATCTGGCGCGCGCGCAGCGCCAGCACGCATCCGAGCGCCGAGAGCGTCGCCGCGCCATAATCGCTGATCGGCAGCGTCATATAAAGGGGGTGTTTGGGTGAGTTGTCGCCGTTGTAACCGACGCCGCTGTGCGCCGCCATCGTGCCGGAAACCGCCTGCGCCAGCGGATCGAGTCCCGGCCGATCATAGTCGGGACCGTCGCTGCCAAAACCCGTGACGGTCATATAGATCAGGCGCGGATTGATCGCGCAAAGCCGTTCGTAGTCGATGCCAAGAGCGCGCGTGCGTCCGGGACGGAAGTTTTCCACGAACACATCGGCTTTACGGACGAGGTCGTAAACAATCTCACGTCCCTGCGGCGACTTGAGATCGACTCCGAGTCCCAGCTTGTTCTGGTTCCATGCGCGGAAGCCCGCCACATGGCGCAGCGAATCGCCGTCGGGACCTTCAACCTTGATTACTTCGGCGCCCAGATGCGCCAACAGCATCGGGCCGAACGACCCCGCTATATAACTGGAGACGTCAATCACCCTGATGCCGGCCAGCGGGCGCGCATCGCGGCCGGATTTGGAGGAAGACGGCGCGCAAGCGTCGCGGCCGCGCGCCTCCCTGAGCAAGCCTTCGAGCGACGAATTTTCCGCGGTGATGGCCGGTGCCGGCCCGGTGATTTCGCCGGGCGTCTGGTGCAGGTGAATCGGCGGACCCATCTGGATGGTCGGCCCAAGCGCCGGATCAACGATTTCGCGCCGCATACCCAGATATCGCACCTGGGGATCTTCCATGAACTGGCCGCGCGTCAACACGGGCGCCGCTGGCACTTCGTACTCGCGCAGGACCCGAATCCATTCCTCGCGCGAGCGTTGGAGGAAGGCCTGATCGAGAATGTCTTTAAGTTCCTGGATGTGCGCTTTCGGGATCCGCCAAGGCGCCTGATTGAAGCGTGGATCCTCGAACAGGCGGGGCTGTCCGATAGCGCCCGCCAGACGCTGGCAAAACCGCGCGCTGGTGCAATCCACGATCAGGTAAAGGCCGTCCGACGCCTTGAACAGCCGGATTACCGCATACGGCCCCAACGGATCCGCGGGTCCGGGCTGGGTGGTTGCGAGTTTCGGATGGCGCAGGAAATCTCCGCTTTGAAGCGCCATCGAACCGGCCAGCAAGGATACCTCGACTGGCCTGCCGACGCCGTCATCGTGCCGCGCTATGAGAGCCGCGATTGCGGCTGCCGCACCCAGCAGGCCGGCCTCGTAACTGGGCGCCGGAAAAACGGTTACGACCGGGTTTCCGCTGCGTGAACTTTGAGTGGCAAAGATTCCGCTCCAGGCCCGCACCACGTCATCTGCCGCGGCAATCTCGGCGTATGGCCCGCGGCTTCCCAGCGGCGGCATTCGAAGCAGGATTGCCGCAGGATTCAACCGATTGAGCGAACCATGCTCAATGCCTAAAGCTTGTTCACGGGAAGGAGTGAATCCGGACACCACCACGTCGGCGATTTTCAACAATTCATGGACTTTGCCGAGATCCGTGCTGGAATCCAGGTTGAGGAACAGCGCTTGCTTGCTCCGGTTCAGGACATGGAAATGGGGGGCGCCGCGGATGCGGTCTCCCTCGGGCGGCTCGATCCGGATCGTTCGGGCGCCATACTCGGCCATCAACATTGCCGCATACGCGGAACCCAGATTGCCGGCAAATTCGACCACGGTGATTCCGTCCAGAGGTTTGGCCATGCTATTCCTCGATTGTTGGTCAGAACGTGAAACCCGCGGCTGCGCGCGCCATTGCGGCGGTTATAACTCATAATTCGGGCACGGGCAAAACGTGAAGTCGCGAACGTTTTGGATCGTCATCGTCATTTGGTTCAAGCTTGCACACGCCACATCCATCTGGTGGCCGCTCGAAACAATTTGCACAGGAACAGGCTTCTTGATAACGCTAACAGAAAGGCTTCAGCGCGCTATAACTTGGATTGGCGGCAGCATCTGCGTGGCGGCCATGACCTTTTGACCTGAGAACCCTTCCGGTTTTCCCCCGCACCGCGAGCCCGGCCAATTGAAGCTGCTGCGAATTGCGTATAATCGTGCGCGCATGGCGCCGGGGCATTCTGAGCATGGATACGATGTCGGGCAATAGCGGCGAACCTCGCGGTCGCACAAACAGTGGCGCGACGATACTTCTGGTTGACGATAACGAGGATCTTCGCGAAATCACTGCGATGCTGCTGTCGAACCTCGGCTACGAAGTCGTGGTGGCGGAAAGCGGCGCCGCCGCGATCAAACTCCTTGAAGAGGAGAAATCGGCGTGCGACCTGCTGATCGTGGATTTCGCGATGCCTGAGATGTCGGGCTTGCAACTTACCGCCAGGGTCCGCAGCCGCCGGCCCGACTTGAAAGTCCTGATCATGACCGGTTACGCTGACGACCCGGCCTTCCAGGCCAAACTGCGCGGAGAAGCGCTGATCAAAAAACCCTTCACCGCCGACCAACTCCGCGCGACTTTGGCACAGTTACTGACCGCCGCGGCCCAACCCCGCGTGCCAAACGGCGACGGTGGAAGTTAGGGCCGGCGCCCGGGTTTGAGCAACGGTCTGGGAATCAGCCATCAGCCGATTGCCGTTGTCAGCAGTAAGGTGCTGTCCTCGGCCGCCTCGACGCTGTGCGCGACTTCGCGATCCAGCGCGATCATCGAGCCGGCGGCGATTTCGTTGCTGGCGCCCGCCGCGATAAAATTCACGCGTCCGGAAATCACCTGCACTGTCAGCGGCCCGCGGGTGTGATGCTCATGCAGGCGGGCGCCGCGTCGCAGCGACATCAGCATCACGTTGAGCCCGTACTGTTTCACCAGGCTTACCGATTCACGGTCGCGATTTGCCGCGTCGCGTTGCGCCTGGAGCCGCGCAGCTTGTCCAGCCAGATCGATTAATATGAACCCGCCTCGGGCAGGCCGCAGCGCCTGACCCGCGTTGTCGTTATCGGCCATCGAATGTCTCCGTTTCACACAATGGGCGGCCTTGGGACCGGATGAATTGCATTATGCGGTAGGCAGAGCGGGAGATCCCGCAGCCGCGCTCTATTCCAGCCAAGGCTGTTTAACCCGCTCAGCGATTTCCGCCAGCGCCTGCTCCTTCTTTTTGCCGGGCCACATCACCAGCCGCGCCTCGGCGAAAAAATACATCGGCGCCTCGCTGAAATTGTTGAAGTCCGCAAGGACGCTGCGCTGGAACTCGATCGAATTGATCGCGCGCCGCGCCGCGTCATAGTCGTCAAACCAGATCTCGTCGACACCGTCCCAGCGCGGATCGCCCCAATGGTACGCCTCGTCCAGGACGACGGATTGATGGTAGTGGCGCAGGCCCGGCAGAGCCTTGACGATCGGCGCGTGAACCTCGGTCCAGTACGACCTGAAATCCTCGATCCTGACACCCATCCTGCGCTGCAGCTGAAAGATGCCCTGGATCATGCCCGAGCGCAGCTCGCCCGCCTCCAGCACCGGCTTGTCCAGGGCCAGCATGTAGCCGATACGCGAAAGGTCGATAAAGTTGAACTCATCGCGTTTGAAGGGGGAATTCGGATGCTCCTGGATTGAAAGCTGCCCCACCATGTCGTTAGCTAACTCATCGCTCCACACCTCGCTGACGGCGTCGAACGGCGAGTTTCCGCCCAGCGAATGAATCCGATGATTCTGGATGTAGCGGCGCATGTGGCGCGGTCTGGTTTCCCCGCCTTTGGTGCCCAGCTCGGCCTGCCGCATGCCGGATTGGGTGTGAAGGGCCAGGTAATGGTAATGGAATCCGGCCGCGCTCAGCGACGGTTTGCGCCCGAAGAAATAAAACATATGGTACATAAATTCTTCTCCCGCTGGTTTGCCTGAAGGCGGACAGTCCCTCCAGGATTGCGCCGCGACCCCGCACTCCGTTCAAGTTTGCATGGGCTGTTTCATACCGCTTCAGCGCCAGCCTGCGAAACTAAATCACGCCGTCGCGGCGCAGCCGCTCCTGCTCAGCTTTGCTCAGCTTCAGCAACTCGCCGTAAACGTAGTCGTTATCCTCGCCGTAGCAGGGCGCGGAGCGGCGCGTCGGACCGCCCTGATCCGACTCCAGATTGGCGAAGTGCCAGGCGATGTCGCGATGCGGCCAGGTGCCCACGTAGCTGTGGGGCAGATCGATCATCCACTTGAGATGTTTCAACTGGGGGTCCCTTTCCAGGCGGTCCTGCGCTCTTTGGCACACTCCCGCCGGCACTCCGGCCTTTTGCAACCGCTCCTGGATCGCATAAGCGTCCTGGTCTTTGGTCCACGCCTCGATCCGGCGATCCAGTTCGTCCTGATTGGCAATGCGCGCCGCCATCGTCGCAAATTTGGGATCGGCGGACCATCCGGGCTGTCCCATCTCTCTGACCAGCCCGCGCCATTCCTGCTCGTCTCTTACCGCGATCGCAATCCAACGATCCGCGCCCGGCCCGGCGCATCTGTACGCGCCGTGCGGCGCCGCGGGCTGATACCGGGATCGATTTCCGTCGCGCTGCCAATGGCGTCCGTTGGCCACGTAATCCAGGATCGCCGTTCCGGTCATGTAAATCGCGGGCTCGATCTGGGAGCCATCGATGTACTGGCCCTTGCCCGTGGCTTGTTTGTAGTTGAGCGCCAAAAGCATGCCGATTGCGCAGTAGTACGCGCCGCTCCAGTCCATATAGGAGAAGCCCCATCCGGCGGGCGGAGCAGGATCGGGCAGTCCCGATTGCTCAGTCAGCCCCGATATTCCCTGCGCGATTGGACCATAGGATGCATATTTCACATACGGACCTTTTTTGCCCCATCCAGGCTGCTGATAGTAGATAATATCCGGCTTCACCGATTTGAGTACTTCGTAGCCCAGTCCCAGCTTGTCCATGGTTTCGGCGGTGAACGATTCGACAACCACATCGCTGATGCCGACCAGCCGCAGAAACAGCTTGCGTCCCTCGGGATGTTTCACATTCAGGCTGATTCCGTACTTGCCGGCGTTGATCGCATTGAAATAGCCGGACCGGTTCGGATTCTGCGGGTCCAGCGGAGCATGGTCAGGCTGGCGATACGGGATCGGCGTTTGCGCATGGAACCGCAGCCAGTCCATCCTGCCATGCCACTCGACCCGAATGACCTCAGCGCCCAATGCCGACATCAGCTTGAGACCGCCCGCCCCCGCCATCAGCCAGGTCAAATCCGCGATTCTTACTCCTTCCAACGGCCGCATATCTCTACTCCATTTCCCTGTTGAGGCCGGAAATAAAATCGAATCAGATGATTTTGCGTTCGCGCAACCGGCTTAGCTCGTCCGCACCCTTGCCGAGAATCTCGCCATACACCTCCGCGTTGTGTTCACCGATGAGGGGCGCGCGCGGACCTGTGCGCCACGGGCATTCCTCGGAGAGCATCGGCGAGCGCGGATAGGTAAAGCTGCGGCCCAGTTCCGGATGATCGACTTCGCCGAAGGTCTCCCGCGCCCGCCATTGCGGATCGTTCAGGTTCTCCTCGGGTTTGCGCACCGGAACCCACGGAATACCCAGATCCTGCGCCTCGTGCCAGGTTTCCTCAAGGTTGGAGGCGGCGACGCATTTGCCGATCTGATCGTAAAAGTGATGGTGAAATTCGCGGTTCCTGCGGTTTTCCGGATCCTTGTATTTCTCGCTTCCCAGGTCGTCGGCGAAGCCCTTGCGCCGCAGCAACTCGACTGCCGCCTCGAATCCGCCTGCGAATGGATTGACTATTATGCAATGGTAACGCCCATCTTTGGTTCGGTATTGGGTCGGCGCGTCGGGTTCAGGTCGCGCATGGCGTCCGGTCAGCCGCAAATAGGGCCGCCCGGTGAACAGGAAACATTCGACGTCATGCTCGGTGCAGCAGCTAATCGCCTGATGGATCGGTATATCAATATAGTCGCCGCGCTGCGTATTGCCGCGCGCGAACAGCGCACCCAGCGCCGCGATAAAGGCCTGGTTGCCGGCGATATGATAGGAATGCCACATTTGCGCGGCGATCGGCGGCGTGTCGTAGGTGAGGTCGGGTTTGGGATCGTATCCGCAATGCATCATCTCGCCGCCCAGCGCCATATGCACCAAATCGTTGGCTTTGTAATCGCGCCACGGACCGCTGCGGCCAAACGGCGTGATACGCACATAGACGAGACCGGGATTGAGGCTTCGCAGCGCGTCCCAGGTAAAGCCCAGATTCTCCATCGTGTCCAGCGGCAGGCTGTCGATTACAACCGCGGTCTGAGCGAGCAGGCCGCGCAGAAGATCGCGGCCCTCGGCGGCGTTGATATCAAGCGTGACGCCGCGCTTGCCAAAATTGAAATGCCAGAAGTACAGGCTGCGCTCCGGATCGGGCCGGTCCTGGTAAAACGGCCCGATCGATCGCGTGGAGCTGCCGCCCGGCGGCTCGACCTTGATCACATCGGCGCCGGCCCCGGCAAACAACTTGCCACAGAACTCGCCCTTCTCGTCGCCCAGCTCAAGCACCTTGATATGGGAAAGAAATCCGGTCATTCGGCATCTCCCGATTGGCAATAGTCAGTTCGCGAAAGCAAAGACAACCCTCACCCCAATTTCCTTACCGCTTATCTCACTCCAACCCATAAAGCCGCACGGCGTTCTCCGCGAGCATCTTACGCCTGGCTGCCTCGCTGACGCCTTGGAAGGCCTCCTCGACGTACCGGCGCGAATTGGGCCAGGTCGTGTCCGTATGCGGATAGTCCGACGACCACATCAGGTTATCGACGCCGATATGCTCGGCGATCTTCACGCCGATCGGATCTTCGATGAATGTCGCATAGACCTGGCGATGGAAATATTCGCTGGGAAGCAGCGGCAGGTCCAGTTTCGTCCAATGGCGATGGCGCTTGTATGTCCGGTCCATCTTCTCCAGGAAATATCCGATCCAGCCGATATTGCCCTCTACCGAAACGAACTTGAGGCGCGGGAATCGCTGCAGCACGCCGGTGAAAATGATCTTGGCCAAGGTCTCATAGCAGGCCAGTGAATGGTTCGCCATCTCGGCGCACAACAATCCCGCCGAGTTCAACTCGTTGAAGCGCTCCGCCTTGCTGCCGGTAATAAGATGGATATGAACGGGCAACCCGGTTTCCTGGGCGGCAGCCCAAATCGGATCATAAATCGGATTGTCCAGCGGTTTGAGGCGCGGGTAAGTTGGCACCATCACGCCCCTCAATTCGCGCTTCTTCGCCACCCGCCCGACTTCCGCCACCGCCGCCTCGACGTCATCAGTTGGCAACAGCGCTATTCCCAGTAACCGCGACGCGTCAACCGCGCAGAACTCGGCGAGAAAGTCGTTGTAGGCGCGCAGGCAGGCCAGTTGCAGCTCCGCGTCTTTCATGTTGTAGAACTCTGCGATGGCCAGGTTCGGAAACAGGACCTGCGCATCGACGCCGTCGATATCCATGTCGCGCAGCCGCTCGTGCGGTTCGTAGGCTCCCTTTCTGATGCTGGCGTAAGTCTCGCCGGCAGGTTTGTACTCCTCGAACTTGCGGCCGGCCTGCGCACCCAGTCCGAACGTCGCGCCGACCTTGCCGTCGATCTCCCAGGCGTCGCCGTTTGGGGTGTGCACAATTTTGGGAGCGCGCGCCTTCAGCCTCGAAGGGACGCGGCTTTGCCAGGTATCTTCGGGTTCCTGCACATGATCGTCGGCCGACACCAGATTATATTTGTGTTTTTCCATAATCAGCGCTCCAAAGACCTGATATCATGTTTCCTGCGGCCAGCTCACAACGCGTCTTTCCTTGAGCGTTTCCTGCTCGCGGTCAGAATATCCCAGTTCACCCAAAATCTGACGAGTATGCTCACCGAGTATCGGCGGTGGTCCCTGTATATTTTGCGAAGTGCGCGAAAACCGGATGGTCTTTCCGAATTGGCGCAGCTTCGCGCCCAAATCGCCTTGCGGGTATTCGACCACGCGTCCAGTCTCCAACGCCCACGAGTCCATCAGATATTCGCGCCAGTAGCCACGGCGGCAGACTTCGCAGGGCACGCCCGCCTGGTCCAGGATGGTGAACCATTGCGCCGCCGTTCTTTGCCTGAAGATCGGCTCGAAGATCGCGCCCAACTCGTCGCGATGGTCCACGCGGCCGTGATGGCCGGAAAAGCGCGGGTTTTCGGCAAGCCGCGGCTGCTCCAACACCTCGCACAGCCGCCGCCAATGCTGCTCCGAGCAGGCCGCCACGCAAATCCATCCGTCTGCCGTTTCGTACAACCGATAGGTGGCGCTGGTGCCGCATTGGCTGCGGTCAAGCGTCGGACGCCGGCGCACATCGGACCGCTCGCTGATAAACGCGTCGGAGTTGTACCACAGTCCCGCATTGAGCAGCGAGCCGTCAACGAACTGACCTTCGCCGGTGCGGTCACGATGGTAGATCGCCATCAGGGTCGCGATTGCCGACAGCGTCGCGCCGCCAATATCAACCGGGCCCGCCTGCACCCACAGGGGCGGATTGCCCTCGCCGCCGCCCATCTGCTCCATCCCGCACATCGCCTCGAAAAGCTGATCGTATCCGCCCATCCCGGCGCTCGGTCCGTGCGTTCCATAGGCGGCGCTGTGACAGTAAATCAGGTCGGGCTTGATCGCTCTCAGCGTCGCGTAGTCGATCTTGAGGCGCTCGGCGACGCCGGGGCGCTGATTATGATGCACAACGTCGCTTCGCCTGATTAGCCGGTAGATGATCTCGAGCCCCTCGGGTTGTTTCAGATCCACCGCCAAATCGAGTTTGCCGCGCTGGCAGGCAAAAAAAGGCTGCGCCGGATAGCGCATCCGATCACCTTCGAGCCGCTCCACTTTGATTACCCGGGCGCCGAGGTCAGCCAGCAGCATCGGGCCGAATGGACCCGCGAGGTACTCGCCGAAATCGACCACGGTGATGTCAGCCAGCGGATGGCTGAGGGTTTTGCGCCGCGCTATCGGCGCCGATTCCCAGCGGCGGGAGGGAGCATGCGAAAGTTCAGCCAGGATTTTCGCCGAATGCTCGCCCGGTTCGGGCGGCGGTCCTTTGATAGCGCCCGGCGACCTGGCAAATCGAATCGGAATTCCGATCTGTTTGACGCGTCCGCGATGCGGATCGTCGATCTCCGCCATCATCTCGTTGGCCAGCGTCTGCCCGTGCAGCAGCGCCTCCTCGGTCGAGATTACGCCCTCCACCGGCACGTCATGGCGGCGCAGGAGATCGATCCAATACTCGCGCGGACGCGTCTTGAAGACTTTGGCGGCTTCCCTGATGAATCTGCGGCGCTCTTCCACTGGTAGGATTCTGCTACCTTCCGGTGGCGGCAGATGCACGCCGAGCAGCTCCGCGATCACCCACAGGTTGCCGCGGTCGGTCATCATATGATGGAGCCAAAGCCCGTCGCCGCATTCGTACAGGAACTGGGGAAACGGCTCGATGCTGTTCATCGCCTCGGCAAACGGCGGCGTCAGCTGGTCCGACCATTGCCAGAGCATGCAGGTGATGATTGCGGTTCCGTCCAGCAGCGAGGTATCGACGAACTGGCCGCGGCCGTCAAACCGCCGCATCCGCAGCGCCGCGCAGATGCCGAGGACGGCGCACAACGCGGCGCCATGGCTGGGGAATGGGCAGTATAAAAACGTGGGACCGTCGCGGCGGATCCCCGGCTGCTGAAAATGAAGACCCAGCCGCGCCGCCACCAGGGCGTCAATCGCGGGTCGATCGCTCCACGGATGGTCCCAGCCGTAGCCGGTGATTCGGCAGTGCACCAGGTGCGCAAAGGCCGCCTCGATTTCGCCGGGCGCCAGATTGAGGGCCGCAGCCTCGGAGGGCGAAAACGAGTCGAGCAGCACGTCGGCGCTGTCCAGCAAGCGATTGAGAATCGCGCGCTCGCCGCGGTCGGCCACGTCCAGGGTCAGACTGCGCTTGCTGCGGTTCCAGACGAAATAGCCCGGCTCGATTAGCCGGCAAGGATCGCCTCCGGGCGGTTCGACCTTGATCACATCGGCGCCCTGCTCCGCCATCAGCAGCGAGGTCAGCGCGCCCGCGATGCCCTGGGAAAGATCGATCACCCGGATGCCGTCGAAAATCGCCATGATTCACCGCTTGCGGCGATTTCAACGCTTTTCGAAGGCAAAAAACAACTGCTCGGGGTCCTCGTATCCCAATTGGCGGGCGCAATGGCGGATCGCGTCGGTGTTGGATTGCAGGATCTCGAAGCGGCCCGCATCCATGATTCCGGGCAGATGGTCGCGCAGGCCTTCGACGGTGATGTCGGGGTCAACGACGCCGTAAGTCTGGCCGATGAACATCCGCGCGATCCGGCCGCCGCCTGACACGATACATTCGCCGCTGATCGCGCAGTCCTCGTGCGCAAGGTAGCCGACGGCGACCGCAGCGCGCTCGGGTGGCAGATAGTTCACAAGAAAATCCTTCAGTGGCGAAGGCGGGAAAGCGCCAACTCCGCGGGTCGCGGCCGAGGGCGAGATCGCGTTGCATTTGATGCCGCACTCGGCGCCCTCCAGCGCCATCGCGCGGGTCAAGCCGAGGATCGCGGCCTTGGCCGCGCCGTACGCGCTGTTGCCAGGCAGCCCATAGACTGACGCCGAACTGGTGTTGACGATTCTGCCGTAGCGCGCCGCCTGCATGTGCGGCCACGCGGCCTGGCTGACCCATACCGTACCCATCAAGCTGACATCAACCAGCCGCCGGAACGTGTCGGCAGGGTATTGCGCGAACGGGCAGGAAAAGCCGTAGCCCGCATTGTTGACGACGATGTCGATGCGCCCGAAAGTGTGGATTGCTTTGTGCACCGCGGCGGCGGCGCCGTCCTGTTCGCCCACGCTGTGCGTATCGGCCACCGCGTCGCCGCCCGCCGCCTTGATCTCCTCGACCACGGCGCGCGCCGGCACATCCGACCTGCCGGTGCCATCCATCGCCGCACCGACATCGTTCACTACAACGCGGGCTCCGCGCTGGGCCAGCAGATGCGCATAGGCGCGCCCCAAACCATTGCCGGCGCCGGTAACCAGCGCCACGCGGCCGTCGAAACGCATTTGATCCATTTTGCTCGGCTTCCTCGATCGGTTGTCAAAAAGCCCCTTCATTGCAGCGAAGGTCACCGGCTGCTACTGCGCGACATTGCGGCCCCTGACTGTCCCCCGATGGATACATCACCAGGCCCGAGGCGATTGCTCCCGCCATGATACCGGTTGGTAGAAAAATCCACACGGAGTCTAGCGGATGTTGGACAGCAAATAAAAACCGCCAGTCGCGGCCATCACGAAGCAACCGGAGGCTGCATCCACGCGTTGGTCGCGATGATGAAGAAGAGCCACGATCCTGGCAGGGTGCGGAAAAAAGGAGATTATCCACTTGACAACTGGTCGGGTTCGATGTGTTCGACCCGGTAACGATGGAGACGGAACATCGGCGCGGCGACGACGTGCCCGCGTGGCTGCTCGATACGGACTACAACGGGCTCAGCTTCCATGTTTCGCAGGCGTTCTTTCCCCGCACCGGCGCATGGGAGAACCTGAAGCGGGCGCTGCGCGGCGTATATAGAAGATACGGTCTGGGACCATCTGGCGGGCGCTGCGAGCGCGCCGTTCGAGGCGGGCGAACACGGCCAGATCGCGGTCAAGGCGATCGACGACCGCGGCAACGAACTGACGGTGGTCAAGGACTTGAAGGATCTGCGAAAATAAGCGCTGGGACGGCTATGACGGAGCAAACCGATAGCGACCTGGTCGCGCGCGACGCGAAGCTGGGGGAGATCGTGCGCCGGCTGGCCGACGCTTACCATCCCCTTGCGATTTACCTGTTCGGCTCGAAAGCGCGCGGCGACGCCGGCCCTGATAGCGACTATGATTTGCTGGTAGTCGTGCCTGACGACGCTCCGGCCGAGCGGCGCCGCAGCCGACTCGCGTATGAGACTCTGTGGCGTTGCGGAGCGACGGGCGCGGTCGACGCCCTGGTCTGCACGCAGTCCTACTTTGACGCCCGGCGCCATCTTAAGGCGTCGCTGCCCGGAACCGTTCTGCGCGAGGGAAAACTGCTCTATGCCGCATGACCCGGCCCTAGTTGCGGATACGGCCGCCTGGCTGCGAAAGGCGGCAGAAGACCTCGCGATCGCGAAGGAATTGTTGAAGCCTGCAAAAGCTCTTTGCGGCGGTGCGGTGTTTCACTGCCAGCAGGCCGCCGAGAAGGCGTTGAAGGCGGTCCTGGTATGGCACGATGTGCCCTTCCGCAAGACCCACGACCTGAGAGAGCTGGGCAATGCTTGCATCAAGATCGAGGCAACCCTGAAAGATGCGATTGCCGACGCGATTCCGCTGACCGAGTACGCATGGAGGTTTCAATATCCGGGCGAGCCGGTGCAGCCCACAAAGCGCGAGGCGCGGGCCGCGTTGGCGGCGGCGCGCAATCTTTACGGCGCGGTCGTATCGCGCCTGCCGAAGGACGTAAAGCCGTGAACTCCGAAAGGGGCCGAGTTAAAGGCGAGGGAGAAGTCGAATGGAAGCGAAGCTGAGTTTCAGATACGACCGCGAGGCGGACATTCTGCACATCGACAAGTGTGCTCCGTATGCGGACCAGGAATCAGAGGAGCTTGGCGATGACGTGATCGCGCGACTGAATCCCACGAGCGGGGAGATCGAAACCCTGGAAGTCCTGTTTTTTTCGACGCGGCTGCTGCGTGATGATCTGTTCGAGCTTCCAGTGACAGCCGATTTGCGCCGCGTAATCGAGAGCTGAGCGCGACGATCGCGCCTCGCAGCACCGTTACTTGGCCTTCGTAACGATAGATGAGATTGCTTCGCTGCCGGAAAAGGGTGACCCAGAGCCGTGTTGTCTATTCGGGTATCCCGCGAATATGGCCGAGGTGCCTTGGTTCGCACAAAAGCGGCCCTTGCTTGAGTCGGCTTTCATTTTGACTCTTTCGAGCCCGCAATCGCGCCGTCAAGGGCACGCCACTGATGGCACGTTTGCTATCGAGCGGCCACCGCATGATGGAGGTCGATGGGAATATGCGGTCGTCGCTAAACCGACCGACATCGGAACGGTTCTCAACGCCCTGGGCGGGATGCGACATTGACCTGCTCGGCCCCAGACCCCGTGCCTGCGCCACGACCCGGCCGAAAAACTCCCGCGCGACATCGTGCTTGACCAACCGGGCCCGGTTGCGCGCAAAGCTGCTGTGGTCGAAGCTCGGCTGGTCCAGACCCATATCCAGAAACCAGAGCAACGGCAGGTCGTAATTCAGTTGCTCGCAAGACAGCCGCTCGCTGCGCACCGTGTAAAATGCGATCAGCAGCGCGGCTTTCAGCAGGCGCTCGGGCGGAATCGAAGGCCGCCCGGTCTTGCTGGCATCACTTTGAAAGGAAGAGGCGGACGGCCAACGCAAGGAGCAGAAGCGCAAACAATCGGCGCAGGACGAGCCCGGAAAGCTGCGTCGCGACTACCGCGCCGAGGTAGGCGCCGATTGCCAGGCCCAGCGCCAGGAGCGTGGCGTATCGCCAATCAAGCGCTCCGTCGCGCCAGTAGACCCACGCGCCGAAGACGCCCACCGGCGGCAAAAGCGCGCCCAGTGACGTTCCGATCGCTGCTTTGGTCGGCATCCCGACCAGAAAAATGAGCGCCGGGACGATGATCACGCCTCCCGCCACGCCGAAGAAGCCACCGAGAATTCCCGCTATCAAGCCTATTATCAGAACGAGCAGAAGGTCATTCATCGTTGCGCGCTCTTTATGTGCTGTAGCCCAGCTCGGGCAATGATTCGACGACGCGATCAGATTCAAGAACCATTGGCCGTCAAGTCCCTGACCCTTTATCGCCACAAGCCAGCCGCAGACGTTCGACACATACACTGTTCCTCCGACTATCACTGGTGACGATGGGCCGATGCTCCACCGCAGTGCCTGCTCGCGAACAACTCACCATCCGATACACGGATCGCCGCCATATCGCCAGCTTTGTATAGTTATAGGCGACGGCTTTTTCGACGGCGGCGCCGGCTTCGGATCTCGGCTCCCAGGTGAGTTCGCCAAACCGTCCTGCCGGTTTTAAGATCGAAGCTGTAGTGGCCGCCCGACACCGGACTCCCCTCAAGCACTTGGCCGTCCGCTTCTTTCAGTTTGCGGCTTCGCTTGACGGCTGGCCGACAATCGAAAACCGCACCTGGGCGCCTTCGCGCAGATCGCTGCTGAAGGAAGAGACGACCAGATCAGCGGTCGTAAGGCCCGAGAGGATCTCGATTCGGTTCGGATCGGTAAGACCGGTGCGTACCGGCGCCTTTTCCAATCGTCCATTTCTCACTAAAAAGACCGACGCGGATGCGCCCTGGCGATTTACCGCGCTGATTGGCAGCACCAGCGTGTCGCGATGCGAGACCAGGTCGAGCTTTACACGCGCGTACATCCGGGGGTAAAGCATACCGGTCGGATTATCTATATCGATCTCGGCCAGCATGGTCCGTGTTGTGAGGTCGAGAGCGCCGGCATAACGCACAACGGAGCTCTTCACGACCATGCCCGGCACCTCGTCAAATGTCAGCGTGGCGGGTGTGCCGCGTCGGATGTAACGACACCACCTGCCGGGGACATAGACATAAACCCGCAGCTTGTCCACCTTCGCGACCGTGAAAATCGGCCCTCCGCCAGTGCGGTGACCGCCGGCACCCTCGGTCGCGCCGGGAGAAATCAAGGCCGAGCTCTCGTCCACACCGATGTCTCCTCCCCCGGCGCGGACGAGAGCCCCGGGGTCGGCAAAGCGCCCGGTGACGATTCCATCGAAGGGTGCGAGAATGCGCGTATAACCGACCATTGTCTCCAGCGTATGGACCGAGGCCTGAGCCTGCCGGTATTTGAAGTAGGCGATGTCGACATCTTGCTGGGAAATCAGCCGTGAGTCTGACACCTGTACCCGCCTCAGGCGCTCATATGTGATCTTGTCGATCGCCAGCATGGCCTGAGCATGTCTCAGGTTGGAATGAAGTTCCGGGACCTCTATCACTGCCAGAACCTGTCCGGATTTAACGCGGTCGCCTTTATCAACCAACACCGATTTAAGGTAGCCGGTCACCTTGGCATGCAGCGCGGCCTCATAAAACCCGACCAGATCTCCGGGCAACTCGATACTCAGTGTCATCTCTCCCGTCTGCGGGTGGATCACATCGACAGCGGGTTCAGGCGCCGGCGCGTCGACGTTTCGACCCTGGCAGCCAGACGCGAGCAGCATCACGACCGCCAGACAGGCGGCTATTAACCTCCCTGGCTTGTTCACCATATTACCGTCGTTTCATACACAATCGTCGGACACATCACGGTCTGGGGGCGGTCTCATGGCGCCCGCGCTTAAGCGAATAGAACAGCTCCCACACCGTCGGGACCAAAAACAGCGTCATCACGAGCGAGACGCTGAGTCCGCCGATCACCGACCGGGCCAAAGGCGCCGAGGCCGCGGAGCCAGCCTCAAGTTTCATGGCGAGCGGCGCAAGACCCGCGATTGTGGCCAGCGATGTCATCAGGATCGGCCGCATCCTGATGCGCGCCGCCTCAACCGCGGCGTCGCGCAGATTATGGCCGGCAAGCCGGCGCTGGTTGGCGAAGTCGATCAGCAGGATCGCGTTGGACACCACAATCCCGATCATGACGATGACGCCCATCATCGATTCGATGTTGATGGTGGTTCTGGTGGCCCAGAGCATCCACACAACGCCGATCAGCCCCATCGGCACCGAAAAAAGAAAGATAAACGGGTCTAACCATGAGCGGGCCTGCGCCACGCCAACCAGATAGACGACCACCACCGCGAGCAAAAATCCGCCTTCCATGCTTTTGAAGGTCTTCTGCATGTTGACCACGGAACCGCGAAAGTAGACCTTCACATTGCGCGGCGGCCGCAGCTCTTTCAGCGCGCGCATGACCGCATCCAGAGTGCCGCCGAGATCACTGGTGCGGGGCGAGATCAACACATCCACGACTCGCTGTATGTTGTAGTGGTCGGCCTCGGAGGGGTAACGCATCTCCTGAACGTTGGCAACGTCTCCCAGAAGAATAGACTGCTCGTGCCCTGAGGCTGTATCCGATCTTGGGCGCGCAGTGCTGTAGTTGTAGTCGTGATAATTCGAACCCATGCGAGTGCCCACCGGAATATCAAGCAGCGTCTGGAACGAGTCGATGTTTTCCTCGGCGTATTGGGCGCTCAGGTAGTAATCATCACCGTTGCGAGGATCGATCCAGATAGAGGGCTGAATCATGTCATTGCTGTTAATCGCGGTGATCAGGTTCCTGATCACGGAGCGCTCCGTAATACCCAGGCGCGCGGCCTTGGTTCGGTCCACGTTGATGTACATAGTGGGATAGTCGGCCACCTGCTTGATCATCATCTGACCGACCTCGCGCACCGATCCGAGTCGTGTTTCGATCCGACGCGCGAAATCGAACATCGGCAGGAAGTCCTCGCTCATCGGCGCGCTCAGCTGAACGTCGATCGGAGCCAGCGCGCCGAAGTCGAGCACCGCATCGATGATGCTGCCCGAGCTGAAGAAAGTCTTCACACTCGGTAATTGGCGCGCAATAGCTGCTCGCACCGCTCTTTCGTAATAGTCCGTGGATCGTTGATGTCCGCTGCGAAGGGCTACCATAATCTGGCCGGTATCCTCGCCGGAGTTGGGTGTATAGAGCGCGGAAATGTTCGGTACCACACCCAGGTTGGCGATGACGTTTTCCAAGTCTCCGGGAGGAATGACCTTGTGTATAATCTGGTTGATCTTATCGGCTGCGGCTTCCGTAAGCTCAAGCCGCGTTCCGACCGGGGTCGTGATGTTTATCACGAACTTGCCGGCGTCGGTCTCGGGGAACATCCTGGTCCCCAGCAGCGGGAACATGAACATCGAGGCAATAAAGAGCGCCAGCGCTCCGCCGATAACGGCGAGCTTGTGGTCCATTGCCCGGTTGAGAACCTGGGCGAAGCGCCTGGCGAAGCGTTCATAGCCGCGGTCGAAAGCGGCCAATGGTCCGCGCCGGTCGTCAACACCCGTGGCCTCACGCTGTGCAGCTTGACGCGCTTCTTCCGGATTAAGCAGGCGCGCACAGTAGATCGGGATAATGGACATCGAAACCACGTAAGAGGCGGCCATCGAAAAGAACACGGCCAGCGCCAGGGCGCTGAAAAGATATTTACTGACGCCGTACAGAAACACCACCGGCAGAAAAACCACGATCGTGCTGATGGTCGAGGCGAGCACCGCATAGGTTACTTCCTCAGCTCCTTCCGCCGCTGCCTGCTGAGGTTCCTTGCCCATCGCGAGATGACGGTTGATGTTCTCCAGCACCACGGTGGAGTCGTCGATCAGACGGCCAATCGCCAGGGTGAAGCCGCCGAGCGTCATCAGATTGATGGTTTGGCCAGACAGCGACAGACCGACCACACCCGCCAGAATCGACAGCGGTATCGAAAGAAAGATGGCGAAGGTGGAGCGCAGGCTCCCAAGAAAGATCAGGATCATCAGCGAGGCCAGCAATGCCCCGGATGCGGCCTCATGTTCGAGCGCGTGCACGGCGTCCAGGATTGTTCCCTCCTGGCTGAACAACGTTCCCACCTTCATTTTCGCCGGCAATCCCGTCACTTCACTGACCGCGCGCTTGACGCCGTTGATGACATCCAGCGTATTCGCTCCGGTTTGCTTGAAGATCGGGATATAGACGGAAGGTTTTCCGTCTATCAGTACCTTGTTGTATTGAATCTGTGCCGCGTTCTCGGCCTGTCCCACATCTCCAAAGAACGTCGGACTCTGACTGGGGCCGAGTTTGATCGGCACGTGATTGAGCGCTTCGGGCGTGGGGATCTGCGCGTTCGAGTAGATGTACCAGTCGTAGGGACCGATCTTCGCGTCGCCGGATGGAAGTATCTGATTGGTTTCATTCACCGCATTTACAACATCCTCCAGGGTGATTCCCTGAGCCTGAAGCTTCTGCCGATCCACGTATGCCATGATCTGGCGAATCTTGCCGCCAAACGGGTACGGCACCGACGCGCCTTCCACGGTGGCCATGAAATTGCGCACGTTGTAGCGCCCTTCATTCTGCAGCTCGGTCTCGTCGTAGGGACCGGAGACGGTAACCAGAATCACAGGGATGGATGAGGAGGCGTTGTATTCCAGCACCAGCGGCGGCAGCGTCCCTGGCGGCATCAGCCCGAGATCGCCCATCGCGAGCGTGGCCAGGTTGGCGGCCCCAACGCCAATGTTGACGTTGGGATGAAAGTACACGGTGATTGCGCTGACTCCGGGGATCGAGCGCGACTCGATGTGTTCGATCCCGTTGCCCAGGGTGAAGAACCGCTCGTAGCGGCTGGTGATGTCTTGTTCCATCGCAAGCGGCGCAAACCCCGGATAGAATGTCGCCACCACCGCGGCCTTTATGTAAAGCCTCGGGAAAACGTCCACCGGCATTTGGGCAAACGCCATCACTCCGAGAATCGCGACCAGCAGCGCCGCGACAATTATCAAATGCGGGTTGCGTAACGAAAACTGTGGCATCGCTGATGCTGCTCCTCGTCCAAATCAGATATTGCAATTGCGCCCTTCCCTGACTGGATAAGGATCGACTCTCTAAACCAGTTGGGGCAACCGATTGCTGGTGGCAAATGCGGTTTTTCCTTAGAGCAACGAACGCGCGGCCCTGGCGATGGTCTCGCTCGTCATCGGATGCTGGCCGGGGAATTCAGCCAAATCGCGCGCTGTCAGCCCCCGGGCCACAGCCAGCTATCGAGAAGTGAAAGATTCGAAGGCAGGCGCAAACCTCACGCAACCAGCAGGACCATTTATCAATCGTTCTCCCTCACCGGGGACGTTGAGGGCGAAAGGCGCGATTCATAGGCTCGAGTATTACGCCGCGCAACCCTCATTTAATAGCCGCTTAATTGGTTTCTCTTGACAAAACTACGGATATAAGAAAATTTTTTACGTGTTTTCGACAACCACTGTCGATTACTTATCGTAACGTGGCGAGTTCGCTCAAGGAGGGATTAGGCAAGTGCCAGTTGCATCAAACCGCCCGCGCTTCGCGATTGGACTCGTGCTCGCGACTGTCGCGGCTTTCCTCCTTGTGCCGCCGGCGCTCGCGCAGGTCAAACCTGCCTTCACCACCTACCCGCCCACCCCTGCGCATCGTGAAGCACCGGCGGCGACCAGCTGCCCTAACCAAAGCGGCATCGTGAGTTCGATTTCGGTCCCGGTCGGCAAACCGATCACGCTGGCGCTGGTCATCCCGGTCCCGGCTCCCGCGGGGGGCGCCAGCTTCCAATTACAGTCTGAGGACCCTTCGATTGCGGCGGCGGGAGATCCGCGCCAGTCCTTTTTGCCCATTGTTACCGTCCCCGCCGGGATGACGGTGAGCAACACCTTTCAGGTCTTCGGGACCAAGGTTGGCGCCACCTACCTCGATTCGATCGCGCTGACGCCCGGGTTCGTAAACAATTCCGAGCCGCTGGGGGCGTGGGATGTAAATCCGCAATCGGGCACCAACGGCAGCAAATTTCTGGATGCCAACCCGCCGGTCGATCTGACTGCCAGCCCGCCGGTCAACACCTGCCGCGCCCCGGGGAGTCCGACTTTATCGACCGATCCCAGCGTGTTGTCCACCTGCGGAAAAACGGTCAACGCGGCAGCGACTGACGGCGTCACCCAACTGCTGATGCGAATGGTATCGGGCCTGTCGGGGACCGCGTGCTATCAGATTGTCAGCTCCGGAACCGAGGTGGGGAGCGTCTCGACCGGGGTCGTATCGACGCAGAGCGTTAATTCATCCAATTACGCCTTTTCTTTTTACCAGACGCCAGGTTTCTTCGGCGACACCTCCGACACACGCCAGGTGATGGTGCAGTTCAGCTTCACGCCCAGCCTCGGCTACGGCAACACCTCCAGCTTCACGGTTCCGCTGACGCTGGTGCGGCCGCCGCTGCTGCTGGTGCATGGCTTGTGGTCCAGCCGCAAAGGCTGGAGTTCTTTCTGGACGCGCAGCCCGGGCAGCGCCTATGTAACCTTCGCGGCCGATTACGAACCCACCAACGCGGCCAGCTTCAGCACCAACTATCCCAAGGTTCAGGGGTTTGTTGCCACGACTCTCAACGAGGCGCGCAAGGCGTTGATTGCGGCCACGCAGGTGGACGTGGTGGCGCACAGTATGGGGGGGATCCTGACGCGCTTGTACGCGAACAACACCTCGATGTTTATCCGGCCCGACAACTACAACAAGGGCGACATCCATCGCATCGTCACGCTCGACACACCTCATGGCGGCAGTTCGTTCGGCAATCTGCTGGTAATGCTGCACAGTGAGGATCCCACCGATCTTGAAACAACTGTCCGGGGCCTGACCCATGGCAGCGTCGTCAACGGCGCGGTCTGCGATCTTTCTGAAAACAGCCCGGGACTCGAACCGCTCAGCAGCGCAACCAACGTGATGTCGCAGGTGGTCACGGCGACTGGCGGTCCGATCGGTTCTTTCTGGGACGGCGTCGGTCCCTTGCATCTGGCCTCGTTCCAGGCGGCCCTGACCAAGACCAGGTGCGTGAAAAGAAACATCTTTTTTGTATGTACGGAATCGCAGCCGGTGTTCGACCCGACCACCGTCAGCGCATTCGAGTTCACCCATCCCAATGACGCGATCATTGCGTTGTGCGCGCAGCAGGGCGGGCTGGGCGGGCCGTGTACGCTGGCGGGTCCGGATAGTCCGAGTCCGGGCTCGTTCAACTTCCCCAACCTGATCCATTTTGGAGCCGACCTTTTCTTCTTCCAACTGGTTGCGGGAGTCACCAACACCAGCGCGGTCGGTAGCGCCGTGTTCCCGCTGCTCGACGGCCCCAACAGCGGCTTTGCCACCTCGATTCCCGGAATGGCATCAAACGGCACGGGAGTTCCAATCACGGTTGCCGGACGCGGCGCCGGGGTGGACGGCCCCGCCTATGCGAGCCAATGCATAACGGGCGCTCCGCCGCCGATGAAGACCAACCTTTCGTCTCTGTTGGCGACGCAGGAAAGGACCAATGTGCGGATGAACAGCCCGATTGCTCAAACCGCCAGCGGCGATTCACGGGTCACAATCACGTCGCCCACCAACGGCCAGGTATTTGCTCCCGGCGCGTCGGTGACGGTGAATGTCTCAATCGCCAGCGGCTTGCTGGCCAACGATGTCTCGGTCCTGATCCCGATGATTGGAAGTCAGGAGGGGGTCAATTACAACGGTTCGACCTACCAGGTCACCTTTACGATTCCCGATACGGTAGCGGGCCCCTTCCAACTGACTCCCATCATCACCGACACCAGCAACAACACTATCGTCGGCGTGGCCACTACGATTGCGGTGCGGCCGACCACGCCGCCAGTCAGTATCACGCTGAGCCAGTCCGACTATGTGCTTACCGCCGTGGGAGCGACCGAGCGGATCGACGTGATTGGGAATTACGGCGGCGGCGTTCAGCGCGACCTGACTTCGGCGGAATCGGGCACCACTTACACTTCGAGCAATACCGGCGTCATCACAGTGGACAGTGAAGGCAATGTC
The DNA here is from genome assembly GCA_021324885.1 of Pseudomonadota bacterium. GTDB lineage: Bacteria > Desulfobacterota > Binatia > Binatales > Binataceae > JAJPJA01. The sequence continues at coordinate 62,035 of JAJPIF010000029.1, forward strand.
ACAGCGGCCGGCTTTGGCACCGCGTCGGTCACGGTCAACAATGGCGGCGTCACGGCATTTGCGACCTTCACGGTCGAAAACCCCAGCCTTCTGCTGGCTCCGCAGGACGTCACCTCCCAGGTCGTCATCATCAGCCAGGGTTTCCGGGTGGATCGCAACACCGGATTTTTCGATCAGGCGGTGCAATTGAACGCCGGATCATTGCCGGTGATCGGTCCGCTTTACGTCGTACTGACCGGCCTGCCGGCGGGAGTGACGCTGGTCGGCGCCGGCACCACGCAGGGCATCGCGCCGGTGGGCAGCCCCTATTTCGCGTTGACGCTGCCCAATGGCTCGAGCCTGGCCCCGGGGAACGGCGAGACCATGGTGTTGCAGTTCCTCAATCCCGAGCGCGTGCAGATCGCGTACACACCAAAACTGTACAGAACCTCGGCCACGCCCTGATCCAGCGTCCACGAGCACACACGGCAGGCGAAGATGAAAAGATATGCAATGCTGGCGGGTGTGGTAACCGCGCTGATCAGCGCCGTCGCGTGGGCGTCGAGTTACCAGATCACCGTCAATACCACTCCAATCCAAGGGCAGTCGGGCTTTATAGTTTTCGATTTCGTGGCAGGCAGCCCGCCGCAAAAGAACACCGCGACAATTCAGAACTTCACCACTGACGCCACGCTGGGCAGCAGCACTCCGAGCGGCTCGGTAACCGGCACCTTGAGTCCCGGACCACTGACTTTCAGCGACACCAGTTTTCTCAACGAATGGGAGCAGCAGGCCACTTTCGGCGCCACTATGTCATTCGACTTGTCGGTTACCACCAACAATCAGTCCGGCGCTATCCCCGATGAGTTTTCCTTTTATCTGCTGAATTCAAACCAGCTTCCCTACATGACGACCGATCCGACCGGCGCCGACGCGCTGATTGCCCTGGACATAAACAGCGCCAATCCGGTGCTGCAGGTTTACAGTTCGACCTTCGCTTCGGTGATCACGCCAACCGCGACCGCAACACCGACGCCGACCCCGACCGCGACCGGAACGCCGACCCCAACCCCTGCACCCACATCCACCGGCACCAGTACTCCGACGGCAACGCCGACGCCGATTACGACAGCCGCCCCGACGCCGACTCCGCTGGCTCCCTTTATTTCCAGCGTGCCGCCGGTAATCCTGGTCGGCAGCAGCTTCACTATCACGGGCACGGATTTCACCGCCGGGTCGCGGGTTAATTTCTTCGTCGCGACCTCCGCCGGTCCGTTCAATGGCGGTCCGTTGACCCCGAGTTCTCACACTCCGACCCAGCTAATCGTGCCGGTCCCCGCAACTATCACCCTGGGCGAGGGATTTGTCGCCGTCGAGGTGGTAAACACCGACCAGGGATACGTGAGTTCCAACCTGTCAGCAGCGCTGCTCCAGGGTTACGCTCCGGCGGGAATCCCCAGCCTGACCTCGATCAACGGCAAGGGGCTGGCGGCCACCAGTTCCAACCCAAGCTACGCGATCGACAACGTGGAGACAGTAGTGCCGCAGGGAGCCGTCGTGACGCTGGGCGGCAATGGGTTTGATACGGCAAATGGGGTCGCCGTTGATCTCTTCTGCGCATGCACGGGCGGCAAAGTGGGCCCGTTCTTCATCAATCCCGGGAATTCGGGCCTCACTTCCACGTCGATCAGCTTCACGATTCCGGCGACGGGTCCGATGGCGCCGGTGACCGGCCCAGGCTCATTCGTCGTAAGCAATGCCGGCGTTTCTCACAGTTACGCGGTAAAGAGCAACGCGGTCTCGGTGCCGATCGGCCAGCCGATATCGATCAGCTCGGTGACGCAGTCGGGCACCACGATCACCGTCAACGGCACGGGATTCTCGACCCTGACGGTGATCAATTTCTTCAACACGCAGTCGGGCGGCGTCGTCAACCTGGGCGGGCTCAATGCGGGTGGTGCGCCGAAGATTCCGCTGACCCTGGTCAATTCCAACCAGTTCACCTTCACCGAGCCGGCCGGCGCGATGGCGGGCGCATCTTACGTGCAGGCTTTCAATCCACCGTTCGTGCCCTTCACCAGCACGGGCAGCGAACCCGGCGGCGCGTTTACGTTGAAGTGACGTGGAGACAACGCTGAGTAACGGGCAAAACAAATGAACGCGCCGCTTTAACCTGAACTGTCGGTCACCCTTACTGGGAACCGCGCAGGGCCGCCGAGCTTGCGGGTGATCGGCGGGCCGCGGTATGAAAATTCCGCAGAGGTCCAAATCCATGCGGCTTTTTCGTTTATATACCGGTGACGACCAACAATCCCATCTGCAGGAACTCAAAATTCCCTTCGCTCCCGGACCATCAGCCGAACAGGCGCCGATGCAGCAGGCGCACGGTGTGACTTTCACCCGGATGGCGCCGGGGGCCTTCATGGATTGGCACAATGCGCCGCGCCGCCAGTACGTGATTACGCTTCAGGGCGCGGTCGAGATCGGCCTTGGCGACGGCAGCGTCCATCGCTTCGGTCCGGGCGAAGGCGTTCTGGCCGAAGATCTCACTGGCAAGGGCCATACGACGAGATCGGTCGGCAGCGAGCCGCGGATCATGATGATCGTTGCGCTCAAGGACTGAGGCGGGAAACCCGCTCATACGGACGCCTAAAATATCGGCGCATGAAGTTCGGGCTTCACTATCAGCTGCCCTGTTTCGGCTTGCAGTCGCCGGTCCAGCGCTACCGCGACACCCTGGAGCAATCGGTGCACGCCGAGGCGCTGGGATTCGAATCGGTCTGGCCGGTGGAGCAGCATTTCAATGCCGACCTTTCGATCACGCCGGCGCCGCTGCTGCTGCTGGCCGCGCTGAGCGAAAGAACGACAACGCTGCGGCTGGGAATCGCGATCGTGCTGCTGCCGTTATCGCATCCGATACGAATCGCGGAGGAAATCGCCACCTTGGACGTGCTCAGCAACGGCCGGGTGGAATTCGGAATCGGCCGCGGCGCAATCCCGGCTCATTTTTCCGGCTTTGGGGTGGCGCAGGCGGAAAGCCGCGAGCGGTTTGACGAGGCGCTGGAAGTGATCCTGCAGGCCTGGACCCGCGAACGCGTTTCACATAACGGCCGCTTCTTCAAAGTCGAAAATATCAGCGTCGTGCCCAAACCGGTGCAGCAACCCCATCCTCCGATTCGGGTGGCCGCCAACAGCGTCGAAACCCTGGAATACATGGGCCGCAAGGGCTATCCGATCTTCGTCGCCACTCCCACCAATCCCTTCCCCAGACTCAAAAAGACCCTGCCAAGCTACCGTGAAGCTCGCAGCCGCGCCGGATATCCGGACCACGGCGACGATGTAACACTGGCGCTGCCGGTGTTTGTAAACCACAGCCGCGCGCTCATTCGCGAGCTGATGGAACCGAGCATCAATCATTACCTGCAAACGGTGGCCTCGATTTACAAGTCGGCGGCGCAGCGGCAGGAAACCACGGCGGCGCACGTGCCCGAACGCGTCGAGCGCTTCGGCCGCATGAGCTGGGAGCAAGCCTGCGAATCGATGGCGATTTTCGACACGCCGCAGGGATGCGTGGAGCGGCTGCGCCGCGTGCGCGAGGACTTCAACGTCGGGCGGATTATCTGCTGGTTCAATATCGGCGGGATGGTGCCGCACGTCGAGGTAATGCGCAGCATGGAACTGTTCGCGGCCAAGGTAATGCCGCATGTCTGAGCGGCGCCGATGATCCGCTTGTGCAAATCTCCAGGCGTCAGGCAAAGCCGCCGTCCGAGCGATTTTATGAACGCCCGATCCGCGGCGGCGCGACCGGGCTGCGGCCGCTCAGCGTCAGATCGAAGAACTCGGCCAGGCCGGAGCGCAACTGTTCGAGATCGATCGACCTGTAAGCGGCCGGCAGGCTCGCGAGCTTGCCCTGCGCTTTTTCCCACAGGCTGCGCGCGCCGGCGCGATTGCCGCGCTGGACCTGCACAAGCGCCGCAGCTGCCTGGATCAGACCCTGGTAGAAAATCTTCTCCTCGCCGCCGCTTCGGAGCCATAGCCGCTCCCAGGCTTCATGCGCGTCGAAGAAGCGGCCCTCATTGAACAAATCGATGCCTCGCTGAAACTCCTGCTCGAGGCTGGCGGCCATGGATCATCGCGGCTCCTGAAAGGAGATAAACAAACACGACGCGAATTCCTACACCATGTAACCACCGCCGTTGGCGTGCAGCGTCTGACCGGTCAGAACATGGGTCGGATGAGTGGCGGCATAGATCACCACTTCGGCCACTTCGGCCGGATAAAGCGGCCGCTTGAACAATTGATGGCGGCCCTGGCGCTCGAACTCCTCCTGCGACGGCGCGCTCTCCGAGCCCATCGCGGTATGCATCACGCCGGGCGCCACCACCGTCACCACGATGTTGTCGCGCGCGACTTCCTGCGCGAGCACCTTGCTGAAGGAAATCACCGCAGCCTTGCTGGCGGAATAAATCGAGAGTCCGCGGATCGGCTGGAGCGCGCCGCCCGAGGCGATATTGACGATACGCCCGCCGCCCTGCTTGCGCAGGTGGGGCAGCACCGCCTGACAGGTGAGCACGGTGCCGCGGAAGTTGATGTTCATCACCTGGTCGTAATGCTCATCGGTGATGTCGTCGACCATGACGCGGGGCGAGATGGCGGCGTCGTTGACCAGCGCGTCGATTCGCCCGAATTCCCTGGCCACCGCCGCGGCCATCGCGCCGACGCTGTCGCGCCTGGACACGTCGGTTTTGAAAAAGACGGCCCGCCGGCCGGTTTCCTGGCTGATTGATTGGGCCGATTCCCTGCCCCAATCCTCCCGGATATCGACCACCGCGATGTCGAGCCCTTTTTTTGCGAGGCCCGACGCGATCTGCCATCCCATACCCCAGCGCCGTCCCGCCCCGGTTACGATCGCGACCTTGTTCTCGCCGCTCATGGTGCTTCTCCTATGCCGAAAAAGATGCCGCGCTGCGCAGGCATCGGGATGCTACGCAGTCGCTTTGAAGAGTGTCAAGCGCACCGGTCCGCTTCTTGATTGCTCCGCTGCGGTCATCGGATGATCATAAGACAGCCGCCCAAAGTTCGACGCGGGAAAAACGCGAAGTTGATTGCGCTCGGCGCGCGCCGATAACATCGAGCCATTTGCAAAACCGCCGGGCAAGCAGCGCAGCCAACGAACCAACTAATCCGGCGCATCGTAGCGGAAAGTGCCAAAAAGGCGGCGGGGTGTGGAAAATGCGCATCTTCATTACCGGAGCAACAGGACTGCTCGGACGTGCTCTGACTTTGCGGCTGCTCGGCGGCGGCCACCAGGTGACGGCGTGGGTCAGGTCGCCCGATCGGGCCGTACAACTGCTGGGACCCGATGTTCGGCTGGCAAACGCCGCCGCCGACCATCGCACGCTGGCGGCGGAAATCGCGCAAGCGGACGCGGTGATCAATCTGGCCGGAGAATCGGTCCTGGGTGGAAGATGGACCGCGCAGCGCCGCCAGGCGCTGTGGCAAAGCCGCGTCGACCTCACCGCCGCGCTGGTTGCTGCGATTAAAGCGGCGCAGCCCCGCCCTGCCGTGCTGATCTCCGCCAGCGCGGTCGGGTTTTACGGCGACCGCCGCGACGAACTGCTGGACGAGCGCTCGACGCCCGGCACCGATTTTCTGGCCCGGCTGTGCGCGCAGTGGGAGCAAGCCGCCTTGAGCGCCGCGGAGGCGGGCACGCGGGTTTTTATCCCGCGCCTTGGTATCGTCCTGGCGCTGGATGGCGGCGCGCTGGCGCGGATGCTCCCGGCGTTCCAAATCGGCGCCGGCGGTCCACTGGGATCCGGACGGCAATGGATAGGATGGATCCATCTGGCCGATGTGGTTGCAGTTATCATCAACGCACTGGAGGACGAGCGCTACAGCGGGCCGGCTATCGCCGCGGCTCCCGCGGCCGTGACCAGCCTTGAGCTTGCCAAAACCCTGGCCGGGGTGATGCACCGTCCGTGTTTATTGCGGGTGCCGCAGTGCGCGTTGCGCGCGATGTTTGGTGAGGGCGCGACGGTATTGACGGCTGGACAACGCGTCGTGCCGCTGCGGCTGACCGAACTGGGTTTCAAATGGCGCTACGACAATCTGGAGTCGGCGCTGCGCAATCTGCTGATCGAAGACAGCCCGACCATCGAGCGGATCGATGCGAACTCGCCCCAGCCGCACAACCCTCATGGCTCGCGCTACCTGGAAATGAATCCGCCCGATTTGCTGCTGCGCCACACCAACCGGGTCGATGCGCCTGTTGCGGAGGTTTTCTCTTTCTTCTCCAAAGCCGAAAACCTGGGTGTGATGACCCCGGCCGATTTGCACTTCCAGATCACCACTCCAACCCCAATCCAGATAGCCCGTGGCACCCGGATTGAATACCGCCTGCGGCCCGGACCGCTGCCCCTGAGCTGGCGAACGCTGATCGAAGGGTGGGAGCCGCAGCACCTGATGATCGATTACCAGGAGAAGGGGCCTTACCGATGCTGGTGGCATGAGCATCATTTCCGCCCCGACGGCGCCGCCACCGTGATGGAAGACCGGGTTTACTTCGCGTTACCTTTTGGCGTTATCGGTGCGATGGCAGGGCCCCTTGCGGTACTGCCGGCGCTGCGCAGGATCTTCCGCTTTCGCGCGCAAGCGATGAGGCTGCGCTTCCCCGGATGAGGAAGGTCTGATTCTCTCTCCCACTGCGTTCGCTTTTCCCGTTGCTGTTTTAGTGGGCATCGAAGCACATTTAATCAGCGACGTTTGGTCTACGGAGCGCCATCGGGCCGGACCGCGAGGCGGCCAGAAATGGCATATTTCCTGCTGCTATGAATAAGTAAAATCGCTCTGGCGTCTGAGCGATGATAACGCCACAATCGCGGTGTATCGTTCAACCCTTCATGGCGCCAGCCTATCGGTGCGGGCGCTGCAATTCAGGAGTCTTGGCAGTGAACGATTCGCAGGAAAAGAAAAAACTTGCAATCCTCGTCGGCGGCGGTCCCGCTCCGGGCATTAACAGCGTGATCGCTTCCGCAACGATCGAAGCGGTCAACTGCGGTTTGCAGGTCATTGGTTTGCGCGACGGATTTAAATGGCTGGTCGAGGGCGACTGCTCGCATGTAGTGGAGCTCGGAATCAGGGATGTCAGCCGGATCCATTTCACCGGCGGCTCGATTCTGCGCACCTCGCGGACCAATCCGGCCCGTGAGGAACAGGGTCTGCGGCGCGCCGTCGAAGCTTTGAAGAAGCTCAAGGTAAATTATCTGCTCTGCATCGGCGGCGACGACACCACTTACGGCGCAGCCAGAATCGCCGAAGCCAGCGCCGGACAAATAGGAGTCGCCACCGTCCCCAAGACCATCGACAACGATCTCCCCCTGCCCGACAATGCGCCGACCTTTGGTTACGAAACTGCGCGCGCAATCGGCACCGGTATCGTCGAGTCCCTGATGGAGGACGCCCGCACGACCGGGCGATGGTACGTGGCGGTTTCGATGGGACGAAAATCGGGAGCGCTGGCGCTGGGTATATGCAAATCGGCGGGCGCCACGCTGGCGGTTATCCCTGAAGAATTCCTGGTCACCCCGCTGGATTTGTCGATGGTCGTGGACACGATTGTCGGCGCGATTATCAAGCGGCTGGCCTGGGGACGCGACGACGGCGTCGCCCTGGTCGCTGAGGGAATTGCCGAGCGCCTCGACCCGGGCGCCTTGGAACGTTTGGCCGAATCCGAGCGCGACGCTTACGGCCATGTGCATCTGGCCGATGTCCCAATCGGATCGGTGCTGCGCGAGCAGATCATGAAGACACTGGCCGAAGTGGGCGTAAAGGCAACCGCGGTAAGCAAGGACATCGGCTACGAATTGCGCTGCGCCAAGCCCTTGCCCTTCGACGTGGAGTACACGCGCACTCTGGGTTATGGCGCCGTGCGTTATCTGCTGGGCGGCGGTTCCGGCGCGCTTATCGCGATCAGCGGCGGACGCGTGACGCCGGTTAACCTCAACGACCTTAAGGATCCCGAAACCGGGCGCATGCGCACCCGCATGGTCGAAATCGACACCGAATCATACCATGTGGCGCGCTCCTACATGATCAGGCTTGAAATCAGCGATTTCGACGAGCCGGCGCTCTCTTCGCTGGCCGCCCAGACCAAACTCAGCCCCGAACAGTTCAGGAACCGCTTTATGCCGGTGGTTCAGGCGACAGCGCCCGGCCCGGCCTGAGTGGTGCGGCCTCGTCCCTGTAGCAGTGGCCTGCGAAACCACGGTTAGCATTGCCCCCGGTCCGACCGGATTTGGAAAATGCTTCGGTTGCGCAAGCTGGGTGCAGGGGGTGACAATAGTTGTGTCTGCGCTGGTGCCGCCTGTTTTTGCAATAGCGACCTCAGGCACTCCGGCCGTAGCCGGGCGCGCAGCGGAGGTTGAAATGTCCGCCCACAGAGTTCGTCCTGAAACCGCCGTTTTGACTCGTGGCTTCGATCCGCGCCTGTCCGTCGGCGCGGCGCGGCCTCCCGTTTATCGCAGCTCCACCTATGTGTTCTCCAGCCCTGAGGCGGCCGAGCGGGCCTTTGCCGCGGCCTTCGGCCGAACCGAACCCGGCGTTAACGAGGTCAGCGATCTGATCTACGCCCGTCTCTCCCACCCCAACGCTGAAATAGTCGAGGACCAGCTGGTTCCGCTCGAGCCTGGCGCGCGGGCAGCCGCGGTGTTCAATTCCGGGATGGCTGCTCTATCGACCGTGATGCTGGCTTTGCTCCAGCCGGGCAGCGCAATCGTTTACACGCTGCCGCTGTACGGCGGCACCCATCATCTGATTCAGCATCTGATAAAGCCGCTGGGAATCGATGCCTATCCGGTGGACGCCGGGGATACGATGGGATTGACGAACGCGATCGCCCGGACCAGCAATCTGCGTTTGGTATTGGTTGAAACGCCGGCCAACCCAACCCTGGTTATGACCGACATCGCGGCGGCCTCGGCGGCCATCCGAAAGCGCTCCGCGCCCGCGCTGCTGGCGGTGGACAACACGCTGCTGGGTCCGGCTTTTCAGCATCCGCTCAATCTCGGAGCGGACCTCGTGATTTACTCCGCAACCAAATTTCTGGGCGGCTTCAGCGATCTTCTGGCCGGTGTGGTGATGGCGTCTGAGGTCGAACTGATCACGCGCATGCGCCATCTGCGCTCGCTGCTGGGAAACATCCTCCAGGCGGATGAATGCTGGATCCTCGACTCGCGCCTGTCCACCGTCAGCCTGCGGATGAACCGGCAGAGCAAAAACGCGCAGCGGATCGCGACCCGTCTGGCCGAGCATCCGGCGATCAAGCGGGTCTATTACCCCAGCCTGTTCAGCGATCCGGAGCAGTGCCGTATCCGCGACGCTCAAACCGATTTTCCGGGCTCGTTGATCACGCTGGAGTTCAAAGGCGGGAAGCCGGCCGCGTTCGACTTCCTGCGCCGCCTGACGATCGCTCGCAACGCCGTCAGTCTGGGCGGACTGGAAAGCCTCGCCTGCCATCCGCTGACCACCACCCACAGCGAACTCACGCCCGAAGACCTGGCGCGAGCCGGGATCAACGAATCGATGGTCCGGATCTCGGTCGGCACCGAACACTGGCGCGATTTGCTCGACGATTTCCTGAGCGCGCTCAGCGGGTGAAGAAGGCCGGCGACGGCGCGTTACGCAAACAGCATTTCGGACATCGAGCCGCCCGGCGGGATCATCGGCATCACCGCTTCTTCCTTCGGGATGATCACGTCGATCAGCACCGGACCGGGGGTCGCGAATGCCTGCTTCATCGTGGCGGCCAGTTCCGAAGGTTTCTCGATCCTGAAGCCTTTTGCGTTATACGCTTTGGCCAGCGTGACGAAGTCCGGCACCGACATGGCGGAGTAAGAGTAGCGCTCCTGGTAGAACTTCTCCTGCCATTGCCGCACCATCCCCAGGAAATGGTTGTTCATGATCACAACCTTCAGGTCGATGTTGTACTGGACAGCGGTGGCCAGCTCCTGGATGTTCATCTGGATCGAGCCGTCGCCCGACACCACCACGACGCGGCGCTCGGGCGCGGCGAACTTGGCGCCGATTCCCGCTGGCAGCCCGTAGCCCATCGTGCCCAGCCCGCCTGAGGTGAGCAGCGAGCGCGGGCGCTCGAACGGAAAGAGCTGCGCCACCCACATCTGATGCTGTCCGACGTCGGTCGCGACGATGCAATCGCCTTTGGTCAGATTATGAAGTTCCTCGATCACCGAGACGGCTGAGATGTGGCCGTTGCCGTCGCCGTTGCGGCGCTCGTATAGCGGCTTCTCCTTTTGCCACTTCAGTATCTCCTGGTGCCATTTGGACCAGGTCTCACGGCGTTTCCCCAGGCTTTCCCGGCTGCGCACCACTTCCAGCATATCGGCCAGCACCGGCTTGATGTCGCCCACGATCGGAATGTCGACCGGGACATTCTTGGAAATCGATGACGGGTCGATGTCGAGATGGATGATGCTTTTGGCCTTGGGCGCAAAATCGGCGATACGTCCGGTGACGCGATCGTCGAAGCGTGCGCCCACCGCGATCAGGCAATCGGTGTTGCACACCGCAGTGTTGGTCGCGTAGGAACCGTGCATCCCGAGCATTCCCAGACACAGCGGATCGGAGGCCGGAAACGACCCCAGACCCATCAGGGTTTCGCAAACCGGAATACCCAGCCCGCGCACCAACTGCGTCAGCTCGGGCGAGGCGCCCGACCACTGCACGCCGCCGCCGACGTAAAACAGCGGCTTTTCGGATTGCTCGATCGCGTCTACCGCCCGCTCGATCTGGCGCGGATTACCTTTGATGGTCGGTTTGTATCCCCGGATCTCGACATGGTCGGGATATTTGAACGTGTGTTGCGCCTGCTGAACGTCCTTGGGCAGATCGATCAGCACCGGGCCGGGTCGGCCGTTGGCGGCGATGAAGAATGCTTCCTTGATGATCCGCGCGATGTCCTTGACGTCTTTGACCAGGTAGTTGTGCTTGGTGCACGGACGCGTGATTCCAACCACGTCGGCTTCCTGGAACGCGTCGTTGCCGATCATGGTGGTGGGAACCTGACCGGTTATCACCACCAATGGAACCGAATCCATGTAAGCGTCGGCCAGCCCGGTGACGGTGTTGGTTGCGCCAGGTCCGGAGGTGACGAGGACGACACCGGGACGCCCTGTGACTCGCGCGTAACCTTCCGCCATATGCGTCGCGCCCTGCTCATGACGAACCAGGACGTGGCGGATCTTGGAGTCCAGCAAGGCGTCATAGGTCGGCAGGATAGCCCCGCCCGGATAACCGAAAATGGTATCGACCCCCTCGGCGATCAGGCTCTCAATGACGATTTGCGCACCGGTGAGTTTTTTCATCTGGCCTTTGCTTCGTGCCGGTCAAGCCCTTCAAGCTCGATTTTCACTGAGGTGCTCGCCTGAAGAGATCGGCGCTGAATGACATTAGTCAAGCAAAATTACCCAGCTAAAGAAAGGCGGTGGAGAGATGTGAGGGAACAGAAATGAGCGTTGAGGCCACAACAGAGCCCCAGCTCCGCGTTGAAACCTCTCCCGCAGAGGATAAGGACCAAATCCTGGCTCTCACCTCACTGCTCTTGCGTAGCGCGTCTCTTCTCGGCGTCAGGCACGAAAAATAAAGCTGACCTCGCCCAGGCGCACTTGGCTGCCCGGGTTGAGCGGCACTGAGCCATGAACCGGCTGATCATTGATGAAAGTGCCGTTGGTGGAGTTCAGATCGACCAGATGGTAGGCGCCGTTGCGACGCTGAATGCGAGCATGAGCGCGTGAAACACTGGCGTGGGGCACCACCAGGTCGTTCTCGGTACCGCGCCCAAGGGTCACTTCGTCCTTGATCAGGCTGTATTCAGGAGGCACTGGCGCCACCGGGTTCACGGTGACCAGCCGGGCGGTGCCGCTCCCCGCCATCGGAGCGGGCGCAGCCGTAATCGGGCGTTGGGGAGCAGGCGCGGCGGCACGGGGTGCGCTGGGCCCCTGCGGTCTGAGGATTGGAGTTCGCAGGGTCGGCTGATTGTAGCCTTCAAGTATCGCCTTGAGCTCTTCGGCAGGCGGACCCAACCCGGCGCGCGACAGCGCAAACAGGGCCAGGATTGCGATTAGAGGCACCGCCCCGTTCCACCATTGGAAGGAGAGCTGATTGAGGCCGGTGCCGCTTTCATTGGCGTCGGCTTCGCCTGTGGACGCGGCATAATGGGCCGCGCCTCCGACGCCCGGCACCGAATATTCGGTGGACCCGTCGGCTTTTTCGCCGTCGTAATTGACTTTCAGCACGACCTGGCGCGAGGTGCCGTCGTCGATCGGATCGGGGGAGCGGTAGGTCAGCGAATATTGGGTCGCGATCGAATGACCGATTTCGCGCACCAGTTCGGAGAAACGCCCCTCTTCAGTCACGATATTGTAGGAACGGCCGTGAGTGTCGCTCACCAGCAGCGCGTAGTCGGGAGCGATAAACGGTGGCGGCACGACGGCGTAAAGCGTAAGCCCGTTCTTCTTGAACATCGCCGCGACCTTGTCCGCCGTCAGGTCGGTCACGTCCTTGTTCTTATCCGGATGGTGATCCCAGAAGGCCTGATCGTGCTGGGTATGAGCGGAACCGTCGCCCGCGTGATGGTCGGGAGCGTCGGTGACCAGAATAACGATTCCCTGCGCTTCGGGCCGAAAGGGAAAGGTTGACGCATAGGCCAGCGCGTCGAGCTGGTCCTCGGGAATGTCGCCGCCACCGCCGGCATGCAGCGATCCAACCCAGTCGCTGAACTCCTGCACGTTGGAGGTCATCTTTTTACGATACGCGCAGTTGCAGTCCGGCGCGGCAGAGACAACGTAATCCTCGAAGGTGACGAGGCCCAGCCGGTAATCGCGGTTGTTCGCCGCCAAATCATGGGCAAAGCTGATCACGTTTTGCTTCACCGCGTCGATATACGGCTGCATCGATTCGGTCACGTCGAGCACGAAGACGATATCAACCGGACGCCCCTGCCCCTGGCCGCGGAAGTCCAGGATTTTGGCGCGCTGGCCGTTTTCGTACACCTCGACATTGTCCACGCGCAGGTTACCCACAGGCGCGCCGTTCTGGTCGGTGAGGCCAAAATCAAGTTGCACAGCGCCGTCGGTGTCAAAATGTTCGCGGCTCGGATTGCCGACCGACAGCTGCAAGGCGCCGCTTGCCGGCCCGGCGGCCGCCACCATCATGGCCAGCGCTCCGAGAATAATAATTGCGCGGCTGCGTAAATCCATTGTTCCTAGATTGTGGAAGGGGCGCTATCGCCTAGTCAATATCTGCGCGCAGCCCTGGTTGAGCAGGGCCGGTCTGTAAACCGTGGGCCCGCCGGATTGACGCGTCAGGCAGCCTGTGCCTGCGGCGCGCGCTCCTGCTTGCCTTGGCGCGTTCGGTACGTTATCCAAGGACGAACCCACTTTTTTGAACTGATGGTTGCAGAGTGAAACGATTACCCATCCCATACAGTTTTTTTGTACTGATTGGTCCGTTATTGATCATCGCGGCTCTGGTTGCTGGGCCATTCGGATGCGGAGGCGGGGGCGGCAGTTCGGCTACGCCGGTGGTACCGACGGGTTCGCTGGAAGTGGGTTTCGTCGACAGCCCCAGCAACGCGTTTCAGGCGATTGCGCTCAACATTATAGCGGTGCGGCTCAATCCGTCCACCAGTTCCGCGGTGACCGATCTCGATCCCAACTGGCAGACCGTTACGGTGCCTTCGGGCTCTGCGCCAGGCGAATTATCGGTCAACCTGCTGGACTTCCAGAATGACGCGACCCTTTTCAATATCGGCCAGATTCCCGCCCAGGTTTACCATCAGGTTGAGCTGGTGGTGGACGGCAATCTGCCGGGGATGGTCATCCCATCATGCACCTCCGGAACCCAGGAAGGCTGCATCACGGCGAATGCCGCCTTCAGCGGCAGCACCAATCTGCGGACCACCGCACCCGGCAGCGGTATTAACGTGACCGAAGGCGGTCTCACTCCGCTCATCCTCGACATCAATCCGGGAACTCCGGTCTTTCCGGCGGCGCCGGGTGGAAAATACACGCTCAATCCGACCATCACCGTGGTATCCAACGGCTACCTCGGCACCGTCAGCGGCCATGTCGGCGGTTTGGAAAATATAAGCAACGACATGATCAACGCCGAGGTCACCGGCACCAATGCCGTGGTGGCCAGTGCGCCGATTCCGGACAGCACCGGCAATTACACGATCGACCTGCCCGCCGGTGTCAGCGGGACCAACTACGATCTTTTCGTCAGCGGCAGCACCACGTACGCGGTTGCCGCCAATATCCCGTTGACGCGCGGCGCCAGCGTGAGTCAGAACTTCTCGGTCCTCACCACGTCCACCGCCACGATAACCGGTACCATAATCGACCAACGCACCGGCGCAGGACTGGATGGCGCAATCGTCAATCTGCTGCTTCCGGAAGCTCCCGCGTTCAATTGCGCGGTCAGCACCACCGGATGTGTGGTCGTCAATACCACGACCTCCAACAGCGTCGGCAATTACACCTTCTCCGGAATTCAGCCGCCGCCTTCCGGAACTCCTTATTATGTTCAAGCCGGCACCACCGGTACCGATACTATCACCCAGCCTCTTAATTATAGTTCGACACCGACCTGCGCCGGCAGTCCGAACTCCGGTAATTGCAGCATCGAGTTGAGCAATTACGCACTCAACGGAACGGTGGTGATCGATCCACCGCCGGCAGCCGGGACCAATATGCTGGTCACCGTGATGGCGGAGCAGTCCGGCACCGGAAACCTGGTCGGCTTGACCCAGGTCACGGTCAACTCTACCGGCAGCAGCGCCTTTGGCATGGAAGTGCCGACCAAAGTGGGTGCGGTTGACCTGATCGCCTCCGCCCAGGACGCCTACCTCGGCGTGGGCACCCAGTTTTCCGGCCATCAGTTAGCGGTGCAGTCTGATATCAATCCGACTGCTCCCCCGCCCGGCGGTATAACCCTGACCGTAACCTGCCTGGGCCACGGGACTATTGCGGGTGTAGCCAACCTGTCCGACGCCAATACTCACGTCAGGCTATACCAGAACAACGTGCAGTTGATGGACACCACGGTCGGCAGTACGGTGCCGGTCGTAGGCGCGACGGCGACTCCCGCATACCCCAACCAATACTCGTTTTGCGCGCCGCCCAACACCTACACGATCCAACGTTTCGAAGTGGCGGGGGCGGTTGCGAATCCGGTTGGGACCCCGCAGACCGTCGTGGTCCCGGTGCCGACTCCGTTTGCGACCTCCAGCGCCTGCCCGGTATGTGAGAACTCAGGAGGCCAGTGTCCCGGCAACTGCGCCGCAACGACAGCGAGCCCGTTATGATCATGCAATTGGCGACCGCACGGAGAGCGTGGCTGGCGGGCTTGGCCTGGATGATGTTTTGCGCGTTTGCCCTGGCGCAATCGGGATGCGGGAGCCTGACCGGATGCGGCGGGCTGAGCGGTTTCGGCAACGCCCCGTTCACCGGATGCGGCGGCGGGCAGAATATTCCGCCTCAAAGTTCGATCAATTTTCTGGGAACCAACGGAACGGTCTTCCGGGCGACGGTTGCTGACACGACGGCTTCCTACACGTTCCAGGCGACGGTGCCGTTGAAAGTGATTTACGTCAACAACGTCCCGCCGGTACGGATCGTGGCGACCAACCTGAATACGACGCCGTCATTGCTCAGCGTCCAGGCATTATCGGGCGCTTTGACCACCCAATTCGCCTCCACCAGCACACCCGGAGCGACCATCAGCGTCAATGTGGGCGGAGCGCTGGCGCTGGTTCCCGGTCCGGCGGCCTGCGATGTCCGGTTCGTGGTCAACGGGCCAATCAATCAGACCTACAGCGCGCTGCTTGAACAGAACAACAATGCCTACGAGGCAGCGACGACTGCTCCCACTCTCTACATTCTGGGCGGCGCCAGCGGCAGCGTCGACGGTATCTTCACCGACGCGTTCCCCAGGCTCGGTCCGTTGCAAGTCCAGTTGGTGATCGACGGCAATGTGGCGCAGTATGGCGCGGGTACGGTTTTTACCGTCAAAGGAGGCTGCCCGTAGGCGGCCCGCAGCGACGCCAGCCGAGGCGCGACTGGCTGGCGGCATTCACAGCCCTATCGCCTTGCCGGGGAGTTTACTGCATATTGCAGGATTGGTAAAAGTTGAACGCAGGTTTAGAACGCGGGATAAGCAGGTTCTGGGTCGCTTGAATGAGCCGGTTCTTTCGTAGTCGCTACATAGTGGCGGTGCTGGTGCTGATTGCACTGGGATTCGCCGCCAGACCGGCGCTCAATTACTATCGCTTCATGACCACCCACGTCTCTACCGACGACGCTTACGTCGACGGCACGGTCGATCTGATTTCTTCCCGCGTCACCGGCACGGTCAGCCAGGTTTACGTGCAGGACAACTGGATCGTGAAGGCGGGCGACCTGCTCGTCAGCCTCGACCCCACCGACTTTGCAGTGCGCGTGGAGCAGGCCCGCGCCAACCTGGTCCGCGCCCGCAGCATGGTCGATCAGGAATACGCGCAATTGGACGAGGCCGAAGCCGGTCAGCATCTGGCCGAAGCCCAACTCAGCCAGGCGGCGACCGATTACCAGCGGGCCAAGACCTTGCGGAAGGTCGGCGTTGTCTCCCAGGAGTTTTACGATCAGTCCGAAACCGCCTATCGCGCTTCCGAGGCCAATCTGGCGCTGGCCAAGCAGGAAGTGGCGCGCTCGCGCGCGGCGCTGGGCGGCGTCGACAATGTGGACCATGCGCGTTATGACCAGGCGATCGTGCGGCAGGCCGAGGCGCAGTTGAAAGCCGCCGAGCTGGATTTGGCTTATACCAACATCCGCGCGCCGGTGAGCGGTGTGGTTACGCGCAAGACAGTGCACATCGGCCATCGCGTACAGGCCGGCGAACCGCTGATGACAATCGTGCCGCTCGACAGCCTGTACGTGACCGCCAATTTCAAGGAAACGCAGTTAACCGACGTGCGGGTCGGGCAGAAAGCTGAGGTTGTCGCGGACATTTATCCTGACTACACCTTCAAAGGGCATGTCGATTCGATCAGCCTCGGAACCGGGGCGGCTTTTTCACTCCTGCCGCCCGAGAACGCCACCGGCAACTGGGTCAAGGTGGTGCAGCGCGTTCCGGTCAAGATCGTGTTCGACGAGCCGATTCCCGCCAACCGCCAGTTGCGCCTCGGCCTTTCGGTCGAGGCCTCGATCGATATCAGCAACACCCGCGGCCCGCTGATCTCATCGCTGCTGCAGCGGGAGTTCCGCCGCTTCCACAGCCAGCATACTACTCAGCCGTAAGGAGCGCCGCGCGGCTATGAGCGCTTGCGTGGCTGCGGTCTTTTGGGATTTTGGTTGGCGCTAAACGGGGCGACCTTGGGATGAACGCGCGCCGCACGCCGCCGCTTATAAATCAGGATCCCCAGCGGCGCGCATCCAGGCAGGATCACCCAAAACGGCGCGATCAGCGCGCCGACATAATTGCCGCGCTGCACGAACTCGAAAACGATCCACAAACCGAAGGCGGTCGCCGCCGCGGCGATTATCATCGCAACCGCCAGGGCTACGACGCTGTGGTGGGAAGGTGGATGGGGCTTTTCCGGGCCAGCGGGCTGGCGCCGGCGCCGCCGTGCGGTATCGAGCCTGACTACCGAACTCTTCTTATGCGGGAACGCCCCCATCGGATTATCCCTTGTGCAACTCGTACCAAGCTTAGCGCCGTCACGCATTAAGAGCCAGCGGGAAGCGCCCTTGACTGCATTTTCCCTTGTCAAACCGCCACTTTGCGGCCACACCGGTCCTCAAGGGGCGCGCGCCGAAGCGATTTTGAGGTGATCCGCAGTGATTGACCCGGCGCAGGCACGGACGCGACTGACCGACTATCTCGGCGCCGAGGTGGACAGCTTGCGCGTGTTGGCCGGCGGATGGGAAACGACGGTATTCGAGTTCTCTGCGCGTTCGAAGCCGGCCGCGGTCGAACTGCCGAGGGCGCGTCCGCTGGTCTTGCGCTTTTATCACGGGCCGGACGCGGCGGGCAAAGGCAGCCGCGAATACAGCGTGATACGCCTGTTGCGCGCGGCGGGTTTTCCGGTGCCGGTGCCGTACGCCTTTGAGCTCGATCCGACCTTGTTGGGCGCTCCCTTCCTTATAATGGAGCGGCTGGAAGGCGGACCGCTGTTGCGCCTCAGGAGCTTTCCCGATGCGCTCAAAGTATTCACGCTGGCCTTCCTCCCGTTCGTCAGATTGCAAGTCAAGCTGCATCGATTCGAGCCCCGCACGATTGGCCTTGCCGCGTTGAAGCCCGCGTTTGGCGAAGACGGAAAACCGCTGCTGGATCGTATGCTTATGACGATCGCCGCTCGGGTCGAACAGGGACCCCTGCCATGGCTGGCTCCCGCGCTGGAATGGGCCTTTTACGAGGCGTCGAACTTCCATGAAGATGGGAAATCGGTGCTGCACATGGACTACCATCCGCTCAACGTACTGGTCCACGGCCGACGTATCAGCGGCGTGATCGATTGGGTCAGCGCCGAAAGCGGCGACCGCCATCTGGATGTTGCGACCACGGCCACGATCCTGTCCTGCCATGCGATGGATAATCCGGGATGGCTGCGCGACAATATTGCGGGCAACAACCTGCGCCGGCTCTACAGCGGGCTCTACCTCTCGCTCTATCACACGCTGATGCCGCTTGATTTCGCCCGTTTGCGCTACTGCCAGGCCGTCGCCGCGATTTTCAGGCTCTCGACCCTGGGGATGATGATCACTCGGGGAGCTGAATCGGTGGGTTATCGCGCCGAAGCGGCCAGCGATGTGACGGCGCCGGTGCTGCGACTCCTGTCGCGGTATGCCGCCCGCAAATGTCGCATCCCAATCACGCCGCCGCGCGTGTGTTTATTGCCCGACCGCGCCCGGAACTGATCGGATGGTGCGAAAGCGATTCGCCTCGTCCTGGCGAATTGATGCCGCCCACCGAGGTCGCGATCAGCCCTCGAATCTGAATGCGTCGCCGCGCTTTTCGATCCGTCCCGCGGTCGGCGAGGCGAAATGCGTGCCGATGCACAAGGTGCGCTCCTCGGCGCATCGGGCGAGAAAATCGCGCCGCGTTCTGCACGCCTGATCGGCGTCGAAATCAACCGCCGGTTTCCATTCCGGATGCCCGCACTGGATTGGATGATGGATCAGGTCGCCCGTCACCACACCCTCATGACCGCGCGATTTGATCCGCACCGCCATGTGGCCGGGGCTGTGGCCGGGGGTCGATTCGGTGGCGACCTCGGAGGTCACCCGATGGCCGCCTTCGACCCAATCCACCAGTCCGGCGTCGATCACCGGGCGCACCGAGTCGTCCATGATGCGCTGGATCTCCTCATCCTTGCTTTGCGACCAATAATCCCATTCGCGGCGGCTCAGCAGGTAGCGGGCATTGGGAAAAGTCGGCACCCAGCGCCCGTTCTCCAGCATCGCATTCCACCCCACATGGTCGATGTGCAGATGGGTGCAGATGACGCGGTCGATCGATTCGCGCGGATACCCGGCTTTAGCCAAATCCGACAGATAGCTGCTATGGCGCAGGTTCCAGCGCGGGAAATTGCGCTGCTTATCGTCGCCCACGCAGGTGTCGATCAGGATGCGCAGGCCTTCGGACTCGACGATCAGGCTGTGAAAGCTGATCCGGATGCGGCCTGCCTCGTTGGCGAAGCGCGGCACCAGCCAGTCAGCTTCCTTGAGGATGTTTTCGGCGGTCATCATCGGAGCGATGATGCGCCCTTGCCACAGGTCCTCATGCTCCAGGACCTTGATCACCTTGAGGTCTCCAATGCGCCATTCGCTCATCTTGCTCCCTCCCATCAGGATGCCCGTGCGGGACACTATTGGCTGTTCATGGTGTTCCGTGCAACGCTGGCGCGAGGACAAATCATTTCCGGAGGAATTCAACCGATGGGTGCAGCGCCAGGAGCGGAGAGCGCCTCCGCCAAAATCAATCCCAAGGTCAGCGAATTTGTAAAGTCGCCCAAGCTTTTGCTGATTGGCGGCAAGTGGGTGCCGGCGAAATCGGGCAAGACGTTCGAGACTATCAATCCGGCCACCGAAGAGGTGCTGGCCCACGTGGCCCAAGCCGACGCGGCCGACGTCGATGAAGCGGTCAAAGCCGCCCGCCGCGCCTTTGAGGAAAGCAAATGGCCCCTGATGCGCCCGGCCGATCGCGCGCGTTTTCTCTTCAAGATCGCGGAGTTGATCGAAGCCAATGCGGCAGAGCTGGCCCAACTGGAAACTTTGGACAACGGCAAGGCGATCAACGAATCGAAGAACATCGATATCCCGATGGCGGCCGAGACTTTCCGCTATTACGCCGGCTGGGTGACCAAGATTTACGGCGAGACCAACCCATCCTCGCCCGACATGTTCAGCTACACCCTGCGCGAACCGGTGGGCGTGTGCGGCCAGATCATCCCGTGGAATTTCCCCCTGCTGATGGCGTCGTGGAAGCTGGCGCCCGCCCTGGCTTGCGGCAACGTTTCGATCCTCAAGCCGGCCGAGCAGACGCCGCTGACCGCCTTGCGGCTGGGCGAGTTGATAATGGAAGCCGGCCTGCCCGAGGGCGTCGTCAACATCCTGCCGGGCTTCGGGCCCGGCGCGGGCAGCGCGATCGCGGCCCATCCGGGAATCGACAAGGTGGCGTTCACCGGCTCGACCGAAGTCGGCCGCGAAATCATGAAGGCGGCGGCGGGCAATCTCAAACGCGTGTCGCTGGAGTTGGGCGGCAAATCGCCCAACATCATCTTTCCCGACGCCGATATGAAATCGGCGGCGTTCGGCGCGCTGATGGGCGTGTTTCTCAACCAGGGACAGGTCTGCTGCGCCGGCACCCGCGTCTTCGTGCAGCAGGAAAAATACGAGCAGTTCACCGATCAATTAAGCCAACTGGCCCAGAACATGAAAATCGGCGACCCGCTTGACACCTCCACCCGGGTCGGCCCGCTGGTCTCCAGAGAGCAGTTCGATCGCGTGACCGGTTATCTCGACATCGGCAAAAAAGAGGGCGCCAGGGTCAAGACCGGCGGCGACAAGCTGGGACAGGGCAAGGGCTATTTCGTCAAGCCCACGGTATTTGCCGACGTCAACAATTCGATGCGGATCGCGCGCGAGGAGATCTTCGGTCCGGTCGCCGCGACGATTCCGTTCAAGGACGAGAACGACGCCGTCTTCCAGGGCAACGACACGACCTACGGTTTGGCGGCCGCGGTCTGGACCCGCGACATCAGCCGCGCCCACGCCGTCGCGCGCAAGCTCAAGGCCGGCACGGTGTGGGTGAACTGCTACGGGATGCTCGATCCGATCTCGCCGTTCGGCGGCTACAAGCAATCGGGGTTCGGCCGCGAACTGGGCAAGTATGGAATCGAGCTTTACACCGAGATCAAGTCGGTGTTCGTCAAGCTGTAGATGGCTGCGTGGGACGGGCCGGGGCGCCTGTCCCACAAGCCTTTCACTTGCGCGACGATTCCGCTATTGAACCCGAACAACGCCGATGGGTTCACTGACTGACAAGTACTGTATCGTTGGCCTGGGACAGACGCCGTTTATGCGGCCCTCCAACCGGACCACGCTTTCGATGGCGTGCGAGGCGATTCGCAACGCGATGGACGACGCCGGTTTGCAGCCTGATGAAATCGACGGCATGACCAGCTACCAGGGCGGCGCAGGCGGCGATTCGACCAGCGCGGCACATATCGCCAGCGCGATGGGTCTGCGGCTCAACTACGCCACCGAGATGCTCGGCGGCGGTTCGGCCACCGAGATGCTGATCGCGCACGCCGTCGGGCTGATCGAAGGCGGCTACTGCAAGACGGTCGTGGTGTTCCGCTCGATGAACGGACGCTCGGGACGGCGTTATGGCGGGCAGGCGCCGGGCGGTCCGGTACCGGCCACGCCGGCGGCGGGCGAGGGAATGTTCATGGTGGTCAACGGATGGACCTCGCCGGCGCAGCTGTTCGCGATGTCCGCGATGCGCTACCTGCGCGATTTCGGCGCCACCACCGATTGCCTGGCCGAGATCGCGGTAGCTCATCGCTATCATGCCAGCCTCAATCCCAAGGCGTTGATGCGCACGCCGATCACGATCGAGGATCACCATCGCTCGCGGTGGGTGGCCAAACCGTTTCGCCTGCTGGATTGCTGCCTGGAGACCGACGTGGCCAGCGCGCTGATCGTGACCAGCCGCGAGCGCGCTTACGATCTCAGGCAGCCGCCGGTGTTTATCATGGGCGGCACCGCGCGGACGTTTTCGCCCGATCCGGCCTACAACTATTCCCGCCCTGAGATCCATTTCCAGGGCGGCAACTATGCGCGCCAGCGGATGCTCGGGATGGCCGGAATCACGCACAAAGATATCGACCTGATCTCGTGTTATGACGCGTTCACCTTCACCACCCTGATCCAGCTCGAGGCGTACGGCTTTTGCGGGCGCGGCGAAGCGCACGAATTCGTCAAGGGCGGCCGCCTGCAACTCGATCACGAACTGCCGTGCAACACCGGTGGCGGCCATCTTTCGGAAGGCTATACGCACGGGATCAACCTGGTGGCGGAAAACGTGCGCCAACTGCGCCATCGCGCCGACGACGCCTGTCCCGGATGGGCCGAGGGCAAGCACACCTACGATCGCAAACGGGGCTGCCGCCAGGTGCGCGACGCGCGCATCGCGGCCTGCATCGGCTGGCGCACCGAAACCGGCGGCAGTTCGCTGATTTTGCGATCGATGTAACACCTCCGCAGTCCAAATCCTGAGGCAATCGAAAGGGATTTGATTTCCGCAGCGGGCGGCGGTGGACACGCCCGTTTGGACTCGCTACAACCCAATCCAGCATCGAATCGAGCGTTCAGGAGCAGCCGCATGAAAATCGGGTTGATGTATGAAATCGAGATGCCCAAACCGTGGCATGAAGGACGCGAGGCGGAGAAGTTCAAAGAAGTGCTGGAGCAGATCCAGTTCGCCGACCAGATGGGCTTTTCGCACGTCTTCGCAGTCGAGCATCATGGGCTGGAGGAACTGTCGCATTGCTCGTCGCCGGAGTTGGTCTTTGCTGCGGCCAGTCAACGCACCCAGCGCATCCGTTTCGGCCACGGCGCGATTTTGCTGCCCCAGCCCTATAACCATCCGGTGCGCGTGGCCGAGCGCATCGCCACGCTCGACATCCTGAGCGGCGGGCGCCTGGACGTCGGCTTCGCGCGTTCGGTGACGCTTACCGAGATGGGCGGCTTCGGAATCGATCCAAACGACACGCGTCCGATGATGGAGGAGGCGCTCGAAGTCATCCCGCAGCTGATGGCGACCGATCGCTTTCCCGGCTACAGGGGCAAGTACTTCACGATCGGCGAGAACCGCAACGTCCTGCCCAAGCCGCTGCAAAAACCGCATCCGCCGTTGTGGATGGCCTGCTCCTCGCCCGAGAGTTTCTATATCGCGGCCGACCATGGGCTCGGCGTGCTGTCGTTCAATATCGCCCAGGCCGAGACTTTGGCGGAGCGGATCCACAATTACCGCCGGATGATCCAGACGCCGCAAAAACCGGTGGTGGCGCGCGTTAACAATCAGATCGCGGTGTTCCTGATGACGCTGTGCGGCGAACGCAACGATGAGACCGTGGAGATGGCGGGCGAGGGAATGCATTGGTACATGGGCGTGCAGCGCGGGCAAAGCCCGTACTGGATGAACATTTTCGAGCGCCAGCGCCACGAGTTTTTCGCCAACGTCGAGAGCTACAAGTATGCCGCGGTGAGGGCGCCCGAGGCGTTATTGTTCGGCGTCGATGTCGACGAAAAGACGGCGCAGGAAGCGATGCGGCCAAAAAACCTTCTCAACATGGGTCTCCTTTGCGCCGGAAATCCCGATACCTGCGTCAAAGTGCTGGAGAAGTTCGAAGCTTTGGGCGTCGATCTGATGCTGTGCTTCATGGAGATGGGGCGCGTACCGCACGAAAAGACGATGGAGTCGATCCGGCTGTTCGGCAAGTACGTGATCCCGCATTTCGACAAGCGCGCCGCCAATAGCAGCGCCGCGGGCGCATCGGCCTAGGCTTCGCCTGCCGGGGACCGGCCTCCAGCCCTCGCCCTGACTGAAAAGGCGGAACAACGGCGCCCCGCTTCCGGGTGCGCCGCAAGTGTCCGGGTGCGCCGCAAGTGTCCGGGTGCGCCGCAAGTGTCCGGGTGCGCCGCAAGTGTCCGGGTGCGACGCGGCCGGAGACCGCATGCGCAGTCTCCAGCCGCGGTTGATTTGGCGTTAGTTGCGCGCGGCGAGCCGGTTGCGCAGCAGACGGCCGGGCAGCGCACCGGTGTGTTCGTTGTTGCGCAGCAGCACCTGGCCGTTGACCAGCGTCGCCAACATGCCTGAGGACTTCTGCTTGAGGCGGCGAGCGCCGCCGGGCAGATCGTAGGTCACCTCTGGCATTTCCGGCTTCACCTTGTCCGCGTCGAACACGATGATATCGGCGAACATGCCCTCGCGCAGCAAGCCGCGCCCGCTGAATCCCCAATGGGATGCGGGCACGAAGGTCAGCATCCGGACCGCCTGCTCCAGCGTGAGCGCCTGCCGCTCGCGTACCCAGTAGGCAATCAGATGGATCTGGAGCGAGGAATCCATGATTTGCGAAACATGAGCGCCTGAATCGGAGAAGGTCACGACGGCGCGCGGATGGCGCATGATTTCGAGCACCGCTTCCTGATCTTCGTTGGTCAACGGCTGCAGGAAGAACTGCTTGAGATGTTTTTCCAAAGCCAGGTCGATGATGGTCTCGACCGGGTCCTGCCCGCGTTCCGCCGCGATCTGAGCGATCGAGCGGTAGGGCGGAATGGTGCGGTCCATCAGGAAGAACCAGTCAAACTCCGCCCGCCGCGGTTCGGCGCCGACGCCGCGCGGCCCTTCGGGCTCCATGTAGGCGGCGGCAACCAGCTTGCGGCGCATCTGCGGATCGCGCAGCCCGGCTTCCTGCTCCGCCAGCGGCAGCTTGCGGAACTCGCGCCATACCGGATGGCGGTCGAACAGCATCGTGGTCTCAAACGACTGTACGTTGGCAATCCAGCGGCTGTGCGCCTGGACGGTCATCCGTCCGCCCTCCAGCGCGGCCTCCTCCGTGATGTCGAAATAGGGCCGCCATAGATTGGGCGCCTTGCGGCTGGCGCCCATCCCGTAGGTAACGTGGATACCGGTGTCGACCGCCAGCGCCTTGAGGCGGTTGACGTAATCGCGAATCCGCTCGGGATCGCGCCCGGTGTCCTCGCCCGCGATCTCGAAAGTCCCGGTATTAAGCTCGCCCAGCACCCCGACCAGCTCCCGCACTTCGTCCCAACTCGCCAGACGGCTGGCAACCGGACCGCCATCGGGGGTCTGATGATTAACCGTGCGCGAAGTGGTAAAGCCGGCGGCGCCAGCCAACATCGCGCTACGCAACTCCCGCTTCATCGCCTCCATATCGGCGGGAGTGGCTTTATCGGTGAACGCGCGCTCACGCATCACATAGGTGCGCAGCGCGGAATGGCCGACGTAGGGCGCGTAATTGATTCCCTTGGGCGCGCGCTCGACCGCGTCGAGGTACTGCGGAAAAGTTTCCCACGACCATTTGATCCCGGCATTCATCGCCTCGGGCGAGATGTCCTCGGCGCGCTCAAGGTTGCGGATGACCATCAGCTTGTCCTTTTCCGCGCACGGCGCCAGGGAGAAGCCGCAGTTGCCCATCGCAACCGTCGTGATTCCGTGCCAGCACGAACAAGTGCCGATCGGATCCCAGAAAACCTGGGCATCCATATGGGTGTGGACGTCGATAAAGCCAGGCGTCACGACATGGCCCTCGGCGTCGATCACTTCGCGGGCGCGGTCGCGGATTTTGCCGATGGTGGCGATTTTATCTCCCACGATGCCGACATCGGCCCGATAACGCGGCATCCCGGAGCCGTCGATGATGGTGCCATTGCGGATGATTACGTCGTAATCCATGGCTTCTCCTTGTCTGCTTTAAGGACCGGCTGTTTGGATCAACCTTTAGCGCTTTTCAACGCTCCTGTCGCTATCTTGATGGCAGAGATGAACCAAGGTCCCACGCCGGGTACCGGATGAGATCAGGATAGAATTGGCCGTCAACCCAGGGGAGCGCACAATAAACCTGTGGAAGCCAAACTGCTGGACTGGTGCAAAGGGCTGATCGCGACGCCCAGCGTTACCACTACGGGCACGCGAGCGATCGCCGAATTCTGCGCCGCGCGGATGCTGGCGCCTGTCGGGATCGGCGTCCGCTTAATCCCCTCCGTTAGCCACGGCGAGGAAAACGTTAACCTGATAGCCGAAATCCCCGGCCGCCTTCCGGAGCTGACGCCGCTGGTGCTCAACACGCATCTGGATACGGTGCCGCCGGGCGATCCGGCATTGTGGACGGCATGTGCCGGCGAGCCGACGCAACCGCATATCGACGGCGATCGCATCTACGGCCTGGGCGCGGCGGATACCAAGCTGGACTTCGCGGCGAAGGTGATGGCGCTGAGCTGGCGCCGCCCGCGCCGCACCGTCCATCTGATCGGCAGCTTCGGCGAGGAGCGCGGCCTGCTCGGCGCCAAGGAAATGGCGGCGCGCCGTCTGCTGCCCGATCGCGCGCTGGCTTACGTCGGCGAGCCGTCAGGATTGAGCGTGGTGACGGCGCATAAGGGCCTGATGGTCTTCGAGCTGACGATCGGGTTCGCACCGGTTAAATGCGGCGCCAGCAGGCGCGCGCGCGCGATCTTCAAAGGCCGCAGCGCCCATTCGAGCACGCCGCACCTGGGCCATAACGCGATCAAGAAAGCATTGGCCTCATTGGGCAGCGGCAACGTCGAGGTCCATTCCCTAAGCGGCGGAGACGCCGTCAATAAGGTGGCGGCGCATTGCGAAGTCGTGGTCTCGGCGGGCGACAGCGAGCTGAGCGGCGCGCAGGTCGAGGAGCATCACGGCGCGCCGATCGGCCATCGCCTGCCTCCTGATTCGCTGCGGGCGCTGCATCGATTCATCTGCGAACTGGAAACTTTCGCCGAAGTTTCAGGCCCGCCCGAAGCCGACTACACGCCGCCAACCTTGACCTCTAATCCGGGGCTGGTGCGTTCCACCGAACGGACCGTCGTACTCGATTTCGAGCTGCGCCCGCCGCCCTCGCTGGCGTTGGATGTGGTGCGCGATGGCGTGGCCGCAGTGGTCGATCGGGTCGCGCACGAATTTCCCGCGTTGACTTTCAGTCTACGCGAGGTTCGGGCAAATCCCGGCTACCGGGCCGCTTTGGACAGCGAGGTCGTGACCCTGGCGATGCAGGCGCAGGCGGCCGCGGGCTTGCCGATCACGCATACGGTCAAAACCGGATGCACGGAGGCGGGCGTCTATGCCGCCGCAGGCCTGTCGCCGATCGTATTCGGCCCGGGACCATCGGCGGGAGTGATCCACGCGCCCAACGAATACAATCTGCTGAGCGAGGTCGAAGCCGCGGCGCGATTCTACACCGAATTGCTGCAATTGTGACCGGCGAGTTCCGCGAGCAATTCGGCAGCTTAGATTCCGCAACCTGCTCCCCTCACTCCAGTCTCTCCCAGGGGAGCGAAGTAAAGGAAAGCAGCCGTCTTTTATCCAGGGTGCGGAACGCAGCTTGCTTATAAAGGCGCAACCGCTCTTTTTTCCGCACCCTGTCAGGCGCTGCTCTTTCTTTCTCCTTTTTCGCGTTGCTCTTTTCCAGCTTCCGGGCCGCCGTGCCCGCCATGATGCGCGGTTCAGCCGCGATGCCTTTTCCAAATTCCGCTCCACGCGCAGCTTTCAGTTTATACGTCCATCAGCTAAAACTTTGCCGCATGAAAATAACTCACGCCGCGGGATTGCTGCTGGCCGCCTGGTATCTCATGGTCGCCCCGACGACCAATAGCAAGACCAACGTCAACGCACCGCTCAGCCAGTGGAAGCAATCCGGCCCTTACGACAACGTCATAGATTGCGAAGCAACCCGCAACCAGATCGTCGCGATTGCCCGTGGCGTCGGCTCCAACGCGCCTGCGGGCAGCATATGGACCAGGTGCGTGTCCACCGACGACCCCGCCCTTAAACAGAAGTAGGCCCGAAGGCGGGCAGAGGCGCCCGCCCTGCAACGGTCAGCGGTTGCGATGGTCGCGTTGCAGCCCGGGCACCTTGGGATGGGGATAGGGATGCGCGCTGGGGCCGGGTTTGCGGACTTCGACCGCGGCCATCTTGCGCTGGTATTCCTGCGCGATGCTTCGCCATCGGTCCTCGGCCTCATAATCGAAGGGATCGAGCAACCGCCGCTCCATGTCGCCGCCGCGCTCCAGCGGATGGTCGAGGTACCATCGCACGGTCCGCCTCACCGCCTCCAGACTGCTGACGACGTCGCGGTAGCCCAACTGGTGTTTGAGCTTGAACAAGTCGACCATCCCATGATGGTGCGGGAGCAGCGCGCCGGCGCGCACCGGCACGTTGCCGGGCACGCTGACGATTTCCAGGTCATAGTCCATCGCGCGCGCGATGACTTCCACCAACTGCCGCATTGTGAATTGGATCTCGTCGCCGCAATTGTAGGCCTGACCGGCCGAGGCCTGCGGCTGATCGACGGCGAGCAATACCGCGTGGGCGAGGTTTTCGGCATAGCCGTGGGTCATCAGCGCCAGTCCGTTATCGGGCAGCAGGATGAACTTGCGCCGGTCCAGGATGCGCCTGATGATCGACCATTCGCGCGGCACCAACTGGTAGGGGCCGTACACGTACGGATAGCGGAAGATGGCAGCGTCGGGATGGCTGCGCATGACCTCGCGCTCGGTGGTCGCGATCAGATAGCCGAAGCGTTCATGCTCCTCGCTTTGCACCAACGGCGCATCCTCGGGAATCGGTATCGGCATCCCCGAGGGAAAATTCGCCGACGCGTGATAGTAGCCGCGATAGCAGGGCACGCCGCCGATCGAGATGAACCGCCCGGTCTTGCCCTGCGTGGCTTCGGCGACGAAACGGATCCGCCCGTAGGTCGCCAGCACCAGATCGAAAGTGCGTCCGGCCAGCGCCTGATCCAGGGTTTCGCGGAAATGCGGGTCAGCGTGAATATGCTCGACCTCAGGTCCGATTTCCGGCACCTCGTGAGTACCGCGATGCAAAATGGTGACCGCGTAGCCGCGCGCCCGCAGGCCGCTTACTAAAAAGGGTCCGGTCGGACCGGTTCCGCCCACAACCAATGCCTTCATATCGCTCCGCCTGTTGGATGGCAGTGGCGATCAATTAGCCGGTTGGCGTCCGGGTTGCAAAGCGTTGCGCCGGGTGTACACTCGCGCCGATCCGCACACAAAACGGAGGTCAGCCATGAAAAAGGCATTGGCGGGCGTCAGGATTCTGGACCTTACACAATTCGAGGCCGGCACCTCATGCACCGAAATTCTGGCCTGGCTGGGCGCCGACGTGATCAAACTGGAAAGTCCTGGCGCCGGCGATCAGGGGCGCTGGATGGCCACCGAAAAGCCCGGTGTCGATTCCTTCTATTTCATCCTGCTCAACGCCAACAAACGCAGCATCACGCTCAACCTCAAGCATGAGCGCGGCAGGGCGATGTTCCTCGACCTGGTCAAACAGGTCGATGTGCTGACCGAAAACTTCTCGCCCGCAACGATGGAAAGCTTCGGCATCGGGTACGACGTGCTGCGCGAGGTAAATCCGCGCCTCATCTATATGACCATCAAGGGCTTCGGCACCTACGGACCCTACAGCGAGTATAAGAGCTTCGATATGATCGCGCAGGCCACCGGCGGCGCGATGTCGATTACCGGATTTCCCGGATCGCCGCCGCTCAAGCCGGGCCCCACTATCGGCGACACCGGCACCGGAATCCATGCGGCGCTGGGCGTGCTGGCCGCCTACATCCAGCGCCAGGAAACCGGCAAGGGGCAGAAGGTCGAAGTCGCGATGCAGGACGCGGTGGTTAACCTGGTGCGCGTTCCGATGATGGGCACCTACGTGACGCAAAAGCCGGTCAGGAGGATGGGCAACAAGCTGGGCCCCGGCATCAGCGACATCTATAAATGCGCGCCCGGCGGCGACGACGACTACGTCTTCATGCTCACCACCAACGAGGAGATGTGGCGGGCGCTGTGCGGGGCGATGGAGCGGCCTGAGTTGGCCGATGATCCACGCTTCGCCAATCCCAAGGTGCGCGCCAAAAACAACGAGGAGCTCACCGCGATACTAAACGAATGGACGGGACGCCACACCAAGCACGAGGTGATGCAGATCCTGGGCAAGGCGGGTGTGCCTTGCGGCGCCGTGCTGAACACCGTCGAATTGCTCAACGATCCCCATCTGCGCCAGCGCCGGATGATCGTCGATATCGAGCATCCGGCGCGCGGTAAAATTTCGATTCCCGGCTGCCCGGTCCAGCTCGAGGATTCTCCGGTCGAAGTCACAAGCGCTCCGCTGCTGGGTCAGCACAACGTCGAGATTTACGGCCGGATGCTCGGGCTGAGCGAGCAGCAAGTCGAGGAACTCAAGTCTCAGGGGGTGGTCTGAAGCGCTCGCGATGCGCTGCGGGCAGGCTTGTCCAAAATTTTCCCGGCGCGAACAAAACACTATTGCGGCGAATGTTTCCTCAATAGATGATAAGGGGCTGTAACCCTTATTTTTTGAAACCGGAGAAGGAGACGGATGGGGCCAATCGCTAAAGGGATCTTCCTGACCAAGGGTGTGGGCAAGCACCGGGAGAAGCTCACGTCATTCGAGTTGGCCCTGCGCAGCGCCGGAATAGCCGAGTTCAATTTGGTGCGGGTCAGCTCGATTTTTCCGCCTAACTGCAAACTCATCCAGATGCAGGAAGGCCTCAAGCATCTCACTCCCGGACAGATCGTGTTCACCGTGATGCACGAGAACGCGACCAACGAGCCCCATCGCCTGATTGCCGCCTCCGTGGGTCTGGCGATTCCGTCCAATCCCGCCCATTACGGCTATCTCTCCGAGCATCACAGCTTCGGCGAAACCGATCAGAAGGCGGGCGATTACGCCGAAGATCTGGCCGCCTCGATGCTGGCGACGATCCTGGGCGTCGACTTCGATCCCAACGTCAGCTATGACGAGCGCAAGAACATCTGGCGGATGTCGGACAAGATTGTCACCACGCGCAACGTCACCCAATCGGCGATTGGCGATCGCGACGGATTGTGGACGACAGTCGTCGCGGCGGCGGTGTTCGTGGACCTGCCCTGAGGACGAGAGCCGAACTGACGGGCATCGCTCCCGAAAACGCGGGGCCAAAAATGGGAGCCGCTAAGGCTGAAAAGAACGGCCTCTACGAGCGGGACTTCTACTTCTGAGCGTTGGAGCAGTCGGACGCCTTGCGGGAGCATGGAACCGAGGAGTTGGACTGGGAGAATCTCGCCGCGGAGCTCGGAGACCTGGCACGCAACGAACGGCACGCATTCAGATCGCAATGCGCCGGGCTGGTCGAGCATCTGCTAAAATTCGCGTTCGCAGCACCGGCAGAGGTCGAACGTAATCGGAGTGCCCTGACGAAGCCTTGCCTGAAGAGCCACTGTGGAGCTTCGAGCAGGCAATCGAGGAAAATTTCATTCCGCCAACAAAGACGTAGCGTAGCCCCGCTCATCGTCAAATCTTCAAACCCAGCTTCGTCATGTCCACCAGCGTTGGACCGTGGACCGAGGCGCCGCCGTCCACCGTGATGGTCTGGCCGGTGATAAAGGCGGCTTCGTCGGAGGCAAGGAACGCGACCACATGGCCGATGTCTTCGGGACGGCCGTTGCGCGGCACCAGGTTGTGTTCTTCGAAGATTTTCTGCACCGGCGGCGCGACCACTTCGTTGGCGCGTTCGGTGGTGATCAGACCCGGAGCGACGGCGTTGCAGCGGATGTTGCGGCGGCCGTACTGCGTAGCGACGTACCGCGTGAGGCTGATCACGCCAGCTTTGGCGGCGCCATATGCGGTCAAGCCGGCATCGCCGATCACACCCGACA
This sequence comes from Pseudomonadota bacterium, assembly GCA_021324885.1. Classification (GTDB taxonomy): domain Bacteria; phylum Desulfobacterota; class Binatia; order Binatales; family Binataceae; genus JAJPJA01. Next base: position 94,065 of record JAJPIF010000029.1, read on the forward strand.
TCGACGCGGTGTTGACGATCGCGCCGCCGCCGGTCTGAAGCATCACCGGAATAACATGGCGGCATCCGTACATCGCGCTGTACAGTGTGAGCCGCAACACCCGATCCCACGCGCCGAGGTCGAGTTCGACCACGTTGACGTCCTTGCCCGGTTCGGTGCCGCCGACGTTGTTGTGCATGATGTCAACGCGCCCGTAGCGTTCCCTGGCTTTGGCGATCAGTTCGCGGACCGAATCTTCGCTGGTCGCGTCGAAATGGATCCAATGGGCCTCGCCGCCGCCGTCGCGGATCGACTCGGCGGTGGCGGCCGCGGCTTCGGCGTCGTAGTCGCCGACAATCACCCTGGCGCCCTCGCGCGCCATGATAGTTGCCGTTGCCCGGCCGATACCAAACGCCGCTCCTGCGACGATCGCGACTTTTCCTGCCAGCCTTGCCATACAGCGCTCCCTCCCGACGTTGGTTGCTTCGTTTATACTACCGCGCGCGGCGGATTGCTTGCCCCACGGGGACGCCAACCGCGCTCCCGATAAGGTTTTTGGAAGCGCCAGGCTGTGCGATAATCTACTATCAAGCGAATCTCTTACAATGGAGCGAGCGCGCACAACCGCGGCGCGCCGCCTGATTAATTCGGTGGCGCGTTCGCTTGGGAAACTGCCGGACCTGCGCGGCAGGCAAATCATGCTCGGCCTTTCGGGCGGCGCGGATTCCGTGGCGCTGCTGCATGCGCTGGCTGCCCTGCGATCGAAGTTTCATTTCAAGCTGACCGCGGCACACGTGAATCATGGGATCCGGGCAACGGAGTCCGACCGCGACGAAACCTTCGTGCGCCAGCTTTGCGCCGCGATGGAGGTGCCGCTTGCGGTCAAACGCCTTCATGGCCTCGATCGATCCGGCAATCTCGAAGCCCGCGCGCGCCAGGCGCGCCGGGCCGCGCTGGCCGCCGCCGCCGAGTCATCCGGCGCGGATTACATCGCGCTGGCGCATCAGGCCGACGATCAAGCCGAAACCGTGATGCTGCGGCTGCTGCGCGGCGCCGGCGTCAGCGGTCTGGGCGTGATGGCGGAGTCGGGTCCCGGCAGGATCATCCGTCCAATGCTCGAGGTGCGCCGCGGCGATATCCTGCGCTACCTTGACGCAATCGGTGCGGTGTTCGTCGAGGATTCCAGCAACGCTTCGCTCAAATATGACCGCAACCGCCTGCGCCATCATCTGATGCCGATGCTGGAGCAGATTTATGCTCCTGGTTTAACCCGACGGCTGGCCGGACTTGCCGCCGAGATGCGCGAGGTCGACGACCTCCTGAAGTCATTGGCTGACGAGGCCTGGCGTCATTGCGTGAACGCGGACGGCTCACTTGACGTAAACCGTTTCCGCCAGCTCCATCCCGCGGTCGCATCCGTCCTGATGCGCAATTATCTCGCGCTGCGCGCCGGCAGCCTGGAGGGCTTTGGCCGTGCTCATATCGATTCGCTGTGCGCTCTGGCCCGCAGTGGTCCCCCTAACGGACGCCTCCACCTGCCTGGTTGCTGGCTCGCACAACGCCGTTACGGCAAACTGGTAGTGGCGAGGCTTGAGCGAGATGAGACGGTTGCACCCGTCTTCGAGGTTCCGTTAAAGGTCGAGGGGGTGACGATGGTCGAGGCGGTGCAGACCGTCTTTCAATCGCGGCTTGTTCCACGGGCTGGGCTGCAATTGCCGCGCGACGCCGCCAGCGCGGTCTTCGACGCGCGTGCTCTGGGCACCGGACTGAGCGTGCGCAACTTCAGGCCGGGCGATAGGATTACTCCTTTGGGCGCGCCTGGCAGCCGTAAAGTCAAGGACGTCTTTATCGATCGGAAGGTTCCAGTTGAGCGCAGGCGGCGCTTTGCGCTGGTGCTGGTTGACGGAAAGGTCGCGTGGTTGCCCGGTCTGGCGCGGTCAAATCTCGCGCTGGTGACCGCCGAAACCACGCAAGTGGTTCAGCTTTCAATGGCTTGCGGGCGTTGCTTGCAATTTAACTGACGTGCTAGCGTCTAACAGACGATGAATCAATTTTCGCGCAGCATCGCTCTCTGGCTGGTGCTGGGGCTGATGTTCCTGCTGCTGTTCAACGTCTTCAGCAGGCAGCA
>JAJPIF010000022.1 GCA_021324885.1 Pseudomonadota bacterium
CGCGCTGGCTGGCGGAGTGGAACGAAAATGCCCGCCCGTTTCGCTGGACCAAATCGGCCGGCCGGATCAAACGCAGCATTCGCAACGCTGCACTTATTTACGAGACGGGACACTAGGATGCGCCTTTGCTGAATCAGGCCCGTTTGAGCCGTACTGGCGCGCACACGTAATAGCTGCGCGCGCCATCTTTCTCTTTGAGCCGATGGCTCGGCGGATCGCACGCGCAGACCTTCAAATCGTCGAGCGGGAAATTGATTTCGGTTCTGTACTTCTCGCACCAATAAGGTGAAATTCGTGCGGCCATGATTTCCAGCGCCGTTTACTCGTGGCATACAAAACCCTCCAAATTGTAGGAGGCCCCCCTGACACCCCCGAAAATTATAAAAGGTTGCTGCGCATCGAAAATTTTGACGGGGTTGCCACCGGCCCTAGCGGGCCTCAGCGCTAGCGCGCTGTGGCGACCGCGCTAGCGCGCTATTTCGAAATCGGCTGCAAATTCAGAAAAGGTGGTGAGTACACATCTAAAAGCTCTCCCCCCTAAGCGCACGTCGCTTACCTGCCGATCCCACGAATGTTCTGGTCGCCTACGGCAGTCCCGGCCTAAAAAGGCTGGGTCTTGTTGGTCTTTTTTCCGGTACACCTTCGAAGGGTAACAAGTAACCCAAGGATAGATCTATACGATAAATGATCCAGATCCATAAGACGTTCAGTTGGCAGGACTTTGTATGAGGGCTTCCATATGTTTGATTTTGCGTTGGAGTTCTTCGAGTTGGCGGTCGCGGTCGCAGCTCTCGTCCCAAAGTATCCAGACAAATCCGCCGAGACTTAACATACACTCGACCGTGGGGCTTCCTCCGAAGAAGCGGGCAGCTAATAACGTGGCGAGCATGACGCCGGGGAAGATAAGCCTTTTTACCATGGTGTTCTACCCCTTCGGGCGAGGTCGTCGCCTGAGCTCTAAGAGCGAGCGCCCAATGTTTCCCGGGGTTATATAGCGAAGGTTGGCTATGAACTCGTCCACGCTCAGGCCCGAATCGCGAATCAATTTTCGAAGGAGCCCGGGTCCAAGGTTTGAATGAATCGGGACAGTTAAAACAACCCGAGAACCGGGTTTGGTCATCGTGACGCGGCTACCCTTTTGTCCGTCTGACGTCCATCCGGCCTTCGCAAACGCTCGAACGGCGGCATTACCGGAAACAGAGCGAGGCAGGGCGGTCATCTAGGCGCGTTCGGAACCTCGACCTCAACGACGTCGAGAGCCGCCGCCCTGATGCCATGAAGGCGTCTGGATTCGAGGCTGGCTTCTATCGCTTCGCGAATATTGCTGATGGCCTCTGCCTTATTGTGGCCTTGAGAGACGCAGCCGGGCAGAGACGGGCACTCAGCAATCCACCAGCCCTCTTCGTCCTTTTCTAAAGAAACAAGAAATTTCATGGGAGAAACCTCCCTCTACTCAGCATCCCGCACCAGAAGAGGACCGGTCAACAATGTACATAGAAAACCTTAAATTAAGAAAAACTGCCATCTTTTAGAATTTCATGGCATCGAATGTCAAGTTAAATGCCTTGCAAAGTTTCACCACAATCCCGAACCCTTCCAGCGCTGGCTTTGGCTGAGCCGCCCGACCTCAGTCCGCTTCCTGGCGGCCTCGCGCATGTCGTGTTGGTAATCCTCGGGCGAGTACCCGACGTCACCAGGCCGCATCGGCTTGCCGGCCGTTCGCTGCTGTGCCTGGCTGTCGACCGCGTAGAAGGCGTATTCGGGCGTTGGCTTCCCGAGGGCGAGCATCAACGCTTCGGCGCGGTCCGGTGAGGGCTCGCCGCGGGCCCGCAGCTCTTTTTTCGATTCGATCTTGGTCCGGCCCTTTCCGTCGATCTCGCCGCGGATGCCGATTAGCTGCGCGGTCGTGGTTTCGTCCGTCAGTCCGGAGATCTCGCCGCGCTCGAAGTCGTCCGCCAGGCTCTGGTAATAAAGCGCCTTCAGGTTCGTGAACCGCTCCGCCGGATTGTTCTCACGCAGCTCGGGCCTGCTTTCGCAGGGTAACCCGACGTTGACCAGCTCCACGGGAAACCCCTTCTTACGCAAATAGAGGCCGAAATTATGGCCGATGCCGATGGAATCCACTCTGACACTGGCCAGACGATTTGAACGCAGCCACGGGTCCAGAAATCGGGCGACGTCGTCGAGGGTGTCCTCTAATTAGTAATTATCGTTCAGCCCTTACTCTCCATTTCATCCATGTCTTTGAACAACTGATCTAGCTCGTTAATAAGCTGCTCGGCCGTCGCCGAATCCGCGCCGCCCGGTTGCGCAAGGTTCTCGAGTTCCGAGCTTTTCCGATTAGCTTTTTCGAGCAATTCATTCCATGTTCTGAATATCCGTTTGACCTCTTTGTCGGCCCGCTTGAAATCCGCACCCACTCGCACCAGTTCATAGCAAAGTTCAACTACCGTTTTCACAACTTCTCTCCAACTAAATCACGCTGACAGGCGGTGATTACAAAGAAGTACGGCTCAGCTGGACTGCTATCAGGAATCTATGTCGTACGCAGGCGGCAGCAGGAGCATCCCGTCTTATGTCGACATTTTCATGGCTCCGGTTACGTTTTCCAGGTAGAGACGCAGACGGCGCACTTCACGATTCAGATATCGGCCATGCGTTGGGGATGGCGGTGCACGCATCGCCGTCAGGGGCCCGGCTGTCGAGCCAAGCGCCGGCACGACGACGACGCGCGAGCGATCAGCGCCTTGCAGCCTGGTCCCCAACGGGCCAAATAAATAATTCTGAAAATGACAGGGCGAATCGCGGAGGAACCAGGTTTGCAGGTCAGTTCTGACACAGAACTGGCACAAAAGATCACCCAGCAGGTCATGTATTTGGGAGAAAAGCCTTGAATTTGGCGGGCTTCTTGGTGGACGCACCTGGACTTGAACCAGGGACCTCTTGCATGTGAGGCAAGCGCTCTAACCGAGCTGAGCTATGCGTCCACCGCCGGAGTTGAAATTATGGACCGCTGCCGGGCTATGCCGCAAGAGCCCTGCTCGGTGCGGAGGCGGCCGTTACCGCGCAGATTGGTTGCTCGGAGAGGATGTCGTGGGAATCAACTACCTGCCAGACCGCGAAGCGGTGGTGAGACCGTGTTAGCGCGGCGCCAGTGGCCGGTGGGAGCGGAATTCTGTACGATCGCCGCCATCGCAGGAGGAAGATGTGCGCGGCGGCATCGGATGGTTGGCGTCAGCTTCAATAGCGTTGATACTTCTCAGTTTGGTGCTTCTGTCGCCGGCGGGCGGCGATCAACCCAAGTGGCCGCCGCTGGAACCGGGTGACTATTCATTTTCGCTCCATTACAGGGGAATCGATCGCACCTGGTTGGTGCACATGCCGCCCCAGGCCGCGAACCACCAGCCGCTGCCGATGGTCCTGAACTTTCACGGCGCCGGCAGCAACGGCAAACAGGAGGAGCACTACTCCAGGATGGACGCGGCGGCCGACCGCGACGGGTTTATCGCCGTCTACCCCAACGGCACCGGCCGCTTGGCCAACCATTACACCTGGAACGCCGGAACCTGCTGCGGTTACGCGATGTTCCACCAGGTCGATGATGTGGGATTCGTCAAGGCGCTGATCGATTGGATGGCCGCACGCACGCCCATCGATCGCCGTCGCGTCTATGCCACCGGAATTTCCAACGGCGGGATGATGTCATACCGGCTGGCGGCCCAGGCTTCCGATTACATTGCGGCGATCGCGCCGGTGGCCGCCTCGATGACGACGGGTAAAATCAGCGCGGGTCATCCGATGCCCATCATGGCATTTAACAGCGTCGATGATCCGATCCTGCGCTACAGCGGCGGATACGGAAGGCAGGTATCGTCGTTGTTCGATCGCAACCTGGGCAATCCGGGTGTTGAGCAGGGGCTCGCGCGATGGCGCGAGGCCGACGGATGCCCGGATCAAGCGCAGATCGCGCCGGAAATCAGCGGAAAAGATGGGTCCCGCAACAAGGGCATCACCGCAACCCGCTATACCTGGGGACCCTGTCGTGCGGACACGGAGATCGTGCTGTGGAAATTCACCGGATCGGGTCACGTCTGGCCGGGAGGAATTCAGAACAGGCTGGTAGCGTTCTTGGGCCGCGGCACCGATCTAATCGACGCCAATGAGGAGATGTGGAAGTTTTTCAGCAGGTTTGCTTTGCCGCAAAATTAGCTGGCTGTGCATAGTGTTTTGTGGTAGGGCGGGCGCCCCTGCCCGCCACCCTCGCCCTCTGCCATAAAGGAAAAAGCTCAGGTTGCGCGCTCCAGCAGTTCGCGGGCGGCGCGACGGAAGCGATCGCTTACCTCGGCGCCGCCCAGCATCCGGGCCAGTTCCTCGACGCGTTGCGGATGGTCGAGTTTGGTAACCCTGCTGGTGGTGGCGCCGCGGCGTTCCTGCTTTTCGACCTTGAAGTGATGATCGGCGAAGGAGGCAATCTGAGGCAGATGGGTGATGCATAAAATCTGGTGGAATCGCGACAACTCCTTGAGCTTGCGCCCGACCACGTCGGCGACGGCGCCGCCGATGCCCGCGTCAACTTCGTCGAAGATCATGGTCGAGACGCCGCGCCGTTGCGCTTCCAGCCCCTTGAGCGCCAGCATCACGCGCGACAACTCGCCGCCCGACGCGATCTTCGCCAGCGCCATCGCAGGCTGTCCCAGGTTGGGCGCGATATGGAATTCGCAGTCGTCGATTCCGTCGGGCCCAAGCTGCGTACCTTCGTAACTCAGCCCCGATTGTACCGCGGCCGGGTTGATCCGCACTTGGAATATGGCGTTGCGCATTCCGAGCGTGCGCAGTTCGGCCTGCATCTTTTGCTCGAGGACCGCCGCCGCGCGCGTGCGGGCCTGGTTTAATTTGTGCGCTATGGCGGCAGCCTGTTCGAGCGCGCGGCCCGCTTCGATTTTAAGCTCGGCGGCGCTCTCATCCGCCTGCTCCAGTTCGGCAACTTCAGCGCGCAGTTTCTGCAGCGTGGCCAGTGCGCTTTCAACTGAACCGCCGTACTTGCGCTTGAGCCGCGCAATCTCCCGCAGGCGGGTATCGACTTGTTCCAGGCGCGCCGGGTCGGCGTCGATGCGCTCGCGGTAAAGGCGCAGCGAATGGAAGGCCTCCTCGATTGCAACGCGCGCCGACCCGATCAGTTCCAGCGGCTGCGCCAGGCCGTTATCCAGCGCGGCGGCCTCGCTCAGGGCGGACTGCGCCCGTCCGATCAGTTCCGCCGCGGCGCCGTCCTGATCGACCAGCAACTGCTCCGCCGCTGCGACCGCCTCCATCAATTTGGTGGCGTTGGCCAGGATCGCGCGCTGGGCTGACAATTCCCGTTCTTCGCCCGCGCTGAGTTGGGCGCGCTGCAGTTCGCCAATTTCGAAACGGGCCGCGTCAAGGCGCCGTTCGCGATCGCCGGCGCGGCGCTGGAGATTTTCAAGCCGAACCGCCAGCTCGCGGGCGCGCGTATAAGCGCCGTGATAGGCGGCAAGCTCGCTTTGAAGTCCGGCAAAGCGGTCGAGAATCGTCAAATGATTTTCCGCGCGCAGCAGCGATTGCTGCTCGTGCTGCCCGTAGACTTCGACCAGCGCCGAACCGATGCGCGCCAGGGCCTGCACCGTGGCCATTTCGTCGTTAATCAACACGCGGGATCGGCCGCTTTCCGCCACGCTGCGCTTCACGATCAGCTCCGGCGGGGTCTCGCCGAAGCCGGCCAACCAATCGGAGGGCAATCCTTCGCCTTCGAGTTGAAACAGGCCTTCGACGACAGCTTCCTTTTGATCGGCGCGCACCATCTCGGGCGACGCGCGCATCCCGAGCAGCAATCCGAGCGCGTTCATGATGATCGTTTTGCCGGCGCCAGTCTCGCCCGACAGCACGTTGAGGCCCGGTCCGAAGTCCATCGCGACCTGATCGATAATCGCGAAATTGCGAATCCTCAGCTCAGCCAGCATGGCCTCACCCCAACCCTCAACCGGCGTCCGGCCGCCGGCGCAAAGCCTTCAGCCCCATCGCAGCTTGTTGCGCCAGATTTCGAAATAGCTGTGCGACGAGCGCACCAGCGCCACTGAAGTTTTGCCTTTGCGGACAACGACGCGGTCCTTCCTGCCCAAGGGCACCACCTCCTGCCCGTCCGCCGTCAACATCGCGTCATGGTCGCTGGTCTCGACGCAAATTTCCAGCGCACAGGAATCGGGCAGCACCACCGGCCGATTGCTCAGCGTATGCGGACAGATCGGCGCCAGTACCACGACTTCAAGGGTGGGAAAGATGATCGGGCCGCCGGCGCTGAGCGCGTACGCGGTCGATCCGGTGGGCGTGGCGACGATGAGGCCGTCGGCGCGGTAGGAGCAGAAGTTCTGACCGTCGGCGACCACAGACATCTCGAGTAAGCGCCCGAGCTGGCGCTTATGGATAACCACATCGTTCAATGCCCTGAGGGTGGCGGTACGCACGGGATCGCCGTCGGAGGAAATCACCTCCGCTTCGAGCGTGATCCTCTGATCGACCAGGCAATGGCCGTCGAGGACGCATTCGATTGAGGCGCATGCCTCATCGGCGGCGGCCTGAGTCAGAAATCCGAGCGAGCCGAGATTGATGCCGAGTATAGGGGTTTGGCGTTCGCAGACGAAGCGCGCAATGCTGAGCAGGGTGCCGTCGCCGCCCAGCACCACGATCAGGTCGGCGCGATGGGCCATCTCGGGTTTGGACAGCGGCTCGGCCTCAACGGGCAGAGCAACCTCGGGTTCGACGAGCAATTGGATTGCGCGCGAACGCAGCCAGCGGGCGATGGCGGTGGCCAGCGCTATCGCCTCCGGGTCGCCGCGCTTAATCACCAGCCCGACGGATTTAATCGGCCGCTTTGCCATCGCGCCTCCGAATTAACATGCGGATACCGCGGCGGCAACGGATTATCGCGTTCTCCGCCGCATCTACAGTGATGCTATATTAGACGGAGCGTGGCTCGTGAAATAGCATCCTTATGCGTTATCGCCAAAATCTATCGCAAACGCGTTGCGCGCCGCGTCCGCCCTTGACGGCGCGGATGGCCGAGCAGATCCGGGCATGGAGCGGGGTCCCGCTGCTGGGGTTGGGATGCGCGATCGGCTATCGCGCGGCGGCTGCCGGCGCGGGAGTCGCGGGAGTGATGTTTGGCGCTTCGATGGCAGGTTTGGGGGCGCTGCGCATCTACTACCTGTTACGCTACCTGCGCTCGGGTGGTTCCCGATGAATCCGGTGCTGCAGCTTTCGCCCCTTGGAATTGTGCTCGCCGCCGCGTTTGCCGCCGCGATGTCGGCGCTGTTTTGGTGGATGCTGCACGTGCCGCCAGGGCTGGGCCGTCAGGCGGCCAGAGCGCGCCAGTCGGTCAGCGCATGGCGGCGAATCCTGGTGCCGACCGTGGGCGAGGTTTATTCCGACCGGGCGGTGGAGATGGCGTGCCGGTTAGGCCGCGAGCAGGAGGTCGTGATCTTCCTTGTCCATATCGTCGAGATTCCGCGGACGCTCTCTCTGGCGACACGCCTGGAGGAAGTGGAAAAACGAGCCGCCCAAATCCTGGCGCAGGCCAGCGAAATTGTCCGCAGCAACGGCCTGGAGGTCGAGACCGTCACGCGCAGGGGACGGCTTGCGGGCGAGGAGATCTGCGCGTTGGCGCGCCGGCTCGACGTGGACCTGATCGTGATGGGAATCCGCGAGCGGGTCAGCACGACCGAGCGGATATTCGGTCGCACCAGCAACGTTGTGATACGCAACGCGCCCTGCGAAGTGATAATCGACCGCCTGCCACCCTCGACCATCGCGCAGGGCCAATCTGCCGGCGCCCGCTAAATCAACTGGTTTGAGCCAGAAATGAAACCAGCGCCCGGCTGGTGATCCCCCGGCAGGGCGCTGGTCTCAGACTCAGACGGCTTCCGAGGAGTTAGTTGGCGTTGCTCATCAGCGCCTTGAGCACGCGCGGCGGCGACATCGGTGTGAAACGCATCCGCACGCCGGTGGCGCGGTAGAGTGCGTTGGCAACGGCGGCCGGCGGCGGCACGATCGACACCTCGCCTACGCCACGGATGCCCAGCGGATGGGCCGGGTTAGGCACTTCGACCACCAGCGGTTCGATGAGGGGCAGGTCGAGGCACGTCGGCATCCGGTAATCCAGAAAGCCGGCGTTACGCAGGTTGCCTTGCGCATCGTACACGTACTCTTCGTTGAGCGCCCAGCCCAACCCCTGCGATGTTCCACCCTGCATCTGCCCTTCGACGTAGCTTGGATGGATCGCTTTGCCTGCATCCTGAGCCACCGTGGCGCGCAGAATCTGAATTTTGCCGGTGTCGGGATCGACTTCGAGATCGACCAGCAGTCCGGCGAACGCGGGACCGACGGCGGCGACATGCACGGAAGCGCGCCCGCTGACCGGTCCCCCAGTGCGCACGAATTTCGACGCGATCTCCTTCAGAGTCAGCGGTGGATGACCGTTGCCCTTGAGGAACGCCTTGCCGTCGGCGAATTCGATGTCGTTGATGTCTTCAGAGGTGAGCTTCCACATCTTGGCCGCCCGTTCCTTGAGCTGGCGCACGACATCTTCGGCCGCCCGGTAAACCGCCAGTCCCGTCGCCATGGTGACGCGGCTGCCGCCGGTGAGGTCGCACTGTCCAATCGAATCTGTGTCGGCGACGGAGGGCCGCACCTCTTCGGCGCTCAGCCCCAGCACCTCGGCTGCAATCATCGCCATCGAGGCGCGCGAGCCGCCGATATCGGGATTGCCGGTGACGACGCTAGCGGTGCCGTCAGCATGGATGTTGACCACTGCCGAGGACTGCATACCGGCATTGAACCAGAAGCCGAAGGCAACGCCGCGTCCGCGGTTCTTGCCGGTCAGTTTGGATTTGTAATGTTCGCTGTTTTTGAGCGCCTCGCAAGTTTCGACGAAACCGATGCGCGGATACGGCGCACCGAACATCGAGGGCGTGCCTTCTTTGGATGCGTTCATGATGCGCAGATCGATCGGGTCGATGCCGCATTTCTCGGCCAGTTCATCCAGAGCGCATTCCCATCCGAAGGCTGCGTTGGTGGCGCCCGGCGCGCGATACGCCGCGGTTTTGGGCCGATTCACCACCACGTCATAGCCGTCGATCAGGAAGTTGGGCAGATTGTAAGGCGCCAGCACCGTCATTGCACCGGCGGCGACGGGGGAGCCGGGGTAAGCGCCGGCTTCGTAGGCCAGCCATACATGAGCGGCCATGATTTTACCGTCCTTCCTGGCTCCCAGCTTGACGCGGATTGTGGAGCCGGAGGTCGGACCGCTGGCGCGCAGCACTTCGGCCCGGCTCATCACCATCTTGACCGGGCATCCCGTCCGCATCGAGAGGGCCAGTGCGAGCGGCTCAAGGTAGATGGTGGTTTTGCCGCCGAAGCCGCCGCCGATTTCCGCCGGTATCACTTTGACGTTGCCCACCGGGAGTCCCGCGACTTGCGCGCTCATGCTGCGCACCTCGAACGGCGCTTGGGTCGAGCAGATGATCGTGCCGTGGCCGTCGGAGTTGTAGATACCGACGGCGTTGTGCGGCTCGATGTACCCCTGATGCACCATTTCGGTGCGGTATTCGTGCTCGATAATTATGTCGGATTCCTTGAAGCCGTCCTCGACCTTGCCGCGCTGGAACTGTATGTGCGAGGCGACGTTGGTTTGCTTGTCGCCGGAGTCCGCATTGCGCAAGTCGGGATGGAGAATTGGCGCGCCCGGCGCCATCGCGGCGTCAACGTTGAGCACCGGGGGCAGCGGTTCGTACTCGACCTCGATCAGATCGAGCGCCTCCTCGGCGATGTGCGGCGAGGTCGCGGCGACGGCGGCGACGGCGTGGCCGTTGTACAGCACTTTGTCGCGCGCCATCACGTTGTGCGCGCAATGCATCGGGTTAAACGGGATCTCGCCCAGCGCTTCCATCCGGTTGGGCAGCTCAGGCAGGTCCTTGCCGGTGATGATGGCTTTGACGCCGGGCAGCTTCAGCGCCTTTTCGACATTGATCGATTTGATCTTCGCGTGAGCATGCGGGCTGCGCAGCACCTTGCCATGCAGCATGTTGGGAAAGCTGTAGTCCGCCCCGTACCTGGCGCGTCCGGTGACCTTATCCACGCCGTCGTGACGGATCGGGCGCGTGCCGATAACCTTGAAATCCTGCGTAGTGCCTGCTGCCATGAGTCCGCTTCTCCTGCGTTAATCCTGGCGGCGCCGCCGCTCAGGGAAATCGGTCTGATCCAGTTTCAGCCCAGTGCCCCAGACCGGGCCCGGGAGCCTTCAGCCCATCCTAGAAAACCCCGGCTCCCATCACAAGGGCAGCGCACAGTCGGCGGCGCGCCTTCTCTCTTTTCGGACATTGCGATAACTGTGGATTGCGGGGAAATTCCAGCTTAAGGAACTCAACATGGATTTCAGTTTGTCGCCCAAGGCCCAGGAGTATTGCCGGCGCGTTGCCGCCTTCATGGACGAGTATGTTTATCCCAACGAGGAGTTGGCGGAGCGCCAGGTGGCGGCGTCGGGCAACGAGCATCATGAGCCCGAGATCGTGACCGAACTGCGCAAGAAGAGCAGGGCCGAGGGTTTGTGGAATCTCTTCATGCCCGATCCGAGATACGGCGCGGGGCTGAAGAACGAAGAATACGCGCCGGTGTGTGAGATCATGGGACGCAGCCGGATTGGTCCCTATATCTTCAACTGCGCCGCGCCGGACACCGGGAACATGGAAATCCTGGCCGAGTTCGGCACCCCCGAGCAAAAGCGCCAATGGCTGGAGCCCTGCCTGGAAGGCAGGATGCGCAGTTGCTTTTCGATGACCGAGCCGGAAACCGCCGGCTCCGATCCGACTCAGCTGCGCACCCGCGCTGTGCGTCAGGGCGACTATTACGTGATCAACGGCCACAAGTGGTTTACCTCGGGCGCGCTCCATTCACAGTTCGCGATCGCGATGGTGGTGACCGATCCCGACGCGGAGCCCCATCGGCGCGCCAGCCAGATCATCGTTCCCGTCGACACGCCCGGGTTCAATATCGTCAGGCCGGTCCCGGTGATGGGACATACGGGCAACGGCGGCCATTGCGAGATCCTGTACAAAGATTGCCGGGTGCCGGCGACCAACATGCTGGGCAGGGAAGGCGATGGTTTCGCGATCGCGCAGGCTCGCCTGGGTCCGGGACGCATCCACCACTGCATGCGCGCAATCGGCGTGGCGGAGCGCGCCTTCGAGCTGATGTGTCAGCGCGCCAACACGCGCTGGAGCCATGGCAGTTATCTGGCCGACAAAGCCAACGTGCAGCAGTGGATCGCTGATTCGCGAATCGAGATCGATGCCACCCGGCTTCTGGTGATGCGGGCCGCGTGGAAGATCGACACCGCGGGCAAGCGCGGCGCGCGCGATGAGATCGCGCAGATCAAGGTGATGGCCACCAACATGGTGATGAATGTGCTCGACCGCGCGATCCAGATTCACGGGGCGATGGGTGTTTCCGACGACACGCCGATCGCGCGGTTTTGGCGCGACAGCCGCGCGCTGAGGATCGTCGATGGTCCCGACGAGGTTCATCGGATGACCCTGGCGAGACGGGAACTCCGCAAATGGAAACAGGCATAAACCATTGGCGCAACACCCAGCCATGACGCAATCAACTGCTCCATTGCCCGAATACACTGAGATCAGGGATGAAGACCGCTTCGACATGGCGCCCCTGCGCGAATACCTGCGGGGTCGGCTCCCCGGAGCAGATGGACCGATGGAGCTCAAGCAGTTTCGCACTGGCAGCTCCAACCTGACATTTCTGCTGCGCCTGGGTGGGCAGGAATGGGTGCTGCGCCGGCCTCCGCGCGGTCCGGTTGCGCCGACCGCCAACGACATGAGCCGCGAATTCCGCATCCTGTCCAGGCTGTGGCAGGCGTTCTATCCCGCTCCGCGTGCGCTGTTATTTTGCGACGACGCCTCGATTATCGGCGCGCCGTTTTACGTGATGGAGCGGCGCAAAGGCGTGGTTGTCACCTTGCGCCAGCCGTTCCCCCCCGCGCTCCAGGGCCATTCGCCGTCCACCTACCGTCAGATGGCGGAGGCGTTCATCGATACGCTGGCCGACCTGCATGCGGTCGATTACCAGGCGATCGGACTGGAAGGATTCGGGCGCCCCGAGGGGTTTCTGCAGCGCCAGATCACCGGATGGATGGGGCGCTGGGAGAAGGCCAAGACCCAGGAAGTCCCGCTGATGAAGACCCTGGCCGCCTGGTTTCTGGAGCATCAGCCGGCGCCGCAGCCGCCGGTGATCCTGCACAACGATTTCTACCTGCACAACGTCATGTTCGACGCGGAATTTCCCGGGCGCATCGTCGCCGTGCTGGATTGGGAGATGGCATCGCTGGGCGATCCGATGATCGACCTGGGTACCGCGCTCAATTACTGGCGCAACGATGATGACACGGCGGAACTGCTGGACTTGAGCGAGGGCTATCCGCACACCGCGATCACGCCCGGGATGCTGCGGCGCGAGCAGATGGCGCAGCGTTACGCGATGCGCACCGGCCGCGACATCAGCGCCTTTCCCTATTACCTGGCGCTGGCTTACTGGAAATACGCGACCGTCGTGGAGCAGCTCTACCTGCGCTACTATCGCGGTCAGACCACGGAGCCGCGCTTCGTCAATTACAAAAAGTACGCCCCGGTCCTCGCGCGGGAAGCCGCCCGGGTTGCGGCTTTATTGGGATTCAAGGGTTGAAAAAGCGCAGTTCATGGTGGAGCGTGAGCCTTGCGGCGGGCTTGGACCACCCGCTTGCGGAGCCAAGCTCGCATGACATCCTGCGCGGTTTGAGCTAGGACTCTGGCTGGACGTTCAGCCCGGATTGCGAGGTTCCTGCGATGAGCAAAAAAGTTGTGGTCCTGCCCGGCGACGATGCCGCGCCGGAAGCGATGGAACCGGCGCTTGGCGTGCTGCGCGCGCTCGAAGTCGACATCGATTTCGTCGAATTCCCGCGCGGCGAACAATGGATCGCCGGCCAGACCGGGCGCGAGGTGCGCCAGGCGATCGACAATTCCGACAGCACCCTGTTCGGTGCGACTTCCGGCAAAACCCAGGGAATCGGGTACCTGCGATGGGGCAAGGACACCTTCGCCAACGTGCGTCCGGTCTGCTGGCACCAGGGCTACCGCAGCCCGCTTAAAAATCCCGAGGGCATCGACTTTGTCATCGTGCGCGAAAACCTCGAGGACCTTTACCTCGGCGTGGAAGTGCCGCTGCCCGCCCTCGCACCCGCCCATCTGGTGAGCCGCTCAACCGGCAAGCCGCTGGACACTTCCAACGAGGGCGCGCGGGCCGCGGTCAAGGTGATTACGGAGAAGAACACGAGGCGGGCCGCTGAATTCGCCTGCCGGCTCGCGCTTAGCCGCAAGCAGGCCGGGGGCAAGGGCAAGGTCACCTGCTCGTGCAAGTATAACATGCTGCGTGAGACCGACGGCTTGTTCCGCCGCGTGGTCGAGGAGACCGTCGCCCAATATCCTGAATTGAAGTACGAGCAGTTCATCGTCGATGATTTCGCGCGGCGCATCGTGCAAAGCCCGCACGACCTCGACGTGGTGGTGCTGCCCAACCTTTACGGCGATATTCTATCGGATGCTGCCGCTGGGCTTATCGGCGGGTTGGGTCTGGCGCCCAGCGGATGTTACGGCGACGATTACGCCTATTTCGAGGCGGTCCACGGCTCCGCCCCCGACATCAAGGGGCTGGGCATCATCAATCCGACAGCGACCCTGCTGTCGGCCGAGATGATGCTGAATTATCTCGGCTTTGCGTCAGCGGCAAAGCGCCTGGGCGGAGCCATTGCAAAAGTCTATGAGCAAGGCCGGACGCTGACGCCGGATCAGGGCGGCCACGCGAGTGCCCGGGAATTTTGCGGCGCGGTGATCGACAACCTGTAGCCGCGACGAATTGAAAGGACGACATGGAATACAAAGAGACCATCTATGCGAAAGACGGGCACATCGCCACGATCACCCTCAACCGTCCCGAGCGGCGCAACGCGTGGACCTTCCGCATGCGCGAGGAAGTTTACCATGCGATGAAGGACGCGGAGGCCGACGATCAGATCCGGGCGATAATCGTGACTGGCGCCGGCAGCACATTCTGCTCGGGCGCCGACATGTCGATCCTGTCAGGCCAGTCAAAAGAAGGCGAAGAAGTCTCGCCCGTTTTCAAGGATTGGGTCACCCATTTCACCTATCCGCAGAAGATTTTAAAGCCGATTATCGTCGCGATTAACGGTCCGGCGATCGGATGGGGGTTTACGCTGCTCATGTTCTGGGACATCCGCATCGCTGCTGAGAGCGCCACGATGTCGCTGATGTATCCGCGCCGCGGCCTGGCGATGGAAGGCGGATCGAGCTGGGTGCTGCCGCGGCTCATCGGATGGGGTCGGACGCTGGAGCTGGCCTTCACCGCGCGCACGCTCAAAGCCAAAGACGCGCTGGAACTGGGTTTGGTCAATCACGTCGTGCCCGACGGCGAACTGATGGCCAAGGCGCGCGAGATCGCCAACGAGATCGCGGAGAACTGCTCACCGGTGGCGGTAGCGGAGATCAAGCGCGAAGTTTACCAGCATCTGCAAACCGACCTGCCCACCGCAATCAGGGATTCGATGGCAACCTTCGACGCACTCTACAAAACCGAAGACTTCAAAGAAGGCATCCGCGCCATGATGCAGAAGCGTCAGCCCAAATTTCCCGGCCGACGATAGGGAAGCTGCCTGGTGAAGAGCGGGTTTCTCGATCCTGATTAATACCCCCGCGCGCGATCCACCAGGTTCAACAGCGGACGCCCCGCCACAAATCGGCGCAGGTTTTCGACGAATACCTCACAGGCTTCGTCGTTGTAGCCCTGCTTCGCGCCCGAAATATGTGGGGTGAGCAGCACATTTTCGATGTCCCAAAGAGGACTCCGGCCGTCCAGCGGCTCGGGGGTGGTCACATCCAGGCCGGCGCCGCCTAATTTTCCGCTCCTCAGCGCCTCGATCATCGCATCCTGATCGATTACTTCGCCCCGTCCGACGTTGACGACGTAAGCGCGCGGGCGGGCCTCCGCGAATTCAGCGGCTCCCAGAAAATGGCGGGTGTCGGGCGTGAGCGGCAGCGTGACGATGATAAAGTCGCTGCCGCGGATCAAATCAAGACGCTGCTCCGGCCCAAACCATCGCTTCGGAATCAATCCCTGCGGATCGCCCACGCCGGGCGCGCACCAACCCCGATCGGCGTGATCGTGCGGATTGCGCTTGAGCGCCAGTACCTCCATCCCAAAGGCCTGAGCCAAACGCGCGGTCTCGCGTCCGATCGATCCATAGCCAACGATTCCGGCCGTCTTGCCGCGCAGGTCGAACACCGTCTTCATGAAATAACGATTCGGCAGCCATTCATGGCGCACTTGAGCGCGCAGCGGCAGATGTATCTGATGAGCATAGGCGAGCATCGAGCCGATGATATACTCGCCGATGGTCGTTCCATGGATGCCGCTGCTGTTGGTGAGCAGCAGATTGGGGTTGTCAAACACGCCCGCCGCCAGAGCATGCTCGACGCCGGCGCTCATCAGATGAATCCATTTCAGCTTTGGCGCCTTGTGCGCCAGGTCCGCAGGAGTGCGGAAGGTCACCATGATGTCACAGTCAGCCAGCGCCGGCTCCATTTTGTCGGGTTCGAAAGGATTGAAGCCGTCCAGGATTTCGGCGCCTCCCGACGCTTCCTGGATCAGCGCGCGCTGGCGTTCGGTCAGCCTCATCGTCACCAGGATTTTCATGGCGACAGCCGTATCAGAAAGCGCGCCGCGCGCTCAAGTGGGCGCGGCGCAGTATTGAGAGACGCCGGGTGCGGGCTTATAGTTTTGAGCGTAAGCTGGCTTTTGCTTCGCGCAAACAGCATGAGAACCGCCGCTTTTCTGGCTGTAATCACCTGTCTTTGGACCGCCGCCGTTTGCAACGCGCAAAACGGCGGATCCCAGTGGCTGACGAATCCCTCGATCGCGCCTCCCGCTGACAAAGGTGGAGTGTTGGAAATTGCCCCGCAAACACCGCCGTCCGCTTTACCGCAAGCAGTTACGCCAGAACCACGTAACGGATCGGTCGCGGACAACCCGGATAGCCGGAAGGGCGCCGACAGTCCGATCCAGTCGTATCGCGCCTACACGGACTCCGACTACGCCGGTAAGTCTGCTCCCAGGCCCTATCTGGGCATTTCGGTGCATTCGATAACCGTGATGCAACCCAATGGCGCTCAACAGCAGGCGCTCGAAGTGCTGAGCGTGGACAAAGGAAGTCCGGCTGCGAGAGCGGGGATCATGGGCAGCGGCGCACCCACTGAACTGGGCGCCACCAGCCTGACCGCGAGCGCCCTGTTTGGTCCGGCACAGGAACTGGTTGCTCCGCTGCTGCAGAAAACCGGGCAGTTAGGACGACAGGGCGACCTCATTGTTGCGGTAGATAACGATCGCGTCAGCACCGAACAGGATTTGGCCGGCGAACTGGCCCGGCTCAAACCCGGCGACACTGTATGGCTGACCGTTTTGCGCGAAAGCGCGAAGGGCAAACCGCACGCGGTCAACGTGCCGATCAAGCTGGCGTCGCCGCAGGGCGCCTTGCCTGCTTCCGCTGGAAAGTAAAGCAATTTCTTCCGAGCCGGGACGCCTCGACGTTTTTTTTCTGCTAGCATTTTCAAAGCCGGGCGGGAGCGCAACTCCCGCCCTGCCATTTGTGCCTTGTCACGCGGTGTGCGGAATCGTTTCGGCGGACCTGCGCCGGGGCCTGGCCGCGCGGCGGGGCGTTGGTGCGATCTGAGGTCATGGAGCGAAGTCTGAAGGAGGCGATTGGCGAGCTGGCCGCCCGTCTGGCGGAGGGCAGTGAACGACATTTCCCGGTTATGGGGTTGAAGGGCGCTGCCGGTCCCCTGCTTTTGTGCGAAGCCGCCGCCATCCTCAAACGGCCGATCCTTGCGATTACCCCGCTTTGCGGCGAAGCCGAGGCTTTGGCCGCGGAGCTCCGCTTTTTCCTGGGTGAATCGGTGCAGGGCGGAGCTTTGGAGCGCTGCGTCTGCCTGCACACGGGATGGGAGGTCACACCGCTGGCCCGCATCTCACCGCCGTTGGAGAATCAGAGCGCTGAATTTGTTGCTCTGTACACTTTACGGCGCAAGCCCGCTCCGCTCGTGATTACCTCGGTGGAAGCGCTGATGACGCGCACGATGCCGCGCGCCGTCTTTCAAAATTCCATTCTCAGCCTGACCTTGGGTGACCATGTGGATTTGGAGGGCGTCGTCTCGGAGTTGGTCGCAACCGGCTACCAGCGCCTTCCGCAGACCGAAGAACCCGGCGACTTCAGCGTTCGCGGCGGCATCATCGATCTGTTTTCGCCGCTCTATAATCTGCCGTTGCGGCTTGAGCTGGAGGACGACATCCTGTCCTCGATTCGCTTCTTCGATCCCGCTGACCAGCGTTCGTTGGGCGAAGTGCTGGAAGCAATCGTGATTCCGGCCCGCCTGATCGCGCCCCATGCTTTACGCGATCGCAAGCTGCGCGACCGCGTGGAAGTGCGCGCGGCGGAGATCGGGCTGGTGCGCAAGGAAGTCGCGGAACTCAGTGAGGCGCTGGAAAACGGACTGCTGTTCCCCGGAGTCGAAAACCTGATTCCCTACCTTTATGACCAGCCGCTTGATACGTTGTTCGACTTCCTGCCCGATAACGCAATTTTATGGCTGGTCGAGCCGGGCCGGATACTCGCGCAGGCGTCGCGTTTTGCCGAACGCATAGCCGAGGAAGCGGCGCAAAACCTCTCGCGACATGCCTACTTTCCCGCGCCCGAAGCGCTGTTCCTGGAGGCCTCGGAACTCCAGTCGCGGCTCCAGCAGATGCTCACCGTCGAGGTTGGGTCCATCGTGACGGTGCGCACACCGCAATCTGGCTACGCGGTTCCGATCGAAGTCAAGTCGCAGCCCAGTCTCAAACTCACGGCCGGGACCGCCGACGGCGCCAGAACACCCTCCTTCGAACCGTTGGTCAACGAACTTACTCAAATCCGCCGCCAGCAGGGGAGGGCATTGTTCGTGGTTGACGGCCCCAGCCAGGCCAATCGCCTGCGCCGCCACCTCGAAGCCTATGGTTTCGAAGTCAACACGAAGCTGGAAAATTTTCCGAAGCTCATGCAGACGGCGCCGGGCTTCCCCGCGATCCTTGAGGGCGAAATAGGCGCCGGTACCGTCCTGCCGATGGACGGCCTGTACATCTACAGCGAGGAGGACGTGTTCGGCGAGCCGCGGGTGCGCCGGCGCGGGCGCCCCGCCGCCAAAGGAATCCTGGTCAATTTGGAAGAACTCAAGCCTGGCGACCTGGTGGTCCATCTGGATCATGGCATCGGCCGCTACCGCGGCTTGAAACATCTGAAGGTCGCGCAAACCGAAGGCGATTTCCTCAACCTCGAATATCTCGGCGACGACACCCTGTACGTTCCCGTGGAGCGCATCAACCTGGTGCAGCGCTACGTTGGCGGCGACGGCTCCGCACCCAAGCTGGACAAGCTGGGCAGCGGTTCATGGGACAAGGTGAAAAAGCGCACGCGCGATGCGGTCCTGGCGATGGCTGCGGAACTGCTCGAAATATATGCCGCGCGCGAAGCGCAGGAGGGCCATGCCTTTCCTCATCCGGGCGCGCTGTACGAGGAATTCGCCGATCGCTTCGAATTCCAGGAAACCGAAGACCAGTTGGCCGCGATCGACCAGGTGCTGCTCGACATGTCGAAGCCGCGCCCGATGGACCGGCTGATCTGCGGTGATGCGGGCTTTGGCAAGACCGAAGTGGCGCTGCGAGCCGCGATGGTCGCGGTGACCGATGGCTACCAGGTCGCGATGCTGGTGCCGACCACGGTGCTCGCCGAGCAGCATTACGAAACCTTCAGCCGGCGCTTCAGGGATTTCCCCGTGCGCATCGAGATGGTCTCGCGCTTTCACACGCCCAAAGAAAACCGCGCAGTGTTGCAGATGGTGCGTGAGGGCAAGATCGATATCGTGATCGGCACCCATCGTCTGTTGCAGACGGACGTCGATTTCAAGCGCCTGGGGCTGCTGATAATCGACGAAGAACATCGCTTCGGCGTCGCCGACAAGGAGAAGATCAAGAAATTCCGCAAGTTGGTTGACGTGCTGACGATGACCGGCACGCCGATTCCGCGCACCCTGCACATGGCGATGCTGGGGATTCGCGACCTGTCCGTCATCCAGACCCCGCCGGTGGACCGCCAGGCGATTCATACCTACGTCGCCAATTTCGACGATGGCCTCATCCGCGAGGTCGTCCTGCGCGAACTCAACCGCGGCGGTCAGGTGTTCTTCGTCCATAACCGGGTCGAGAACATCGAATACATGGCGCGTCATCTGCGCGCGCTGGTGCCCGAGGCTAAGGTCGCGATCGCTCACGGGCAGATGGAGGAACGGGAGTTGGAAGTCGTGATGCACGACTTTATCAACAACCGCGTCAACGTCCTGGTCTGCTCGGCGATAGTGGAATCGGGGCTGGATATTCCCAACGCCAACACTATCATAATCAATCGCGCCGACCACTTCGGGCTGGCCCAGCTCTACCAGTTGCGCGGGCGGGTGGGCCGCTCCAAGCAAAGAGCTTACGCCTACCTGCTGGTGCCGGGCGAGCATCTGATCACGCGCGACGCCAAACGACGCATCGAAGTGCTGCGCGAACTGGTTGAGGCGGGCGGCGGATTCAAGCTGGCGATGCACGACCTGGAATTGCGTGGAGCCGGCAACCTGCTCGGGCGCGAGCAGTCGGGCGACATTGCCGCGGTCGGATTCGAGCTGTACACCGAGATGATGGAACAGGCGATTCGGGAATTGCGCGGAGAGCCGCAGCGTCCGGACTTCGAGCCCGAACTCCAACTCGGTATCCCCGCCTATATCCCCGACAGCTACGTGCCGGACGAAACCGAACGCCTGATCCTGTACCGCCGCATGGCGCGGGCGGAATCGCTGCAGGATTTCGATGATCTGCGCGACGAGTTGCGCGATCGCTTCGGCCCCGTGCCGACCCTCGTCGAGAATCTGCTCGCCGCGATGAACGTGCGCCGTCAGATGCGCGAACTGATGATCATGAGCGCGGTGTTCAAAGCCAATCAGCTCCAGCTGCGGATCCATCCACAGGCGCCGATCGATGCCGAGTTGCTGACCAAACTGGTCAACTCAAACCGTTCACGGATGCGCCTGGCGCCCAATGGGCAAATCACGGTCCGGATCGAGAACCGCACCTACGAAGAGCTGTTCGAGGAGCTTGAGCCCATCTTGCAGGCGCTGGCTGCGTGTGAAAAGGTTGACCTTCGGGTGGGGCGGGCGGATGGACAGCTCGCCAATTAATGCGATGAAGAATTACGCGCGTATTGCTATTGGCGCAGCGCTGGTGATGCTGGTGCCACCATCTTTACCGCCGTCGGCGCTCGCCGATCAGATTGTCGATCGCGTGGTCGCCACTGTCGATGGCGATCCGATAACGATGCAGGATCTGCGCAAATATGCGACCGCCGCCGGAACCACGCTGCCCGCCGACAGCAGCCCGCAAAGCGAGGAAATCGAGCGCAGGGTGCTCAATGATCTGATCCGGGAAACCGTAATGGATCATGAGATGAGCGCGATTTCGGTCGATGATGATCAGATCGATCGGTACATCGCTCAATTCGAAGCCGGTAATCACATCACCGATGCGGAGCTGCGTGATCAACTGGCGCAGCACGGTATTCCCTACGAGGCCTACCGCAAGCGGGTGCGCCAGGAAATCCAGAAGATGACCTTCCTCGAGGAACACGCGCGGGACAAGGTGAATGTGACCGAAAGGGAGATCGAGGACTACTACCATGCCCATATCGGTGATTTCACCACGTCGCAGGAACGCTTCAAGCTGGCCCAGATCCTCGTGGCCGCCGATCCCACGACCACTCCCCCGGTTTTGATGCAAGCGGACCGGGCCAAAGCCGAGGCTCTACGCAGACGCGCGCTCAAGGGAGAGGACTTCTCGCAACTTGCGGCCCAGTATTCGGATGATGACTCCAAGTCCCAGGGCGGCGAACTGGGTTATTTCAAGCCGGAGGAAATCAATGAAAAAATCCTCGCCGCAATTTCCAATCTCAAGGCAGGACAGATTTCGCAGGTGGTCAAGACCAGCCACGGCTTCCATATTATTAAAGTCGAAGAACACGACCAGCCAGGCTTGGTTCCGCTCAGCAACGTCAGGGATCGCATCCGGCAAATCCTGGCGGAACAACAGATGAAGACTCAATTCAAAAACTGGGTCGATTCGGACCTGCTGAAGAACCATTCGGTGCAAACCTACTTGTGAGCGCCGCCGCGCGCATCGATCAGCCAATAGCGATCAGTATGGGCGATCCCGCGGGGATCGGTCCCGAGGTAATTCTCAAGGCAGCCGCGTCATGGGCCGGCCGGCGCTCGGCGCCGCGTCTGCTGGTGATCGGAGACTTGGGCGCGATGCTCGCCGCCGCCCAGACGCTGAACTATCAGGTCCCGCGTCCGGCCCGATGGACCAGCGGACAGCAAGTTGGCCCTGTTGGGGACACAATCAGCGTTTTTCAGGTGGGCAGACTGGCCTCCCGCGCACTGACCCCGGGGCGCCCGAGCGTGGAGGGTGCGAGGGCGGCGTACCGCTATATCGACATCGGAGCTCGGATGGCGCTGTCAGGTGAGGCGTCAGCTCTGGTAACGGCGCCAATCAGCAAGCGCTGGCTGAATCGCGCGGGTTTTGAGTTCCCCGGACACTCCGAGCTGCTGGCTGAAATTGCCAGGGCGCCGCGCTGGCGCATGATGTTCGCGGGACGAAAGCTGCGGTTGGCGCTGGTCACCGTGCATGTCGGATTGGCCGAGGTCTCTCGCACACTGAGCATCGAAAACGTATTCGATACGATCGAACTGCTGGCTTCGTACATGCGCACCCGCGGCGCAATCGCGAATCCGAAGCTGGCCGTGCTCGGCTTCAATCCACACGCGGGCGAAAACGGGCTGTTCGGACGCGAGGAGATCGAGGTCATCGCGCCGGCGATCAAAAAGGCCGGCAAAGCCGGAATCGACGCTTACGGGCCGGTGCCGCCGGACACCGCTTTCATCAGGTCCGGCGGCAAATTCGCTTTCGACGCCGCGGTCGCGATGTACCACGATCAGGGCCTTATCGCGGTAAAGACGCTGGACTTCGACAACGCCGTCAATGTGACTTTGGGCCTTCCTTTTATCCGCACCTCTCCCGATCATGGGACCGCCTACGATATAGCGGGAAAAGGCATCGCGCGTCCCCAGAGCATGCGCGCCGCAATTGCCTTCGCCTCCGACGCGGTCCGCCGCGCCAAACGCATGGAAAAAAATAGAAGCGGTCCCGACGCGGCGACTTCTCACTTATCGCGACAAAGTTAACCTCGCTTCAGGCTCAGAACAGCGCCAGTGGGTTGAGCGGCGAGGCGGTGCCGCGGCGTAAAAGCAGCGGCGCCATCACGAACTGGAACGCGTAGCGTCCGGTCCGCGCGCATTGCGCCGACAGCGCTTCAAGATCGGCATTATCGATAAGATGTATTCCCATCACGACCAGCGTGCCGATATGTATCGGCAGACCGATATCATCGTATCCGGTCGGGATAACGTCGCTGGTGCCGTCACAGCCCAGCACCGCAATCCTGCGCTCGTGAATCCACGGTAGGCAGGTCACGTCGAGCCCCGCCATATCGATCAGCCCGCGAGTCGGCGGCTCCCATCCCCGTTTGGCGGCGCGCCGTTTCGGCCGCCCGGTCCGAATCAGCAAAACGTCGCCTTCTTCGACCCGGACGCCGTGATCCTTTTCCGCCGCCTCCAAATCCTCAGGCAGAATATGATGGCCGGGCTCAAACCAGTCGACGCCCTTGGCCTTGGCGATGTCGAGCAACACCCCGCGGCTGACTACGCCAGGCGTCGTTACTTCGATCGAGCATTTTTTCGCGCCGTGAGATCCGACCTCGGCCGCGTCGAAACCGTTGTACATCTTGCCTTGCCAGAACACATGGCACAGCGCGTCAAGATGAGTAGTGGCAAATCCGTGGGGCGAGATCGAGAAATAGTCGGCGACCCCGGCCATCGCCTGGCGCGGCGTATCGGTACCGGCCTGGATCATCAGATGGGTGACCGGCTGGGGATTGTCGTTGGCCGTAATCGTTGCCAGCGGCAGCGACATCGAGATCACTTCGCCGGTCTTGACCAGCGCGGCCGCCGACGCGCGCTTGGCGTCGGTAATAAAGTTCAGCGCGCCCCGCTGATCCTCCTTGCCCCATCGTCCCCAGTTGCTGAGCTTTTCGAACATGCCTTTTACATCATCTGAGCTTAAACGCTGTGCCACCTGGACTTCCCTTCCTGGCTGAAGTTAAATGCCACTTACTCAAATCGATTGCCAAGATCAATTCATGCGCCGGGATCTGAGCACCGTACCCGGCAATTCGCCGGTATGCCGGCCGTGATCGTAAAGCACTTTCCCGTTGACGATCGTATATTCGATTCCGTTGGCGTGAACTACGAACCGCTCACCGCTACCCGGGAGGTCGCGTACCAGCTTCTGGCGCCCCGCCGGCCCGATTGTATCGAAGTCGAAGATGGCAATGTCTGCCGCCATCCCTGGCGCCAGGCGGCCGCGGCCGACGATGCCGAACAGGTCGGCGGGCTCAGACGTGATGCGCTTGACGGCGTGCTCCAGGGTCAGCGCGCGTTTGTCCCGCACCCAATGTCCAATGAGGTAGGTGGGATAACCCGCCTCGCAATGCGAGTTGACGTGCGCGCCGCCGTCGGACAGGCCGATAATCGTGCGCGGGTCGCCGATCAGTTCGTGGATGCGATCCTCGTCGGGCGGGATCATGGCGAAGCGAACGCCGAGGTCATCTTCCAGCCCGACGTCCAGGAAAGTGTCAACCGGGTCCTTGCCACGGTCCCGCGCGATCTGGTCGACGGTCATCCCTTCCAGCGGCTTTAGTTCCGGCCGCCGGACTTCATCGACGGCGATTCGCGTCATGTCGAGCTTGAACCGTTTGAACGTCCTGAGGTCCTCGCGGAAGGCGTTGCGAAAATCGGTGCTGGCATAAATCTTTCTTTGCTGGTCGTGACTCTGGTTGAAGACCGGCTGCCACGATGCCATCGCGGCAAAAATTCCGGGCGCGCGCAGGTCGATACTGACGATGATCGGCACGGCGCTGACCTGCGGGATGCCGCCCCGTTTGATCAACGGTTCGGCTTTCCTGAGCGTTTCGAAATGGCCGTCCCTGCCGCGGATGGAAACCAGCAGCCAGGTCACTGGTCGGTGCGCCGCGGTCAGCAAATCGTCGAGCAGTTGGTATTCCTCCTCCACCAGGATTCCGATCGTTTTGGTCAAGGCGATTTCTATCGCGCCACGGCCGAGTTCTTTCAACACTCCGGCATAGGCCATCAACTCGTCGTGGCTGGCCAGACGGCATGCCAAGGGCCGGGCATGATAGCCGATGTGGTTGGAGAAGGTGGTAGTGGAAAAGCCGAAAGCGCCGGCCGTAATTGCTTCGCGGAGCAGACTTGCAATCCGGGTCAATTCGTCAGGCCGCGCCGCCCGTTCCATCGACTCCTCGCCCATCACAAAGTGGCGAAAGGGAGTCAGCGGCGCCAGAAAGCCCAGGTTGATCGCGCATCGGCGGCGCTGCGCCGCGTTCATGAACTCATCGAAGCCGATCCAATCCCAACTGATTCCCTTGGACAGCGCCTCGAATGGAATTCCTTCGACGTTGACCAAATCCCACGCGGCGATCTCGCGCACTTCCGGTTTGCATGGCGCGATCCCCACGCCGCAATTGCCCATGATGACCGAGGTTACGCCATGCCATGAAGTGGAAGTGACCATCGGGTCCCAGCAGATTTGCGCGTCGTAATGAGTGTGCGGATCGATAAAGCCGGGTACCACGATCAGATTGCGCGCATCGATCGCCCGATGGGCGTTGCCATGGAGCTTGCCGATTTCCGCAATTTTATCTCCGACAATTGCGATGTCGGCCTCAAAGGCCGGCGCTCCCGTTCCATCGACAACGGTGCCATTGTTAATCAGCAGGTCGTAAGTCATGGCTCACCTCCCGGCCGCGATCGGATCACCCGGAGTCGTTGCGATTTTATCTAGTACAAAACGCGCGATTGTCAAAATTCACGGCCGTCGCGTGGCTGCGGATCACTCCGCGGGAGCGGCGGCGGCCTTGTGACCGGCTTGCTTCCAGCCGACAATTCCGTCCGCCATCACCATCACATTTTTGTAACCGGCCTGTACCGCCCGACGGGCGGCCGCGTGCGAGGCCATTCAAAGCGAATCGTGGCAGTAAAACACCAGGGGTGTGTTTTTGTCCGGGGGCAGTTCCGTAGCAACATCGTAACCATGGGAGGACGGCAGCAGATGGGCGCCCGGGATGATGCCTTCGGTTTGGCGCACGTCGGGCGGATTGGCGTCGAAAACCATCACTTTGGATTCCGGCTTGCCTATCATGGCAGCCAAATCCGCGGAGTGAATGATCTTAAAGCCCTGATCGCCCTCCATTTTCGACAGCAGATCGCCGATGCTAAGGCTATTGGCGGACGCACCTAACCCCAGCAACGTGGCCAAAATCGCCGCTATGATGGTCGCGGTCTTACGCATGCTGTTCAGGCGCCATGCTAAGCCCTGTCTCGCTTGAAGCCAATAAGCGCCTGCCGTTACGGACGTGTGCCGAACCAGAACGTTAGACGCTAATGCAGACCTTGCCGAAGTGCTTTCCGCTGGCGAGATATTCCAGCGCCTCAGGAGCCTCGTCGAACTGAAACACGCGGTCGATCACCGGGCGCATCTGATTCACGCTGATTGCCCGATTCATACACTCGAACATTTCGCGTGAGCCGACCCGGATTCCGACCACGTGCGCGGCGCGAAAGAGTATCCCCAGCGGGTTGATCTCCCCGTTCATCCCGCTCAGAAGGCCGATGACCGTGATAAAGCCGCCGGCTCTCACCGCCTGGAGGGCGCGCGCCAGGGTGCCGGCGCCGCCGACATCGAGAATATGGTCGGCGCCCTCGCCGCCCGTAAGTTCCATCACGCGCCGGTCCCATTCGGGGGTCGTTTTGTAATTGATCACGTCGGATGCGCCCAACTGGCGCAAGCGCTCGATTTTGGCTTCGCTGCCGGTGGTGGCAATCACGCGTGCACCGCACATCCGCGCAAACTGAAGCCCGAAAATCGACACCCCGCCCGTACCCTCAATCACGACTGTGTCGCCCGACATCACGTGACCGACGGCCACCAGGGCGTTCCAGGCGGTCACGGCGGCGCAAGGCAGGCAGGCCGCCTCTTCAAACGAAAGGTGAGACGGAATCGGGACGACGGCGCTTTCATGCGCAACTGCGTACTCCCGCAGCATCCCATCGACGGTTCCGCCACCCAGCGACGATTCAGCGGTTCGGGCTGCGGGTCTGCCGGAAATCCATCCCGGGGTAAAGATGGGGCAGACGCGGTCGCCGGTGCGTACGCGTGTCACGCCGGAACCGATTTCGGCCACTTCGCCGGCGCCGTCGGACAGCGGGATCAAGCCGCGCTTGTTAGCTCCTCCGATCCCTCCTTTGACAGTCAACAAATCTCGGTAGTTCAGTGAAGTTGCCCTGATTCTGATCAAAATCTCACCGGGCCCAGGTTTGGGTTGAGGGCGGTCAACAAGGGCCAGACGGCCTTTAGCGCCAGCGTTGGTGATTTCGTATGCTTTCATTTTTGACCTCGCCAAAACCGGTTTGGGATGCATCCGCGTTGCTGCGATGATAGAGCAATGCGCGGCCGGCCGGGAGCGGGTACATCGGTTGCTTGGGGAGGTGCGGACCGCGTTAATGGCATTTGCGTGCGCTGCAGCGCCGGATGTAACAAGATGTTGATCCAGAATGCGTCCTGCCGCGCAAGGGGTTGCATCACCGGCTGGCTTAAGATTGATTGTGATAAGGGAATAACTGATTGTCGGAGGTTTGCGAATAAGCAACCTGCGGCCGGTTGTCAGCCGCATTCAGAACGCGAAGCAGCAAGGGTATGGTTGAAAAAACGATTGTTTTAACGGGTATCTCGGCCAACTCGATCGAGGATGCGGTGCAATTGGCGGTTGCGCGTGCCAGCGTAACCATCACCGGGATTCGTAGCGCCAAGGTGACCGACATTGAGGCGGAAATCGAAGACCGGCGAGTCGCCAGGTGGAAGGTCACCGTCAATTGTACATTCAGAGTGACGGAATCGCTGCACGAGTGACGGGACTGACCCGCGGCGCTGGAACTGTTTTGGATGATCGGCGCTGAAAACAGCCTGTTCCCCGCTTTTTGCTTCGAGAACGGCACCGGAGTGATCCGTGTCTGGAATGCGGCGGGCGTAAACCCACTGCAGCGCGGAACTTCTCTTCAGGGGAGGACGGCGCGGGTGACGTAACGAGTGCGGGTCAGGCGCAAGCCGGCCCAGCGCTCTGGCGAGGCCCCAAATATGAGTAAAATTGTAGAAGTACATCCCGGAATTTACGAGATTTTCCTGCCCTTACCGGCGCGCCCTACAATCATCAATGTGTACCTGATCGATTGTCACGGCGCCTGGGCATTGATCGATACCGGGATGAATCTGCCAGACAGCGTCAAGACGCTGGAGCAAGCGCTTGCAACTGTGGGCATCAGAATCGAAGACCTCGACGTCGTGTTCGGAACCCATCATCATCCGGACCACTTCGGCGCGTCGGCGGAAATCCAGCGGCGCAGCAGGGCCAAAGTCTATCTCCATCGCCTGGAGCAGGACAAAGTGGCGCGCGTTCTGAGCATGGCCACGATGACCCAGCGCCCGCCTGAAGCGATTCAGTTCTTTCAGCGCAACGGCGTACCCCCTGCGAATTACGAAGCGATGAGGCCGGCGTTTTACAGCAACGGCGCTTATGTGCCCACCCAGATACCGGACCACTACCTCAATGACGGCGACGTGATTACAGTCGGTGACCGCCGCTTTGAAGTGGTCTGGACGCCCGGCCATTCGCCAGGTCATGCAGTGATCTATCTGCCCGACATCAAGGTTATGATCGTGGGCGATCACCTGCTGCCGCGAATAACGCCGCACGTCGGAATCTATCCCGACAGTACTCCCGACCCGCTGGGCGATTTCATCAACTCGCAAATGAAAGTGCAGAATTTCGACGTCGAACTGGTGTTGCCCGCCCATGGCGGCGTTTTTCATGACCATCGCCATCGCGCCAACCAGATCATCGAGCACCATCGCTACCGCGAGGCCGAAATGCTCGATCTGCTGAAAAACCAGTCCATGACTGCGTGGGATGTGGCGCGCGAGGTTTTTGGCAACGAGGAGAGGCCCTTTGCGCAATGGATGGCGGCGACGTTCGAAACGCTGGCGCACCTGGAGCACGCTTATCTGGAGGGCCGTGCCCGCAAGTTCGAGCGGGGCGACAAGATCGTCTTTCAGGCCGCGTAGACAGTGCTCATTGCAAGGCCTCATCAGTCCAGGCGAGGCTTGGACTGAGCAGATCAGCAGGCGGTTCTCGGCCCCAGAGAGTCAAAGGAGCGGCCCTGAGGCCGCCCCTTTGAAGAGCCGAATTCGAAAGTTTAAGCTGAGGAAAATACTCAGGCCTGACGAGCCATGCGGTTGCGCCGCCGGACCGTGGGGGCGCTGATTCGGCGCGGCCGGACTACCGGGGAACGCCGCGCCAAAGGACGGCGGATAATTCCGCTTTGTTGTTCAGCACGCCACCTCAGTAACTCATTGCGTAAAAACTCAGGTTCGATGCCGAGCGCTTCGCAGACCATGTTGAACGAGAACGGACCTTCGCCGCCACTCCCGCACAACCATTCCTCGGCTTCCTGGAACAGCCGCTTGCGCCTGCCGGTGGTAGCTCCGGCGTTATTCTGAAAACACCGCAGAGCATCCTCAAGAATCGCCATCATCAGGCGCTTGATCGGCGTAAATTCATCGTTTTCCTGGCGCCGTCCATCATAGAACTGGGCCGGGGTCATGATTTCGGGAACAAAAAGAGAACCTAAAACTCCGTTTTCCTGGGTCATCTCCGGACCGTCGCTTTCAGCGAATTGGGTGGTGGTTAAGCAAGATCTGTTCCGCTAAAATATAGCAGAATCTTAAATGTCGGTTAATAGCACTCCTGAAAAGTCCCCTTCGCCATTTGCGAACCTCCCAGCGGCATTCCGTTTGGTTTTCGGCGCGAGTATCGCTGATGTGCCGGAATCAACTGACCGAAGTCCAAGGAACGTTTTCGATACCTTGACCTGCGCCGAGCTACCGAATTGTGAAAAAGGTGCATGGCGAAGCATTTTGCAAAATGCAAATCAAAATCCGCCCGCACTATTTTGCGAACGGCTGAAAGCAAGCTCAGGTTTGCCGAACGTGATGAAAACGCGACGCAGAATAGACAAAGCCTAGAAGGGAGGCCGTCGGGGCCGAGGGTTGCGAAGGGGGGGGGACGCATCCTCAGTCTGGCCGTCAGCCTCCCATCTAAGCCTTGAGAGGAGCCCTCAAATTGGTCAGGAACTAATCCGAACCAACCGATTATTAACGCTCACCCAGCTCACTGTCAACCACTTGGTCTCATTTAAGCTAAATTCGTTGCTGAAACGTGCAAATCTTCATCATTGGCGGGGACCCGATTCGGAGCCTCCCTGCCCAGCCGGCCCACTATTGCGCTCTGCCAATTTAAACGTAAGCACGTCCAACAGACATGCGGCTCGCTGATCGAGCGCTTCGAGCAAAGTCTGTTTTTCCAGCGGACTCAGGTCAAGATGAAAGCACAGAAAATTGATCAATTGGGCTCCGCGCAGGCCGCGCTCCTCGACCACAGTCCGCCATGCTTCACGAGCGGGCGCCCCGATGTAGGCTACCAGCAGCTCGCGCAGACGATCCATCATTTGATCGCTCATGCGCAAACTTTCCGGCGCCACCGCGCACCATTGGACCTCGGCCCGGCGGTAGGAACGATCACGAATCTCCCGTTCGATCCTGAACTCGCTCATACCTTGCAGGACCAGCTTGTAGCGTCCGTCCGGCATCCTGACCACCCGATCGATTTTTCCCGCGCATCCGACCGTGTAGATGTCGGGGTAGCCGTAGTAGTCGCGCTCCCAGTCCCCCTTGAGCAGCATCATACCGATGATCCGATCGCCTTCGACGATATCGGCAATCATCTGCCGATAGCGTGGTTCAAAGATGTGCAACGGAACATCGGTGTGGGGGAACAGGACCAGGTTGGGCAGCGGGAAGAGCGGTATTGTTCGATTCATGGCTCTTTAAACCCGTTCCATGGAAACTCTCTCTGGTGCGACCAGGGGAAATCGCTGCCAGCCGCTTCCACTTTCAGGTACGATCGGCCGGCCAACCACATCTACGGCTCGCATAGTATCAGCTTTGGGCGCTGCCGCAAGCGCCGCGGACATCCCCGGCTGTGGGTTCAGGCGCTTGGCTTGCGGACGCGGTCAGAAAAGCCGCCGATGCGTCAGGGCGGGCAGTTCGCGGCGCACGCGTTGAAGCTCATCAAAATCCAGAACCGCGACTATCACCTGTTCGCCTTCCGCGGGCGCGCGCGCCAGCACTCGTCCCCATGGATCGACGATCATCGAATTGCCGTAATCGCTGAAGCCGTGGACATTACGCCCAAACTGACCCGGGGCAATGACGAAGGCCTGGTTTTCGATCGCGCGCGCTCGCACCAGCACTTCCCAGTGCGCCTCACCAGTGGGATATGTAAAGGCGCTGGGAATCGCGATCACGGTGGCTCCGTTGTGCGCCAGTTGGCGGTACAATTCGGGGAACCGCAAATCGTAACAAACGCTGAGACCGAAAGTCGCGACCGCGGTCGGTATGCAGACCGTTTCGCCGCCGGCGACTTTCACCTCCGACTCACGCGTGCTGACCCTGCCCGTCAGCTCGACATCGAACAGATGGATCTTGCGGTAGGCGCCGAGCACGTCGCCGCCGGGCCCGATCAGCACCGAGGTGTTGTAGGCTTTGCTCTGGCCGGCAATCCGCTCCGTGATTGAACCGGCGACCAGAAACAGGCGGAGTTCTCGCGCCAACCGCGCCATCGCGGTGAGCGTAGGTCCGTCGAGATCTTCGGCGGCGGCTGCCTGATCCGACCTGGGACCGCGCCAGTTGAAGACCTCGGGCAGAACCACCACACTTGCTTCGCGCTGCGCGGCGGCGCGGATCAGCCGCTCGGCGGTCACGAGATTGCGCTCCTTGTCCGGACCGGAACTCATCTGGACGGCTGCCGCAATCAGTTTCATCGGGCCGCATCCTAATAGCGCGGCACTGCGCTATCCACGCTGGACCAGGCGTCTATTCCACCGCTTAAATTGAGGACCCGCTCGAACCCAACGCTGGACAGATAAGCCGCCACTTGGGCGCTGCGCACGCCATGATGGCAAACCACCACGGTCTCGCGCTGTGGTTCCAATTCGGCCAGTCTCGACGCTACTTCACCCATCGCAATGTGCAAGGCGCCGGGAAACGGCGCAAGATTTACCTCTTCGATTTCGCGGACGTCCAGAATCAACGGACGCTCACCCCGCTCGAGGCGATCCTTTAAGTCGCGCGGTGAAATTTCACCCAGTTCTGCCATAACCTCAATCCCCGCCGATTGCCCGATTGCAAGCCGCCGGCGTCCTGACCACAATTAGCGATGCGCTCTGAAGCTCATCTGCGCAAGGAAATATTGCCCGTGCCGATGTATCAGCCGCAAGACCTGGCCCTGATGGAAGCGGCGCTGGCCGAAGCGCGCGTTGGCGAAGCCGAAAGCGAAGTACCCGTTGGTGCCGTGCTGGCGATCGACGGCCACATCGTCGCCCGTGGCCATAACCAGCCGATCGGACTTTGCGATCCCACGGCTCATGCCGAAATCATGGTGCTTCGCGCCGCCGCTCGCGCCTTGAAGACCTATCGCCTGGCGGAGGCGAGTATTTACGTGACGCTGGAGCCCTGCACGATGTGTATGGGAGCGTTAGTCAACGCGCGCATCGCGCGCTTGTTCTTCGGCGCGCGCGATGCCAAAGCGGGCGCGGCCGGTTCGGTTTACGACATCGGTCGCGACGGGCGTCTCAATCATCGGATCGAGATCTATCCCGGGCTGGAGGAGGAGCGCAGTGCGGAACTGCTGCAACGGTTCTTTGCCCGCCGACGGGTCTGAGCTTACGCCGGGCGGCTTATTTAGCATTGCGCCGGCCTGCGCTGCGCGCTAGACGATCCTCTCAGAGATGCCGAGCGAGAAAGCCAAGGAAAACAAGTCGCTGGTTGCAACCTGCGTTGCCTGCTCCAGAAGCTGTTCGACCGAAGTCATGGTCAGTCTAAGCGGCCGCGACAATGGCCGGCCGCGACTGTACCCGGTCTGTATCGAATGCGCGGACAAAGGATGGCGTCCGCCGGGCTTCACCGGAATCTACCGCTCGCGTCCGACGTAGGCCGCAAATCATGGCTGCGTGGCTGATGTTTGGGCCATAGCCGCCTGGTGGAGCATCGGCACGGACTGCTGGAATATACCGCCGATTTTTCTGATTACAATCGCATCGGCGCGCGGACCCGCCGCCTGGATGAGCCGGCGCAGCGGCTCGTCCATCGGTTCTTTGGAAAGGCGGAAGGTGCCCCAATGGATCGGAATGAGGTAGCGCGCGCCGGTTTCCCGGAACATTTCCCAGACTTGCTCAGGATCGGCATGACTGCGAATCCACGGATCGTAGGCGCCAATGGAAAACGCCGCGATTAGCGGCGGGTTGGCGCGCAATTGCGAGAACAGCGCAGTGAATGCGGAATCGCACGCGATCAACATCCGCACACCGTCTTTTTCAAGCAGATAGCTGTTGTAGCCGCGGTCCGCCTCCCACGGCCATCGCCGCCCCCAATGGCGCGCTCCCATCGCAGTGATCCTGAGTCCATGCACGACCGTACTCTCGCCCCACCGCAGCGGCCGTACGTCCGAATATCCCAGCGGCCGGATCAAGTCGCGGCATCCGGAACAGCTAACCACGGCGGCGGCTTTGGGCAGCGCACCAAGCGAGCGAAGATCGAGATGGTCCATGTGGGCGTGAGTGATGAGGATCAGGTCCAGCGGCGGGAGCGCCGCGGGCGTAAGCGGTACCGGGGCGCGGCGCGCCGGGCCGACCGTGAACAGGCCGGCCACATTCATTCCCACGCGATGGAAAAAAGTTGGATCCGTAAGCACGCGCACGCCGAGAAAATCGATCAGCAGCGTGGCATGCCCAAGCCAGGCGACGGTGATTGCGTTGGACGGCCATGATGCCGGCCGCAGTTGTCCGCCAGTCTGCGGCGTTTCAGTGCTTAGTGCGCCGCGACGGATGTTCGCCAATGCGAGCAGGGAGCCGGCGGCAAGTACGCCGAACAACCAAAATTTGCGCCAGCTGGGCAGAAAGGCGCATCCGGGACTTCTTATTGCGCGGCCGGGAAGCATGGCAGTTTGCGCACCCACGCGTAACGGTAGTTGCGGCCCTCGATACTCAACACCCCCGGAGCGGATTCGAAGGAGGCAAGGAAGGCGATGAGCTGGTTGTTCTCCCGCTCATTTTGCGGCTGCGCGGCGGCATAGGCCAGGAAGTTGCGATTTTTGATATCGTCGCCGGCAGCAGACAGCGGCGGCGTAAATTGCAATACCGCCAGGCTCGTGATTGTGGTGGAAAGAAACCATTTCGTCCTGCCCCCCTGTTCTCCAAGAATCAGGCCGCGAACGGCCTCGCCGCTGCCTGTATGCACAATTTCGCCCATGTACGGCGGCGTCGCCAAAAGCGTGTCGCATCGCTCCGCGGTGTCTTCTTCATCATCGGTTGGATCGCGCCCGGTAACGGCGCTGCCCACGCTGACCCCGGTGAAGGTTGCCGCCTGAAAGACCAGCGGCACAATGTCGGTGGCCGTCGCCGCCGCACCACATCCGCCGCAGTAAAACGCTATCGGCAGCAGGCAAATCACCAACACCGCAAACATCGGATATTGGCGCATTGAATCGATGCTCAAGTTCAAATCCCTCCGGTCAGATCTTGCGGGCCGTCACCACCGAGGAGTTGAAGGGTGGCGACGGCAGCGCACGACACCGGATATCGGTAAAGCCGCTCTCACGCAGCCATCGCGCAATCTCATCGAAGCTGTAATCACGTCCCGGCGTGGTCAGCAACAGGTATAGCGAAAAGATCGCGCCGGCCGCGGGCTCGGTCAGTTCGGCATTCATCACGTGGTCTTTGACGATTACGATACCCCCCGCTTCAAGCCCGCGATAGCACCGCGCGAACAGCGCGCGATTGGCTGCCTCGTCTTCGCTGTGGATGATGTTGGAGAGGAGGATTGCGTCGAAACCGGAGGGCAGTTCATGCGTGGAATAATCGTATTCGATCAACTCGATGCGGCGGGGGACGTCATCGCGCTCGCTGAAAATCTTGCGGGTGACCGCCAGGGTAGCGGGCAAATCCAGGATCGCGCCTCTGAGTCGCGGAAGTCGGCGCATGAACTCGACCAGGTAGGTACCGGGGCCGCCGCCCACGTCGGCAATCGCGCGGACGCCTGAGAGATCGACGTTCTCGGCCATCCAGACGGCGTCGCCGCGAGCCCGCACCAGGCTATCCATCGCGCGGATGAATAGCCGGGTCTCCTCGGGATTGCGCTGGTACATGTCGGGCGTGCGCGCCGGCTTACCGCAACGTATCGAATCTTCCAGGCGCGCCCACAACGGGAAGATCGCCTCTTCGAACAGGATCATTCCGCCCAGGTATTCGGGCGAAGAGGCGAGTAAAAAGCGCCGCGCGCCGGGCGTCAGACCGATACCGTCAGCGTTCTTTTCCAAAAGCCCCAGCGCCACCATCGCGTTGATCAGCAAGCCGAGCGCGCGCGGGTCGCAACCGATAGCGCCGGCAATCTGATCGGATCCAAGCGGGCCGCCGGAGAGCCGTTCGAACAGCTCCAGTTTGAGGGCGACCTGAATCGCGCGCGCGGCGGCATGAGCGCCCGCCAGATCGGCCAGTTCAGAAAATTCCATCCTTACTTTCCTGCGGAAATCTTTCCCTCATTGCCTGACGAAATCTTCCGTGACGTAAGTGGCGCCGTCCGCGGTGCGGACTGCGCCGACGCCGGTTTCATCAAAGCGCGGTGAAAGCATGTTCTGGCGATGGCCGGGATTCTGCATCCATGCCTGTACCGTTCGCCGGGCGAGCAGCCGGTGATCGGTGAAATCGTCTTCGTAGATGTTTTCTCCCGTCTCCGCGGATTGGACGCCGCAGTTGCGGATGCGCCGTTCGGGACCAATTCCGTCTGCGCTGAGATGCGAGAAATAGCCGCGCAGAGCCATGTCGTAACTGTGGCCGCGCGCGGCGGTCGTCAAACGCCTGGATATTTTGAGCGGCGCCAACCCGGCTTTCGCCCGTTGGGCATTTACCAGATCAAGGATTTTTCGCTCGTCGGGTTCGACTGCGGCGGGCGGCGGCGAAGACGGCGGCGGTTGCGAAACGAGATAGACGCGTGCGCCAATTACGGCGAGCACCACAATGCCGACCCCAACCATCACGATGCGGCCGGTCCGCCTGCGCCGCACCGCCTTGGGAGCTGGAAAAGGAATCACCTTGCCGCGCTTGCGCGGCTTGTAGGCGCGTCCAGAGGCTGGAAATTCACGCATCGGCAAATCACCGGATTAAACCTGGCATAAGGCGCGGATGTGCTCCGCATCCCATCCCCGATTATACGGTATTTCGAGCATATTTCACGCCGCGGTCAGCATGAAAGGCGTTGCGCGTCAAGAGCATAAAATTTCACCGTGGAATTTGGTCTTCCTGTGCCCGCTCTCTGCTAAGATTTCTGCGTCTCATGCCAAAAGTGTTGACGACGATTGTTTTGGGCGCCCTGCTCATGGCCGGGATGGGCCACTTTGCCGCCGCCGCAATGCCAGCGCGCGGCGCGGCGGCGGCACCGCAATTGCCGGCCAGCGACCTGGCGGACGCTCCCAGCATCTACCTGCGCCAGGCCGCCTCTGAGCATGTTCGATGGCAGCCATATGACGACGCCAGTTTTTCCTTGGCCAGGCGGCTGAACCGGCCGGTGCTGATCGATATCGGCGCGATGTGGTGCCATTGGTGCCACGTGATGGATCAAAAGACTTACGGCGACCCGCAGGTTGCCGCTCTTATCAATCAATATTTCGTGCCGATCAGAGTGGATCGCGACGAGCGGCCCGACATTGACCAGTACTACCAGGCGGCGGCAGCGGAACTCTCCGGTCAAGGCGGATGGCCGTTGACCTGCTTCGCGCTCCCTAACGGCGAATTGTTCGCGGCCTTCGGTTTCCTGCCGCCGCGGCAGAGCGGACCCGGTCATGAATCGGCAATGGCGGCCGTGCTCAAGGACGTCGCCAGGGCCTATCATTCGCGCCACCGAGAGCTGGAAGCGCGCGCCGCGTCGTTGATCGAGAAATTGAAAAAGCCTCCGGCATTGAAGGAGCTGACCGCCGATAAGCCGGCCCTAATCGAAATTCTGGCCGGCCTGAGCAATACGTACGATCGCGCCAATGGCGGATTCAGCTTTGGCGAGGGTCCGAAGTTCTATGAGTTCCCCGGTTTGGAACTTGCGCTCACCGCCGGCTTTTATGGCCATCCGGAGTTTACCGCGATGACGCTGGACACGCTGCGCAGGATGGCGCGCGGCGGCGTCTATGACCAACTGGGCGGCGGGTTCCATAGATATGCCACCGACGCGGCATGGCAGGTGCCGCATTTCGAAAAGATGAGTTACGATCAGGCGCTGGCGTTATCAGCCTACGCGCACGCTTTTGAAATCAGCGCCGAACCCGAATTCAGGCAGGTTGCACAAAATCTCGCCCGATACGTCGAGAACACCCTGTTCAATCGCGCCAACCAGACCTTCTATTCGAGCCAGGACGCCGATGCGTTCGCGGGCGACGACGGCAGTTACTACACCTGGAAGCTCAACGAAATCCGGCGCCTGCTCAAACCCGCCGAGTTCAAAGCCGCCGTGCTTTATTTCGGCCTCGATAATCGTCACGCAACGGCCCCGGACGGGCGCCTGGTTTTGCGGCGCGCCAGGGATCCAGCACAGGTTGGTGCCCAACTCCGGATTGCAGGAGAACAAGCGAAAAAACTTATCGAGCGCGCAGCCGCCAGACTGCGCGCCGCGCGCGACCTCCGCCGTGCGCCGGCCGTCGACACTGCCGTGCTGGTGGATCGCAACGCCCTGATGGATAGCGGCTTTATCGCCGCGGGCGAGGCGTTTTCTGACCCGCATCTGGAACGCATCGCTCTGGATAACCTGGACTACCTTTACGCGCACGGCCGCATGGCTGACGGAAGCTATTGCCATGTTCTGACCGCACGTGCTGCATGCGCTGTGGGATTGCCCGCCGACCAGGTCTACATGTTCAATGCCCTGCTGGCTGCCTACCAGGTTTCGGGGCAGAGCCGCGAGCTCAGACGCGCCGAGGAGGTAGCCCGGATAATCCTAAAAAAATTCTACGATCCGGAAACCAACGTGATCAGAAATGCCAGACCGATCGAGGGCACCGCCGGATGGCTTGACGGTATCGAGGCGTATTACGACGGCGAGATGCCTTCGGTCCAGGGTGTGGCCGCGCGCGATTTTGCGATGCTCGATGTACTCGCACCCGATCACGGTTACAGACAGCAATCGGCGCTCCTGCTGTCTCATGCTCCGGTGAGTGTCGGCGCCGCGCTGATGCTGGCGACGGTCGGACGGGCCGTGGCGGAGCGCATTCACGGCGATATGCTGGTAGTGGTGGATGGCTCGCCGACCGACGGGATGACCGTGCCGTTGTTGAACGCGGCGCAAGCTACCTATCGTCCGGGCAAAGTCCTGGCCTGGATAGATCCATCGCAATCATATCCCGGCATCGGTCCGCTGGCCGCTGCCCAGCTTTTGGTTGGCGGCGCTCAACAGCGGGCCTTCGCCTTCGTATGTGCGGGCAACGGGTGCACGCAACGCATCGCCACCCCCGAAGACCTGAGCGCACTAATCAGGAGCTTCGGCTTATCCGGTCCCGCCGGATGATTACCCCAGGAGATAGCCGTCATTCATGCTGGTGATTTTCGGTTGGCCGCCGAGAAGGCGACTGGACCGAAAGTTGCCGATAGGATTGCATTGTTGACATGCTTCAGTTGGTGATTTTCGACGCTGACGGGGTCCTGTTTGAATCGGGCGATTCCAACACCTCTTACTACAACGCAATATTCAAAATGCTGGGTGAACCGCCGCTCAGCCCCGAAGAGGAACGGCTGGGGGTCTTTCTGTCGGCCAGACAGGTATTCGAGCAGCGGGCCGGCGGCGACCAGGAACGGATCCGCCGGATGCAGGAGACGGGCGCGCAACTCGATTTCACGCCATTTTTCCGTTTGCTCAAGCCGCCGTTCGAACTGCGTCCGTTCCTGCTCCAACTCAAAGCGCGCTACAAGCTGGGTCTGGCGACCAACCGCTCCGTGACCGTGCCGCGGCTCATCGAACATCTGGAGCTGCAAGGCGTGTTCGACGCGATTGCCTGCGTGCAGGACAAGGTCAGGCCGAAACCCGCACCCGACATTGTCAACCTATGTATCGAACGCGCCGGGGTGAGCAGGAACAGCGCGGTTTACATCGGCGACAGCGAGATTGACTATATCGCGGCCGAGACCGCGGGCGTCAAATTCATCGGCCTGGGCGATCGGGTCAAATCGCCGATCGTGATCGATCGCCTGCACGACCTGCCCAGCGCGCTGGAAAGGATTGGATGATCCGGCCGCCTTCACGGCCACAGGATTTTCTTTTCGATCAGTTCCGCTCGTTCGGCAGGGCTCAGACCAAGCAGTTCGCCGAATACATAATCGTTGCTCTCCCCGGCGATGGGCGAGCATCGACGGACCCCCACCGGCGTGTGCGACATCTTGAAAGGAATGCCGCAAACCTGAGTTTGGCCGCCTTCGGGCAGGCTTATTGTGGGCCAGAAGCCGCGCGCCGCCAGTTGGGGGTCGCGCGCGCAGCAGTCCTGCGCGTTGGCCGCCAGGCCGGCCGGGACGCCCGCCTGCTGCAACTTCGCCATCGCGTCCTCGGCGTCCTGGTTCGCCGCCCACCGGCTGATGTGCGCATCGAGTTCCTCGTGGTTGCGCATCCGCAAATACAGCGTCGCAAAGAGCGGCTGCGCCGCCCAATCCGGCGATCCCATCACCCGCACCAGATTCCTCCATTGATCGGGCGTGCTGGCCGCAATCACCAGCCATCGATCGTCGTCATCGCCGCGCGCGCGGCAGCGATAGGCGCCGTGCGGAGCAGCCGGAGCTTCCTGGGAGCGCCAGCCCTGCGGTTTTTGCGAACGTCCATTGATTGTCAGGTCGAGGAGCGACGGACCCACCAGGCTCACCAGTCCTTCGAATTGGGCGAAGTCGATGAACTGCCCCTGCCCGGTCTGCCGCTGCCGCCACAGGCCGAACAGTGCCGCCATCGCACCGGTGAATCCGGCCGCCGAATCTGAATAGGAATAACTGAATCCGGCCGGACGTCCGTGCTCATCCGCCATGTTCAGCGTGAAGCCGGTGAACGCCTGCAGCGTAGGCCCGAAACTGACGTAGGCGGCGCGCGGGCCCGTATGTCCAAAGCCGGACATCGAGAGGCACACGACGTCCGGCTTGATTTTGACCAGGCTCTCGTAATCCATCTGCCATTGCCGCATCACGCGGGCCGAGAAGTTATCGATCACCAGATCGCTGATGCGGACCAGCCGATGGGCGATTTCGATCGCGCCCGGCGCCGACATGTTAAGGGCAATCGAGAGCTTGTCGCGATTGAGGTCGCCGTGGATTCCGGTCCGCGGCGCGATATAACCGGACTTGCGCTCGACCTTGATTACTTCGGCGCCCATCGCGGCCAGGATGCGGGTGGCGACGGGACCGGCGAGCACCCAGGTGAAGTCCAGCACGCGAATTCCGGTCAGTGGCAAGTTCGCCATCTCAGATCACCCCCTGCGCATTCAGGACCGCCAGTTCCTCGGCCCCAATTCCCAGTTCGCCGCCTAAAATCTCGGCTGTATGCTCGCCGACCAGAGGTGGCCGCCGATAAACGCGCCATGGCGTGGCGTCCAGACGAAAGGGCGCGCCCGGATAACGGAAAGTGCGGCCGAGTTCAGGATGTTCGACGTCGACGAAATAGCCGCGCGCCTCGAGTTGCTCGTCGCAGGCCAGTTCGTCGATCGGGCGGACGGCGGCATAAGGCAGCCGCAAGGTTTGGGCGCGCTCGGCCAACTGATCGCGGTCCTTGTCTTTCACCCATTCGTCCAGAATCTGGTAAAGCCGTTCGCAATTTGCCCTGCGGTAGCTGTCGTCGCTCCACTGCGGTTCGGTCAGTTCCTGCGCTTTGCCGTCGCCGCGGGCCCATTCCAAAAGCGTGTTCCAGTCGCCGGAGATCGAGTGCATTACATACCCGTTGCGGCATCGCGCGACCCTGAAGCCACGAAACCAATGCATCGTGCCATAACGGCGCGGTATATCGTTCTCGCCGAAGTAACGCCCCGCCAGATGCTCGACCGCCGACGCTGTCGCCTCCTGGAAACTGACGTCGATCCATTGGCCCGCCCCACTGCGGTCGCGGGCGAACAGGGCACCCATAATCGCGATCACCGCGTAATGGCAGCCGGAATGGTACGCCTGCAAACCCAGGGGCCGGACCGGCCTCTCCTTCGGATATCCGCATACGTAAAGCATCCCGCCCAAAGCCGCCAGGATCGAATCGTTGGCCTCATAATCGCGCCACGGCCCGGTCTGACCGAAGGGCGCGATCGAGCAGAGAATCAACGCCGGGTTGATCTGACGCAATCGATCCCATCCCAGGCCTAACGCGGCCAGGCGTCCGGGCGCGAAGCTCTCGATCACGAGGTCGGCCGCGGCGGCCATCCGCGCGAAAATCCCAGTGCCCTGCGGGCAACTTAAATCGAGCGTTACCGAACGTTTGTTGAGATTGTAGAACCAAAAGAACAGGCTGCGGTCGCGATGGGGCACGTCGTCAAGGAACGGTCCGATACGGCGGGCCGCATCGCCCCCGGGCGGCTCAATCTTGATAACGTCCGCGCCCATGTCTGCCAGGATCCGTCCGCACAAAGCTCCCTTGTGATCGGTCAAATCCAGGACCCGCAGTCCCGTCAACACGCTTTGTTCGGGCACGCTTGTTACACCTCCGCCCGCGCCAAACGCGAGCTATTCCTCTTTATCAAAGCCGGCGCAGCATTCCAGCCGGAGTTGCGGGAAAACCAGCCGCAAATCGTTTTGGGGAATTTGCGGCTTTCATCAATTCCTGTGTCAGTCTCGGGTTGAACTCAGGAAAATATTTCAGACGCATACTTTAATTTCCACGATTGCATTGAACTGCATAATTTTGATACAAAAAGAGTAATTTTTTGTCCGGGCTTCAAACCTTGGCTGAAGGATGCGGAACAGATCAGTTATGGCCATACGCGTATTGCCGCTCGCCTTGCTCATTATTGCCGTAAGCACCACGCAGATCCTCGCGCAGAGCAGCCCCACCGTGTCCTATCC
The DNA here is from genome assembly GCA_021324885.1 of Pseudomonadota bacterium. Taxonomy (GTDB): domain Bacteria; phylum Desulfobacterota; class Binatia; order Binatales; family Binataceae; genus JAJPJA01. Next base: position 41,640 of record JAJPIF010000022.1, read on the forward strand.
GGAGAATTACGCGGTGTCGGCGCGGCTTTCGGATATCCACGGCCGATCGAGGGCGGATACCACGCTGAAGATATATGTGCGCCGGCCGGTGCCGCTGCACTCGGCGGCGGCGGAGCATACGCATGCGTCCGACCGGGCGTTGCAAAGGGCGGCGGGCGGCCATCTGCGGGTCAGAGAGAGTCCGAATTTTCCCGGTATAGGCGAAAATGGCTATATCCCGGGAGATCCGAATATAGCAGTCGGTCCGAATCAGATTGTACAGGTAGTCAATAGCGACATTGCGGTATTTGACAAGAACGGAAACATTTATTCCGGATACCCGAAAAGTCTGGGATCAATCTGGGCCAATCTCGGCGGGCCATGTGCGACCAACAACGCGGGCGACCCGGTGGCTCAATACGACAAGCTCGCGGACCGTTTCATAATCAGCGAATTGGGCAGCCTGTCCTCGCCGTATTCAGAGTGTATTGCGGTTTCGACCACCAACGATCCCACGGGATCCTATTACCTTTACTCCTATAGTTTTGGCAGCAACCTCAACGATTACGAAAAGATTGGTGTATGGCCGACGGCGAGCAATTCCGCTTATCTGGCAACATATAACCTGTTTGCCAATGGTTCCACGTTCGTTGGAGCCGAACTTTGCGCGTACGATCGAACGGCGATGCTGAGCGGAGCTTCCAGTCCCGCCAACGTCTGCTTCACCGTATCCAACGGGAGCTATCTGCCCGCCGATCTCGACGGTTCCAACGCGCCCAGCGACGGTTCTCCCGCCTTGTTCCTAAGCTTTGATACTCTGAGCAGCCTGAGCATGTATCAGCTGTCGCCGAATTTCAGCAGCCCGAGCAGCTCGACCCTTACGCAAATGCCTGACATTCCGGTGGCCTCGTTCAGCGAAGCCTGCGGCGGCGGCACCTGCGTCCCTCAACCTGGAACAAGCGAACAACTTGACTCCCTGGGTGATCGCCTGATGTACCGCCTGGCTTACCGGAAGTTTGCCGACCATGAAGCACTCGTCGTCAACCATTCGGTCGCGGTCGGATCGACCGTCGGTGTGCGATGGTACGAGCTGCGCAGAACCAGCGGCAGCGCCTTCAGTTTGTATCAGCAGGGCACCTTTTCGCCGGATTCAACCTACCGCTGGATGGGCAGCATCGCGATGGATCAGGTCGGCGACATCGCGCTGGGATACAGCACTTCCAGTTCGACTGTGTATCCGTCAATCACGTATACGGGCCGCGTGCCGAGCGATCCCCTTGGCACGATGGAAACCGAATCGACACTGCAACCCGGAGGCGGTTCGCAGACCGGATACACACGATGGGGTGATTATTCCGCGATGCGCATAGATCCCAGCGACGATTGCACGTTCTGGTACACCAACGAATACTATCCGGTCACCTCGTCCTATGCCTGGCACACGGCGATCGGTTCGATGAAGTTTACCAACTGCACGGGAAGCGCTGATTTCACGATCTCGGCAACCGCTTCACCGCTGACGCTCGCGGCGGGCCAGGCAGGCACTTCCACGGGCACGGTGAGTGTAACTTCGCTGAACAATTTCAGTTCGACGGTCAATCTGGCGCCGGCGGGCGCGTGCGGAGGCAATGGCATCACCTGCGCGTTGGGAACCGCCTCTCTCACCCCGGCGCCTGGAAGCTCTGCATCAACCAGTCTTACGGTCGCTATTTCCGCGACCACCCCGGCGGGCACCTATCCGATCACCATCGATGGCACCAGCGCAACGCTTTCCCATTCGTCGAGTTTCAACCTGGTAGTCAGCGCGCCAACTCCGGATTTTTCGCTCTCGCTGCAATCGAGTTCGCTGACGATCAGTCGCGGAAGCAGCGGCAACGACACCGTGTCGTTGGGCGCGATAAACGGGTCCAGTCCAGTAACGTTGAGCATCGGCGGGATGCCCAAATTCACCTCCGCCAGCTTTAAACCCAATCCGGTGACAACTTCCGGCAGTTCCACCCTGAGCATATCGGCCAACAAAAAGGCGAGAACGGGAACATATTCCTTGACCGTTACCGGTACGAACGGGACTTACGCTCATTCCGCTCCGCTGAGCCTGATTATAAAATAATGAAGATGGAAGGATGCGAAGCCGCATGACCTGGGATTAAGTCCTCTAAATCAGCGGCTTCGCCGTTCGTCCTGCATCAGCAAAAGAGCTTGCGCAAAAGTCGTTGGAAGCAAGATTATTGGAAGAACCAGGAAAAGCCCGCCACCATTGCCCACGGTGTATTGATGCTGACGTTGGTGCTGGAGCCGTGATCTTTGCCGTTGAGCGCCGAATTGGAGACGTGCTGCCCGACGATGCCCACGTAGATCGCTTTGTGACCGTCGATGAAGTACTCCAGGCCGCCCTCACCCATGATTAGCGCCATGAAAGGGCCTTCCAGTTTGGTATCATCCAGCACGTGACCAATGTTCAGATCGGAGTAGCCGGGGCCAATGGCCGCGCCAACCCACGGGACAAAGTGGCCCCAACTCAGTCCAAGCAGGTGGTATTTCGCCTCGGCCAAAACCCCGGCGAAATTCTGATGCACGCTGTTAAAGCGCTGGAACGTGGGTTCGAGTCCCAGTTCAAGAGCGCCATTCATTGCGCCGTGCAGAAACCTGTTATGACTTACACCGAAGGGAATCAGCGAGATTCTGGCGCCTACATTCCATGCATTGATATACGCGCCGGCCAACCGTCCCGATTGGTAGCGAATAAGAAATCCCTCCCCCGATACGACCGGCGTCATTGGCTGGAAGGCGTTGTCTGCCTCAAAAGCGACGGCTTTGAAGGGAACGGCCAGAAGCATGAAAGCGGCAATCGCCAGTTGGATTACGCAGGCGCACGGGATCCTTGCGGATTTATGTCGGGGTGGCATACGCCATGCTGCAATGAACCAGGTGATTATTCAACGCAAACAGCAAACCTCCACTGCAGTGCTGCGGTGATTTTGTCTCGTCGAGCCGTCAGCCGACGCCGTGAACGGTTGAAGTTCCTGTCTGTTCGTTCCGCTATGATGTAAAGCCATGGCGGATGGAATCAGGGCCTTCGTCGCAATTCGGCTGGCGCCTGAAATCGAAGACGCGATTGCCCGTTTTCAGAACAAACTGCGAAAACTTGATGGTGGTATTTCCTGGACCAGGCCCGCAGCTTTTCACCTGACGCTGCGTTTTCTGGGCAACCGCGTGCCACCGGAAATCATCGAGGAAATGTGCCGGGGTTTGCGCTCGATTGCGGACGCCACCGCTCCGTTTACGGTACACGCGCGCGGCGCCGGGGCGTTTCCATCTCTGAACCGGCCGCGGGTGATCTGGATTGGCCTGAGCAACGGCGCGTTGGCACACCTCGCTGCCGAGGTCGAGGCGCTAAGCGTCAGGTCTGGTTTCACGCCCGAACGCCGTCGCTTCACGCCCCATCTGACCATCGGCCGGGTCCGCAATCCCAGGCGCGACCCGGATTTGCGCCAAGCGCTGGAAAAAGCCGCGGATTTGGATTTCGGCAATTGTTCGATCCGTTTCATGACGCTGTATCGGAGCCATCTGTCGCCCCACGGCGCGACTTACGAGGCCCTGGCAACGCTGCGGTTTCGAGCGGCCCGATAGCGCGCCTGACGCTTGCGCAAGTATGTGGACAGATGCCGATTATGCCGGGGCGGCGGGCATGGAGCGGTTTGATGTTTTTGTGCCAAGATACCAGTCGCTGATCTCTTGCAGGCAAGTAAAAAGGAGGTCGGCGGGGTGTCTTAACGTGGCGCAGGATACAAAAGGCAAAGCGCTGGAAATCGCGCTCAGCCAGATCGAGAAGCAGTACGGCAAAGGCTCGATCATGAAGCTCGGCGAGGAAGCGATCGAGACCGACATTGCGGTCGTCTCCACCGGTTCGCTTGGTCTGGATCTGGCTTTGGGGGTCGGCGGTCTGCCGCGCGGGCGGGTGGTCGAAATTTATGGCCCCGAATCATCCGGCAAAACGACTCTGGCCCTGGAGTGTATCGCCGAAGCGCAGAAAATCGGCGGGATCGGTGCCTTTATCGACGCGGAACATGCGCTGGACGCCGGCTATGCCCGCAAGCTCGGCGTCAAGGTTGAGGACCTGCTGATTTCGCAGCCGGATAATGGCGAGCAGGCGCTGGAAATCGCGGAGACTCTGGTTCAGTCCGGTGCCATCGATGTCCTGGTGATAGACTCGGTCGCGGCGCTGGTGCCGCGCGCCGAAATCGAAGGCGAGATGGGCGAGCCGCAGATGGGTCTGCAGGCGCGGCTGATGTCGCAGGCGCTGCGCAAGCTTACTTCCATTATCGCGCGTTCCCGCACAATCGTTATTTTCATCAACCAGATTCGCATGAAAATCGGCGTGATGTTTGGCAATCCCGAAACCACGACCGGCGGCAATGCGCTCAAGTTCTACTCCTCGGTGCGGATGGATATCCGGCGCGTGGGCGCGATCAAATCGGGCAACGACGTGATCGGCTCGCGCACCAAGGTCAAAGTGGTGAAAAACAAGGTCGCGCCGCCATTCAAAGAGGCGGAATTCGACATCCTGTACGGCTCAGGCATCTCCAAGGAAGGCGAACTGGTCGATATCGCCGCCGAAAACAACATCATCGAAAAGCTTGGCGCATGGTATTCGTACAAGGGGGAACGAATCGGGCAGGGACGCGAGAACGCCCGCGAAACACTCAAGAATAATCCGGCGATGGCGGAGGAAATCGAAGCGGCGGTGCGCGCAAAGCTCGCTCCCCACAAGCCGCACGCCGAAGCCGCCGAATGAGCACAGGGGGTGAGGGCGAGGCTGTTCAATAGCTATTTTTGAGATCGGCGATTCGTTCGAAAAAGGGCTCCGCTTCCTCGATATTTTTGCAGAACATCGAAGGATTGAAATCGATGATGTTTACGCCCACCGCGATCAAATCGGGCAACTGCGCCAGCGTCGCTTCCAGATCGGGGGAGCGATCGCGGAAAACCGGGCGTAAGCCGGTGCGCACGACCAGGCTTTTCGGATCGCGTCCGCGCGCCGTAAAAGCCGCCCGCAACCGCGCGATCGGCTCCTTGAGCTTTTCCGGATCGCGATCCATCGGCAGCCATCCATCGCCCAGTTCAGCGATCCGTTCGACATTGCGAGGTGTCGGTGCGACCCCGAACCACAGCGGAATATGCTTTTGCACCGGGAAGGGCAGCGAATAAAGCTGCTTGAAGGACACGGTTTCGCCCTGAAAGCTGGCCGGCGCTTCGCTCCACAATTTTCGGCAGACGCGCACTTGCTCCCACATGCGCGCGAAACGATGCTCCCAGGGAACGCCGCATGAATCGTACTCCTGGCGCTGCCATCCGGTCCCAAGTCCGATTTCGATTCGTCCGCGCGAGATGATGTCGAGGGTCGCGAGCTGTTTGGCCAGCAGCGGCGCGGGGCGCAGCGGCGAAATTATGATCCCGGTCGATAAGCGGATATTTTGCGTGGCGCCGGCCACCGCCGCCAGCACCGTGACAGGCTCGTACCACGGCGTAGTGGGGGAGGCGGGAAATCGCCCATAGGGATATTTGCCGGTGTCCTCGCTCATGATTACGTGATCGACGACGTTCACCTGGTCGATACCCTTGCGGTCGGCCAGGCGCACGACGTCCAGCACGGAAGCGAAATCACCGCCAAACCAATTCTGAAGGCCAAATAAGCTTAGTGCGATTTTGATCATGGCGGCCTAACGTTAACCCAGTTCGGAGCGGAAAAGAAACTGGTTCATAAGAACTGCATTAAGCCCGCCCCAGAGGCCTGCGAAATGCTACCTGGTCGCCTGAGGGTTCCCCGTTTCGGCAGTGGGGGCCAGCGCAGTCCACGAGCGCTCGACTTTGACGAAGGCGTCGGGTGCGATGCTGACCTGACCGCGAAAAGGCCAGTCCAGAGCGATAATCAGCACGACTACGAAGCCCATCGACGCGGCAACGGCCGCCGTCATAACCATATGCATCCGCAGGTCGTGAAAGCCGAACAGATAAGTGAACGCGGTCACGAGCGCGCCGCCCAGGAAAATAATCCACCAGATTACGTCAGGGATATGCCCTTCGGCCGCCGAAAGCCGACTCTCGCGCGCGCGGTAGAGATCGTTGAGCGTTTTAAGCATTTCGCCCTGTATCACGCCCTCGCCAATGGTTTTCGGCTGCATTCTCACGATCGCCAGGTGCAGCCGGCCCAGTGGCTCCCATCCCCGATGGGGCATGACACCCTCGTGCTGTACCGGCCATTCCTGGTGGATTACCGTCTGTACGTACAGTTCCAAATCATTGCGGACGTCCTGACCCATCTGGCCGGGTAAACCCAGCGTATCGCGATAAAGGGCGCCGACGTAATCCGCTTCGCTCTGCACGACGTCCTCGGCGGTGGTGTATGATTCCCAGGTCGCGATCGCGATGAAGGCCAGCAATACCGCGTAAACGACGCTGATTACCGCGACCGTGAAACCCGCCAGCTCATTGTGCGCCCGCCGGATGTCGACATGCACCAGCCGGTCGAAGACAACCAGCCCGGCGCAGGCGCTGCCGCACAAGAAAACCATAAAGATGCTCCCCCACAGCCAGGTGGGAGTGCTGTAAACGAAGTCTGTGAACATCGCCCCCTCAGTTGCTCCGACCCTTCTTTAAATCATTCGAAAGCGGAACTGCAAAGACCCTGAAGGCGGCGATGGTCTTTGGCAACTCAGCTCCAAATCCAAGCCCATAGTAGCAGCTCGGCATCTCTCATAGGGCCATCAGTGGCCCAATTTCGCACCAGGGGAGCATCGCGCGTTGAGATATCAGAGCGCGCAGAGTCGCTACCGCAACGAGGAGCGGCAAGCGGCAGGAAAGCGTGGACCTGGTCCCGCCCGATTCTTGCTTATGTCTAATTTTTGCTTACATCCCGTGGCGCAACAGCCGGCCCGGGGTTGCGCCCGTGCAGCGATTGTCTTCGAAGATCACCTCGCCGTTGACGATGGTCCACCTGTAACCTTCGGAGCGCTGGACCCGGCGCCATTCATTGCCCGGCAGGTCGTGCATGATCTCCACCGGCAGCACACGCAGGGCGTCGAGGTCGTAGACCACCATATCGGCGGGAGCGCCTTCGCGCAAAAAGCCGCGATCGCGCAGGCCGACGCAGAAGGCTGGCAATGCGGACAGGCGCCAGTGAATATCTTCGAGGCTCAGCCACTGCTTCTCGCGGCAGAACTTGATGATCGCTTCGGTGGGAAACCGCCCGGCCGTCAGGAACTTGGTGTGTGCGCCGCCGTCACTGACGCCGAATACGACGTAGGGATAGTCGATGACGTCCTTCATCAGGTCGAGGTTGCGGTTGGTGGCGGGAGCGAAGAACTCGGTCTTGAGATCTTCCGAGACTGCCAGATCAAGCATCACATCAACCATATGCTTGCCGGTGCGCTCCGCCGCCTGCGCCATCGTGAGCCCCTCCAGGTACTTGTTTTCGGGCCGCACGCATTGCGTGATGATGATCTCGTCGAAGCTGGTGATGAGCGCGTCCATCGGCATCTGGCGTTTGAGCGCGTCGCGCCGGCGTGGGTCGGCCAGTTTTTGTTTGCGCTCGGCCGCCGTACCCAGCGTCGCCTCACGCCAGGCGTCGGAGTCGTCGAACAGGTTCCAGTCCTCCAGCGTGAAGGTCTGGCCGGCATCGGTGGTGATGCCCTGCCCGTAAACCTGCAATCCGCGCTGGCGGCACTTGTCCAGCCATTTCAACTGCCCCAGATGGCGGCGCGGGTAGCGATCGATGCTGGAAACAGTCTCGAACATGATCGGGCGCCCGCTGATCTCGGCGATCATCTCGTATTGGGCGGCGTCTTTTTTGAGATCGCCGCTGACCAGCGTCAACTCCTGGAAGCCTTCCCCGCGCGCGCCAAGCACCCGCGCCATCTCCAGGCACGTCTCGTCGTGCATCACGTCCGTGTTCATCGGCGTGCCGTCATAATCGCGCTGCACCGAGGCAAAGCCTTCGGGTTTGAGCCGCTGCGCCGACCATCCGCAGGCGCCGGCTTCCATCGCCTCGTCCAAGATCCGCCGCATCCGCGCGTGTTCGGCTTCGGTTGGCATGCGCCCGCTCTTGGCGTCCTCGATTCCCATCACGTAGTTGAGAACCGGATTCATCGGTACGCACGGCAGCAGATTGAGTCCTTTGGGCAGGCGATCGAGCGTATCCATGAACTGGGGAAAGGTCTCCCAATCCCAGGTCATCGCCGCCTGCATCGAGCGCAGCGGGATCGCCTCGGTGCGCACCATCGTGAGCATTGCGCGGTCGCGGTCCCGCGGCTTGACCGGAGCGAAACCGAAGCCGCAGTTGCCGATCACGACCGAGGTGATCCCGTGCCATCCCGACATCGTGAGATAGGGATCCCAGAAAATCTGTGCGTCGTAATGGGTATGCAGGTCGACGAAGCCGGGAGCGACGATCAGGCCGGAGGCGTCGAGCACTTTGGCCGCCTGATTGGACCTGATACGGCCGATGCGCGCGACACGGCCGTTCCTGATCCCGATATCGCCGCGAAAGCGCGGAGCGCGCGTACCGTCTACGATCATCCCATTGCGGACCGCCAGATCGAACTCAGGCATCGTCCTGTCTCCCGTGGCTGAGGGTTAGTAGGGCCAAGCCACCCTTTCTTTATTTTAAGAATCCGGGCGAGAGGTTACTAATGGTTCGCGTGTACGACAAAGCCAATCCCGTTACCTGATTGGCGCACAGGATCGGCATTCCCTCCCGCCCGACGAAAGAAAATTTCAGGCGACAAAGGTTGCCAGCGGTGAAACGGAGCGAGCTTTGCACTCCAAGGGGGCACAAAGTTCGAAAATTTACGCGCCGTGGCGCAACAATCTGCCCGGGGTTGCGCCGCTGCAGCGGTTGTCCTCGAAGGTCACCTGGCCGTTTACGATCATCCATTTGTAGCCGTCGGAGCGCTGGACGCGGCGCCATTCGTCGCCCGGCAGGTCGTGTAGGATCTCGATCGGCTTTACCGCCAGCTTTTCCAAATCATAGATCACGACGTCGGCGGGAGCTCCCTCGCGCAGCGTGCCGCGATCTCTGAATCCCGCACAAAAGGCGGGCAATGCGGACAGCCGCCAATGAATGTCTTCGAGCGAGAGCCATCCAAAGTCACGGCAGTACTTCGCTATCGCCTCGGTCGGATAGCGTCCCGCGGTGAGGAACTTGGTATGGGCTCCTCCGTCGCTGACTCCGAAGGTCAGGTATGGATAATCGATCACCTCTTTCATCAGCGACATGTCGCGGTTGATCGCGGGCGCGAAGAACTCGGTCTTGAGGTCTTCCGCAACCGCGAGATCGAGCATCACATCGACCATGTGTTTGCCCATCCGCTTCGACGCCTCGCCCATCGTCAATCCTTCCAGATGCTTGTTCTCCGTCCGCACGCATTGCGTGATGATGATCTGATCGAAATAGCTGATGAGGCTTTCACGCGGCATCTGCTCCTTCAAGGCCTGGCGCCGGCGCGGATCGCCGAGCTTTTCCCTGCGTTCGGTGACGCTGCCCAAGGTCGCCTCGCGCCACGCGTCGGAGTCGTCGAACAGGTTCCAGTCCTCGAAGGTGAAGCTCAGCCCGGCATCCGTGGTAATCGCCTGGCCGAATACCGGCAAGCCGCGCTGACGGCAGCTCTCCAGCCATCGAATCTGGTTGCGATGGCGATGCGGGAAGCGATCCTGGCTGGAGACGGCTTCGAACATGATCGGGCGGCCGCTTACTTCCGCAATCTTCTCGTAATGCAGCGCGTCGATTTTCGGATCCTTGCCAACCAGGGTCAGTTCCTGGAAACCGTCGCCGCGCGCGCCGAGCACCCGCGCCATTTCGAGGCAAGTCTCGTCATGCATGACATCGGTGTTCATGGGCGAGCCGTCATAATCGCGCTGGACGGAGGAAGGACCGTCGGGCAGCAGGCGCTGCGCCGACCATCCATGCGCGCCGGCGTCCATCGCTTCATTGAGGATGCGCCGCATCTGCGCATGCTCCGCTTCGGTGGGCATCCGGCCGCTTTTCGCCGCGTCGATCCCCATCACGTAGTTGAGCAGCGGGTTCATCGGCACGTAAGGCAGGATATTGACACCCTTGGGCAGGCGCTCGAGCGTTTCCAGGAACTGGGGATAAGTCTCCCAATCCCAGGTCATCGCCGCCTGCATCGAGCGCAGCGGAATCGCCTCGGTGCGCACCATCGTGAGCATCGCGCGTTCGCGGTCGCGCGGCCGGACCGGAGCGAAGCCGAAGCCGCAATTGCCGATTACGACGGACGTGATGCCGTGCCAGCTCGATATTGTGAGATACGGATCCCAGAAAATCTGGGCATCGTAATGGGTATGCAGATCGATGAAGCCGGGCGCGACGATCAGCCCGTCAGCGTTGATTACCTTCGTTGCCTGATTGGCGCTAAGACGTCCGACCCGCGCAATGCGCCCGTTTTTGATGCCGAGGTCGCCGCGGAAACGCGGTGCGCGAGTGCCGTCAACGATCATTCCGTTTTTGACCACCAAATCGAATTCCGCCATAAGCGTATGACCTTCTTGTGGTGACGTCGCCTGATGATCTTGTCGCAGCTTCAAGACCAAATGTCAAAACAATTCGCGCCCCGGCTCACTCGAACATTGGCGCGGCTTTGGCAGTATCGACATAGACGCGGACGTGCGAGATTAGACCGTCCTCGATCTCGTTCACCACGCAGTATTCGTTGGTATAGCCAAGACCTTTGCGATTGTTGCCCCAGATCGTCATCTCCGCGATCACCGCGTCCCCGGTATCGTGCAGCTTGTTGAATTTGATCTGGAACCCGTCGGGAAATACTTCCCGTATTTCCCAGAACTGCTCCGCAATCAATTGCTTGCCGCGCCGGCTGCCCGAGGTGGGCAGGGCGCCCGGGATGGTCCAGGTCGCATCTTCACGCAGGCAAGCCAGAGCCTCCTCCAGTCCGTCAGCGCCCTTTTTCATGTACGAAGACCACATCCTTCGCACCAACTCCTTTCGTTCATCAGGCGTCATCGATGCCTCCATTTCACGCGTGCATCACGTCTGGACATGTTACATCTGGGCTTCTAACGTCCCCGCCAAAGGAGCGTCAAGCCGGTTGTGCGCGGTTGAAATCGCGCCCTCGCAGCAGTTCAATGGGGCGCGCTCATCCGCCTGGAAAACGACGGGTAGCAGAGGGTCCCATTGGAAAAAATAAAACCACGGCCTCACGAGGGCTTCGACTGGCGGGCGAAGCTGGGACGCGCTCTGGTCAGCGCGGACGAAGCGTTTAGCCAAATCCGCTCGGGCGATCGTATCGGGATTGCCCTTGCGCAATCGACGCCTCATACCTTATGCGGGGCGCTGGCCGCACGGCTGGGGGATTTGGAAAACGTGACGATCTGCCATCCCGCGGCCTATTTCGACTGGAATCTTCCCGGACTGGGCGAACGATTTAACCTTCGAACCTGCTATCTATCGCCGCTGGATCGTCCCATTTACAACGGTGGCGGAATCGATTTCGTTCCGATCGGGATCTACCGCGCGGGCGTACTTCCGCCCGGACTGGACGACTTCAACGTCTATCTCATGAAAGTGTCGCCGCCCGACCGCGACGGCTATGTCAGCCTGGGTGAAAGCCAGATCATGTCGAAGCTGACTGCGCGACAGGCGGATTTGGTGATCGCCGAAATCGATGAACGGGCAATCTGGACCGGCGGCGACAACACGATTCACACCAGTGAGATCAACTACTTCGTCGAGCCCGTTCAAATGGTGCCCAGGGTCATGCCGCCGGCGCCGTCCGCAGAAGAAGAGCGCGTCGTCAGCACCATTTGCCAAACCGTCGCGCGCGAACTGATTCCCGACCGCGCCACCATCCAGGTGGGAGTCGGAACCACTTCCGGGATGCTGATGGGTGCGCTGGGGCGCCATCATGATTTGGGAATGGCGACGGAGATCATTCCAAGGGGCACGGCGACCCTGGTCGAGGCGGGCGTGGTCAACGGCAAGTACAAGAAGCTGATGGCGGGAATCGTAACCGGGTCAGGCTTTTCTCCCGCCACCACGCAAGAGGAGTTGGAACTCGCGCACGGTGATATGCGCTTTCATCTGTATGATTTCAACTTTACCGACGACATACGGCTGATTGCGCGTGAGGAAGGTCTGATCGCCGTCAACAACGCCCTGACGGTGGATCTTGGCGGGCAGGCCGCCAGCGAATCGATTGGCTCCCGGATGTATACGGGGACCGGCGGCCAGAGCGCTTTTGCGATCGGTGCCACGCTGGCCGGCGGCAAATCTGTAATCGTTGTGCCCTCGACTTCGATCGTGGCAGGGCAGCGCGTTTCGCGTATCGTACCCGAACTTGCTCCAGGCACGGTCGTCACCGCGCCCCGTTCATGTGTGCATTACGTGGTGACAGAGTATGGAATCGCGGACCTGCGCGGGAAATCGCTGGCCCGGCGCGCCAGTGAGCTAATCGCGATTGCCCATCCGGACTTCCGCTCCGAATTGACCGACCAGGCGCGCCGCCTCTATGCCTGATCTGGAAAAATACCGGCTGCGCCAACTGGAACTGCGCACTCGCGCAAGCGCCGCCGTGAGGGATGGCGTGAAGGATTGCGCCGTTTTATCTGTTGGCGTTGGATACGGAGTCGCTGCGAGTCGCCGGCGACGCGCGCGGCGCCCTGATCAGTTCAAATTGCGCGCTTGCCCATAAAACATTGCGGCCGCCCTGCCGATACACGTCATCCGCCTCAGAGCGCGGGAGCAGTATCAAAGTTGGTGTCCGCACGCTGAAAAAAGTGCCGTGCGCGGTCACGGCCGTATCAGGCATAAAGTCGCTGGCCCACAGCCGATCCCACAATTTCAGATGATCCAGCGATATGATTTGTCCGCGGGTGACGGCAGGAGGGATCTTGCCCAGTGCGGCCAACCCTGGTCTGACCGCCGCCGGGAGATGCCTCATGGCGCTGATGGTCGGCCTGCACATGATGAAGCTTACAATCGCCAGCACGGCGGAGGCGGCGCCGACATGCTTATAAAGTTGACGCGGGAGGCCCGCTGAGAACGCCGCGATGAATACAAAGGCCGCCATCACGCCTGCCTTGTAATAGGCGTATGAGTAGGCGCGAACCGCACCGAAGTAGAAGAGCACGGCCACGTCGAATCCAATCAGCGCCGCGATCAGCGACCGCTCGCGCATTCGGGTAAGGCCACAACCGATCGCGATGACAATCGGAATACTCAGTGCGCCGGTCATCAGAATCGAATGTGGTCTTCCCACCGCGCTCATCAGGCCAATTATATGAACCGGAAGCGCCCAATTGGGTATTTGCCATCCGAACTGAAGCGCGGATATGTGATGAAGCCATACCGCTCCTTCCCACAGCGGTATTATCCCCGCTATTGCCAGCACCGCGAACGATGGTCCATAGCGCCGGGCCAGCTCACTTGGCTGGCACGCGCCTGAACCGGTCCGAAGCGCAACGAACAAAGCGTAGGGGATGATGAAAAAGGCGGCGCCTTCCGGCACCATCATGATCATCGCGATCATGGCGAAGCCGACAGCTATCGAATGGGAGAGCGGGAACGATTTCTCGCGCTCATCGACGAGCACCATTATAAAAGTTGCAACGATGCAGCCCAGAACAAGGATTTGCGCCGCGAAACCATGGTAGTAACAGTATATAAAGTTGACGTTCGCGAAAGTCAGAGCCACGGCGATTCTGCCACAGGCGCGATTTCCCCCGGCCAGGTGCGCAAAGATGGCCACCAATGGAGTGGTCAATGCCAGCATTACCGCCAGTACTATTGAAAAGACCTGGTAAGTCGGTGCGCGAAAGAGAACATCGAAAAGAGACAGCGCCAAAAAGGCGCCGGGGCGATGCCCCGGACTCAGCAGATAATTAACGAGAATCGTGTCGGGATACAGTGCGTCTCTGGACGGAATTCGAGCGACGCTATGCGATTTCAAATAATCCGAAGCGATGGCATATAGGGCGGGATCGTTGTTTCCAAGCGAAATCGTCGAAGGCGCATGCGAGAGATACAACATCGGATAAACGGCTATCGCGAAAGTGGCTACAGCGCCCGCCGTTATCCACCAGTCAAACTCGTCCAATCCCGTCAAAATGGGCATGCGCTTAGCGCGGCAGATCAGCAGCTCCAGTGCTCCGATCGCCGTTATCACGTAAAAAGCCCGGTTCGTGCCAATTCCAAGGTGGCTCAGGCAGAACAGCACGAGTACGGCCAGCATCAAACCAAACCAGGGGGCCAGCCACACCTGGCAGGAAATGATCCGCCGCCCGAGCAGCAGACGTGTTAATCCGAATCCGAGCAGTTGCAGATACAGGTAGATCGCGCAGGCGTAGGTTATCAGCCGGACAGCGTTAAAAAGGGCAATCACCGGGCAAGCCTATGTCCGCGAGCCGCTCAGGTCCACCACGAAGCCCAGACGCGGCCTGGGGGAATTATCAAGGCACACAATGGAAGGGAAGCTCGCAGCAATCCGCGGCGGGCTTCCCGCGAGTCAGATTATCGTTGCGTCAGCTCAATGGGATTGCTGCGCATCTGGTTGGCAATCGGCCACTTCCCAACCCTCATCTTCATCTCTTTTGTTCGCCCCAGGCGTTTTTCGTGGAATGTGAACGCCGCTTCGCCTTGACCGTTGAAACATAAGGATTGAGTTCCATTGTTCAACTCCGTGTTAAAAAAAAGATGGTTATTGACACGTTCGGTCGGATGCAACTCATCGTCGCAGACCGGGCGGACGCGCTCAAGACCGGACGTCGGGAACATCCGCCCCGCCACTATGTCCGCACCTTCCGGCCAATCTGAAGCTCGCGGCACGGTATGGAATTCGCTCCCCATTGATGAAAAATTAGATGGTGAGGGAATCATTACGGCGAGCAGGCGGATGAGTGAATTCACAATCGAGCAGGCGCGCACGTTTTACGACTGGTTCGGCCGCCGGCAGGATTGGCAGTCGTTTTACGAAAATCCCGCGCTCCAAATGCTGGTCGAACATGGCGCGTTTGGCGATACCCATCGGGTGATCGAGTTCGGCTGCGGCACCGGCCGCCTGGCCGAGCGCCTGCTGCGCGATTGTCTGCCCGCTGAGGCTACATACCTGGGCGTCGATATCAGCCGGACCATGGTAGGGCTGGCCAAAGCGCGCCTCCAGCCCTGGAGCGCCCGCGCCGAGGTCAGGCTTACGGACGGTTCGGCCGCGCTGGGAGAGCACGGGGGCAGTGCCGATCGATTTGTGTCCACTTATGTTTTCGATCTGCTAAGCGCCACGCGGATCGAACAGGTCCTCAACGAGGCACATCGTGTGCTGGCGCGCGAGGGCTTGCTCTGTCTGGTCAGCGCGACCCATGGCCATGGCGTCGTCGGCCGCATGGTCTGCGGGGTTTGGGATGGCGTTCACGCCCTTTCACCCTGGCTCGTCGGCGGTTGCCGGCCTATCGAGCTGCCGGATTACCTCCACTCAGACTGGCGCATACTGTATCTCGATTCGGTTTCGCGCTGCGGCATCACCTCGCAGGTGCTGATCGCATCGCCGCAGGGCAGTGATTGAGCCCAAATCCGGGATCCGCGCTGCTCAATGCGCGGTCAGGCCGCCGTCAACCGCCATCGCGTGGCCAGTTACGAACGATGCCGCGTCGGAGCACAGCCAGACTGCCGCTTCGGCAATTTCCTCGGGACGGCAGTTGCGTCCGATCGGCATCACATTGGTCGCCTGCGCCATCCGCGGATGTTGCGCCATGATGCCCTGCGTCATCGGAGTGTCCACCACTCCAGGGCAGACCGCGTTAATTCGTATTCCGGCCTTGGCATATTCCAGTGCCGCCGTGCGGGTGAGACCGACGACGCCATGCTTGGCCGCCGTGTAGGTGGGCATCCCGTGCGAGCCCACCAGTCCCGCCGCCGACGCGGTGTTGACGATAGCGCCGCCTTTGCCCTGCCGCAGCATCTGCAAAATTTCGTACTTCATGCACAGCCACGGGCCTTTCAGATCGATCAGGACGACGCGATCGAAGTTTTCCTCGGTTTCCTCCGCGGTGCGAGCAATCCGGCCGATAATGCCGGCGTTGTTGAACGCGCAATCAATTCTGCCGTAAGTCCTGACCGCCGCCGCCACCATCGCCTCGACATCGGCGGCCCTGGAAATGTCGCAGCGCACGAACGACGCCTTGCCGCCGCTGTCGCGAATCGACTTGACCACCGCCTCGCCCTCAGCCGCAGTGACATCGGCTGCCACGATTGAAGCGCCCTCGCGCGCGAACACCGAAGCCGCCGCCTTGCCGATTCCCGAAGCCACCCCGGTAATGATTGCGACCTTATCCTGAAGCGATCCCGCCATTGAAAACCTCTCGATTGATGCGATGCTGAAGCTAATCAGTATCAGGCGGCGGCGCGTTGAGTCAGCACCTGGCGCAGAAATTGGCCGGTGTACGATTTGGGCGACGCCGCGATTTCCTCGGGACTGCCGGTCGCGACGATCTCGCCGCCGCGGTCGCCGCCCTCCGGCCCCAGGTCGATGATGTAGTCGGCGGTCTTCACCACGTCGAGATTGTGCTCGATGATAATCACGCTGTTGCCGTTGTCCGCCAGGCGTCCGAGCACTTCCAGCAGTCGTTTGATGTCCTCGAAGTGCAGGCCCGTCGTGGGTTCGTCGAGGATATACATCGTACGGCCGGTGGCGCGCCGCGCCAGTTCCTTGGTCAGTTTGATCCTCTGGGCTTCGCCGCCGGAAAGCGTGGTCGCGGACTGGCCCAGATGGATGTAGTCCAGACCGACGTCGCGCAGGGTTTCCAGCTTCTGGCGGATCGGCGGGATACTGGACAAAAAGGCCATCGCGTCGGCCACCGTCATGTCCAGCACTTCTGCGATGTTCTTGCCCTTGTACTGGATCTCCAGCGTGTCGCGATTGTAACGCTTGCCGCCGCAGACCTCGCAGGTCACGAACACATCGGGCAGGAAATGCATCTCGATGGTGATGATGCCGTCGCCTTGGCAGGCCTCGCAGCGCCCGCCCTTGACGTTGAATGAGAATCGCCCCGGCCCGTAGCCGCGCATTTTCGCCTCGGGCAGTTGCGCGAACAGGTCGCGGATATGGGTGAACAGGCCGGTGTAGGTGGCCGGATTGGATCGCGGCGTGCGTCCGATCGGACTCTGATCGACGTGGATCACCCGGTCCAGGTAGGCGATCCCGTCGATACTCCTGTATGCGCCCGAGCGTTCATGGCTGTGATTGAGCCGCTGCGCCAACGCGCGATAAAGCGTATCGAGCACCAGCGTCGATTTGCCCGATCCCGAAACTCCCGTGACGCAGGTGATGACGCCCAGCGGAAACGCCACGTTGATGTTGCGCAGGTTGTTTTCCGACGCCCCTTTAATTGTCAGCCATCGCCCGTTGAGCGGACGCCGGCGCGTTGGCACCGCGATTTCACGCTCGCCCGCCAAATACTTGCCGGTCAGCGAATTGGGATTGCGCATCACCTCGCGCGGCGTGCCCTGCGCCACCACATACCCGCCGTGAATTCCCGCTCCCGGCCCCATGTCGATCAGATGGTCGGCCGCCATCATGGTGTCGCGGTCGTGCTCGACTACCAGCACCGTGTTGCCAAGGTCACGCAGCCGTTTGAGCGTGGAGAGCAGCCGCTGGTTGTCGCGCTGATGCAATCCGATCGAGGGCTCGTCCAGGATATAGAGCACGCCCACCAGGCTGGAGCCGATCTGTGTGGCCAGCCGGATGCGCTGGCCCTCGCCCCCTGAAAGCGTCGCCGAGGCGCGGTCCAGCGTCAGGTAATCCAGCCCGACATTGGCCATGAAGCTCAGCCGCTCGCGGATTTCCTTCAGGATCAACCGGGCGATCTCCGTCTCCTGCTTGCTTAGTTTTGGCGCGGCGAAAAACTCCAGCGCTTCCTTAACCGACATCGCGGTAACTTCGGCGATCGACTTGCCGCTGAAGCGGACATAGAGGCTTTCCTTCTTCAGCCGCGTGCCGTGGCAGGTGGGGCAGGGGCGCATGTTCATGTACCCCTCGAGCATCTCTTTAATGCTCTGTGATTCGGTCTCGCGATAGCGCTGATCGAGCCACTCCAGCACACCCTCGAACGGCCGCGCGTAGCCGTGGCGGCGATCGCCCTTGTAGGAGAACTCGATTTCTTCGGTGCCGGAACCGTAAAGGATCGCCTTTTTGACTTTGGCCGGCAGATTTTTCCACGGCGTGTCGAGGCTGATCTTGTAATGCGCGGCGAGCGATTCGAGCACCGGTTGCATATAGCTTTGCGCCGACCACGGAGCGATCGCCCCATCCGCCAAAGACAGGTCCTCGTTCTGCACCACCAGCTCCGGATCGAAGTACATGGTCGAGCCGACGCCGGAACAGGTGGGACAGGCACCGTGCGGGCTGTTGAAGGAGAACATCCGCGGCGCGATTTCGGGATAGGAAATCCCGCATTCCACGCAGGCGAAGCGCTGGCTGAAGTAAATACCCGCCCCCTCTGCGTCCACGCGTTCAATCTTGAGCAGGTCCTGCCCGTATTTGAACGCCACTTCCAGGGAGTCGGCCAGCCGCTTTTCGATCCCGCGATGGATCGCCAGCCGGTCCACCACTACCTCGATGGTATGGCGATGGGTCTTGTTGAGTTCGATCTCCTCGGCCAGCTCGCGCATCCTGCCGTCGATCTTGACCCGCACGAAACCGGCGCGCCGCAGCTCGCGCAGCTCTTTGCGGTACTCGCCCTTGCGGTCGCGCACGATCGGCGCCAGCACGTGGATGCGCGTGCCTTCGGGCCAGTCCATGATCTGATCCACGATCTGCTGGACGCTCTGGGTGGCGATTTCGCGCCCGCAATTGTAGCAAAACGGATGGCCCACGCGGGCGAACAGGAGCCGCAGGTAATCATAAATCTCGGTAATCGTGCCAACGGTCGATCGCGGATTGCGCGAGGTGGTCTTCTGCTCGATGGAAATCGCGGGAGAAAGCCCCTCGATCGAGTCGATCTCCGGCTTTTCCATCTGCTCCAGGAACTGGCGCGCATAGGCCGACAGCGACTCGACATAGCGCCGCTGGCCTTCGGCGTAGATGGTATCGAAGGCGAGCGAGGACTTGCCGGAGCCGGAAAGCCCGGTGATTACAACGAGGCGGTCGCGAGGGATTTCAAGGTCGAGATTCTTAAGGTTGTGCTCGCGCGCGCCCTTGATAATGATACGGTCGGCCATCGCGGTCTTGTCTGACGCAATTTTTCATTGTACGCAAGGTTTTCCTGTGCAAAAAGACCCGCTGCCATACAGTCCGGCCGACTGTCCGGCATCTGCGAATTACACAATTTACTGCTGCGACTGGCCAGTAACGCCGGGGGCCGGGTTGGCCGTGGAGACCTTCAAATCCACGGTCATCGTGTTATGCCCGGCGGCGCTGCGGTACACGCCGCGAATCGGCGTGGCGTCGGCGTAGTCGCGCCCGACTGCGATGCGGATGTAGCGGATGTCGGTACGGCATCGATGGGTCGGGTCGAAGCCCGTCCATCCCAGCCCCGGCAGCAGCGCTTCCAGCCATGCGTGACTGGCCTGCGTTCCAGGCGCGGGCTCGACTCCCGGCTCCGGCGCCAGGTAACCGGAAACGTAGCGCGCCGGAATTCCGGCCAGCCGCAGAACCCCAAGTGTCAGATGCGCGAAGTCCTGGCAGACGCCGCCGCCCGCGCTCAGAATCTCGTCCAGACTGGAATGAACGTTGGTGGTTGCGGTGTCGTAGCCGAACTGATCGCGGATAAACTCAACGATCCGCGTGACATATTCGCCGACATCTTCGTTGCGCCGCGGACGCGCCATCCAGAAGAACTTACGCAAACGCTGGCTGAATGGAACGTAGCGGCTGTCGGCCAGAAACTCGCAGTTCTGCCGGGTCCGCGCTTCGTCGTCGGTCAGGTAACGATCGAAGCTGATTGACAGCGGACGCCCGCCAAACTCCGGAAGGCGCTCAACCACAGAATTCGCCACCACCATCAAAACGTCGTGCGGCGGATAGATCGAAACGGAGTGGACGCGATTGCCGAAATAGTCGCGGTACTCATACACGGACCCCTCCGGCGATACCTCCAGTTTGAATGACAAAACGAGCTGCGCGCAATCGTCGATCGGACGCAACCGGAGTTCGTTATGTGATTCGTAGGCGGGCGATTGATATTGAAATTGCGTGGTGTGGCGGACGCGAAAGATCATCTCATTCAAAGCGCAGGTATTTGTCGAAAATCACGCTTCCGATATCGGCGCAAAGATCCTGCACCTCCATCAGGAATTCATGCAACCCGGCCGCGATAACCGCCTCGGCATTGCCCTCGCGCAGCAAAAACGCCAGCTTGCCTCCCGGGGAATCGGCGGCAAACACCGCGGGTTCCCCCGAGTGCGCCGTATGCTCGATCCGTTCTACGGCAGCCTGAAGCCGATCCACGGCGAAACGCGCCGAGCGCGGAAAAGCCTCGTCGAAGAGCAGGAACTCGACGACACGAGCGACGGCGATCTGATTGCCGTAAACCCGCCGGTACGCTTCCAGCGCCGAGGCGCTGCGCAGCACCGCCGCCCATTGCATCCGATCAATCGGCCCGCCCACATCCTCCAGGCGCGGCAACAAATAGTGATATTTGGAATCGAGCATCCTGGAAACATTTTCCGCCCGCTCCAGCATCGTGCCGAGGGTCATGAAGTCGAACTCGACGTCGCGCGGCATCGTGGCGTGGCTGATTCCCGACAGGCGATGGAAGCGGTTGCGCAGCTCGTTGAAAAAAGCATAAACGCCCTGCTGATCGAAGACCGCCGGCATCCATTGCTGCGCGTCGAGGTAGAGCGTGTTGATTTCCAGCCACAGTTCCGACGATAGTCGATGGCGCAGGCTGCGCGCGTTTTCTCGCGCCGCATTGACGCAGCTCACGATTGAGGATGGATTGCGCGTCTGCAGAGTGAAGAAGTCCAGCACGTCGGTTTCGCTGGGCGCGTCATAGTATTTGGCGAACAGCTCGCCGTCGCCGGTGATCGCCAGCAGCGGAGCCCACGGATGCGGGTCTTTGGTCGGTGTTTCGACCAGCAAATGATAGTTGACGTCGGCCAGACGCGCCCGCCATTCCGCACGCTCCAGATAACGCGCCATCCAGAACAGATGATCGGCAATCCGACGCAGCATCAGGCAGCCATCACCCAGGTATCCTTGCTGCCGCCACCCTGCGAGGAGTTGACGATCAGCGAACCCTCGCGCAATGCGACCCGGGTCAGACCGCCGGGTAAGACCCGCGGACGCTCGCCCAACAGTACGAAGGGCCGGAAATCGATATGTCTCGGCGCGACCTCGACGGCACCGTCAGCGCGATGGCCGCAGATCGTCGGGTGGGTCGAGATCTGCACGACCGGCTGGGCGACGAATCCCGCCGGGTCGCGCTGGATGCGCTCGCGGGTTTCGGCCAGTTCACGATCGCTGGCCTTGGGTCCGATTACGACTCCATAACCGCCCGATTCGCCCGTCGGTTTCAGCACAAACTGATCGATATCGCGCAGCACCATCGCGCGCATGTCCGGATCGCGCATCAGATAGGTTTGAACGATTGGAAGTATCGCATCCTCGCCCAGGTAATAACGGATCATCGCCGGCGTGTACGCATAAACAGCCTTATCGTCGGCGACGCCGGTGCCGATACCATTGGCGATCGCGGCGTTGCCGGCCCGCAGCACCGAGGTCAGACCCGGCACCCCGAGCAGCGAATCGGGCCGGAAGACGACCGGATCCAGGAAGTCATCGTCGATGCGGCGGTACAGCACATCGACCTGGCGCAGCCCGCCGACGGTCTTCATATAGAGCTTGTGATCCATGCACACGAGATCGCGCCCCTCGACCAGCTCAATACCCATCTGCTGGGACAGGAAGA
Organism: Pseudomonadota bacterium; assembly: GCA_021324885.1. GTDB lineage: Bacteria > Desulfobacterota > Binatia > Binatales > Binataceae > JAJPJA01. The sequence goes on from JAJPIF010000022.1 coordinate 63,543, forward strand.
CGTGCTCGAAGAAAGCGGAGTTGTAAACGCCCGGTGTCAGCAGTGCTACAACCGGGCGCGAAACGCCTGAGGGGGCCAGTTCGCACAGAGAGGCCAGCAGATCAGCCGGGTAATGCTCGACGCTGCGCACGCCCACCTCGCGCATCAATTCCGGCACCAGCCTCGTCATCACCAGCCGGTTCTTGATGACGTAGGAAACGCCCGACGGCGTGCGCACGTTGTCTTCGAGCACACGAAACTCGCCATCGGCGCCGCGCACCAGGTCGATGCCGGCCACCGTAATGTGAGCGCCGTGAGGCGGCTTGATTCCGGCCGCGGCGCGGCGGAACTGCGGCGAAGTTTTGATCAGGTCGGCGGGAACGACTTCGTCCTTCAGGATGCATCCTTCACCGTAAACGTCGGCGACGAAGGCGTTGAGTGCGCGCACCCGTTGGATCAATCCGGCTTCGAGATTGGCCCAGGTTCCGGCGTCGATCACGCGCGGGATCGGATCGAAGGGGAAGATGCGCTCGGCGCCGGCGCTGTCGCCGTACACGTTGAACGTGACGCCCTCGTTGAGGAACATGCGGTCGGCGCGGGCGCGAATCTCGTCAAAGCGGTCGGCGTGCGTGGCCAGAAATTCCGCTAGCACGCGCGAGTATCCAGCGCGCGGCGCGCCTTGACGGTTAAACATCTCGTCAAAGGCATCAGCATGAGCTTTATAGGCTGCCCAAAAAGGCGTCAGACTGCTCAATTTGCTGGCAGCGACTTCGGTCACAGCGGTTTGAATCGCCACGATTTCGGCTCCCCGTTCACGCGTTAACTGTCGTCTGGTCGCCGTCCGCAAGGAGTGTGCCTTGATCAGAACGACGAGTGAGCGGAGAAAAGTGAGAAAGAGAAACGAGAAAAAGCGCAAAAGGAGCCTGCGGCCTATGCGCATCCTCGGTGCCGGCGTTTTCGATAGCGCCTGGCTGGACCGGTCTTTACATCAGTGTCGTATGCGCCGCGCCTTTTTCATTAATCGGGACCCACGCCGCACAAACGCGCGGGCTGGCGCTTCATGTCAGCAGTTACTCGCCGCGCCAGGATGGCTTGCGCTTTTCCAGAAATGCGCGGACGCCCTCTTTGGCGTCGGCGCTGGAGCGAACTTTTGCGGCCATCTCATTGAGATCTTCGTGTTCGACCTCAAACGCGCGGCTGATCGTCCGGGCGATCATGCGTTTCATAGCGCGGACGGACAGCGGCGCGTTGGCGGCGATTCTTTCCGCCCATTGCGTTGCCGCCCTGTCCAATTGATCGTCGGCCACGACTTTGTGCACCAGCCCCATTTCGCGCGCCCGCGCCGCGTCCACCGGCTCAGCCAGGTACATGATTTCCGCGGTATTGGCTGCGCCGATCATCTCGGTAAAGCGGCGAAACACCGAATAGGTCGGCAGGTAACCGATGCGCGCCGGCGTCATTCCCAGCCTGGCGCTTTGTGTCGCGATACGCAGGTCGCACAGCAGCGCGATTACGAGGCCGGCCGTCAGGGCGTCGCCGTGAATCGCCGCGATTACCGGCACCGGCAGAGTCTGCAGCCGGCCCAGGATTTTGTCGGGCGCAAAGGCCGCGCCGCCGACCACTCCGGCGCCGCCTGCCCGCTCGACGTCGCGCAGATCCAGGCCAGAGCAGAAACTGCGACCCTCACCTCGGACAATCACGGCCCGGATTTCGCGCTCACGCTCGATCAGGTTGAAGGCGGAATCCAGCGCCTCCAGCATCGCGACATTGATCGCGTTGCGCTTCTCGGGGCGGTTGAGCGTGAGCGTTACGTAATTGGGCTGACGATCGATCTTCAATTCATCAGACATGGCTTTGGCCTCATCGTGCGCGTGATTATTCTGCGCCGCAGTGATTCCCTCTATCAGAAAATCGCGATCGGGTTGACCGGCGACGCCGTCCCGCGCTGCAGCACCAGCGGCGCGATCATGAACAGAAAATGGTAACGGCCCGTGTGGTGACAAGTTTCCGCCAGTTCTTCAAGGTCGGCGTTATCGATCAGATGGATCCCCATCATCGCGATCGCCCCCAGGTGGATCGGCGCCATCGACAATTTGTAGGGACTGGGCGCCAGGTCGTTATGACCGTCGCCGCCCAGCACGGCGACGCGCCGATCGTAGAGCCATCCCAGGCACGACGCCTCCAGTCCGGCGCATCCTTCGCGCACATTCCATGCCCCTTTGACGCGCCGTTTGAGCGCGCGGCCGGTGCGCACCAGCACGATGTCGCCTTCTTCCACCTCGACGCGATGGTCGCGCTGCGCGGCCTCGAGGTCAGCGGGCATGATTGCGTCGTCGTTCTCAAGCCATCGTACGCCGCGAATCCTGGGAATATCCAGCAAAACGCCGCGGCCGATTATACCGCCGCGCAGCAGATCGATCGCGCATCGATTGGCGCCGTGCGAGGTGACTTCATCGGCGTCGAAACCGTTGTACATCTTGCCGCGCCAGAAAATATGGCAAAGCGCATCCAGATGAGTGTTGACATGGCCGTGCGGCGATATCGTGAAAAAGTCCGTACAATGCGGAAACGCGTCGCGCTTGCCGTCGTGGCCGGTCTGATGCATCAGATGGACGACGGGCTCGAAATTGTCGGGCGCGGGCGTCGTGTCCAGCGGCAACGACAGCGACACGCTGCGGCCGCTTTCCACCGATTTGACCGCTCCGGTCCGGATGGAGTCGGTGATGAAGTTGAGCGTCCCCCGTTCATCATCGGCGCCCCATCGGCCCCAGTTGCAGACCCGCTCCAGCAAAGCTTCCAATTGAGAATCGCTCATCGTCGGCTTCATCGCGACGCTTCCTTTCGGTGGAACTGACCAGGTCCGAGCGCTACCATACCGCGATCGGCCACGAACGCGAAGTACCGGCCAGGTTCGAAATCGCCGGCGGGAGGAAAAGCTCAATGTCACAGATTGCCAGCAAATGGGCCTACACCCGGGGCCTGCACGAACTGGGCAACGGTTGTTATGCCTATCTTCAACCCGACGGTTCCTGGGGATGGAGCAATGCGGGTTTGATTGCCGACAGCGGCCAGTCTCTGCTCGTCGATACCCTGTTCGACCTGCGCCTGACGGGCGAGATGCTGGATACGATGCGGCGGGCGGAACCGGCGGCGTCACGTATCGGGACGCTGGTCAATACCCATTCCAATGGCGACCACACCTTCGGCAACCGTCTGGTGGAGGGAGCCGAGATAATAGCGTCGCGCGCCTGCGCCGAGGAGATGAACAAGGATCTTGGCGACCCCGGCCGGCTGGCGGAGATGAAGCGTAACAACGACCCATCGAGCACAGTCGGCGCGTTCATGGCGGAGATTTTCAGCCAGTTCGATTTCGAGGGCGTCGGCCGCGTGTTGGCGCCGACCCTGACCTTCGAAGGCGAACTGGAGCGGCGCGTCGGCAATAAAACGGTGCGGCTCATCCAGGTCGGACCGGCGCACACTCGCGGCGACGTCCTTGCCTATATCCCTCAGGATCGGGTGATGTTTACCGGCGACATGCTGTTCATCAACGGCCATCCGATCATATGGGCCGGTCCCGTCGCCAACTGGATCAAGGCCTGCCAGTTGATGCTCGACCTGGATGTAGAAACCATCGTGCCCGGTCACGGACCGATCACCGACAAGAGCGGGGTGAGAGCCGTCAAAAACTATTTCGAGTACATCAGCCGTGAAGCGCGCCGACGCTTCGAGGCCGGTATGAGCGTTTACGAGGCGGCGCAGGACATTTCCTTGTCGGATTACTCATCCTGGGGCGACGCCGAGCGCATCGTGATCAATGTGGCGGCGCTTTACCGAGAGTTCTCCGGCGGCAGGACACGGCACGAGGGCAACCTGTTCGAGATGATGGCGCGTCTTCGCGCCAGCCGCCGCAGGGATAGTCGCACGCGGCCCGAGTAAACGTGTGATCGATAGCCCTGGAATTTTGCTGGAGCACTTCGGCGCTGCCCGCTGCTGAAGAGTAATCGCGCTGTCCAGCTCATCGGCGCAGCTTCATCGGGAGTTTTTTGCGCGATTCGCCAGGCGGTTGACTGACGGCGAACGAACGGGCCAGTGCGGCGTGCCTGGAACACGAAAAAGTCAAACCGGCAGCGTGGATTGGATTTGGCAATGGGTGGGTGCTGACGCCGGATTTATAGACTGGATGGACTCGCTATAAATGGAGATTTCAGCAATAAGTGCAAGATCGTCAAATCAATGTCACCAGGCGCCCTTTGAAATATTGTCGATCCTGCTTGTGGATTGAAATCATCTTTTTCCTTGAACTCCTGAACCGGCGGGTTAGCATAAGCTAGGATGTCAGGTTTACCGGTGAAAGACGCTTCATGGGGCGGCGTGGCTGAACATATCAGGAAGTCTCAGGAGCGAGTGCTTTCCCGATGGCGGGAACTGGTCCGCAACGATGGCCGCCTTCCGATACAACGCCTGAAGTTTTCCGACCAACAGTTGGAAGATCACCTCCCGGCTTTAATTCACCAGATCATCAAGGCGCTTGAGGGCGAACGAGTTCCAGAAGCCACAATTCGTCAGGAGGGCGCCCGTCACGGCAGCTCCCGCCGGGCTCATGGCTATTCGATTGCCCAGGTCATTTGGGAATTTGCGGACTTTCGAAAACTGCTGCGGCAGGAATTCGAGCAGGCGGCAGCCAGCCTCGCACCGGAAAAGGCTTTCGAGATTCGCGAATCCATACTCGATTTGACCGATCTGAGCGAACTCGGCTCGGTCGAATGCTTCGTCGATGAGGCCCGCCGGGAGCGCGACGCCGCCCGCGAGGAACTCAGCAAAGCCAATCGGCAAAGGGACCTCTTCCTGCTGGTGCTGTCGCACGAACTTCGCAATCCGCTTGCCGCCGTACGTACCGCGCTCCAGGTCATTAATGCCGAGCACACCTCCCGTTCCGCCCGGGAGCGCGCGATGGAAATACTGGAACGACAGACCAGGTATCAGGCCCGGCTTATCGATGACCTGCTTGATATGAATCGCATCTCACAAGGGCGCATCGAACTCAAGCGCGGGCCGGCCGACATCAGGCGCCTGGTCACCAACGCAATCGATGCTTACGCCAGGGCCATTGAAGCCAAATCGATAGCATTTCGTTTTGATTATCCTGACCAGCAGTTACTGGTATTTGCTGATCCGGTGCGCATCGAACAGGTAATTGCCAACCTGATTACCAACTCGCTCAAATTTACCAAAAGCGGTGGCTCGATCGAGGTATCCATCCGCCGTGAAGGTGAATACGCCGCAATCACGGTGCGCGATAACGGAGCTGGGATTGACCCTTCAAGACTGGACCGGGTCTTCGAGTTGTTCTTTCGCGAGCCTGAGTGTGACGTCGAAACCACAATGGATATCGGCTTGTGGCTGGCCAAGCAAATCGTCGAACTGCACAACGGAACGATCCAGGCCCGCAGCGAAGGAATTGAAAAAGGAACGGAAGTAACGGTGCGCCTGCCGTTGCTGGCCAGTCAGCTGTCAGACAACGGCGGCAAAAAAGTCCTGCTCGTCGAGGATGATCCGGATCAACGCGAACTCATGCTGCTGGCTCTTTCTGAAATCGACGCGGAACTTCTCGGAGCCAGGGACGGTTCGGACGCGATCGCACTGGCCCGCGGGACCAACTTCGATATATGTATTCTGGATCTGAATCTCCCGGATATTTCGGGATACGATCTTGTCGCGCGCCTGCGGGATATTCAGCGCGACAATCATCCGCTGATGGTCGCGTTAACCGGCTTAGGCCGGCCTGAGGACGCAGCCCGGGCCAAAAGTGCGGGCTTTCAACATCATCTCGTCAAGCCGGTCGATCTGGATCAGCTTAAGCGGATAATTGCCGAGGCTCCGAACAGCAGATAAGTTTGCCGGTTGCGCCCCCGCCGTTTCGACTCGAATCCGTAGTTCCGTTACTTTCCGAACCGAAACATACTCGCAGTCCCGATCTGTCCACGCTGCCAAAACCATCAATGGGCAGCGGTGATAAAAGTGACCGGGCCGCATATGGCGGCGCAGGCCGTGTGGAACATGGTGGGCGGTGCAGGTTTCGAACCTGCGACCCCCGGCTTGTAAGGCCGATGCTCTACCGCTGAGCTAACCGCCCATGGCGTGGTTGTGAGCGAATGATAAATCAAACGGCGCCGGAGTTTGGAAGCTCCGGCGCCGTTTCATGGTTCGATTTGATGCCTGTCAGCCCGCGGTCGCGGTTTCCGCTGACGTAGCGTCCTCGTTGAGCGAATCCTTGAGCTGCTTGCCGGCTTTGAATTTGGCCGATCGGCTGGCGGATATCTGAATCGATTCGCCGGTCTTCGGATTGCGGCCAGTGCGCGGACGCCGTGATGAAACCGAGAAGGTCCCGAATCCGGAGATGTTCACCCGCTCGCCCTGCCGCAGTGCCGCTATGATGTCGTCCAGGATGATGTTGATCGCCTTCTCCGCCTCGGACTTGTGCATTCCAAGCTTATTGGCCAATCCTTCGATCAACTCCGTTTTCGTCATGCGATCCATCCTGCCCAGTCCTGTTTTCGGCTAAATAAGCCCCGGTTTGTTCTTCTTGTCAAGTTCGCCGCAATTAATTGTCGAGCCCCGAACGTCTGGTCAGAGTCGGACTTGCAGGTGCATCTTTGTCCCGTTCTTCCTCATCCTCGTCGTCCTCGGCCAGGGACGGCTCCGGCGTCCAGTCGACCGGGTTGGGCTGAGCCTTCAGGAACGACTCGGGGTCATCCAGCACCAGCGCGCGTTTGAGCACGTCGTCCATGTGCTCGACCTGGACCAGGCTGACATTCTTGAGTACGGCCGCTGGAATATCCTGGATGTCCTTCTCATTCTCCTTGGGCAACAGGATGGTTTTGATCCCGCCGCGATGGGCCGCCAGCACCTTCTCCTTCAGGCCGCCGATGGGCAGCACCCGCCCGCGCAGCGTGATCTCACCAGTCATAGCCAGGTCGTTGCGCACTGGCACCTTGCACAGGGCAGAGACCAGCGCAGTGGCCAACGTGATTCCGGCCGATGGACCGTCTTTGGGAGTCGCACCTTCAGGAATATGAATGTGGATGTCGATCTTCTGGTAAAAGTTGGGGTCCAATCCAAGCGCCACGGCCCGCGACCGCACATACGACATTGCGGCCTGCGCGCTTTCCTGCATCACTTCGCCCAACTGACCGGTCACCGTCAGCCGTCCGCGGCCCGGCACAATCGTGACCTCGACCGCCAGCAGCTCGCCGCCCAGCTCGGTCCACGCAAGACCGGTCGCGACCCCGATATGCGGTCTGGTCTCGGCCAGCCCATAACGGAAGCGCGGTGGCCCCAGGTACTTGGTCAGACTCGAGCTCGACACCTTGACGTGGGCGTTGCGGTCGTTCTTGACCACCTCGACCGCGACCTTGCGACATATCGCGGCGATCTCCCGCTCCAGGTTGCGCACACCGGCTTCCCGCGTGTAATGGCGGATCAGTCCGAGCAGGGCCTTGTCGGAGAACTCGATGTTTTCCTCCTTCAGCCCGTTGGCCTCGCGCTGCTTGCGGAGCAGGTAGCGCTTGGCGATGTTGAGCTTTTCGTTCTCGGTGTAACCTGGAATCCGGATAATCTCCATCCGATCCTGCAACGGCCGCGGGATTCGCTCCAGGGTGTTGGCCGTCGTGATGAACATCACTTTGGACAGGTCGTAGTCGACGTCCAGGTAATGGTCGTTAAACGAACAGTTCTGCTCCGGATCGAGCACTTCAAGCAGGGCGGAGGACGGGTCGCCGCGGAAGTCGGTGGACATCTTGTCCACTTCATCCAGCAGGAACACCGGATTGCCGGAACCCGCCTTGCGCATCGACTGGATCACCTTGCCCGGCAGCGCGCCGATATAGGTGCGCCGATGGCCGCGGATTTCCGCCTCGTCGCGCACGCCGCCCAGCGACACGCGCACGAACTTGCGCCCCATCGAGCGCGCGATCGACCGGCCCAGCGAGGTCTTGCCGACGCCCGGAGGTCCGACCAGGCACAGAATCGGCCCCTTGATCTGGCCCACCAGGGTCTGCACCGCGAGGTATTCGAGGATGCGCTGCTTGACCTTTTCCAACCCGTAATGGTCTTCCTCGAGGATGCGCTCGGCTTCCTTGATGTCGAGCTTGTCCTCGGTGTAGTCGTACCACGGCAGCGAGAGGAACCAATCCAGGTAATTGCGCACCACCGTCGCTTCGGCCGACATCGGCGACATCATCTTGAGTTTTTTAATTTCGCGCTCGCATTTTTCGCGCGCCTCGGCCGACATCTTCTTTTCCCGGAGTTTGTCTTCAAGCTCCTGGATCTCATTCTTGAACTCGTCTTTCTCGCCCAATTCCTTCTGTATCGCGCGCATCTGCTCGTTGAGATAGTACTCTTTCTGGGTCTTCTCCATCTGCTTCTTGACCCGAGTACGGATGCGCTTTTCTACTTCGAGGATCTCCAGTTCAGACCGCATGTAGCCGAGGATTTTCTCCAGGCGCTCGGCCGGGTTGGCGGTCTCAAGCAGGGCCTGCTTTTCCTCCAGCTTGATCCCCAAATGTCCCACCAGCTTGTCGGCCAGATAGGCCGGATCATCGATGGCGGAGATTGAAGTCACCATCTCTGGCGGGATCTTCTTGTTAAGACGAACATAATTGTCGAAGGTCGAGATTACCGAGCGCATCAACGCTTCGACTTCGGTGGTGCGGTCGCAAGTCTCCGCGACTTCCTCGACTTCGACCTGGAAGAAATCGCGCTCGGCGACGTGGCGCAGGATGCGTGCGCGCTTTTTGCCTTCCAGCAGCGCCTTGACGGTGCCGTCGGGCAGGCGCAGAAGCTGAACCACGACGCCCAGGGTGCCGACCGAATAGATATCGTCGGGCGCCGGCTCGGAGACTTTGGCGTCTTTCTGGGCGGCAAGGAGGATAGGTTTTTTCTGGTTTTCGGCCTCTTCGAGCGCCTTGATCGACTTCTGGCGCCCCACGAAGATCGGATAAACCTCGTGAGGAAAAACGATGAGTTCACGCAATGGCAGGAGCGGAACTATCTGCCCCGGCGCATTGTCACGGTTGTCTTTTTTATCGTTACGAAAGAGCATCTTATTTATCGAGTCTCCCCGAATTCAGGCGGTCTCGGCGGCCTTCTGATAGACCAGCAAGGGCGGTTCCTTCTGACTTACTACCTCCTCAGAGATTAGGACTTCCTTGATATTGGGCTGCGAGGGAATGTCGTACATCACGTCGAGCATGATGTTTTCCATGATCGCTCGCAACCCGCGCGCTCCCGACTTGCGCTTAAGCGCCTCGCGGGCAATCGCGCGCAGCGCACCCTGCGTGAACTTGAGGTGCACGTTCTCCATATCGAACAGCTTTTGATACTGCCGCACCAGCGCGTTCTTGGGCTCGGTCAGGATTCGCACCAGGGCGTCTTCTTCCAGTTCCGAGAGGGTCGCGATCACCGGCAGGCGTCCGACGAACTCCGGAATCAGGCCAAACTTCAGCAGGTCCTCGGGCTGCACGTCCACCAGCAGGTCGGACAGCGACTTGGGGTCGCGATGGGACAGGTCGGCGCGAAAACCCATCGTCTTGCCCGCGATGCGCCGGCGCAGGATGTCTTCCAGCCCGACGAAAGCGCCGCCGCAGATGAACAGGATGTTGGTGGTGTCGACCTGGAGGAATTCCTGCTGCGGATGCTTGCGTCCGCCCTTGGGCGGCACGCTGGCAGTAGTGCCCTCGATAATTTTCAGCAGCGCCTGTTGAACGCCTTCACCCGACACGTCGCGTGTGATCGAGGGATTGTCGCCCTTGCGCGCGATCTTGTCGATCTCGTCGATGTACACGATGCCGCGCTGGCAGCGTTCGATATCGTAATCGGCGTTTTGCAGCAACGACAAAATGATGTTCTCGACGTCCTCGCCGACGTAGCCGGCCTCGGTCAGCGAGGTGGCGTCGGCGATCGTGAAGGGGACCTGGAGGAAGCGCGCCAGGGTCTGCGCCAGCAGCGTCTTGCCCACACCGGTGGGCCCGATCAGCAGGATGTTGGACTTTTGCAGTTCAACGTCTCCGGTGACCATCTGGGAGTCGATGCGCTTATAGTGGTTGTGTACCGCCACCGACAGAATTTTCTTGGCGCGGTCCTGACCGATTACATATTGGTCGAGGACGCGCTTGATTTCGGCCGGCTTGGGCACCGCCGAGGTTTGTCCAAAGGCCTCTTCGCCGTCGGCCTCCTCGGCAATGATGTCGTTGCAGAGGTCGATGCACTCGTCACAGATGTAGACGGTCGGCCCCGCGATTAATTTGCGCACCTCGTCCTGGCTCTTGCCGCAAAAAGAGCAGACCAGGGATCCGGCGCGATCATCGTGTTTGGCCATAATGCCTCCCGTCCCTCACTTGGAGGACCCCCGGCTTACGATTACCTCATCGACGATTCCGTATTCAACCGCCTGCTCGGGTCCCATGAACATATCGCGGTCGGTATCTTTTTCGATTTTGCGCAAACTTTGTCCGGTGTGTTTGACGAACAGATTGTTCAACTCTTCCCTGATGCGCAGAATCTCGCGCGCCTGGATGTCGATGTCGGTGGCCTGGCCCTGCGCCCCACCTAGCGGCTGATGGATCATGATTCGCGAATGGGGCAACGCGTAGCGCCGCCCTTTTTGACCAGCCGCCAGCAGCAACGCCGCCATGCTCGCCGCCTGCCCCAGGCACAGCGTGGAAACCGGCGGCTTGATAAATTGCATCGTATCGTAAATCGCCAGTCCCGCGGTTACCGATCCGCCCGGAGAATTGATGTAAAACGCAATCTCCTTTTCCGGGTCTTCCGACTCCAGAAACAGGAACTGCGCGGTTATCAGATTGGCGATGTCGTCGTTGACTTCGTTGCCTAAAAAAACAATCCGGTCCTTGAGCAGCCGTGAGTAGATATCATAAGCGCGTTCACCGCGACCGGTCTGCTCGATTACAATTGGAACCAGACTGCTCATAACGCCATTCGGCGAGGCATGTTGACCCAAACTCCTATGGGTTCCAGCTAAACCGATTCTATCCAGTTTGAAATAGGCGGGCAATATAACGCCGGGAATTCCAAATCCTTAGCTCTGCTCCTCGGACGTTGATCCGCCGCTTTCAACGCCGCCGCCCGCCTCGCCGCCTTGCGAGACCGTGCCTTCGCCTTCCTCCTTTTGTGCGCGCTGGAAGAGCATGTCGAGAGCTTTTTCGCGTCGCATCGACGCGCGCAGCGCCGCGAGATTTTCCTCCTTGGAATAGAAGTTGGCTGCCTGTTCGCGTCCGCGCCCGGCCTGGCTGACCATCGCCGCCACGCGCTTGCCGACTTCTTCGTCGTCGACCTGGACGTTTTCCTGATCGGCGAGCGCGTCGAGGATGAGGGCGCTGTGGGCCCGCTTTTCCGCGCGGGCGCGAAACTCGTCATGACGTTTGTGCGCGGTCTCCATCGCCTGCTCCACCGGCATTCCGCTGGCCTGCAATGCCGCCGCGTACTCCGCCTCCAGCGCGCGTTGCTCGCGCTCGATCAATGATTGGGGGAGCTCGACCGGATTTCTCTCCAGCACAATATCCAGCAGCCCCTGACGAACCTTCGCGTCCGCCTCCTGGCGCGCCTGAATCAGCAGGTTGTCACGCAACTTGTCGCGCAGTTCGCCCAAACTTTGAAACTCGCCGTGATCCTTGGCGAACTCGTCGTCGAGATTGGGCAGCTCGCGGCGCAAAATCTCCTTGACCTTGAAGCGCCATTCCACGTCCTTGCCGGCGAGATCTTCTTCCGCATAGTCGGCAGGATAGCTGCGCCGAGCCGTGCCCGCCACGCCAACTTCGGCACCGACCAGGATCTGGTCCAGGCCGTGCGCGATTGCCTTGTCGGAAATTTCCAGCAGGCGCGATTCCACCTTGCTGCCCTCAATCGGCTTCCCATCGGCAAAAGCTTCCAACTCCACGATTGCGAAATCGCCCGCTTCCACCCGGCTGCGGTTTTCCACTTTTTTAAGCGGGGCCAGGCGCTCGCGCATCCGCTGCAGGGCGGCGTCGACTTCTTCCTCGGTTACCTTTACCTCGTGGCGGGGTACCTTGAGGTTTTCGTAATCTCTGACCTGGATTTCAGGCCGGATGTCGAACACTGCGGCGAAACGCAGCGCTTTTTTCAGATCGGTCTCTTCGGTGACGATTTGAGGTTCGGAGACTGGGGTCAGATGATGTTCGCTGAGCGCCTTCTCGGTCGACTCCCTGATCAGCTTCTGGATGACCTCGCTGCGGACCTGATCGCCGAACAATCGTTCGAGCATCTGGCGGGGAGCGTGGCCGGGGCGAAATCCTTTAAGGTGGACCGAGCGGCGAAGCTGCGAGTAGGAGCGCTCCAGTTCTTGCCCGATCTCATCCTGATCGAGTTCGATGGTTACCTTGCGGCGCAGCGGAGAGGAACTTTCGACATTGATATTCATGGTTGTGCGTCAGAATTTTGAACTAAACACAAGGGCTGGCTTTGGATCAACATCCCACCGCCGCCCTTGGCGCATGGATGTGCGTGTGGCCACGTTGCAAAAACCGGTTCCGATCAGGGCGGCCGGCGCGAAATCGTGGCTGAAAGTGACGCATACCGCCGATGAAACTGCTACAGTGTTTCGCGAAAGCCGCGCTCCATGTTACCAGACTGCTGGACTTGAATCGGTGAAACTCGTAGGCTTTCGCGGCAAATAATTTGTCATGCAATATGTCCGCCATCGGCTAAGCTAGGGCCCGGCTGAGTTGGGGCAACTGCGGGATTGCAGATTCGGTTTAAGCGATAGCGGACTCAGGAGACATCGGTAAATGAGTGAATCAAATATCGTTTTGCCAGTCCTCTCCGGAGGTCAGGTGCTGATCCTGTGGCTGGTGCTGATCTCGGCTATCGTGGCACTTGGCTATGGGCTGTACCTGGTGCGGATCGTGATGGCCGCCAATCCCGGGGCCAAGTCGATGACCGACGTCGCCGACGCGGTCGAAGAAGGCGCGATGGCCTATCTGCGTCAACAGGTCAGAACCATGCGCTGGTTTGTAGTCCTCATTTGTATCGCTTTGTTCTTTATGTATCGCCATGTCTATTCGGGGTGGGAGCTTCCGATCGGCATCGCGATCGCGTTTTTGATGGGAGTCAGCGCGTCCTACGGCGCCGGCTTCGTCGGGATGTGGCTGGCGGTCAAAGGCAACGTGCGCAGCGCCAATGCCGCGCTGACCAGCTTTAAGGATGCGATGGAACTGGCGTTCAAGGCAGGCGGCGTTTCAGGCATGTTCACAGTCGGCCTGGGCCTGCTCGGCGCCACTATCATCTTCCTGATTTTCCGCGAAAACGCGATGAAGGTCTTGGTTGGATTCGGCTTTGGCGGTTCACTGGCGGCGTTGTTCATGCGCGTGGGAGGCGGAATCTACACCAAGGCGGCGGACGTCGGCGGAGACCTGGTGGGCAAAGTCGAAGCCGGCATTCCCGAGGACGACCCGCGCAACGCCGCGACCATCGCAGACAACGTCGGTGACAACGTGGGCGATTGCGCCGGGATGGCGGCGGACGTGTTCGAATCCTACGAAGTCACGCTGGTCGCCGCGATCATCCTGGCCGCCTATGCATTGGGCGAGAAGGATTTCATTGCCGCGTACGGAGGCCCGGCCGGTGCCGGCGCGTTTGCCGTCAAGCTTATCATCTTCGCCCTGATCCTGCGCGCGGTGGGCGTGTTCTCCTCGATCATCGGTATCATGGCCGTCCGCGTCCCGGCGGGCAGCACGATGCGCGATCCGATGCGCCCGATCGTCAATGGCTACATCGCTTCCGCGCTCGCCTCGATAATCGGCTTCTTCATCGTCAATTACTTTTACCTCAGCGATCCGGCCACCGGCCGTCCGGACTGGCGTTTCGCGATTACGGCGTCGGTCGGAATCGTTCTGGCCGTGGTTACCTTGTGGCTGACCAACTATTTCACTCATCCTGACAAGGGTCCCGTCACCGAATGCGCTACCGCCGCCAAAACCGGTCCGGCGACGCTGCTGCTGTCCGGGATGGCCGAGGGCCTCGAATCGTCGGTGTGGGCGCTGGTCGTGATCGCAATCTCGATTATCACGGCGATGCTGATTTTCCATAATTCGCTGGCGCTGCAGTTCTATGGGATCGCACTGACCGGCCTGGGACTGTTGACGACCACCGGCTTTATCCTCGCGATGGATACTTACGGTCCGATCACCGACAACGCCCATGGAATTTTCGAGATGGGCGGAATCCATCAGGAAGAAGCCTCGCGCACGCTCTCCTGGATGGACGCGATCGGCAACACCACCAAGGCGCTGACCAAGGGCCTGGCGATTGCCACCGCCGTAATCGCGGCGGTCTCGTTGTTCCGGTCATTTATAGATGAGGCGCATCTGGGCGAGCTCGGAGTGCAGATCAACACGCCCACCGTATTCGTGGGCCTGCTGATTGGCGGTGCGGTGCCCTTCCTGTTCAGCTCCTTTGCAATCAAGGCGGTGGGCCGCGCGGCTTACCAGGTAGTGGTGGAAGTGCGCCGCCAGTTCCGCGAACATCCGGGGATCATGGAGTACAAGGAGAAGCCCGACTACGGCCGCTGCGTCGAGATCGTGACCGCAACCGCGCAAAAGGAACTGCTGGGGCCCGGAATCCTGGCGGTGTTCGCGCCGATGCTGGTGGGTTTTGGATTGGGCGCCGGCGCTTTGGGCGGTTTCCTCGGCGGCACCATTCTCACCGGTCAGTTGATGGCCGTCTTCATGGCCAACGCCGGCGCCACGTGGGATAACGCCAAGAAAAAAATCGAAGACGGCTTTTTGGGCGGCAAAGGCACCGACGTGCATAAGGCCGCCGTCGTCGGAGATACAGTTGGCGATCCATTCAAGGATACCGCTGGTCCAGCGCTTAACCCGATGATCAAAGTGATGAACCTGGTCGGCATCCTGGCGGCCCCGTTTACGCCGGCCGCGATCGGCGGTGTCACCGTGGGACGCGTCTTCATCGTGATCGTGTCCATCGTGCTGTTGGGCGTGGCCGTGGCCTTTTCCAAAAAGGGTTCGATTGCCGAAGAGCCCGGCGCCGGCGCGGCGACCAAAGCGGCAGCGTAATTCGATCGGAATCGAGTATGAAAACGGCGGGGGATCGCACAGGCTCCCGCCGTTTTTGATTTTTCCAGGCCAGCTGCTGCCGTGGGAGCGGTCAAAGAGTACCGAGCGAATCGTTGTTCGCGCCATCATTCAAATTTCGGCCATCTTCGTCTTCACGATCGATCAGGAACCCGGCAATCGTCCCGACGGGCCGGCAATTGTCTCCAGGCCGTTGCGATTAGAGCGTCAGCGCGGAATAATCGCACCAAATGGCCAGTGCTTCTGCTGTTAGTCCCCTTCGCGCCGCGATCCCGCAGCCGGCTGCGGAGTCCGCGATCGAGGCGCGCGATATCAACTTCTTTTACGGCGATCGCCAGGCCCTCAAGAATGTCAGCTTCTCGATTGCGCGCGGAGAGATATTCGGATTTCTGGGTCCCAACGGCGGCGGCAAAACCACGTTGTTCAAGCTGCTCTCAACTCTGGTTGCGTGCCAAACCGGCGCCGTACGGATGCTCGGACGCGATCTCGTTGGTGAAAAGCCCGCTATTCAGCGCCGTATGGGCGTGGTCTTTCAGCATCCCAGCGTTGACGACAAATTGACCGTCCGCGAAAACCTCGAACATCATGGCCATCTCTACGGCATGCGCGGCAACCGTCTGCGCGAGCGCTGCCGCCAGATGCTGGAGCGGGTCGGACTCGCCGAACGCGCGGGCGACCTCGTCGAAACGCTGTCCGGCGGCCTGCGACGGCGCACCGAGTTGGCCAAAGCGCTGCTCCACGAGCCTGAATTGCTGCTTCTCGACGAACCGAGCACCGGCCTCGATCCGGGAGCGCGGCGCGAATTCAACGACTACCTTGCCCATCTGCGACGCGACGAGGGTGTGACGATCGTGCTCACGACCCATTACATGGAAGAGGCCGAGCGCTGCGACCGGATCGCGATCCTCGATGAGGGCCGAATGGTGGCGATCGCGCCGCCGGGCGAACTGAAGGAGCAAATCGGCGGCGACGTCGTGGCGGTGCGCGCCACCGGGGACGTGGGCGCGCTGATGGCCAAGATCGACGCCGCGATGGGGCTCAAGAGCACGCTGGTCGATGGGACGATCAGGATCGAGCGTCCGCGGGGGCATGAACTGGTGCGCGATCTGGTCGATCGTTTCGGCGATCAGATCGAGAGCGTAACCTTCGGCAAACCGACGCTGGAGGATGTGTTCGTCCATCTCACCGGCCGAAGGTTTTTTACTGAGGGCGCCGGCGCCAACTCCGGCGAGTGATTCAGTGCTGCTGCAGATCTACACATTATGGAAGCGCGAGGTGGTGCGGTTTGTGCGCCAGCGCAGCCGCGTGACCGGCGCTTTGCTTCAGCCGCTGGTTTTCTGGGCGCTGCTGGGTATCGGATTCAATGCGTCCTTCCGTCTTCCTGGCGCGCCCGCCAAGGTCAGCTACGCCGAATATTTCTATCCCGGCGTGATCGCGCTGGTGCTGCTGTTTACCGCAATCTTTGCCACAATTTCGGTTATCGAAGATCGCAAGCAGGGCTTTCTTCAAGGCGTGCTGGTCGCGCCGATAACGCGCAGGTCGATCGTGCTGAGCCAGGCAATGGGCGGGACGACGCTGGCGCTGGTTCAGGGAATCATATTCCTGGCGCTGGCGCCGATCGCCGGTGTGGCGCTGAGCCTTTCCGCCGTCGCTTCGACGATCGTGATCATGGCGCTGGTTGCGTTCGCGCTGACCAACATGGGACTGATAATCGCGTGGCGGCTGGATTCCACCCAGGGCTTTCACGCGATCATGAACCTGATCCTGCTGCCGATCTGGATGCTGTCGGGGGCGTTTTTCCCCGCCGCCGGCGCCCCCGGATGGCTGGCGTGGATCATGCGCGTCAACCCGATGACTTATGGCATGTCAGCATTGCGCCAGAGCCTGTATCTGGCCCATCCAGGCTCGTTCGCCTCGCTGCCCAACCTGACGTTCTCAGCAATCCTCACCGTCGCCTTCGCGCTGCTAACGTACGTCGCCGCAGTGAGAGTCGCAGCCCGCGCCGCCACTATCTGACCATCACGCGCCGTGTTACCGCGTGCGGCGACCGCCGCCCGCGGCGCAAAAATCGATGATGCTTTTGGTAACTGACCGGATCAGCTAAGTTTTAGGCCGTCTGGAGAAAAGCGCAGCACGATGGTGCCACAGCTTATCTGGCGAGGAGGCTCAATCATGGCCCTGAATGAGAAATTCATCTCCGCCGACAGTCATGTGGTCGAACCCGAGGATCTGTGGACGCGGCGGATGAGCGGGGCGTGGCGCGAGCGCGCGCCGCATTTTGTCGAGGGTAAGGACACCGACTACATGATCGTCGAAGGTATCCCGCCGGTGCAGGGAGCCGATCTGATGGCCGGGATGATGGACGACAAGCTCAAGGGACGCACGCTTGACCGCTCCAAAAACCATTTCAAGGATGTCAGGCCCGAATCGATCGACCCGAAACTTCGGCTGGGCGACCAGGATATCGATAACATTCGGGCCGAGGTACTTTATCCCAATTACGCGCTCATGCTCTATGGAGCGCCGGATCCGGAATACAAGCGCGAATGTTGCCGGGCCTACAACGACTGGCTGATTGAGTTCTGCTCGGTGGCGCCCCATCGTTACGTCGGCGTGGCGATGCTGCCGACCGGCGGCCCGATCCAGTGGGCCGTCAAAGAGGCCGAGCGCGTGCGCAAAGCCGGCCTGAAGTCGGTGCTCATTCCCTCCTGCCAGCCGAAAATCCCCTACTGGGACCCTTATTATAAACCGCTGTGGGCCGCCCTCGAGGACCATGAAATGATCCTGGCTTTCCACAACGCCGCGACCGAAGAGCCGGTGCGTCAGGACTTGCCCTTGCTGCCGCTGGTAACGGATTTGAAAATGGTCGGCCAGATTCGTACGCTCGCCGGCATATTATCGTCGGGCGTGCCGGGCGAACATCCGAAACTGAAGTTCGTGATTGTCGAGGGCGGAATCGGATGGGTTGCGGCAGCGGTGCGCCTGCTCGACCATCTGTGGGAGGACCATCGCGGATGGATCGAGCCGCATCTGGACGAGCCTCCAAGCTTCTACTGCCAGCGGCAGTTTTATTTCACCTTCGAAGACGACAAGGCCGGTCTGCTCACGCGCTCGCTGCTCAACGTCGATCACCTGATGTGGGGTTCGGATTATCCTCACACCGAAGGCACCTTCCCGCGCTCGCGCGAGCAGATCGCACGCGACTTTGGCGGACTGCCCGAGACTGAAACGCG
The DNA here is from genome assembly GCA_021324885.1 of Pseudomonadota bacterium. Taxonomy (GTDB): domain Bacteria; phylum Desulfobacterota; class Binatia; order Binatales; family Binataceae; genus JAJPJA01. The sequence continues at coordinate 81,880 of JAJPIF010000022.1, forward strand.
CAAGATCGTGATCGATAATGCGGCGCAGCTTTACGGCCTGTAGTTGATTTTGATCGAAATGCAGCAAAGGACAGGGTGACTTAAATGGCGTATAGCGAAAAAGAGCGAGGGGTCTTGGAGCGGGTGAAGAAATCACCCTTTCCCACCGATTACCAGGGCCTGCGCGAATCGATCAATGCGACGATCGGAGCGACCAACGCCCGTCCGCCCGAAATCGGCGCCTTTCATGAAGACGTGGAATTGCGCCGTGATTTGCGCGCTGACATCTCGGTGCCCAAAGGCTCCGGGCCGTTTCCCGTCGCGATTTACCTGCATGGCGGCGGATGGGTAGCGGGAAGCTCCAAAAGCCATCGCAAGCTCGGGATGCAGTTTGCGGAGGCCGGTTATCTGACCATCAACCTCGATTATCGGCTCGCGCCCGAGCATCCGTTTCCCGCCGGCTTTGAGGATTGCGTCTTCGCGGTGAAGTGGGCGCATGAAAATGCCAAACAATACAATGGCGATCCCGCGCGCATCGTGATTGGCGGCGATTCGGCCGGTGCCAATCTGGCCGCGGCGACCGCGCTGGAAATCGGCAAGCTTGCCCAGCCCAGGTTAAAAGCGCTGCTTTTGCTCTACGGCCTCTACGACATCCGCGCGATGGCGCAGCGGGGGCGCGAGGGCGGGGTGGCTGGCACCAACCGCAACTACCTCGGCGCCGATTACGAAAGCAAGCTGGACGACCCGCGCGTCAGCCCGATCAAAGGAGTCAAGCCAGGAGCTTTGCCGCCGACTTTTATCATCGTCGGCACCGCCGACAATCTTATCCCGGAAAGCTACGCGATGGCCGCGGCTCTGCAGAACGCGGAAATTCCCTATGAACTGCACGTGCTCGAAGAGATGCCGCATGCGTTCATGCAGATGTGGATGCTCTCGGGATGCGTCGAGGGCCAGCGCCTGATGTTCAATTTCATCAAGCGCCATCTGGAGGATTGAAAGCCCACGGCCTGAGCCACGGACCCTTGTAATGGCGCGGAGTCCTGAACGATGGATTTCAAGCTGGAGGACATGGCGCTTTCATGGATGATTCCCGACCCTTCGGAAGGCGTGGCCGAGGGAGTGCATGCGTTCCTCAACAAGCGCCAACTCGAGTTCAAGGCTGCTAGCCGGCCGCCGCAAATGGCCGACTCGGGGACAGCGGCGCTTCTGTAATGAGCAACAGGACGGCGCGCGGCCGCGTCAAAAGCGCGCAGGCCAAAGCCAAACGCGGTGATAGAGCCAACCCCCCAGCGCCCCCGCGATCCACCTCGGGGACCGGCTTCAGCGGCCGGCAAAAGCTTTTTTTGGCGGGCATAATCCTGGCTACCGCGATCGTTTACCTGCGATGCCTTAGCAACGGCTACGTTTTTGACGACCACGAAATGATTATCCTCAATCGCCACATCGGCGAGTGGTCGTTTTTGTGGAAGGCGCTGGTCAACGATAGCTGGTGGTTCCGCGACCCGGCCCATCTGCCGCAAAGTCATTACTATCGGCCGCTGCAGGACATCTGGCTTGGACTTAACTACCATGCCTTCGGACTCAACCCGATCGGACCGCATGCGCTAATGGTCGGATTGCATCTGGCCGCGGTCATATTCGCTTACCTGATCGCGGTCATAGTTGCGGGCGATCAGTTTGCCGGTCTGACCGCAGCGTTGCTCTTCGGCGTGTTGCCGGTGCATGCCGAGGCGGTTATCTGGGCGACGGCAATCCCCGAGTCGCTGTGCGGGACACTTCAACTGGCCGCCTTCTATTTTTATTTGCGTTATCGCGAACAGGCCCGCAGCAGCGGCTTGGTGGTCTCGCTCGCGATGTTCGGCGGCGCGCTATTCAGCCATGAGAGCGCGATCGCGTTTCCATTACTGATTGCCGTACATGAGTTTCTCTTGCCCCGGCGCGGCTCTCACCCTTTTCCCGGTCAGCGCGAGGGGCCGGATAAGGATGGCTGTGCAATTGTGAGCAATGGGCGGAAAGCCGTTTCGACGGCTTTGCCATTCATCGTTGTTGCGATTGTTTATCTTGGAGTGCGGTTTGCGGTGCTTGGGTTTATCGCCAGGCGCGACGTTAACAATCAGGCGACGCTGGCGCAAATACTGCTGACGGTGCCGACGGTGATCGTCCACAACCTCGCCGACATCATCGATCCATTCCAGGCTGGCCCTTCGCATCGAATCATCTGGATCAACAGTCCCGCGTCTCCCGAATTCTGGATGCCCGCGGTGGTCCTGGCGCTGATCGCCGCGGCCGGTCTCATGGCGGTCGCGGACATTCCCAATCGTAACGCCTATCTGTTTTCGGCGGCGTGGGTATTTATCCCGATGCTGCCCGTGCTCAACTTGTGCATCCTCTATCCCAACGCGCTGGTGGCGGATCGGTATCTGTATTTCAGTTCGTTCGGATTTTGCCTGCTGTCGGGCGAGGTCGCGGCCGCTATCGCGCGCAGCAATTCAGCATGGAGGCTGCCGGTGGGAGCAGCGGTCGGCACGCTCGCAGTCGTCTATGCCTTGGTGTTGTGGCACGTGCAGCATTTCTGGCATGACGAGATCGAGCTGTTCGGGCGCTGTATTGAGCGTTTCCCGGATTCGGGCTTCTGCCATAACCGCCTGGGGATGGCGCTGCAGGCCGCCGGCGACCTGAAAGACGCCGAACACGAGTTGAGGACCGCGTTCCAACTCGATCCCCATGATTATGCCAGCGAGTACGACCTCGGGATGGTGCACGCGCGCGAGGGTTTGTATGCGCAGGCGGCTCGCGAGACTGCCGAGGCGCTCAAGCATCTGCCAAACGCGCCGGTCAGCGCTTACATCGAATTGGCCGAACTCTACGATTTGGCTCACGACAATTCCGCCAGCGAGGCAACTTTCGCGCACGCCGAAAAACTCCCCGGAGGCGGTTTGGAGGTAGCCTTGGCGCGAGCACGAAACAGCCTGGCGCGCAAGGATGGCGCCGGCGCTGAGCATCAGCTCGAAAAATTGTCGGCGGTCGCCCCCGATGATCCGCGGGTGCTGCTGATGCTGGGCTCGGCAAGGGCGATCCAGAATCGCTATGACGATGCCCTTGCGGCATACCAACATGCTCTGAGAATCGCTCCCGGCGATCCAACCCTGCGGTTTCTGACCGCGCTTACGCTGCACAATCTCGGGCGGGATCGCGAAGCGTTGAAGCAATGCCAACTGGCATTGCGCGCGGCGCCCTCGAATCCCAACGCGTTGGCTTTGCTGCGTCTGATTGAACGCAGCCTCTCGCGCCCGGGCAGTCGCGGGATCCCCGGTTAGATATCCGCGCCGGCGGGATAGAATAGCCGCCGCGGGAAGGCTAAGTTTATAAGTGAACGCCGGCCAGCATCCCCACGCAGCAAACGGGGATAGCGCGAAAGTCCGACTCGGCGGGGACGGACAGCCCGTCGTGGCGGGCAAATTTATGGAATCGGGCGGCGTCCTGTTGAATATGAGCGAGGCGCAAATTTCTCTTCGTTCGCAGTTATTTGCGGCAATCAGAACCAAGGGCCCAAACGGGTTCCGTGCCGCGGTTTGGCTCTTGCTCGCGGTGGCGGCCGTTGGGTTGTCAGCTCAAGCTCCGCCGTCATGGGCCACAGCTTCGCCCCACATCATCACTGCACCGCTCATCAAAAAGAAAGTCGGCGGCATTGATCATCCTAAGTTTGTAACGCCTGAGCACGCCGACTTCATGCAGGTTAAGGAGCGGGTGATCGGCGTGCTGGTTGGCAAGGACGCCAAAGCCTATCCAGTGCGGATTTTGAGATGGCACCAGGTGGTCAATGATGTTATCGGCGGCCGGGCGGTTGCGGTGACTTATTGTCCGTTGACCGGCAACGCCGCGGTTTACGAGCGCTATGTCAACGGCAAGCCTGTCCTCCTTTCCCCGACCGATAAACTCTATGAGAGCACGACGCTGTTCAGCGACAGCGCGACCCACAGTTTGTGGTCGCAATTCAACGGCGAGGCCGTAGCCGGGTCGCAAAAGGGCAAGCGCATGACCCAGTTGCCCAGCATCAACACCAATTGGGGTTTGTGGCTTGCTTTCCATCCCAAGTCGCTCGCGTTGTCGTCGGATAACGGCTATGCGCTGGACTATGATGAGGACCCGTATGGTGATTATGAAGGTCCCGGCGCGATTCAATTTCCCGTAAGCCATCAGGACAATCGCTTGCCGCGCAACGATCTGGTGTTGGGCGTCGATATCGACCATCACGCCGAGGCCTTCCCGCTCAATCGCCTCGCATACGAGAACAAAACCTCGATGACGACGGATATCGGCGGGAAAAAAATAACCGTGGTGTTCGAGCCGCGCACGATCACGGTCGGGGCTGCCGACGATCACCATCATATTCCCGCCTACACCGGGCAATGGTTCGGATGGGCCGCGTTTCATCCGAATTCCCAAATCTGGGGCAAGGAGCCGCCCAAGCCGCCGCCTCCGCTGCCCATTGTCTTCAAGGATGCCGGCGATCTGACCTATGCGCGGGAAGGCAATTCCGCAACCCTGCTCAAGACCGGCAAGGTCCTGATTGCCGGGGGCGATAGCGGCCATTCGCCGATGATCGCCGCGGCGGAACTCTATGACCCGGTCAAACATGCCTTCAGCATCACGGGCGGGATGAAAAAGCCGCGCGGCGGCCACGATGCAACACTGCTGGCCGACGGCCGCGTGCTTTTCACCGGCGGTATGGACGATCACGCCGTGATCGCGGACGCGGAGATCTACGATCCGCAAACCGGGCAGTTCACCGCGGTTCAACCGATGCACTCCAGGCGGGAAAAGCATACGGCGACGTTGCTCAAGAACGGGATGGTTCTGATAGCGGGAGGCTATCCCGGGGATGCGGGTCCTGAGGCGAGCACAGAGTTATTTGACCCAGCCAAAGGTCAATTCCTGTCAGGTCCATCCATGACCAGCCCCCGCCAGGACCACAGCGCTACGCTGCTTCCCGACGGCCGAGTCCTCATCGTGGGCGGGACCGGAGCGAAGGGCGCCCTGTCGAGCGCGGAAATTTATGATCCCGCAACCGGCCGTTTCACGCCCACCGGCAACATGAGTATCGCGCGCCAGGGCCAGGCCGCGACCCTGTTGGCCAACGGCAAGGTGTTGATCACGGGGGGTTCGACCGGAAACATCGCGGCGCTGAAGTCCGTCGAAATATACGATCCCACAACCGGCCGCTTTACTTCCGCGGGCGACATGCAAGTGGCGCGTGAAGGCCACCGGCAGGTCCTGCTGGCCGACGGCGACGTTCTGATCGTCGGTGGTCTCGGCATCGATCCCCAGCATCGCTATATCGCCAGCGCGGAACTGTACAACCCCGCGACCGGACGTTCCCGGCTGCTGGGGCAGATGCTGCTTCCGCGATTCGGCCCCACGCTGACTTTACTGGGAAACGGACAGATTCTGGTAACCGGCAGGTTTTCGGCTCCCGGTTATTACGCCACGGCGACCGCGGAACTGTATCAGCCGCCTGCCAGCTGAAGGTTCAGGGAAAGCCGGTGGGATGGCCAGCGGGGGTGGAGCGATAATGATGAGGTGGAGCGAAAGTTAAGATGGCAGCGGAACACGACCAGGGTTTTGAATTGTTCCGCTTGTCCGGAGTAACCGTCGCGATCGATTACTCCTGGCTGGTGATTTTCGCGCTGGTGCTCTGGGTGCTGTCGGCGGGCTATTTTCCCCAGCAATATCCGGGCTTTCCAATGTCCAGCTACTGGATCGTCGGGCTAATCGCCACGCTCCTGTTCTTTGCCTCGGTGTTGATCCACGAGTTGTCGCACGCCTGGGTCGCGAACCGGATGGGCGAAAGCGTGACCCGGATTACCCTGTTCATTTTTGGCGGGATGGCCCATCTGGCGGGGGAGCCGGAAACGCCCGCGATCGAATTGAAGGTGGCGGGTGTCGGACCGCTGACCAGCCTGGTTCTGGCCGCCCTGTTCTGGGGTGTGCAACAGGCGATTCCCGCTGCGCCCGGTCTAATTCTGTGGCGGGCGATTTTCCGCTACCTCGCTTTCATCAACCTCGCGCTGGCGCTGTTTAATCTCTTGCCGGGATTTCCGTTGGACGGAGGCCGTCTGCTGCGAGCGATAATCTGGCGGCGCACAGGAAGCCTGACCAAAGCCACCTCGCAGGCCGCCAATTGGGGCCAAGGTATAGCGTTTGGCGTGATCGGGCTCGGAGCATTGGAAATATTCGGCGGCGATCTGATTGGCGGTTTGTGGCTGATCTTTATCGGCTTTTTCCTCAGAAGCGCGGCTTTGGCCAGCTATCAGCATCTGTTCGTCGATCAGATGCTGGGCAATTTGCGGCTGGCCGACACGATGGTTACCAACCCGGTGACGCTGCCGCCGGACATGCCCGTAACGGAAGCGGTTGAGAAGTATTTCTTGCATTTGGGATTCGGCGGCTTTCCCGTAACTGACGATGGGCAGGTGTTGGGATTGCTGTCCCTGTCGCAGGTCAGCGGCTGTCCCGCGCAGGAACGCTCAACGCGCCGGGTACGCGACATCATGCGCCCGTTGGACGGCAAAATTGTAATCCCCGCATCGGCGACGGTGGCGCAAGCGCTCCATCAGATGGCGGAAGCTGATGCCGGCCGCCTGTTGGTGATGGACGGCAGCCGCCTGGCAGGGATCATCACGCGATCCGGAATTGCGCGGCTGGTGCAGCTACGGATTGCACTCGGAGCAGGCGGTGATCCCGGGGACCGGCTCACCGGGATATCAAACGTCGAAAATCACCCGGGCGTGCCATCGGGCGCCGACCTTGCGCGCTGACAATTCGTGGTAGGTAACCGCCTTCAGCTCCTTGCGGAACTCATGGCGGGTTGCGTCGAACGGCTCGCCTCTAACCTCGACTCTCAAGCCTTCATTCCGTTCCTCGACCGCTGCTTCCGACCAGATAAAAGCATCGGCCAGGAAAAGCTGAAGTAGCGCGCTCAGCATGTCATGCATTAGTTCCTCGTCGTCGCTGCCGACAATCAGCAGGTCGCGATTTTCGATCGGACGCACCCCGGTGGTTTCGACCATTAACTGCGCAACCGCAATCGCTGCGCGGCGAAATAGCTCGGGGCGGGAATCGGCCTCGATTTCGATACCGATATCGCCGGTATGCTCGATTTCGTGAAACAGTTTGCCCTCGCCGGTCATTCGAATGTGCCCATCGGGCTTAGCAACAGAAGCGAAATGGCGTTCTGAACCGATTTGGGTAATCGCCAGAAGCACCGGTATGAATTATCTATAACGTTTTCGTACATTCGCCAGAAATCCGGGCAATTAGTGGCGGAAACCAGCCTATTTTGGGTTTTCACGGATGGCATGAAAGGTGCTGAAGGAGTGGTGCAGGAGGGTTTTCAACGAGGTTATCGAATCATGGAAGCCAGCACTACCACAAGGTTTGAAGTTATCGGCAAAATCTGCCATCTGCGCAAGCCCATCCGCGACCGCGCAGGACGCAACCGGTTCACCGAAGCCCCTGTTATCGTGGGCGAGATGACGAATCTGGATCGGCACATGTACCTGGTCAAATTTGCCGATGGAGCTACCACGTTCGTGTTTCCCGACGAGATTGAACTCGCATCATGAGCGCGATGGCGCAAACTTATATAAAACTTTCAGGCTGCCTCTGCGCAGCCTCTGAAACTCGGCCGGGCAACCTGCAGCTATTCCGGATTGCCTGGCTTTCCGCTTCCTTAATCGGCGTTCGAGTTTGACCGAAGTCTCGGAATCGGCTCGACACCATTCCTTGAACAGAGCATTCGTTCAATTCCGGCTGTATCTATTGGCGTCATTCAGCGATGGCAAGCTGTTTGCTTAAGCTGAGTACAGCTTAACTACGCAGGCGCCGATCGCGTCATACCGTGAGGACGATACTATGCTAGTAGCCAGTCGCATGGCGAAAAATCCGGTTACTGCTTCACCTATGGATACGCTGGCCGAAGCGCAACATCGGATGAATGCGGGCAACTTCAGGCATCTGCCCGTAACCGATAACGGCAAGCTGGTCGGGATGCTTTCCGATGCCGATGTTCGCCAACACCAGGGCCATCTGAAAGACACCAAGGTCAGCGGGGCGATGACGGAGAACCCAATCACCGTCACTCCCGAGACTACGATGGAAGAAGCCGCGGAGATAATGCTGGAGCGGAAAATCAGCGGACTTCCCGTGGTCGATCGGGGAAAGCTTGTCGGCATCATCACAACTGCCGACCTGCTGGGCGCATTCCTGGAGATTTTCGGCACCACCGAGGAAAACGCGACTCGCATCGATATCATGCTCGACGAAAGCGGACCGCACGACCTGCCGAGCGCGTCACAGGTGATCCACAGCGCCGGGGGCGAGATCCTCGGCCTGGGAACCTACCGGGATCGATGGGAAGAAGAGCGCGTTTATTATCTGGTTATCCGCGCCGACTCGCTGCAGCCGGTGATCGCTGCACTGGAAGACAAGGGATTCCGCGTATTAGGCGTTCATTGAGCGGAGAAGAAAAGAGGAGCCAGGAAGGACAGCTTCAGAGCCTCGGAACCATAAGTCCGGCGTTTCGGAATTTGTGAATTTTCCTTCTCACTTCTCTTCTCCTGCTCTTAACATCCCGGATGAGCGAATGCTCCCTTCGATACAAAATGCTCCCCGTCGACACAACCGTGGGCCGGAACGACTCATCCCGGTAAGTTTACTCATGCGCCTGCTGACCCTTTGATCTGCTTCAATTTGTCCTGAAGCATCTGGACCAATTCAGGATAGCCGCGGCTGTTGATGATGCGATTAAACTGGTTGCGGTAATTCCCGGTCAGGCTGATGTCGGCGACAATCACGTCGTACACCTTCCACATGCCATCGACCCATCGCATCCGATAGTCAACTTTAATCGGCTCCTGGCCAGGCTTGAGCGTAATCGTGGTGTCGATTTTGCGGTAGCCCTCGCCTTCGGGAGTTTCCCTGACGTAGTCAACCTTGACCGTGTCAGTGTAGTTCTCAGCTTTGGAAAAATTCGATTCTGAGAGGTAAATCGACTCGACCAGGTTGCTGAAAAGCCGGGTGAACTGCGCACGCTGTTCGGGGTTGAGACTTTTCCAATGGTAGCCTAGCGCCGACCGAGCCATTTCGGTCGTGTCCCAGTATTGCTCGAGAAGCCTGCGCAGTTTTTCCCGGCAAGCCGCCTGATTCGCTTTGCACGACGGATCGCGGGTTAGTTCGAGAATACGATTTCCGAGCGATTTGGCCTCGGGCATCGCGGGCGGCAGCGCGGCGGCCGCCACGCCGCTTACCAACGCCATGGAAATCGCCACAGCCGCCCGAAACGAACCTATTCTTTGCACCAAGTTACTGCTCCGATCCAAAATTCGGCCGGTCCTCCAGCCTTCAATCTGCGAAAGACCTTATTCTGACCCCTTTCCGCGGCGATTTGAAACACGTGCCCCGCCAGCCAAAGCCCAATTTGCGCGGCTGCGGTGCCGATGCCAATGGAATTGCCAAGCCGAACCAGAGAGTACGGCAAAACTCTTGTCATCGTGGAAAGGCGCGGACGTGAACAGCCGCAGAATTTGCCCTCGGTTTGCACCTCAACCCGATCCGCCACCAATCCTCGTGAGCAACCGTTGTGAAAACGGCGGTTGGCGGGCGCTGGTGGTCAGGGGCGCGGGATATTGCCGGGACCGAGCATCGGCGGCGCCACTTCCATCATCGCGATAATTTTCAAACCGCTATCCTCGCGGCGCAGTGTGTAGCAGGCGCGTCCGCGCATCAGCACGCTGCCGTCGGCGCGGTAACGAACAAAATCCGACATCAGCAGACCCATATCCGGAGCAGTGGGCCACGCATATGTCTTTTCGATCCCGGTGCGCGCCCAACCCTTGCTTCGCATGATCTCCTTCGTACTCGCCATCATCCGGGCCCACGTGGTCGCGTCGCTGACCACGGTCACCGGCTGCTTTCCGCCGAGTAGGACACAGGGAAAAGAGAAATTCGCTACGTAGGCCTCGGTATCATTGCCGTTGAATGAATCGATGTAGCGTGGATAAAAGGCGTGCATCTCGGCAGCCAATTGTTCGGCCTCTGCCATCGCGATTCGCTCCTCTCAAAACCTGGCCTGCGACAGTGTAGCAGAGTTGCGCTCCATTTTGTCCATCCGCCGCCCAGTCGCTTATCCCGCCTGCTTCGCGAACGCGGCCTTGCTAAATTGATGAGTTACCTGACCCAATGCGGGGCCCACAAAGCGGGAGCCGATTGGATTTGGAACAAGGAGAGACCCAGCATGCCAGTGGACCCGCAGCTCAAGCCAATACTCGAGCAGCTGCTCAAACTGCCGCGATTCGAGACCCTGTCCGTCCAGCAGGCCCGCGCGCTGGCCGCGCAATACAATCCAACTGACAAGCTGCCCGTGGTGCCGGTCGCGTCGGTAGTCAATCGCGTGATTCCCGGCCCCGGCGGCGATTTGCCTGTCCGCATCTACACACCCGGCGGCGATGGGCCGTTTCCCCTGATGATGTACTTCCACGGCAGCGGTTTCGTGATGTGCAGTCTGGACACGCACGATCGCGGATGCCGCAACTTCTGCAATGCGGCGCGATGCGTGGTGGTGTCGGTGGACTACCGCCTAGCGCCCGAGCACAAGTTCCCCGCAGGTCCCGAAGATTGTTATGCGGCGACCAAATGGGCGGCTGCGCACGCCGCTGAGCTCAATGCTGACGCCGCGCATATTGTCCTAGCCGGAGACAGTGCGGGCGGCAACATGGTCGCGGTGACCGCGCTGATGGCTCGCGATCGCGGGGGTCCGCCTCTATGTGGGCAGCTTATGATCGTTCCGGTCACCGATTACCCCAAACCTGGCTATCCCTCTTACGTGGAAAACGGCCAGGGTTACGGTCTTACCGCGGCCGGCATGAGATGGTACTGGAGTCATTACCTCAATGATGAGGCCGAAGCGGACAATCCCTACGCCTCGCCGGCGCGCGCCCGTGATTTGCGCGGGCTGCCGCCTGCGTTGATTATCACCGCGGAACTCGACGTCTTGCGCGACGAAGGCGAGCATTACGGCAAACTTCTGGCGCAAGCGGGCGTCCCTACCCAGGTAACGCGCTACGAGGGCGTGCATCACGGCTTCTTCGGAATGCAAGCGGTGCTGGACAAGTCCAAGGCAGCGATGGCTGAGGTGACCGCCTGGCTCAAACAGCGCTTCAAGTCGTAATTGCGTATCCGGCGTTGGCTGAAACCAATTGGCCAGTGGGCAGGAACCGAAAAGGTACCGCGCGCTGGTGGCAGCGCAGACTCGGCTGCTGGTTTCGGCGCCGATCTGATATGGTTGACGGCGATACTGCCTTGCTCGGACGCCGGCGGCGCGATTACCGCCCGGATGATTGGTGTGGACGTCGGCTGCAAACTATAGTTGCGGCCTGTATTCAGAAACAAAAATGGGAAATTCGATTGATATCGGATTAGCCAACCGCCTGAGCTTTGGAATCACCGTGAATCTGACCGATGGTGCGCATGCCGGCGAAGTGGTCAGGCAGGCGCGCGCTCTCGGCTATGAATCGATTTGGGCGGGCGATCATATAGCAGCTCATGTCCCGATCAACGATCCGCTAATCCAGCTGGCGTATCTGGCGGCGCTCGCGCCCGAATTGCGCTACGGAACCTCCGTGTACCTGCTGCCGCTGCGGCCGCCGGCGGTGGTCGCCAAACTGGTTGCAACCATCGATCGCTTGCTGGGCGCTGGCCGATTCATATTTGGGGTCGGCGTCGGCGGCGAATTTGTCGCTGAGTACAAGGCTTGCGGTATCGACGTTCGTCAACGCGGGGGCAGGATGGATGAAGCGTTGAGCGTGCTGCGGCGTTTATGGACGGAGTCGCCGGTCGAGCATCACGGCAGATATTTCGATTTTCCTTCACTGGAGCTCAAACCCAAGCCGTTAAGCCCCGGCGGTCCGCCAATCTGGTTGGGTGGACGGGCGGAAGCCGCGCTGCGGCGCGCCGCCCTCGTTGGGCAGGGCTGGATACCTTACGTAATCACGCCGCAGCGTTATGCGCGGGGACTGGAGCAGATCGCTCAATTCGCGTCGGACGGGGGTCGCCATCTGGATAATTTCGGGACCGGGCTGTTCCTCTTTTTCAATATCGGAGAGTCGTTCGAACAATCCCTGGAAGTCGCAGCCCGCATGATTGGCGGATATTACGCGATGGATTTTCGCGCGGCCGCCCGCCGCTATTGCGCGCTCGGATCTCCTTCCGACGTGGCGGCTAAAATCGCCGAGTTCAGGAATGCAGGAGCGCGGGAGTTCGTCCTGGCTGCCACCGCATCAGCCCAGGATCATGCAGTTCAACTGGAACGCTTCGCTCGCGAGGTTATTCCATTGCTGCAATCGAGCTGAATCTGCTCCATTCCCAACCGTTGACCCCCATCAGGACTCTGCTAAGAGTGTGACAGTGCAGGATCGCGCGGCCGGCGGTTGACTTCATGGGCGCCGGGCGGGCGAGGATGATCCTCGATTTGGAGATTTCGCCTGCAGCAAAGTTACGCAATCTCAGGGGATGCGAGATGAGTCAGGAGCCTTACATACTTATCACCGCGGACACGCATGCGGGCGGCAGCCACGCCCAGTATCGGGAATATCTCGATCCGCAGTGGCGGGAAAAATTCGACGAATGGCGTGGCGGCTACAAAAACCCGTCCCAGGAGCATTATGGCTCCAAGAAGATGCGCAACTGGGACTTCGGCATCCGGAACAAGGACCAGGACAGCCAGGGCGTGGTCGGCGAAGTGGTGTTTCCCAATACCGTGCCGCCGTTTTACCGCACCAGCATCGTCACCGCTCATCCGCCCAAGCCTGATGAATACGAGCGATGTCTGGCCGGCATCCGCGCTCACAATCGATGGCTCAAGGATTTCTGCGACGAAGACCCGGTCCGGCGGGCCGGAATCGGGCTGATCCTGCCCAACGACTTCGACGAGGCAATCAAGGACATCGAGTTTATCGCCAAAGCGGGCTTGCGCGGCGGCGTGCTCCTTCCGCTCATCCCGCCTGACGCCTACTGGCTCAAGCCGCTTTACGATCCGGCGTGGGACCGCGTATTCGCGGCCATCCAGGACCATGACCTCGTCATCAATCAGCATACCGGGCAAGGGCTGCCGGATTATGGTCAGGGCGCGGTGGCGGAATCGATCTGGATCCAGGATGTGACCTTTTACGGCCAAGCCGGTTACCGCCATCTCATCATGAGCGGAGTGTTCGAGAAGTTTCCCAGACTCAAGCACATTTTGACCGAGTCGGGATGCGCTTGGGTTGCGCCGGTGCTCGCTTCGATGGACCGCGCCTATCATGCGATCAAAGCGGGCTCCCAGGGCGAGATGAACTACAAGGGGATGGACCTGCCGCTGAAAGAACCGCCCAGCGCATACGCCAAGCGTCATTGCTACTATGGCGCGAGCTTTCCGAGCAAAGCCGATCTCGCCGGTATCGACGAAATCGGCGAGGATCACGTCTTGTGGGGCAACGACTATCCTCATTATGAGGGTACCTTCCCCTACACGCTGGAATCTCTGCGGTTGACCTTCGGCAGCATGCCCGACGCGCGGCGGCGAAAGCTGCTCGGTTTGAACGCCGCGGCGCTGTATCACTTCGACCTGGAGAAGTTGAAACCGCGGGCGGCAAAGGTCGGACCGACGCCGGCGCAGGTGGAAACTCCTTTGCCGCGCGAACAGATTCCTCGCGACACGGCGTGTTATCTCTTCCGGGATGCTCTTGCGGAGGCTCGCTAAGCCATGGCCATGCCCAGCAATATCGGCATCATCGACACGATGATCGGTTTTCCAGCCGAGGATTTCAAAGTTTACGACTTTATCCGTGCGCAGCTCAAAGACCCATCGGCGAAATTCGATTTCCCTGTCGAATACATGTTCAAGAACGTGCCGAAGGAGTTGTACGGCACAGCGAAGGATCCGGTTTCGATCACACTGCACGAGATGGACCGGTTTGGCATCGAAATCGGGCTTATCGGCGTAGGCGGGGAAGTCACCCGGAAGGCGCTCAAAGAGCATCCCGACCGCTTCCTCGCTATCGGCAACGTGGATCCGAATCGCGGCGTGGACGGCCTGCGCGACATGGTGCGACAATACGAAACCTATGGCGTGCGCGCTTTCAGCGCGTTCAACGCCGGCTATAATCCGCAAGTCGGGCTGGGCGATCCCCTGATGTACCCGATTTATGCGAAGTGCGTCGAGTTGGGCGTTCCGATATTTGCCTGCGCGGGCGTGCCGGGGCCGAGGTTCCCGATGTGGCCGCAGGAAGTGCGCCTGATCGATCGCGTGATGTACGATTTTCCCGAACTGGTCTTTGTGACGCGCCACGGCTGCGAGCCGTGGGAGGACCTCGCGGTCAAGCTGATGCTGAAATGGCCGAATCTGTATTATTCAACCTCGGCCTTCGCGCCCAAGCATTATCCGGAAGCGATTATCAAATACGCCAATACCCGAGGCGCCGACAAAATAATATATGCGGGCTACTTCCCGATGGGCCTGTCGCTCGAGCGCATCATGACGGATATGAAATCAGTGCCGTTCAAGGACGAGGTCTGGCCGAAGTTCCTGCGCAACAACGCCCGCAAGGTGCTGAAGCTCGACACCTGACCGCCCTGGCAAAACACCCCGCACGCGAAAAGGTAGCGGCGCATGGCAACACCGCGGGGGCGCGTTGCGGATCAGCGGGCAGGTGCTCCGATAATGCCATCTCGCACACATGGCGGTTGAACTCGAAGCGGCGGCAAAGATGCCGCCACGTGTGGCGGTTAACTCTTGATCATATCGCCGGTGGCACTCGGGCCCGGTTTGTCGCGGCGGGAATCAGTGACCCCTGGGCATGCCGAGAATGCGCTGGGCGATGGTATTGCGATGGATTTCCGAGGTGCCGGCGCCGATTGTGGCGGATCGCGAACGCAGCAACTGGATCTGCCAACGCCCGGAGTCGATCGCATAGGAGGCGCCGTGCGTCAGTTGGGCGCCGGCGCCTTGTAATGCAACCGCGAATTCTTCCATCCGTTGGTCCAGCTCTGACCATCTGATCTTTGAAATCGAACCCTCGGGACCGGGCGTATCGCCGCGCAACAGTTTGGAGAAATCACGATACAGACTGTATTTGAGCGCCTGGAGGTCGATATAGAATTGGGCGATCTGTTGGCGCGCGACGGGATTTTGCGCCGCGCCCATTTGCCGGCACAGCTCCGCCACCTCATTGAACGTGTTCTCGAACCGTGCCGCCAGCGCGAACGCCATCGTCCCGCGCTCGTTGGACAGCGTGGTCATCGCCACCCGCCATCCATCGTTGAGCTTGCCGACCAGGTTTTCCCGCGGCACGCGCACGTCTTCGAAAAACATTTCGTTGAATTCCGCTTCGCCGCTGATCTGGCGCAGCGGGCGGACCGTGATCCCCGGCGTTTTCATGTCCACCAGCAGGTAGCTGATGCCGCGATGTTTGGGGGCGGAGGGATCGGTGCGCACCAGCAAAAAACACCAATCCGCCAGGTGCGCGCCCGAGGTCCACACCTTTTGACCATTGACGATGAATTCGTCGCCCCGGAGTTCGGCGCGGGTCTTGAGCGCCGCGAGGTCGGAGCCCGCGCCCGGCTCCGAAAATCCTTGGCACCACATCTGCTCGCCGGAGAGCGTTTTGGAAAGATGGCGCCGCTTCTGCTCAGCAGTGCCATGCACAATTAACGTGGGCCCCGCCATCGTCAGCCCGATGATATTGATCGGCCCGGGCGCGCGATGGCGCGCCATCTCCTCGTTGAAGATCGCCATCTCGATCTGGCTCGCGTCGCGGCCGCCGTATTCCTTTGGCCATGACATGCCGAGGAATCCGTTGTCCGCCAGGCGTTTGGTCCAATCGCGCATAAACTCCAGATATGCCTGGCCGCGCAAAGGGACGTAGCCCGCGGCGCCCCACCCGGCCGGCAGGTTGGCTTTGAGAAACGATCGCACCCGCTCTCTGAATCTCTCTTGTTCGGGGCTATAGTTCAGATCCATTGAACCAGTGCTCCTTTTCCCGCCCAGGTTATGCAACAGCCTACCCAAAACCATCATGGCGAGCCAAAGGCCATCAGGTAGGGCTCGACGCCCAACCGGGCATGTGAACCGGGCTTTCCCACAGCCACCTCGACCTGCGAGCTTTTTCTCCGGCCCCGGAAAGTTGCGCGGTCGTCCGGATGTCCGCGGCGCGAACCGGTTTGGGCAGGCCGGCAAAAGTTTCCCGCGAAGGCGGCGCGTTTTGATTGGTGTATTGCGCAAGGCGCGCAGCGCGCCGGCGCCGCTACCGCCGCTGCTGTATTCTCCCGTGCAGGCGATTGGAACATGGCCGGGTGCTGTTGACAATTGCGCGCCGTTCCGTTGGTAAAGTGTTATCTTATTGATGTAAAGCTAGGTTGTCCTCCTTGGTTTGTTTTCTGGTTTCTGATGGCGCCCGGTCTTGTTTCCGGGCGCCATCGTCTTTGCAGGTCGAGAGCCGGCGCCGAGCATGATGCGCCTGCCCGCAACCCCGCCCACTGCGACAGCGGAACCAGGCGACGACGTCAGGATCGCCGCGCCGGCGACTTCGTATTCCAGGGATAGACTCGGGCTTCTTTGCAGTGACTTCTGGCGGAGAGGGGGGGATTTGAACCCCCGAGACCCTTCCGAGTCTACACGCTCTCCAGGCGTGCGCCTTAAACCGGGCTCGGCCACCTCTCCGCGGTTGTACTCAGACCCGCAAGCTTCGTTTGCCGCCGGCGGGGAGTTCCAAGTATTACATGGCGCTTGGCGCTGACGCCATTGGCTGAACCAGCGCTTCAGCGCTGATGCGTGCCGGGCGCAAGATTTGCCATCGTGATGCGCTTGACGTTAGCGTCGGTCGCGTAGCGCTCGCCGCCTGCCTGCTCGATTTCGATCGTCGAGATTACGCGCTTGCCCGGCAGATCGAGCGTGACGCTGATGGGGACGCGATGATAGGCCGGAAGCGAGCCGCCCTTCAGAGACTCGCTTAGGACACGGGCGGCAAATGGCTGCCGGGTCGTGACGGCGGTCTCCTTGCCCAGCAGCATCGCGATAGTCCGCGCGATATCGATATTCGAACTCGGTGCCGGATCGACGAAACCGTGGCGGAAATCCGGTCCGGCGGCAACGGCGAAGTTGTGTATGTCGTATCGGCCCAGTGCGCCATGAGTGCCGTTGCCGGTGGTTGCCCACTCACTTGAATCGGCATAGGAAACTCCAATAACCGGATGGACCAACGGCTGGGAGCGGTTGCGCTCGCCGCGTTTTCCTCCGCCACCCAATACGACGGCGGGATTTTCAGGACCGGTCAGCTTGGAGTTGTCAGCTGCGGACTCGCTGAACGAGATGACCAGGTCGGCGGACCGCGCCGAGTTGAGCAGCCCGAACCATCCCTGATCGAACGTTCCCGGTATCTCGCCCGCATAGCCATGTATCGATCCTCCGTCGATGGCGCGGCTGAAGATCGGACCGCACCATGGCTGCGCGGCGGCATAAGCAACGATTTTGCGCATCAGTTCGGCGCGGGCTTTGGGGTTGATGCGCGGCGAAAGATAAATTTCGTCGCTGCCGAAGTTGTTCGCCACGACGACATCATCACTGGTCTTCGACTGCTTCAGCCCCTGTGCAACCAGCAGATCGGCCAGTTCAATCCGCATCTTGATCGTTGCGAAACCATGATCGGATACGACTATCAGGTCGGTGCGGCTTGCCAGGCCCATCTTTCGCAGCGCTGCGATTACCCGTCCGAGATTGGCGTCGCAGATGCTGAGGGCGCGATAAAAGTTCGCCGTACCCAGGCCGTCCTCATGCTGTGTGATATCGGGATTGTGCTGCCAAAGCACCAGCAGCACAGGCCGATTCGTCTTTAGCGCGCGGGCGGCAGCCGGGAGGACATGCTCGATGAAAACATCGGTCAGATGCTTGTCCTGTTCGCCAAAAGGCGGGTTATCTCTAAGGGCGGCGGCGAATCCCGCTTTGTCCAATCCACTTCCCAGCAGCTTTGCGAGGGAGGGCGGTGCGACTTCGTTATCGCTGACAAAGATCTCGCGATCCGCGCTGTTGTCCGCGGCATCGACGCGATCGTCGAACAGAAATGTCGGTCCGGTCTTGCCGACAATGCCGACGAAACCGCCCATCCGCAATAATTGCTGGGCGACGGTTTTCCCTTCGACCAATTCACCATCCAGCGCGGCATGACCGTTCAAAGCCTGCAGCAGCCGCGTGTTTTCCAGCGCGACGGGCTTGGTTTGGACCGCAGCCAACGCGCCGTCTTGTAAGGCGCCGGGACCAAACAGATGCGCCAAATCCATCTTGTTGGCGAGAATCCCGTTGACACCTGGCGCGGCGGCCGTCGCCAAGGCCGCCCCGTTAACCATCGTCAGCGGAGGATACATCGAGTGGTGATCCGAAAAATACACGCCGCTATTTCCAAGCGCGTACAGATTCGGCGTGGCGGACGCGGTAACCGAGTCAGGACGCAAGCCGTCCCAAACCATCAGGATCACCATCCGCGCATGATTGGGGCCGACGGCTTCGGCCGGCAAA
This sequence comes from Pseudomonadota bacterium, assembly GCA_021324885.1. GTDB lineage: Bacteria > Desulfobacterota > Binatia > Binatales > Binataceae > JAJPJA01. Next base: position 100,460 of record JAJPIF010000022.1, read on the forward strand.
GTCGACCAACTCAGCAGCAGCAGTCCCAATAAGAGCGCAAACGGATTGCGTAACCGTTCCAACTGCGGGCGACAGGCCAACCTCATCCAAGGATCATTCTGGCTGTGGCCGTCTCGCGCAAGGTCTGACGCTTTATGGCTGGGAGCCAAGGCGAAGTTGTGTCCGCCGCCGCGATCAAACTGTAAGGCAGGATGCTGCGCCGCAAGTTCGGGGTCAGCCGCCGCCGATTGCCGGTACGAAATGGATCTCGCTGGATTCGCTGACCTGCTCCAGCAGGCCGCCGACAGCAAGGTCGCCGTCAATGGAGACCGCGACTGAGCTTTTCAGGTCGTCGTTTTCCACGACCTGATCGCGGAAGCCAGGGAACTGCTGGTCCAGATTGCGGACCACCTCGCCGACCGTGCGGCCCGGGATCACGACGGACTCTTTCCCCCCGGTGAATTTGCGCAGCAATGAAGGTATGAAAACAATAGGCATCTCAGCGTCAAAGCGGAGGCGGAAACCTCCGCCTCCAAGTTAAGCTTACACCGACGGCGGTTGATCAGCCATGTCTGGCCGCCAGGATCCTGTACAGACGCGGCGGCGATATCGGCAAATCCGTAATGCGCGTCCCCACTGCCGCCGAAACGGCGTTGGCTACCGCCGCCGGCGGCGGCACAATCGACACCTCGCCCACGCCGCGCACGCCCAGCGGATGGCCCGGATTGGCGACCTCAACCATCACCGGGTCGATCATGGGCAGATCCAGGCAGGTCGGCATCCGGTAGTCCAGGAAGCTGGCGTTGCGCAGATTTCCTTTCTCGTCATAAACGTATTCTTCGTTCAGCGCCCAGCCCAAGCCCTGTACCGTTCCACCCTGCATCTGGCCTTCGACGTAGCTGGGATGAATCGCCTTGCCAACGTCCTGTACCACCGTGCATCGCAGCACCTGGACCTTGGCTGTATCGGGATCGATCTCGAGGTCCACCAGGCATCCGGCAAATGAAGGGCCGACTCCGGTCGCGTATACGTTGGCTCGTCCGGTAACCGGTCCACCCGTGCGCGTTAGCCGCGGCGCGAGATCCTTCAGCGTCAGCGGCGCGACGCCGTTGCGCTTGGAGACCGCCTTGCCGTCGATCCAGTCGACATCCTCAGGCGAAATTTCCCAGATTTTCGCCGCACGTTCTTTGAGTTGACGCACAACATCGTTGGCGGCCTGGTAGGCTGCCAGTCCGGTGGCGAATGCCACGCGGCTGCCGCCCGTCCCGTCAGTGTAGCCGATCGAATCTGTATCTGCCACGGCGGGGCGTACGTCTTCGGCGCGCAATCCCAATACCTCCGCCACGACCATCGCGGTGGACGCACGCGAGCCGCCAATATCGACCGATCCGGTGACCAGGCTGGCGGTACCGTCGGCGTGGACGTTGACGATCGCGGAGGACTGCATTCCGCCGTTGATCCAAAACCCAATTGCGACGCCGCGGCCACGATACTTGCCTGGCACCTGCGCCAGCGGGGTCTGGTAATGCGCGCTGCGCTTGAGTGCCTCGCAGACTTCGACGCATCCGATGCGCGGGAATTTCGGCCCCATGACCGAAGGCGTACCCTCGCGCGACGCGTTCTTGATCCGGAAGTCGAGCGGATCCATCCCGCATCGCTGCGCCAGTTCATCCACCACGCATTCGACCGCGAACGCGGCATTGGTTGCGCCGGGCGCGCGGTAGGAGCTGGTCTTGGGCTTGTTGACGAGAACGTCGTAGCCGTCAACCAGGAAGTTGTCGATATTGTATGGTGACAGCCCGGTGAAACATCCCAGCCATACGGGCGAGCCGGGAAAGGCGCCAGCCTCGTAAGCGAACCAGCATTTGGCGGCGACGATTTTGCCGTCCCTAGTCGCGCCCATCCTCACCCGCAGTACCGACCCCGAGGTCGGTCCGGTCGCTCCGCGCATCATCTCGGTGCGCGTCATCACCATTTTGACCGGGCGTCCGCCGGCATGCTTTGACAGCAGCAGCGCCACCGGTTCGATATGTACGGTGAGTTTGGCGCCGAAACCACCGCCGATTTCAGCCGGGACCACCTTGACGCTGCCTTCGGGAAGCCCCAGCAGCGTCGCCGACATGATCCGCACATCGAACGGTCCCTGGGTCGAGGTGTACACCGTCGCATGACCGTCACCGGAGAAGATCCCCAGGGCGTTGGGCGGTTCGATATAGCCCTGATGGACCATCTCGGTGCGGAATTCACGCTCGACTATGATGTCGGCCGACTTGAAACCGGCTTCGATATCGCCGCGCTTGAATTGGAATTCGCCCGCGATATTGGTCTCTTCATCGGGACGCTCCTTGCGCCGGATGGTCGTATTGATTATCGGCGCGCCGGGTTTCATCGCGTCGAGCACGTCCAACACGATCGGCAGCGGCTCATACTCGACCTCGATCAGGCCCAGCGCTTCCTCGGCAATATGCGGACTGGTCGCAGCCACAGCGGCCACACCCTGACCGGCATAGAGCACCTTGTCCTTGGCCAGGATATTGGACGCCAGGTAAAGTGGATTGACCGCGGCCTCGCCACCCATGCGATAGACGGGCGCGGTGGTCTGTGGCGCGAAGTCATCGTGGGTAACGACCGCTTTGACGCCCGGCAGCCGCAAGGCCTTCTCGGCATTTATCGATTTGATCCGGGCGTGAGCGTAAGGGCTGCGCAGCACTTTGCCGTAGAGCATCCCCGGGAAGCTGTAGTCAGCGCCATACTTGGCCCGTCCAATGACCTTGTCCAAACCGTCGTGGCGGACCGGCCGGGTACCGATAACCTTGAACTGATGGGTCTGGGGCGTATCCATATTTATGCCTGAGTTATCGCGCCTGTATGACCTTGGCGGCGTCCATCACGGCGCGCACGATCTTGTCGTAGCCGGTGCACCGGCACAGGTTGCCGGCCAGCGCGTAGCGGATTTCGGCCTCGGTCGGATTGGGATTGCGGTCGAGCAGCGATTTGGCCGACATCAGAAAACCGGGCGTGCAGATGCCGCATTGCAGGCTGGCGTCTTCGAGGAATTTCTGCTGCAACGGATGCAGTTTGGTGCCTTCGGCCAGACCTTCCACGGTGGTGATCTTCTTGCCGCGCGCCTCCACGCCCAGCATCAGGCATGAGCACACCGGGCGGTCATCGACCAGCACCGTACAGGCGCCGCAGTCACCGGTCAGGCATCCTTCCTTGCTCCCGGTCAGTCCCAGGATGTCGCGCAGCGACTCGAGCAGGCTCTGACGCGGCTCGCACAAAAATTCAACGGGCTCGCCGTTGATCGTTGTTTCCACCAGTTGTTTCTTAGCCATTATTCGCTTCCTGCCTGTCTCCTGGAATGATTAATTCTGGCGTGCGCGTTCGGCCGCTCCCAGCAGCGCGCGCCGGGTCAACACGCCCACTACATGGCGCCGATATTCGGCGGTCCCGCGCATGTCGTCGATCGGCGAGGCGGCCTCCCGGGCCAGTTCGCCGGCGCGCTCCGCGGTCTTTTCGTCCAGTTTCTTGCCGATCAGATACTCGGCCGCCTTGGGCGCCAGGATCGGTGTGGGGGCCACCGCGCCCAGCCCGATCCGCGCTGCCGTCACCTTGTCGCCGTCCAGGGTCACGCAGGCGCCGGCGCCGACGATCGCGATATCCATCTCGTTGCGCGGGATCATGCGGATATAGCGGTCGGCGCTATGAGGCGCAGGGGCGGCAATCAGGATCTGGACCACAATCTCCCCTTTCTGGAGCACATTCTGACCGGGTCCGGTGAAAAACTTCTCCACCGGCACTTCGCGCGTGCCGTTGGGGCCGGCGATCTTCGCGACCGCGCCCAAAGCCAGCAGCGCCGGACTGGTATCGGCAGCCGGAGAGGAATTGCACAGGTTGCCGCCGATCGAAGCGCGGCTTTGAATCTGCAACGACCCAATCAGATGAGCGGCTTCGGTCAAGCCCGGGTAATACTTGCGCATCGTCTGATTTTCGTGGATTTCGATGCACGGGACGGCCGCCCCAAGCTTCAGACCCGTTTTGGGATCGAAGCTGATCTGGCGCATTTCCGGGATCGCTTTGACGTCCACGAGGAGCCTGGGTTTACGTACCGCATTGCGCATCTGGATCAGCAGGTCGGTGCCTCCGCAGATGATCCGCGCACTGTCACCATCAGCGGAGAGCAGCTTGACTGCCTGATCGACCGTGGTGGGAGCCTCGTAACTGAACTCGTGCAAATTAGCCTCCTCGGCGGCCCATTGCCGCTTGTTTTTGTGAACGGCCCTGCCCGTTAGGTTCGGAGCCTGTTCCTGGGCCGGGGATTATCTTGATGATTGATACCGCAGTCAGCTCCGGTTGGAAAGCCCGCCGCGAGACTTTCGCTCAGCGCCAGAGCCGGAGTCCGCAAGGCGACCCGTTTGAAATCCTCAAGCGAAGCCAAGCGCCTGCGCCATATCTTCGATCAAATCCTCCGCCGCCTCGATTCCGATTGCCAGCCGGATCAGTCCGTCGGAAATTCCCAACCGGCGGCGCTCCTGCGGATCCAGTCCGGCGTGAGAAGTCCGCGCCGGCAGGGTGATCAGCGATTCGACTCCTCCAAGGCTGGGAGCGTGGACCGGGATGCGCAGATGCTCGATCAGGCGCTGCGCGGAAGCGGCGCCTTTCAACTCGAAACTGAGCAGGCCGCCGAAACCGTCGAGCAACTCGCGAGCGATTGCGTGATCCGGATGACTGGGCAGGCCCGGATAGATCACCCGGGCGACCTTCGGATGGCTCTCGAGGACCTCTGCCATCTTCTGGCCGTTCTCGTTGTGCTGGCGCACGCGCAGAGCCAGTGTTTTGATGCCCCGCTCCAGCAGGAAACAGGCGTGCGGGTCGAGGCATCCGCCCAGATGGACCGCCTTCCGATTGACGCGCTCGACCAGTTCCGCCTTCCCGATGACCGCGCCCGCCACGATATCCGAGTGACCGTTGAGGTATTTCGTACAACTGTGGACTGACAGATCGTAGCCGAAGGCGGGCGGGCGGAAATTGATCGGGCTGGCGAGGGTGTTGTCGATGATCGAGACCAGTCCATGCGCCCGCGCGAAATCCACCATCCTGCGATGGTCCAGGACCTGCAGCAGCGGATTGGAAATCGTCTCCACCAGGACTGCTTTAGTGTTGGACTTGAGCTTGGCGCGCCAGCTCTCGGGCTCGGCCGCGTTGATGAAATCGAAACTGACGCCGAGATCCGGAAGGTGGTCCGTAATAAACGTGTGCGAACCGCCGTATAGACCCTGCTGCGCCAGCAGATGGTCGCCGGCTTTGAGCAGTGCCAGCAAAGTACTGGATATTGCGGCCATCCCGCTGCCGGTTACAACCGCCGCCTCGGCGCCTTCGATCGCGGCCAGCACCTTGCCGACAGCGACATGATTAGGAGTGTTGTTAAGCCGGATGTATTTGACGTCCTCGTACTTTCGCTGGCCCTCGTATTCGAAGGTAGAGGACTGGAAAATCGGCAATGTAACCGCACCGGCAAATCGCGGTTGCACGTCGCCGGCATGAATCAGCATGGTTTGGAGCTTCACGGCGTTGGTCCTGGGTTTATTGTGGGATCAATAGACACAAACGTACAGTCTTGGACGGCGCGGTGCACCGGTACAATGGCCTAGTTCAGCGCGGGCGCGATAGAATCTGCGGCATCCGACGGCGGGAAGCCGGATCAATTGCGCGGCGCGGGCTTGAATTCCAGGAAATACTGATAAGGAAGGAAATCGCGCTCGCCGACCAGGCGATAGCCCGCCTGCTTGAATTGATCGATCATTTGCTCGCGGGAGATCCTCATCCCGGCCGGTGGGCCTATCGGCGAGCTGCGCTTGAAATCGATCACCGCGACGCGCCCACCCGGCTTGAGCGCCGGCTTGAGTTTTTGCAGGTACGAATCGCGATTTCCAATATGGTGCAGGACGTCGCAGAAGAACACCAGATCGGCGCAATCCGGCGGCAGCTCAGGGCTGTCAGCGCTCACCACGCGCGCATGGTAGTTGGGCAGTTTCAGTTTGGCCGCATCAGCCTTCATGTAGGCGACCATCCCGGGTTCGATATCCAGTCCAATGGCCTGGCCGGACGGGGCAACCGCGCGTGCAAAGCGGCGGGTGAAGTAGCCCGTCCCCGCGCCGATATCGACGACCGTCTGGCCCGGTTTCAGATCAAGCGCACGGACCACTTCGGCGGGTTTCTGCCATTTGGCGCGCGCCGGCGACTCGAAGACCTCCGCCCAATGCGAAACATCATGGAATTGATGGCGCGCAGGTTCGCCCGGCCCCTGTGCGTTAGCGCAACCAATCAGCGCAAGCACCAGGAGCAGCGTCAATGCCGGAAGGCATCTTTTGCGCAAAAGTGTCGGCGCTTTCAAAACGGAAGGAGTGCCTCCAAACTTCTCAAGTTCCCTCGCCCACCGATCAATGCGGGCGAGGGAACTGAAGGATCATTACCGCTATTGCATGACCTGGTCGAGGCCGGCTGGGGTCGCGTAGCGCTCGAGATTGGTGTAGCGGCTGGGCACCTCCGAATTGAATTTCGCGGGCTCCATCGGCACCGAGATCGAGGCGTGTCCGTTTTCCAAATCCCACAACTCATACCAGGCGCCGGCCGGCACCGCGACCGCCTCGCCGCCGCCAGGCACCGGGTGGGTATAGTTAAGCGCGGGGCCGGTCTTCCACAGCTTGCCGTTGGCGTCATAGAGGTCGGCCCACTGCGGCTGGAGCGTCTCTTTGTCAACGTAAAGCACGCGCCGCGAATAGCAATAGCCATGCGCATACGATGCTGACGGTCTGATGTCGATTACATAGGCGTCGCGCACTTCCCATTTTGCGTACTCCGGCCGTGGCCACATCAACGGAGGCGTGGTCAGCCGCAAAAATTCACTGTGACTGGTCGAGTTGATAAAAGGCCTATTCGCATGCAGAACCATCAAAATCTTCCGATCCCCCAGCGAGCTTACGGTAAACTCGGGTATCTGGATATTCAGTAGATTTATAATGAACTTCCCCGATGAGGAGGGGACTGAACGCCAATTACGACCTAGTGACATTTTTCGACTGCCTGCACGATATGGGCGATCCGATTGGCGCCGCGCGGCACGTGCGCGAGTCGCTCAAGCCTGACGGCGTCTTCATGGTGGTTGAACCGCGCGCCGGAGACCAGCTGGAAGAGAATCTGAATCCGGTCGGAAGGATCTTCTACGCCGCCTCGACGATGTTCTGCACGCTGGCCTCGCTGTCGCAGGAGGCCGGGATGGCGCTAGGCGCGCAGGCGGGAGAAAATCGCATGCGTCAAGTGGCGCACACGGCGGGCTTCAGGCGCTTCCGGCGCGCCGCCGAGACCCCTTTCAACGCGGTCTTCGAAGTGCGCCCGTAGCGCGACGGCGCAGCCAGCCAAGCGTACCGAATTCGGTTGCGCAGCCGTGCTTACCGCGGAATACCGCCGGTCTACCGGCAGGCGCGGTTTGGCGTAAGGCTGAACACACCGTCATTTGGCTACGCCCTCAAGAGGGACGTTGATGGTCGGATATTTTACCGCGTTGCTGGTCACGGTCGCGCCTCCGATGAGCGTGCCCGCCTCCTGTGGCGTGAATTCAACCTCGAACTCGCACTTCTGCCCAGGTGCGAGCGTGATGCCAACGCATGGGACCTCATTATTCTGCGGACCGACCAGGACGAGGGTGAAGTCCTTGGGATTAGTAGTTCCGGCAACTGTCAAGCCCTGAATCGTGATTGATTGAGTATTGCTTTTCTCAGCTTCGAGCTCGACCTTCTGGGGCTTGCTGACCGAGCCCACCGCCGTCTTTCCCTTGAAGATGACGCTTGTCGGTTTGGGCGTCAGGGTCGCCTCGCCTACGGGTGTGAAAAACTGGATCACGGGATAGCTGAAGATCGCGAAGTTTTGGCCGGAGAAAAGACCCGGCAGCAACGAAGAAACTCTGGTCAGCCCGGGTGAGCCAACTTGATATTCTATTAATGAGGAGGACGCGCTGCCGCCTGCCGGATCGGCGTAGAAAAGAAGCGAATTGCTGTTGTCCAAGAACAATGGTCCTAGCCCGATGTTTGGGCTCGCAGGCGGCGTCCCGCCGCTAAAGCTGCAAAGTAAGGTCGTTTGATCCTGCCCGGTGACCTGGGGACAGCTCCCCGTCACGGTTAGAGTCTCGACCGGCGTTGTGCTGACGTTCGACAATGATGCGCTGGTCCCGATGGCGAATTCCTTAAGGTCGGTGGAGGTGGTGGTTGATTGCAGCGGCGAGTTGCTACACGGGCCGTACTGGCCGGACAAATTGCACGATTGTGCGGTTTGGACCTGGATGGGGGTGAAAAGTGCTGTGCCATCCGAGGTGGCGGCAAGTGCCCCTTCCAGTCCTGGGGTCACATTGACGGCTGGTTGCGCGGTCAGAGTCCCGAAGGTCGAATCAGCAGGGTTAGTGTCGATAGCGAACGGGAGGATCTGCTCATCGAAAGGCGCAACCTGCTCCGTCGACTGCACGAAGAGCGCGTCGTCCGTCGGCACGATGCTCGACGAAAACGGCACTCCCCCGGGGTAGGCGCTGTTGGGAAGACTGATACTGCCTAGGCTTGTGAGTGCGCCGCTGCTGTCGATAGAGAACTCACCCACAGTGCATGCGGCGGCGCCTTCAGCGTACAGTGTGCTTAGCTCCGGGTCCACCAGGAGCGTGTCAAAGACGTTGCTTCCGACTGCGCAGTTCCCGGTATAAGGGTTGGGATTGATCGCGCCTAATTCTCCAATGTCGGTTAATTTCCCAGTGCTCGGGTCGACGCTGTACTCTTCGATTGCCTCAACTCCGGTCGTATTGCTCTCAAACAACACGGCGTAAGCGAATAGGCCGGAATCATCAAGCGCGACCGCGGGACCCGGCCCGTTAATAGGGTAGGGTGTGGTTATCGAGCCCTCAGATGTAAGGGTGCCGTCGGAGTTAATCTTGTATTCGTTGATGGTGGTGTTGTTGCAGGTGGTGGTGCTGCCGCCGGGGTTATACGCGTATAGGAAGCCATGGTTGCTCACCAAGATGAACGGGCAAAAATTGCCCACCGGTGAGCCAACTTGAGTTGCTACGCCGGTTGAATCCAGGGCGAAGGTAGTTAGCGAGAAGGTGCCGGTCAATGCATTATTGCTCAGGTCCGCGGTGTCCACGAACATGTACTCCGCCGCAGCGGACGTAGCGGCTGCCCGCACACGCGCAGGCAAAATCGCCGCGAGAATCGCGATGCTCGCGATAATCGATCCGAGCGCCGAAGCGCCGCCCTCCGAAAGACTTCCGTTATGATTCATTGTCGTCCTCCAGACAATTTTTGCTAGTCGACCCCGGATGCCTATGGGCGCTCCGCCGCAATGGCCGCTTCAGCTAGGGGGGCCGAAATTCGCACAAATCGAAATCAAACATCGCTGGACATGACTGATCTGGCCGCCGCAGAATCGCAACTTCTCTGCCAAGTCATATAGGACCAAAGGTAACTACGCACGGCTTTCCGTTAAATCCCCGCGCGCAGGGCGTCAAGGAACACTGTGAAATTCGGGGGTACAAATTGCGGCTGGGTGCTCTTTTAGCCCGGAATTTCCGTTTTGATTTCTCGCTTTGCGCGTTTATAGTTTAATTCGGAGGCGTAATACAAGGGTTTGAGGCTGGTTGGCCCTTTTTCCGGAATTTCCGTTTTGACCCCTTCCTGTCAGCAGGGTCATAGCGCAAGTGATCGCCGTAATGCCAGTTTTCGAGGGGTGTGTCGCTGCGCGCGCTTGGCCCGGCCGGCAAGGCTTAGCGCTGTCGCTTCGCCGGGCTGAGAGGCCGATCCGGGCCACCCGCACCCGATTTCCAAAGACACCTCGGCGTTTTTCATCTGAGTGGCCGCTCGATTTCGAATTCTGCCAACGCCCCAGGCTATCCGGCCAGTATCTGCATGGCCGCGATTTTCCGCAACATCCCGGCAAACAGCCGCCGGGTGAGGTGACTCTCCGCCAGCAGCAGCCAGTAATAGCGCGCGTGCTTGACCAAGCGGCCGCCGGTCTTCACCAGGCGCTGCCGCAAGCTCGTGAGCGACCAGTTGCCGATCGCCCTGGGCAGCGCCAGCCGCCGCCACAAGTTGCCGAGGTTATAGGCCAGCACGCTCGGCCACAGCCGCACTTCATTGGCGCGGAAGCGGTGGCAAGAAAGCCGGGTCATCGCCGCCGCCTGCTTGCCCTCTTTGATCGATTGCTCCGCGGTGCCGCGCTTATTGTAGAAGCGCACAACCGTGCGGGTTGACCCGCCCAGATTGGTCACGATGAAGCCGACCCGTGGAAACAGCTCACCGAAGTGGAATTCGACCTTCGCCACCACCCGCCGCGCCCGCTTCCAACTGCCGGCCTGATAAAGAAAGCTCTTGTACCGCACCACTGGTCGGTAGCTCGGCCTGCCCACCGGCCGCTTCAGCAACTCCCCGACGTTGCGCTCCAGAATGTCGTTGGCGGGAAGGCGGATAACGTATTTGACCTGACGTTCTTCCAGCGCCTCGTACAGCTCCGGCTTGGCGAAGGCGGCGGCGGCGCGAAAAACCACCTCATTGCCCCGGCCCTGTTGGCGCTCGATCTCCTGCGGCAGAAGTTCTTCCCAGCTCTCAGCGCTGGAGACGTTGCCGGGACGCAGCTTGGCGGCGAGGCAATCGTCTTCGCGGTTGAACAGCAGCAGCGGATGATAGCAGCTACACTCGAAATGGCCGTTGTAGGTGCTCCGCTCCTGCGCGCCGTAAACCGGCACCTCGGTGCAGTCCATGTCGAGCACCAACCGCCGAGGCGAATCGATCGCCTCCGCTTTACCGATCAACGCGCGATTGAGTGCGGCGAGGCCGGCAAGGTTCTCCTCCTCTGTCAGCGCCTCGGCCTCGAACGATTGCAGGCGCGAGGTCAAGGCCCCCCGCGCTCGCAGACTTTCCTGGAGCCGATGAGGCGGAAGGCCGGGTCTTGGGAAAGCCGCGAGGCGTCGTTGACATCCTCGTAACCCGCCAGGCGGCTGTATATCGATTGCCGTCCGAGGTCGGTCAGGGGCAACTGCGTGTTCTTGCCCCGCGGGTCGGTCAAGTGCCGGTCGATGAGTTCGCCCAAGCCCAACCGCTCATCCAATTCCCGCACCAGCAACAAGCCGCCCTCACCCACCGCCGCGCCACCTCCGTACCGCTGCGATCCCATCCAAACCCGCGTTCATCAAGGACTTCGCAACATTTTACCAAATTGCTACTCAACTCGGGAAACGGAAATCCAGGTTTATATCGTCTGGTGCATAGTCACCACCGACCAGGGGCGAGCACCGCGCCACCGTCGAAAGCCGCAACGAGCGGCGCAGGGACGGTAGGAAAACGTAGTTTTCCTGGTCTTTGGTCAAATCGTCGGGCACGATCACCAGGTTCGTGGTGTATTTCGACTGCTCCGGTTGCACCACGACCAGGTTGGCGACGGTGAAAATGCCCGCGCTGCCCGGATAAGTGGTCGGCACGCCGGCATCGCTTATATGAGTGAGTTTGAAGTTAACTTCACTGATTACCGCATTGGTAACGTTGCCATAGCGATCGATTTCGGCGTTTCCCACCTGACCAGTTTCCACCCAGGTTTGATAGCGGTACCATGTGTCATAGAGTATCTTTTCGCCCCTATTGGGCTCTTTCGGCTCTGGAAAGGGAATGCCTGCCACGTATCCGTCGATCAGAAACCGGTTCTCGCCCAGCGGACGGAGCTTTGCCTGGCCGGCATATTTCTCCGTGTCCTGGTAAAACTTCGGCGGAAGATGCACTGGCTGAGTAGCACCAATTTCGATTACGGCGTCGGAAGGCATCTTCCAGGTGTAGTTTCCCATAAAAAGCTGCTTCATCCCCTCGGGCATGTAGTCCTGGTACTGCCGCCAGTTCTGAACTGTAATTTTGGTGCCCGGCGGTATCGGTGGATCCGCATGTACCATACCAGCCGCAACTAGACTTAAAAGTATCGCCCACCCAATAGATTTCATCTGAACGGGTCCTCGCGCCGCGACCGCGCTATCGCGATCGCAAAAGTGACAATCTGAATGAGAAGATCCCAAGCATTATTGACAAAATGTGTAAAGCCACTGCAGTGTGGCGATTGCAATATCCCGAATTGTGCATTCGCTTTGAGCAAATGGTTATTTAAACCAGACAGTTATTTATCCCGATGACAAAGTGATGCTGCTGGATTATCTGGGCGGGATTCGGCCTCGCCGCTGGCGCATTTCCAGGTCGTCATTAGACCCGGTCGTAAACCAGACGCCCATCAACGATGCGAGCGAACTGCGGCAGCGCGTGCTCCGATAAGTTTCCGTCAGGCAGAATGTGCATCACGCGCCATCCCAGCAGCACCAGACGGTCGGAGATGATCCGCCGATGGCATCGCCACCACAGCCCTTCCGCGCACATGAATGCGGTACGCGCGCGTCCGGCCAGCTCGATCAGTTCGTCGAGTCCATGTTGAAACTCCTCACCTTCGGCATAGTCGGCGTAGGAGCGAAAGGCGGGATGTTGCCAGGCGGTATGTGCGGAAGCGCCCCCGAGACCGCGGCGGCGTCCACCCAGTTTTTTGATCCAATAATACTGGATATTGGCGCGTTCAACGCTGCCCTGCAACGCGGATTGATTAAACTGGGGCCAGCGGCGTGAACCCGGAAAGGAGCGCACGTCGGCCAGCGCCTCGATGCGATGCTCGTTCAGGAGGCCAAGGAAGCGCTCGATGGGATGGGTGGAATGGCCAATGGTGAAGATCGCGCCCGCGTCATTGTTTCCCGCCGGGCGGTGCATTGCTCGCAACCTTGATCTCAGCCTTGCTCTGATTGGCGACCGCGACCAGGACGTAAGCGTCGGGATGGAGATACTCGCGCGCCACCTTTTGTACATCCGCGACCGTGACGGCGCGTATATAGCCCGGATATCGATCTATATAATCAAGGCCGAGGCCGTAGATCTGCACCTGAAGCAGGAATGACGCAATTGAACTCTGTGTGTCGAGCTTCAGCGGGAAACTTCCGATCAGAAATTTTTTGGCCGACTCCAGTTCCGCGGCGCTTACCGGCGACTCCTGGATCCGGTGCATCTGCGCCAGCACCATCGAGATGGCCTCGTTGGCGCTGCTGTTCTTGGTTTCCAGCACGACCTGAAAGGAACCGGGAAAGAGCGCGGCCTCATAAGAGCTGCCGATCGAATACACCAGACCGGCTTTGCTGCGTACTTCTCTCATCAGGCGCGAGGCGAAGCCGCCGCCGCCCAATATGTAATTCATCACCTGCAATCTGTAAAAGTCGGGATTGGATCGCGAGATCCCGTCAAATCCCAGCACGATATTGGCCTGCGCGACGTCGCGGTCGATCGCGGTCACATGCGCGCCGGGAGCGATCGGCGGTATCAGTGGCGGTTTCTGGACCGGCGCGGCGCCTTTTAACGGCGCCATGTCGGCCGTCAGCGCCTTAACCACTTCATCGGGATCGACATCGCCGACGACAGCGGCTACCGCCGTTTCCGGGCGGTAAAACTCGTGGTAGAAATTGCGCACGTCCTGCGGCGTCAGCTTCTGCACGTCGTCCACAAAACCGCTTGGCAGATGACCGTAGGGGCCATCGGCCCCGAACAGCTGTTTTAGAAACGTGACCTGGGCCACATAGCCCGGTTCTTCCTCCGCTGCTTTGAGGGCGGCGATATGTTCGGCCTGTTTGCGCGAGATGTCTGCGTCGCGCAGGCCCGGATCGGTCAGCACTCCCGCCAGCAGATGCAGACTGTCGCGCCAGTAACGTTTGAGCGAAGTGACCGATGCGGTGGCGTAATCGGTGCCCGCTCCCACATCGACCGAGCTGCCAAGGAAATCGACCTTGCGGTTGAATTCGTCGGCGCTCATGGCGCGCGTCCCCTGCATCATCGAACTCGCCGTCAGGTCGGCCAGACCCGCCTTGCCTGCGGGGTCACGGCGCGACCCGGCGTCAAACGCGATCGCTGCCGTGACCATCGGCAGATTGCGCTGCGGTGAGATCAGCACGACCATGCCGTTGTCCAGCTTGACGCGCTTTATCTCCAGCGCCCGCGCTGCCGGCGATTGCAAAAGCGCCGCAACCATTACGGCTGCGCCGAGCAGAGATGATACGAGTGCGCGCCGGCTCATGACTGCGACCCCCAGTCGATCTGCGCGTGATGCACGGCGCCGCCACCAACTGCTGCGCCGCCTCCGGGATGGGGCAGCAGACCGGTCGGGACGAGCGTGCCGAGCGTGCGATTGCTCAGGACCAGGTACTGCTTCACGACCCGCTGCACGTCGGCCGCCGTGACCTTGTCGATCGACGGGATGTATTGATCAAGTTGTTTGTAACTGCCGATCAGTTCGTACTGGCCCAACATCATCGCCTCATTGAAAACGGAGTCCTGGCCGAAGACGAAACCCGCCAGCTCCTGGTTTTTGGCCTTCTGCAGCTCCTCGGGACTGACTGGCTGCGACGCCATTTTGGCGATTTCCCCGTCGATCACATTGACCACGTCATCGGCTTTGACGTTGGGCCGCATCTGCGCCGTGATCCAGAACAGCGTCGGATCGAAAGACAGCATGTCGTATTCGGCGTCAACGTCAACCACCATCCGCTTGTCGATTACCAGTGTCTTGTACAGCCGCGAGCTTTTGCCGCCTGACAGGATTACCGACGCTATCTCCAGCGGGAAGGAATCCGGTGAGCCGTGGACCGGCACATGATAGGCTTCGGCAATCGCCGGTAAATTGGCGGCGTGCCGCAGCAGCACGCTGCGGGCCCCATCCTGCGGCGGCTCGACTTCGGTCACCGGCGGCGGCTTCGGACCGTTGGTAATATTCGAAAAATTCTCGGTGATCTGTTTTATGATGGCATCCGCGTTGAAATCGCCCACCGCCACGATCAGCGCGTTCTGCGGCGAATAATAAATGTGATGGTAGTCGAGCGCATCTTCCAGCGTCAGCCCCTCGATATCATGGAGCCAGCCAATGACTGGCCAATGGTAAGGATGGTTCACGTAGGCCTGGGCCTGCGTCATCTCGGCCAACGCATCTTCGGGATTGTCCTCGGTGCGCAGCCGGCGCTCCTCCAGCACCACGTTCTTTTCGGTCGAGAAGCCTTTCGGATCGAAGTTGGCCATGCGATCGGCTTCCAGTGCGATGGGCACGTCGATGTGCGCGCTGTTTATGATCTCGAAGTAGGAGGTCAGGTCCTGTTCGGTGAATGCGTTATCCTGACCGCCGTTCTCCTGGATGATGTTGGAGAACTCCTCGGGCTTGAGTTTCTTGGTACCCCGGAACATCAGGTGCTCGACGAGGTGGGAGATTCCGGTTTTACCCATGCGCTCGTTGCGCGATCCGACTCGGTAGATGATGTCGAAGACGGCCACCGGCGCCTTGTGGTTCTCCAGTACGAGAATCGTAAGGCCGTTGGCCAGCACCACTTTTCTGACTCCGTCAGTCATCCCGGCGCGGGCGGATTCCCCCACGCAGGCCAACAGAATCATCAACGAGGCCAGGCACAGGCCAGCGCGAAATGGACGATTGAAAATTGTCTGCATGGCTATTCGTGTAAGTTTAAGACCCAGTACTTTGGCACAGTCAAGGATCCGGATTGGTTCAGGACGTTTTCAGATCCGCGCACCGCGCGGGGGTCGCGATGGCCGAAAGGCCTCAACCAGGGCTGCGGCCGCCACCCAGCCTGAAATTGCCTGGCGGGCCGCTACCTTGCTACTGTGTGTGAGCAGGGATCCATACTATGGGCAACACGGCGGCATCGCACGTACTGGAGCTGCACGAAATCAAGGGCGTCCTGACCAAGTTCATGCGGATGCTGTTTCCGCTGGAATTCCGGCTCGACGCGATCAGCGGCGAGGTGGGAGTCTCAGCCGCATTCCGCTACCCGCTGTTTGCCGGCGAGGTCATTTATTTGCCGCCGCGCTCCAACAATTTTGCCAGTCGCGACCAGGCCTTCAGCTATTACAAGGTGATTGCCGCGCATCTGGCGGCCCGCCATGAGTTCGGCAGCTTTGACCTGAAGCTGAGCGAACTGCCCGGCTTTGACCAAAGGGGCGAGACCGGACTGGAGGCGCTGCAGGCCTATATTGCAACGTTTGCCGATCCGAAGCTGGCGGGTGCCATGCTGCGGCTGTGCGAATCGGTGCGCATCGATTCCGCGCTGTCCCGCCGTTATCGGGGTCTGGCTCCTGAAATCGCCACTATCAACCAGCTCTTGGCCGCCGAGATGCCCCAGATGGCGCTGAGCACGATGCTGTTCAAGGCTGCCGCGGGGCTCAGTCCGGGTACAGAGCCGGTCGAGCGCGCCTTCATGATGCAGGCGCAGCAGTACTTCGCGCCTCTGCGCGATCCTTCCGCCGATATCGGCCTGACCTTGCGCCAAACGGCTCAGCTTTACCAATGGTTGATCGCGTTGCTTGAAGCGGCGCAGGCCGGCGAGTCGGAGATGCTCGATGAGAATGCCCGTCAGATGCTCAACGATCTGACCCAGAGCCTGGCCGAGGGCGACGCCAACGATTTCGACGGGATGGATCAGGAGGGTGACGAAGAAGGCGGCGAACCGGATCAAAACGTCAACATGCAGGTGTCGGGCAAGCGCGGCAAGGGACGCAGCGGGCGGGCAATCAGTCCCGAAGATCTGCGCCGCCTGCTGGAGCGCGGCGCCCAGATTAAGCCGGCGCAAACCGACGGCGAAGGCGAAGGCGGGGAAGGGATGTACCTGACGCAGCTTCAGGACAAGCAGGCGCAGGCCCTGGCCGAGTTGCAGGAGCAGCTTTCCGAAGCCGCCTCATTCGGAGCGCATGGACGGCTGATCGTCGGTGGACGCTCCACTGACGCCTATTACGCCTACGACGAGTGGGACTACGGAATCAACGATTACCGGCGCAACTGGTGCCGGCTGCGCGAGATCACGCCCGAAGGCGATGACGGCGAGTTCTATGCGCGCACGCTGCGCCAATACGCCGAGCTGTTGCCCCAAATCCGCCGCCATTTTCAGCGTATCCGCCCGGCTTCCTACCGCATGGTACGCGGACTGGAGGACGGCGACGATTTCGACCTCGACCGCGCGGTCGAGCATCGCGTGGACCGCTACATGGGCAACTCGCCGGACCCCCGTGTTTATAAGGCGCGCAAGAAGGAAGCGCGCGACGTCGCCACGCTGTTCCTGCTCGATATGTCAGCCTCCACCGACGAGCCAATCCATCAGGACAATCGGCGCTTTACCGATGCCGACGATACCGACGACTGGTTCAAGGCCTGGCAGCGCCATGGCGGCCCGCGCCAGCGCCCGCGCCGCATCATTGATGTGAACAAGGAAGCCCTGGTGATCATGGCGCAGGCGCTGGAAGAGTTGGGCGACGCCTACGCGATCATGGGTTTTTCCGGCCATGGCCGCGACAACGTCGAGTTCTACGTAATCAAGGAGTTCGATCGCGAACTCTCCGACGAAGTCAAAGCCCGCGTCGGTTCAGTCGAGCCCAAACGCTCGACCCGGATGGGCACCGCGATCCGCCATGCGCGGGAGAAATTCAAAGACGTAAGCTCGCGCGCCAAACACATTATCCTGCTCAGCGATGGTTTCCCGCAGGATTTCGACTACGGGCAGGATCGCCGCTCCAACGCCTACGGTATCCAGGACACGATGGTAGCGTTGAAGGAACTGGAGATGGCTGGTGTGATGCCGTTCTGCATCACCGTCGATCGCACCGGGCACGACTACCTGCGTCAGATGTGCCAGCCCTCGCGTTATCTGGTCATCGAAGACATCGGCGCGCTGCCCAAACAGTTGCCAAAGATTTACGAACAGGTCGTCCGCTGGTGATTGTCTCGACCTGAAACACTGCACCTGCCCGCCGCGGCCGTCACCAAACTGACGCGGAATCGGGACGGCCGTATCGGAGATTTAAGCTCGCCATTCGCGCGCGAGGCCAATCACAACGATGACCCAACCGTATTACAAATCGCATTGGATCGAGATCGAGCCCGAACGGCACGTTGCTTATGACGATCTGCTGAAGTTCCATCCCGCGATGGAGCGTCTGCTCGAGCCGCTGGAGTTGCGTCCGGGCCTCAAGGTCCTCGATGTCGGCTCCGGACCGGGCCACACCACGATTGCCCTGGCCCAGCGCGTGCTCCCCGGCGGTCATGTTACCGGAGTTGACATCAACGCCGAATTTGTGAAGCGCTCAGGCGATCGTGCCCGCGCCGCCGGCCTTCAGGATTCGATCGACTATCGCCGCAGCGAGTTTCCCCCGCTGCCCTTTGCGGATTGCTCCTTCGATCGGGTCTGGTGCAAGAATGTCCTCGAATATGTCGATGACGCCGGTGCGACGGTGGCGGAAATGGCGCGGGTGACAGCGCCGGGCGGAATCGTGGTCGCGGTGGACAGTGATTGGGCAATGATGGCGGTGGAATTGGGCGAGGCGTCGCGTCAGATGACGAATCGCATACTGGAGGCGGCCAAATCGATCGCGGTCAACGAACCGCAGATCGGGCGCCGCCTGTTCCATCATTTTCTCGCGGCGGGTTTGCAACAGATCGATGTCAAAGTATTTGCCAGTCCCGACCGCAAGGGCCTGATGGCCGGGATGCTCCGCAACAGCATCGCGCGCTACGCCGTCGATTCGGGCAAAGTCTCGGCGGCTGATGTCCAGCGATGGCTGGCCGAACTGGATCAGGCCCAGGCCGAGGGCCGCTACCTGTTCCTGCTGCCGCAATTTGTGGTCTGCGGCCGCCGCCCGGCGGCGAGCATATCCGGCGAGTAGTCTCTCCGACGGGTGAAAGATCGTATCATGGTCAGCCGCTGATTACGCGCTGCAACGGAGGCATCTACACGATGGGTATCGCAGACGGGAAACGCGCCCTGGTGATCGGACTGGCCAATGACAAAAGCCTGGCCTGGCCGATCGTTCAGAATCTCAAGGCGCAGGGCGCGGAAATTGCGCTGACCTACCAGGGCGAGGCGCTGGAGCGGCGGGTCCGCCCGCTGGCCGAGCAGGTTGGCGCAACAGTGCTGGGCGAACTCGACGTGACCCGGGACGATCAGATCGAATCCACCTTTGCCAGGGTGCGCGAATTATGGGGCGGACTCGACATGCTGGTTCACGCGATCGCCTTTGCCGAACGCGAGGATTTGCGCGATCGTTTCCTCACCGTCAGCCGGGCCAATTTCGCGCGATCGCTGGAAATCAGCGCTTATTCGCTGGTGGCGCTGGCGCGCGCGGCGGAACCGCTGATGGAAGCGCGCGGCGGCGGCGCCATCGTGACGCTGAGCTACCTGGGAGCCGTGCGAGCGGTGCCCAACTACAATGTGATGGGTGTGGCCAAGGCGGCGCTTGAAGCCTGCGTGCGCTACCTGGCGCTCGATCTCGGGGGAAAAAACATTCGCGTAAACGCGATCAGCGCGGCGCCGGCCCGCACGTTGTCTTCAGCCGCGATCAAGGGCTTTCACGACATGGCGCACGAGGTGGAGCGGCGCTCGCCCCTTCAGCGCGCGATGGCGATCGACGAGGTCGGCAAGATGGCGGCAGTGCTGCTTAGTGATATGTCCAGCGGCGTCACCGGCCAGACCGTTTACGTCGACGTCGGTTTCAATATCATGGGGATCTAGGAAAGGACGCGCCTGTTATCCACGGCAGAGGGAGACTGGGCAAATGGCGATAATTGCGGTACCCCAGCTGACGGACAATTTTGCCTATCTGATTATCGACGATTCATCCAAAGAATGCGGCGTGGTTGACTGCGCCGAGGCGGCCAAGGTGCTGGATGAAGCCAAACGCCAGGGCGTCAATCTGACCACCGTGCTTTCCACCCATTGGCATTTCGATCACGTGGGCGGCAACAAGGACCTGCTGGCCGCGATTCCCAATTTGAGGATCTATGGCGCCAAGGCCGAGCACGGGCGCATCCCGGGTATCACCGACGCGATCGACGACGGCGATGAAGTCAGGGTGGGCGGTCTGCGCGGACGCGCAATCGGAATACCGGCGCACACCAGCGGACATGTGGCGTATTATTTCCCCACCCTCAAATCGGTGTTTTCCGGCGACACCCTGTTTATTGCGGGATGCGGCCGGTTGTTCGAAGGCGGCGCTGCGACCATGCTCCAGTCGCTGAGCAAGCTGGCGGCATTGCCCGACGACACCAAGGTCTATTGCGGCCACGAATACACGGTCAAGAATCTGGAGTTCGCGCTTACCCTGGAACCGGGCAACAAGATCCTGGCCGCCAAGCATCAATGGGCCAAACAGATGCGCCGCGAGGGCAAATGGACGGTCCCCTCCACGATTGGCGATGAGAAGCGGTTCAATCCGTTCCTGCGCACCGAGAGCCCGGAAATCCGCGCCAACCTCACGCGCATCGCCCCCGAAGTTGACAATGACAACGTCAAGATTTTCGCCAAGATCCGCGAATTGAAAGACCGCTACTAACGTCTTGTTTTGTCGTTCCACTGCCCGATCATCACTCATTCCTCTTTCGGATCGGGTACCAATTCCCGCACCGCAGCGACGATTGCGTCGGGTGCTTCCCAGGCCAGGAAATGCCCGGCCTCGGGGATCACGCGGCGCTGATACGGACCTGAGAAGAAGCGGGCGTGGCGCTCGGTCGCCTGCACCGGCGCGACACCGTCGGCGGCGCCATGCAGAGCGATCGTGGGCACGCCAATTTGCGGCATCGCGGACAGCCGCACTTCGATTGCTTCCAGGTCCGGATCGCCGGGCGCCCATCCAAATCGATGGCGGTAGGAATGGATGACAACCTCGACGAAATCCGGATTGTCGAACGAAGCCGCGGTGCGTTCGTAGGTCGCGTCGTCAAAGCGCCAGTTCGGCGACCATAGATACCACAGCAATTTGCAGAAGTCGCGCCGATTGGCGGCCAGCCCCGCGCGCCCGCGCTCGGTGGCGAAATACCATTGGTACCACATCCGATGCTCCTGGGCCGGCGGCAGCGGCTTGGCGTGGGCGGCGTGATTGAGAATGTTGTAGCCCCCGACGGATATCAGCGCCCGCACGCGCGCGGGCCACAGCGCGGCCATAACGCATGCCGACCGTCCGCCCCAGTCATAGCCGGCCAGAGTTGCGCGCTCGATTCCAATCCCGTCCATCAGGTCCAGAAGATCGCGGCCAAGCGCGGCCTGCTGCCCGGAGCGCGGCGTGCTTTGATAGAGAAAGCGGGTGGGGCCGTAGCCGCGCAGATATGGCGCAATCGTGCGGTAGCCGGCTCGCGTCAACTGCGCGACGGCGCCGTCCCAGGTCCGCGGATCGTCGGGAAATCCATGTAGCAGGATCACCGGGGCGCCGCGCTCCGGTCCCGCCACTTCGTAAGCGATATCAAGCCTGGGGGTCCGAAGGTGTTCAAGTCTGGGCTGATCGTTCATCGCGTTGCTCGCTGTTCTAGACTTGTTAAGGCCTGCAGTGGGGCGGCCGCAAGCAACAATTTATCCCACAAAGCGATCAGGCGAATGCAGGTTTGGGAAGGGGACCGCCCAGGGGAAGCTTAAGCGCGTCGGCCGGTAAACGGACAAAGTGCCTGCTAAAACAACACTTTGAGGATCGCACCGATTTTACGCTGCGTGCGAACGCGGTCGAACATCCCGTCGGTGGCCAGCTTCTTGAGCGCCAGCGCATCCATCTTGGCGTCCAGAATCGAATCGTCATTGTCCAGCAGCGCGATCGCCACCGCGCTGCCGGCCGTTTTCTGGATTTCGTAAGTCTTCTGCATCGAACCCAGAACTACATCGATTTGGTGCGACAGCTCCGCGATGCGCGCCTGAAGCGGTTTGCCCTTGACTGAAATCTGCTTTAGCCCTTCGAGGTCCGAGCTGAGCGCGATCACGCTCTCGGCGACTTCCTCCGAATATTGGTCGTCGCCGGTGGAAAGATAGGCGCGCTGATTGTTGTTGAGGCGATCCAGGTTATCGACGATCGAGTCCACGTTTTCCACCACGATCAGGCCGCCTGTCACCGAATTGCTCACCGTGTTCAGAGCGCGATTCAAGACCAGGTGGAAGCAGATGATCAGGCAGATGACCACCGCGGTCAGGAGGGACGCTATCCTGACGATTCTGGAGTCTTCTGCGAAGGTAAGATCCATGTTCAAAAATCCTTCGGGTGCCGCGGGAGTTTGATGCGAGGTACCCTTCAAAGAATATCCGGCGGCACGTCTCAATCAACGCGAACCGCCCCAATCACGCTGTACCGGCTGACTCGCGCAGTTCTTTCAAGCGAATTTTGTGCCACTGCCATCGGGATTCGCAATCCGATGCCGCGTGTACCCAATCCAATTCGAAGGTTGCGCCAGAAATGCACAATTCCTTCCGCCAAGGGGCCATCGCACAAATCATCAGCGCCTTGATGCCCGGATTAGATGCAGCCTGATGCCGTTTTCTCCCCATCTGGCAGGTATGCCTGCCGGCTTCCCGTTGGGTTTGAAGGATGGCGTTTTTATCCGCCTGGCCCTGTGGATATTGCCATTCCCGGCGGCTTGATATGATTGCGCGGCGGAGGGGAGGATCGGTCCGCCGCTCTCTGCTTCCAAGCGGCCTGCGTATACGTGAACGGACACCCCCAAATAATCACCTCGCCGCGCGCCGCTTTGCGCATCGAGCACGCGCGCGCCTGGCTGCAATCGCAAAGACCTGATTCCGAGATTCTGCTGGTGGCGGCCAACTGGGAAGCGGCCGACGACCTGGTTCGTTCGCTCGCGGCAAGCCGAGGCGCCCTGCTCGGAATCCATCGCCTGACGCTCAATCGCCTGATCGGACTGCTGGCCGCCGGCGAATTGGCGGCGCGTGGTCTGGTTCCGCTCAGTCCGCTGGCCGCGGAGGCGGTCGCCGCCCGTGCAATTCATAAACTTTATTCGCCAACGGGTCCTGAGCGGTCTGCTGGATCTTCCAGCGATTCCCCCGACTTTTTCAGCGAAGTGGTGCAGCGGCCGGGATTTCCCGGTGCGGTGGCGGAAACCATCGAGGAGGTGCGCCAGGCCGGCATCGATCCCGCTCAACTCAAGGCGGCTGATCGTAGTGGCGCGGCACTGGGCGCGATCCTGGAGCGGTTCGTATCGGAGCTGAACTCGGCCTCGCTAATCGATCGCGCCGGGTTGATCCGCCTGGCGATCGATGCGCTCGGGCGGCGGGGGCGATTCACCGGTCTACCCACGCTGTTGCTCGACATTCCCATCGCGAGCGCGGCGCAGCGCGACCTGGTCGCCGCGCTGGCCGCTCTTGCCCCGGCGGTCCTTGCCACCGTGCCCGCCGGCGACCATCGCACCGAACGCTATCTGGGCGAAGCGTTGGCTGCGCGGTCCGAGAGATTGGAGCAAGGGGATGGCCCCGAGGCCTCGTCACTGGAATTGCTCCAGCGCCATCTATTTGAAACGTCCGCGCCGCAACGCTGCATGCTGGATGGCAGCGTGGCGATTTTTTCGGCGCCCGGCGAGTCGCGCGAATGCGTCGAAATCGTGCGCGCGATTCAAGCGCAGGCCCAACGGGGGGTGCCTTTCGACCAAATCGCAGTTCTGATGCACGCCCCCGCGCAATATCTGCCGCACCTTGAGGAAGCGCTTGGCCGCGCCGAAATTCCGGCCTACTTTTGCGCCGGTACGCGGCGGCCGGAACCGGGCGGGCGCGCGCTGCTGGCGCTGCTCGCGTGCGCGGCGGAAAGTCTCTCCGCACGCCGCTTCAGCGAATACCTGTCGCTCGCGCAGGTCCCGGATTGGGCAGCTCCGCAAGGCACTCCGGCGTTCGTCGCGCCCGACCCGGAACTCACACCCGCCGCTCTCGGATCGGAGTTGGAGGTTCCCGCGGCCGCCGATGAATCCACGTCCTTCATCAATGATCCCACGCCGGTGGTGGAAGGCACGCTGCGGGCGCCGTGGCGATGGGAAGAATTGATCGTCGAAGCCTCGGTGATTGGCAGCCGCGACCGATGGCGCCGGCGGCTGGACGGCCTGCGCGAGGAACTATTGCGTAAGCGCGCCGAAATACACAAGGAGGATCCCTCCTCGGCGCGGCTGGACCGTCAACTCCTCGACCTCGATCACTTGCGCGAGGTGGCCTTGAAAATCATCGACGCGCTCGCGGCCTTGCCCGGCAAGGCCGTATGGGGAGAATGGCTGGCGCATCTGCGCGCTCTGACGGCCTTGGCGATCCGCGATTCGGCCCCGGTGCTCGCGGTGCTGGCGGAGCTGGAGCCGATGGCGCCGGTGGGGCCGATTGAGCTGGAAGAAGTGCGCAACGTCCTAAGCCGCCGGCTCGGAACCTTGACCGAGCGCCCGCCGCGCCGGCGCTACGGCGCGGTGTTCGTCGGTCCGGCGTCGGCGGCGCGCGGTCTTTGCTTCGACGTGGTGCTGGTGCCGGCGCTCTCGGAGCGGTTGTTCCCGCGCAAGGTGATCCAGGACCCGATTCTGAACGATGAGGCGCGCAAACGGCTGTCGGACCACCTGGAGGTAGAAGCTGATCGCGTCATGGCCGAACGGCTGGCGCTGAGAATTGCCGCCGGCGCCGCGCGTCGCCAGCTCTATCTCTCCTATCCGCGCCTCGACCTCGAACAGGGCCGTCCACGCGTGCCGTCGTTCTACGCGCTTGAAGTGCTGCGCGCGGCGGAGGGGTATTTGCCCGGATTTGATGAACTGGCGCAGCGCGCGGCGGCGGTCGACTTGCGTCTGGGATGGCCGGCGCCGCCCGACGAACAGCAGGCAATTGATAATGCCGAATTCGATCTGGCACTGTTGCAAGGGTTGGCCGATACGAATCCCGCGGCTACAACCGGCGCCGCCCATTACCTGCTGAGCGCCAATGTCCATCTGGCGCGCGCGTTGCGGGCGCGGGCCCGGCGCTGGCTGCGCCGCTGGACCCCGGCGGACGGGCTGGTCGATCCGAATGCGGCGGCGCGCGCCGCGATGGAGCATCATCGGTTGGACCGCCGGTCGTTTTCCGCAACCGCGCTCCAGCATTATGCGAAATGTCCCTATCGCTTTTTTCTCTACGCCATCCATCGCCTGGAACCGCGCGAGGAGCCCGAGGCGATCGAGATGCTTGATCCGCTGACACGCGGCTCACTTTTCCACGAGGTGCAATTCGACCTGCTTAGCCAATTGCGTGAACGCGCGATGCTGCCGGTCAGTGCGGACAATCTGGGCGCGGCGCAGGACCTGGTCGATGGCCGCCTGGACGAGCGCGCCAGGTATTACTATGAAAAGCTGGCCCCCGCGATCAAAAAAGTGTGGGAAGATGGGATCGCGAGCGTCCGCGCCGATCTGCGCGAGTGGCTGCGCCGGATGGCCGAGGATAGCGGCGGATGGTGTCCGGAGCGCTTCGAGTTGTCCTTCGGTCTGGCCGATCGCGAGCAGGCCGACCCGGCCAGCAGCGCGGATCCGGTCAACCTGGAATGCGGTATCTGTCTGCGTGGATCGATCGATTTGGTCGAGCGCAATTCAGCCCACGCCGTGCGTGTGACCGATCACAAGACTGGCAAGGTCCGCGCCGACAAGGGGGTCGTGGTCGGTGGCGGCGCCATCCTCCAACCCGTGCTGTACGCGCTGGCGGCTGAAAAGCTGCTGGGACAGGAAGTGGCGGCCGGCCGGCTTTATTACTGCACTTCGGCGGGCGGCTACGAAGATCGGGTCGTCGAACTCAACCGCAAAATCGAAAACGCCGGCCCACAATTGGCCAACTGTGCCCCGCGTGACGTCGCGCACCAGGTGGCTGCAATCATCGGCGGCGCCCTCGCGGATTGCTTCCTGCCGGCCGCGCCCGCCAAAGATGAGTGTGCAAGGTGCGATTACCTTATGGTTTGCGGACCGCACGAGGAGTTGCGGCTTAAACGCAAGCCCATTGCCCGGCTTTTGAACCTCAGCCGTTTGCGCGAGCTGCCATGATCCAGGCTGGTGAAATTGCCGGACCGGGATCGCCGCCGATCGCACTGCCCGATCGCCGCGCCCGCGATCGCGTCCTGAACGATCTGGACACCACGCTGGTGATCGAAGCCGCCGCCGGAACCGGCAAAACGACCGCGCTGGTCAGCCGGATCGTATCGGTGATCGCTTCGGGGCGCGCCTCATTGGATCAAATCGTGGCGGTAACCTTCACCGAAAAGGCCGCGGGCGAACTCAAGCTGCGCCTGCGCGAGGAGATCGAGCGCAAGCGTACCGATCCACAGCAGGCGCAGGAACGGCGCACCCGTCTGGAGAGCTCGCTGCGCCAACTGGAGCAGGCGCGGATCGGGACGATCCATTCTTTTTGCGCCGATCTTCTGAGCGAGCGGCCGGTGGAAGCGGGAATCGATCCGCGCTTTACCGTCGCGCCGCGCGACGCCGCCGAAGCTCTGCTCAGGCGCGCCTTCGACAGCTGGTTCGAACAGGAGCTGGCTGATCCCCATCCAGGCGTGCGCCGTATCCTGCGCCGTCGCAGCTTCGAGGATGAGCGGGGGCCGCGGCGCAGCGGCGGCGGGCCGCGCCGGCTGCTGTTCGGCGCGGCCATGACCCTGGTTGAATGGCGCGATTTCGACGCCGTCTGGCGCCATCGCGAGTTCGACCGCGAAACTGAAATCGATGGCTTGCTCGCCGATCTCAGAGCGTTGGGAGATCTTGAAGCCTGCGGCCTGCGCGAGGACTGGCTGACCCGCGCGATGGGTGAGTTCAAGCGTTTCATCTACGAGATGGATCGGCTGGAAGCGGTGCGCGGTGGACGGGACTACGACGCGCTGGAGACCGAACTGATCGCGCTTTTGCGGCCCCGCCGCAACATCTGGAGCTGGAAGGGTCACGGCGCGGTTTACGGCCAGCGTCAGGATGGCGGGAAGATCGGGCGCGACGAGGTGCTCGATCTGCGCGACCGCGTCCATCAGCGGCTTGAAGCTTTCCGCGAAGGCGCGCAGGCGCAGCTTGCTCCGCTGCTGCGCGACGAATTATGGCCTGTCGTTGCCGCTTATCAAGAACTGAAGCAGCGCGCCGGTGTGCTCGATTTCATGGATCTGCTGCTGATGACACGCGACCTGGTGCGCGATAACCCCGTGGTTCGCGCCGACTTGCAGCAGCGCTTCACGCACATCTTCATCGACGAGTTCCAGGATACCGATCCGCTCCAAGCCGAGATTTTGCTGCTGCTCAGCGCCGACAATCCGGCCCAAAACGACTGGCGTGAGGTCCGGCCGGTTCCCGGCAAGCTGTTTATCGTCGGCGATCCCAAGCAGTCGATCTATCGTTTCCGCCGCGCCGACGTGGCGCTGTACCAGGCGGTCAAACGTCAGTTGCTCCAAAGCGGCGCCGAGCTTGAATACCTGACCGCCAGTTTCCGGCCCAATTTCGAACTCGCGCAACTGGTCAACGCCGCCTTCACCCCGCTGATGACCGAATCGACAACCCAGGCCGCCTACGCGCCGCTCAATGCCCTGCGCGCACCCGTCCCCGGCCAGCCGGCGATCGTGGCGCTGCCGGTGCCGCAGCCGTGGAGCGAATACGGCAGAATCGCAAACTTCCGGATCGAGGAATCGCTGCCAAAAGCGGTCGCGGGATTTATCGCCTGGTTGGTCAACGAAAGCGGATGGAAGATCACGCAGCGCAACGCCGACGCGCCGCCTGAGCCGATTGCCGCCCGCCATATCTGTATCCTGTTCCGGCGCTTCGAAACCTGGGGCGATGACATATCACGCGGCTATATGCGGGCACTGGAAGCCTGCAATGTCCCTCATGTGCTGCTCGGAGGCCGTTCATTTCACAATCGCGAAGAGGTGATGACCCTGCGCAACGCTGTGATGGCGATCGAACGGCCCGACGACGAACTGGCAGTGTTCGCGACTCTGCACGGGCCGATGTTCGCGTTCTCCGACGGGGCGCTGCTTGCCTTCCGCGACCGCTTCAAGTCGCTCCATCCGTTCAAACCGCTGGACCAGCCGCTTGACGGTGAACTGGCGGAGGTGGCGCAAGCGCTGGAAATTTTGCGCAAGTTGCATCGCGGACGCAACCGCCGTCCGATCGCGGAGACGATTCAGCAGCTTCTGTCGAGCACCCGCGCGCACGCCGGATTTGCGGTCTGGCCCACCGGCGAGCAGGCCTTGACCAATATCATGCGGGTGCTGGACAAGGCGCGCCGTTTCGAGGTGCGCGGCGGCATCTCATTTCGCGGCTTCGTGGAAATGCTCGAAGCCGAGGCAGAAAACGGGGAGGGTGCCGAAGCGAAGGTGGTCGAGGAAGGAACCGATGGCGTGCGCATGATGACGGTTCATTCAGCCAAGGGATTGGAATTCCCGGTCGTAATCCTCGCCGATCTGACCTGCAAGGAAACCGGCACGGCGCAGCGTTTTGTCGATCCGGCGCGCCGGCTGTGCGCGTCCAATCTGTGCGGATGCATGCCTGACGAACTGTTGGCCCATCGCGCACAAGAGGAGCGGCGCGACCGCGAAGAGGCTTTGCGCCTGCTCTACGTGGCAGCCACTCGCGCGCGCGACCTGCTGATCGTGCCGGTGGTCGGCGACCGCACCGCGGCCCAGGAAGAGCAGGCGCAGGGATGGCTGAGCAAGCTGGCACCGGTGCTTTATCCGCCGCCGGACAAAGTGCGTACTCCCTTGTCGCGCAATCCGCCCGGATGTCCCCGCTTCGGCGACGAAAGCGTCGCCCCGCGCCCGCCCCAGGCACCCTCGGGGATCAAGTCCGTAATTCCCGGGACCCATCGACCCGCCGTCGGCGCGCATCAGGTGGTCTGGTGGGATCCAAATCAGCTCCAAATCGAGGTCGAACAGACGGTCGGTTTGCGTCAGATAAAACTGCTCGAGGCGGACGAAACCGGCGCTGCTTCCGCCGCCGGACAGCGGGCATATGATGAATGGGTCGCCCGGCGCAAGGAGGTCAGGGCCAACGCCGCCACTGCGATGATCCCGATTGTCACGGCGACCGAACTGGCTGCGCAAATCGCCCGCGATGAGCGATCAGCGCAAGGTGAAAACGCAACGGAGCCGGACAATATCCACGTCGTGACCGTCCCGCATCGTGCGGACCGCCCTCATGGCGCCAGGTTCGGCACCTTGGTGCACAGCGCGCTGCTGCAAGTCGCGCTGGATGCATCCGCGGACGAAATCCGGGATGCGGTCGCGCTCCAGAGCCGGATTCTGGGCGCCACCGACGATGAAATGGCGGCCGCGCGCGAAGCCGTCTCGGCCGCCCTCGCTTCGGACATCATGAAAGCGGCCCATCGCGCTGTGCGCTGCCTGCGCGAATGCCCGGTGCTGGTCAAAATGCCCGATGGGAGGCTGGTCGAAGGCATCGCGGACCTGGCCTTCGAAGAGAGCCTCGGCGCCGAACGCCGTTGGACCGTCGTGGACTTCAAGACTGATGCCGAAATCAGCGGCCATCTTGCAACGTATCGCGCCCAATTGGAGATTTATATGAAAGCAATTGCACAAAGCACCGGCGTCCGGGCGCGCGGCGTGTTGTTGTGGGTGTAAGCGATTGGAGCGCAGGCGTCGTCTTAATGGTAGGCGCCGGTTGTTTGCCGGAGGCGGGCGGTGTGGTGGTTGAGAAGGGTGGCTCTTTCAAATGAACGAAACTTTACTGGTTGTCGGCTATGGCTCGCTGCTCAGCGGTCATGGTCTGCTGACGGTGCGGCGCAACGGCAAAAGCCGCCTCCTCGCGCTCGACGCGTTTCCGATTGCAATCCGCAACGCGCGCCGCGGATTGGCCAAACCGACCCAGCACGGCCGTTACCTGGCGATGGATTTGGAGCCGGTTGATGGACATGCTCCGATCCTGGCGCGTGCCGGCCGCGAACCTGGTTCGGGCGAAATCGGCGCGTTGGGCCTGGTTTTCGAGCGCAAATGGGCGCCGCGGCTGGCGGCGCGCGAGGAATACGACCCCGGCAAGTTCCTGGAATTGATTGCGCTGGCCGACCGCGCCGGGATGGAGCTGGGCCAATTCCTGCTTGGGATCGCTGCCGCGGCTGACTTTGACCTGCTCGCCTATCGGACCGCCTTGGCGAAGCTGATTGGCTATACCTCGCCAGGCTATATTTTCCATCCGCTGCCGCTGGACGACGGCCGTATCGCGATCGTCGCGATTGGCTCAGGTTTCAACGGCAGCGGCGATCCCGCCGTTCGCTCACGGCGCGCAATGAGCGGAATCGATCGCTTGATGACGCTGGAGGAGGCGCTCAAATTCGATCGCCTCGAAATCGATCCGGCGGGTCAGCTCGGCTATTTTCTGGAATGTATCCTCGGCGGCGCGCATGGCATATTTGTCGGCGATTTGATCTCCGGACTTAACGGGTCGAAGGATTTGCTGGCGCCTTTACTGGCCCAGGTATTGGCCGACGAGCGGGGCCATTTTCTCGCCGCTACGGCGCTGACCGCGGCGCGGTACCGCGAGACCTTTGGCACAATTTCCACCGGCGGCCTCCTATCGCTGATTGAAATGGCCGGGTCGCGTTGCGCAGAGTAAAGGGCGTGAGTTCCCGACGATTCGCAATTCATGTCGCCAAGGAGAATCTCAAGTTCTCCGCCGCTCATTTCATTGCCTACCCGGGCTTCCGGGAGCCGCTTCACGGGCACAACTACCAGGTCGGTATCCGGGTGCAGGGCGATCTTTCCAGCTCAGGCTACGTGCTGGATTTCGGGCTGGTGAAAAAGCTGACCAAGCAAATCGTGGACCGGCTGGACGAAAGGACGCTGATTCCTGAGCGCAGCGATTGTTTGCGGATCGAGCAGATCGGCACGCAGGTGCGGGTCAGGTATGAGGGGGACGAATTTGTTCTGCCGCGCAACGATGTGTGTTTGCTCCCCATCATGCATAGTTCGGCGGAGGAATTGGCGCGGTTCTTATGGGAGGAACTGCACGACGCTCTGGCGGCAAACCAGGCGCTGGCGGGGATCAGTTCAATGGAAGTGTCAGTGGCCGAGGGCCCCGGGCAGGCCGCCATTTACGAGGCGCCGGTGTAAAAAGCCCACAATTCTGTCGCTCGTTATTGCTATCTGGTATCGTTTTTAGTTGGCTATTTTCGCCAATACACCAAAAAAGGCGAAACTGTAGGATTGGACTGGTCTTGTTTGGCGCACGCTAACTATGAGAGGATGAGCGAAATTTCTGGGTTTTGAAGGGGGCTCGCCTTTAAGTGGCTTCCGGGCTAAGGGGTGCGACGGGCAAATTTCATTCGCCCGTCGCACGGGCATTGATCGGCGAACATCCACACACTGTGCGTTTGCGAGCGCTGATCGAACGGGTGGCCCAATCCGATGCCACCGTTCTGATCAGCGGCGAAAGCGGCACCGGCAAGGAGGTGGTGGCGCGCGCGATCCATGCCTCTTCGCCGCGTGCCGAGCACAATTTCGTCCCGGTCAACTGTGCGGCAATTCCGCATGAGATGCTGGAATCGGAAATGTTCGGCCATGAGCGGGGTGCCTTCACCGGAGCGATTGCGCCTCGTCAGGGGCTGTTCGCGTTGGCGAATCGGGGCACCATCTTCCTGGACGAGATCAGCGAGATGCCGCTGGCGCTGCAAGCCAAGCTGCTGCGGGTGCTGGAAGATCGCAGCGTGCGTCCATTGGGTGCGGACCGCTCCAGTCAGGTCGATATTCGGGTAATTGCTGCGACCAACAAGGACCTGGCCCGCGCGGTGCGCAAGGGAACCTTCCGCGAGGATCTCTTTTACCGCCTACAGGTGGTGCCGATCATCATTCCGCCGCTGCGCGAGCGCCGCTCAGACATCCCGCTGCTGATTGACTATTTTTTACAGCAGATGAGCGCCCGCCTGCCCGAACGCCATTGGACCATGAGCAAGGAGGCGATGGTGCGGCTGTGGTCCTACGACTGGCCGGGCAATGTGCGCGAACTCGAAAACATGGTTGAGCGGCTGGCGATTCTGTCCGAAGGGCCGCAGATCGAAGCCTCGTTGCTGCCTGAAAATCTGCTCGGGGGATCGCGCAACACCGAAGCGCGTCTGGTGCCGGCGCCGGGCGAGGGCGAGATCAACCTGACCGCGATGGTGCGCGAGTTCGAGGGACGTCTGATCAACGAGGCGCTGCGCCGCACGCATGGCAACAAGCAGGCGGCGGCACGTTTGCTGGGACTGAAGCGGACGACGTTTTCCGCCAAGCTACGCCGCTGTGGAGTGCTGGATTGCGAGCCCGGAGAGGACGGTCGCGATCCGCAGGGAGAGCGCTGATGAGCCGCAGGAGCAATCCCCCACGAATCCTGGTGGTGGACGATGATCCCGACACCGCGGATATCCTCAGCCGCCATCTGCAGCGTGAAGGTTTCGTCGCGATCGAGGCATTTTGCGGGGCGGATTGCCTGCAAATCGCGCGCGAAAGTGAAGTGGACGTGATTCTGCTGGATCTGATGATGCCGGGGATGGACGGTTTCGAGGTCTGCCGGGAACTCAAGGGCGATCCCAAGACGGTGGAAATTCCGATCATCCTGATTACCGCCCGCGATGATATCGAGGCGCGCGCCGAAGGAATCCGCCTGGGCGCCAGCGAATTTCTCACCAAGCCGTTTTCGCGCCGTCAACTGGTCGCGCGGATCAATTCGCAACTCAATATCGTGGAGGCTGCCCGCACCACCAAAGCCGTGCTTAGCCGCCTGGGCCGCGAACAAAGCTAGACGGCGGCGTGTAACAAACCGCCTCCAGGTCCGTCCTCCGCTTTGAACCGATTTTTTACCCAGGTAAAATAGCGGCCCGATGGAACGGCTGGCGCAGACTCTGGAATGGCTGTATTCGCTCGAAGCGCGGGGCGAGATCTACAAGCTTGAGCGGATGGAGCAGGCGCTGGAACGGATCGGTAATCCGCATCTGCGCCTGCAGGTCGTGCATATTGCCGGCACCAAGGGTAAAGGGTCGGTCGCGGCGATGCTCGATAGCTGCCTGCGCGCAGCCGGATACCGCACCGGACTTTATACCAAACCCCATCTGGTCCATCTGAGCGAACGCACCCGCATCGACGGCGCCGAAATGCCGGCCGCGCAAATGCTCGATTACATCGAGCGCCTGCGCCGCATCTATGACCGCGCCGGTCTCGCCTTAACCTTCTTCGAATTCACGGTGGCGCTGATGTTCCTGTATTTCGCGGAAGCGGCGGTGGATGTCGCGGTAGTGGAAACCGGATTGGGCGGTCGATTGGATTCGACCAACGTCGTACGTCCGCGCCTGTGCGTGATCACTCCAATTGGCTTTGACCACGTTGAGTATCTGGGCTATACCTTGCGTTCGATCGCGGGGGAAAAGGGCGGCATCATCAAGCCCGGTATTCCGGTCGTGATCGGAGCACGGGAACCGGAAGCGCGCACGACCTTGCTTGATATCGCCAGCCAGCGGCGCAGTCCGGCGATGCTGATCGACCGTGATTTCACCTATCGATCCCATGCGCCGGCCCATCGGCTTGACTACAGCGGTCTTGGGGTCAGGATGAGCGGGGTGGAATTGGGCGTGGCTGGACCTTTTCAGCATGAAAATGCCGCCATCGCGATTGCGGCGATTGAAGCGCTGCGCGGGATAGGATGGCGTATCGATGAGCCGGAGGTCCGGCGCGGGTTGGCGGAGCTTTACTGGCCCGGACGTTTTGACGTGGTGCGGCGCCAGCCCTTGGTGGTATTGGACTGCGCGCACAACGAGTTGAGTATCGAAGCGCTACTCGAAACCATAACGTCGGAATTGGGACCGCAGGCCAAACCGCGCCTGGTGTTTGGCTGTCTGTCCGACAAGAATTGGCCCCGGATGGCGCAATTGCTTGGCCCAAGGATTCGGGATGTTACCCTGACACGAGTCAAACCCAAGCGGCCATTGGATCCTGAGAAGCTGGTCGAGCACTTCGCTGCATTTGTGCCGACTCGGGTCATCCGCGAACCTCTGGCTGCGATCGAGCAGGTGATGGCGGAGGCGCGCGATGAGGATTTTGTGCTGGTCAGCGGTTCCGTGTACCTGGTGGGCGAAGTCTATCCTTATTTCCTGGCTGCGCAGGGCCGCGCAAGGTTGTTTCCTGAAGCTGTATAGGGAATCGCTGCTCGCAGTATTGTGGCTGACGCTGATCGGCGCTTCAGTTGCTCACTCCCAGGCTTTTGGGTCTTTCGGACAACTTGGGGGTTCTCGTTCGGCTCACACGGGTCGGGTCGATCTGAGCGGTAATGAGTTCGTGTACGACGCCAAAACCGATACTTTCATCGCCCGCGGCAACGCCCGCCTGCGCCAGGGGCCGACGTTGCTGCAGGCCGATCAGATGGAGTTCGATCGCAAGACCCAGGTACTCAAAGCGCGCGGCAATGTCAGCCTGAGCGATCCCGAAGTTGACGTGACCGCTTCCAGCGCCGACTTCAACCTGGAGGATGAAACCGGCCAGCTCGAGAATGCGAAGATTCGCGCCAAACAAAGCGACTATTACCTGACCGGCAAGAAAATAACCAAGTTGCTGGGGCAGCACTATCGGGTTTTGGACGGGTATTTCACGAGCTGCGGATGCGAGCAGGGAACGCCCTCCTGGAGTATTGCCGGCAGCGAGATCGACGCCACCCTTGGCGACCGGGGGACGGTCAAGGATGCGCAACTGCAAATCCTGGGTCATACCGTAATGGTGGCGCCATACGCGATTTTTCCGGCCAACTCCGATCGCCAGAGCGGGTTTCTCAGTCCTTTGTTTGGCGAGTCGCGCACCCGCGGGTTCCAGTATTTCCAACCATATTTTATTGACATCGACCGCAGCATGGACGCCACGGTTGCCTTCGACGTCGAGAGTTCGGCGCGAATTGGCGGGATGGCGGAGTACCGGCTGCAAAACGGCGCGGATGATTATATCCGGGCAACCGGCGGATTTTTTAACGAAAGCATCCGCACCAACACCGCCAACGAAATTGTCGACTATCAGATTGCCGACCCCGACATCCCGATCAATCGCTATGGACTGATTGGCGTGATGCGCGAGCATATAACGCCGGATTTGGTGGTCTATGGCGATGCGATTACGGCCAGCGACAGTCTTTACATGCGGGATATGGACGTTTACACGCTGTCCCGCGGTTACCAGATGGACGATTACGGGCTGCTCAACTCGGGTGTTTCGGATTTCGGCGTGCAGCAGTCTTTTGAGAACTCCTACCTCCTGTTCGACGGCGTATGGACCCAGGATTACATCCAGGATCAGAAATTTGCGCTGCAGAAGTTGCCCGAGCTGCTTTGGAGCGGCCGCCAGGACCTAAACTTCGGCTCGACGCTCGGTTTTGGGGCGGCGACCCTTTCGCCCTCGGCCTATGGTTTTGGCGTCCCCTTCGTTGATTACGATTTCCAGGCGGTTAATTACTTCCGGGAAAGCGCCATCGACGGGCTGCGCGGGGACCTCCATCCGCAGCTCACTATTCCGTGGCGCCTGAAGAATTATCTCTACGGATGGGGAAACGTGGGTGTGGAAGAGACCATGTACGATGTCTCGGGGCGTAACGTAAATATTATCCCGGTCGGCAGCTACGACCCATCCATCGGCCAGGTGCTTCAATACAATAACCAGCTGACGCTGGGAGCGCCCGCTCCCAACGGCTTTCTCCATCGCGAATTGATCGACGGCGGATTCACTTTGGGCAGCCGGCTGGAAAAGGTGTACAACCTCAACTGGCGTTGGATCAAGAAACTGAAGCATACCATCGAGCCGGTGCTATCCTATCAGTATGTTCCGGTGGTCGATCAGGCGCAGTTGCCGATTTTCGATGAGACCGACCGCGTGGAACCGCGCAGCCTGTTCACCTGGGGCGTGGTTTCCCGTTTTTACGGCAAGTTCGGCGGCCAGGAAGAAAGCTCAAACAGCACGGTGAACAATTCGGACAGCGGCGCGAACACGCAGGCTCCGGCCAGTTTTCAAAGTGGCGGAGGCAGCGTCAGGGAACTGGCCGAGTTCAGCCTGGTGCATGAATACGATACGTCACACGCGTTAACGCCCGCCGGAACTCATTTTTCGGATATTCTGGCCAGCGCGCTCGTTTATCCGACGCATTATGCGTCGGTAGCCAGCGTCACGGATTTCAATCCCAATACCGAACAGTTCCGCGCCGAGACCATCTCCCTCGCCTTCCGTCCGCCCTGGGTGGCGCCGCCAACCACGCAGCAGATGCGGATGGGCCGGGCCTATAGCGGTGGTCCGTACTTTCAGCTTAATTACGCTTTCATTGGCGGCCGCACCGCGGTCGAGCAAATCAGCGGCACAGCGTACTACGAGTTCTTCGATCGTCTTGGCCTGTACTATTCGCCCGCCTATGACATTGCGGACAAGCGGCTGCTTTACAGCGAATATGGCGTGCGGCTGAAGTCCAAGTGCAACTGTTGGATTCTTGACGTCGGGATCAATGATTCGATCAATCCGAGCCAGGTGCAGATTTTCGCGCAGTTGACGCTGGGCGGGATCGGCTCGATTGGCCGCAACCCATTTGGTGCCAACATCCTGCTCAACAACGGGTACGGCGCGCCTTACGGACCGGCGGGTGGTGGCTAAACGACCGCTTGTGGCAGCCTGATCGGCTCCTTAATATAGCGTAGATTATGGCTAAGACTGCGCTGATCACTGGCGTAACCGGTCAGGACGGCTCATACCTCGCGGAGTTCCTGCTGGCTAAAGGCTACGACGTTCACGGCATCGTGCGGCGGACTTCCAGTTTCGCTACCGGACGGATCGACCATCTCCATCGCACCTTTGATGGCGGCCCGTCCAGGCTGCAGCTTCATTATGGTGACCTCGGGGACGGCACCGGATTGCGGCGGATCGTTGAATTGGTCGCGCCCGACGAAGTCTACAACCTCGCCGCCCAGTCCCATGTGCGGATTTCATTCGATCAGCCCGAGTACACGGCCGACGTGGTCGGATTGGGGGCTTTGCGGCTGCTCGAAGCGGTACGCGATCATAGTCGCAGCACCGGACGCCAGGTGCGTTTTTACCAGGCCGGATCATCCGAGATGTTCGGTAAGGCGGCGGAGATTCCGCAGCGTGAAACCACCCCCTTCCATCCACGCAGTCCCTACGCCTGCGCCAAGGTTTATGCGCATTGGCAGACCCGCAATTATCGCGAAGCCTATGGGATGTTCGCTGCCAACGGCATCCTGTTCAATCATGAATCGCCGCGGCGCGGCGAGAACTTCGTTACCCGTAAGATCACGCGCAGCGCCACGCGGATCAAAGTCGGGCTGCAGGACAAGCTCGCGCTGGGAAATCTTGACGCTCAGCGCGACTGGGGATTTGCCGGAGACTATGTCGAAGCGATGTGGCTGATTCTCCAGCAAGCAGAGCCCGACGACTTTGTCATTGCCACCGGCGAGAGCCATTCAGTGCGTGAATTTCTCGAACTGACCTTCGAAAAACTGGGACTGGACTGGCGCCGACATGTGGAATTCGACCAGCGCCTGATTAGACCGGCGGAAGTCGATGTTTTGCGCGGAGACTCCTCCAAGGCGCGCGCCGCTTTGGGATGGCGTCCGAGGGTCAGTTTTGACCAACTGGTTGCAATGATGGTCGAGTCGGATCTGGAACTGGCCCGCCGCGAACTGAAAGCCGGCAGTTGAAGGCCGGCGTCTCCCATCCCTGCTCGGCGACAGGCAGTAGCAGGAGCGCGCCGGACCCTGCGGGGAAGCTGCTCTTCCGATTCTATTGCTGGGCGATGCGCCGCGATCCAAGCGCGGTCCGCGCGGCGAAATAGCCGCACATTCCATGCACGCCGCCACCGGGCGGAGTCGACGACGAACAGATGTAAACTCCCGCAGCCGGGGTGGAATAAAGTCGGGCTGTGGGCCGCGTGAAGAGCTGACGCAGATCGGGCACGCCGCCATTGAAATCGCCGCCGACCAGGTTCGCGTTATAAGCTTGCAACTTGCGCGGCGGCATCGCGCTGCGGCTGATGATGCGATCCCTGAACCCTGGCGCGAACCGTTCGATCTGGCCTTCGATCCGTTCGGTCATATCGAACTCCGAACCGTTGGGCACATGGCAATAAGCCCATGCGATATGTTTGCCTGCAGGGGCGCGTGAGGCGTCGAACAGGGTGGGTTGAACCAGCAGCACGAATGGATGTGGCGCATGTTCTCCCCGCCATGGCGCGCGCTCGGCGGCGGCAATCTCTTCCAGCGTGCCGCCCAGATGCACGGTGGCAGCGAGGGCGCATTGGGGCGCTTTCCATGGGATTGGTGCGTCCAAAGCCCAATCCATCTTGAATGCTGCGGGTCCGTAGCGGTAGCGCTCCAGCTTGCTGCGGTAATGATCGGGAAGGCGCGCGGCCCCGATCCGGATTAACTGGCGCGGGGTTACATCGAGCAGGATCATTCGCGAACGCGGCAGTTGATCCAGGGATTCCACCGGCGAGTCGAGCTCGATTTCGCCGCCCAGCAATCGCAGATAGGTAACCAGCGCATCGCTGATTCGCTGTGCTCCGCCGCCCGCCAACGGCCATCCAACCGCATGTCCGGCGATTGCGAGCACCAGGCCGAAGGCTGCGCTGATCGAGCGCTCCAGCGGCAAGGTCGAATGGGCGGCCAGACCCGCGAACAGTGCACGTGCCCGCTGATCCTTGAACCAGCGCAGGGATACCGTCCTGGCCGAGAGTATCGCCACGAGGCCAAAGCGG
Organism: Pseudomonadota bacterium; assembly: GCA_021324885.1. Lineage (GTDB taxonomy): Bacteria > Desulfobacterota > Binatia > Binatales > Binataceae > JAJPJA01. Next base: position 139,043 of record JAJPIF010000022.1, read on the forward strand.
GCCAGCGCAATCGGATGGCGCGGAAAAGCCGGCGGTGCGAGCAGCATCTGCTGCAACGTTTCCCATCGGCCAACCAGCGGCGTGAACAACCGCGAGTAAGCGGCGCCGTCGCGACCCAGTTCCTGGGCGGTCGTCCTGACGCAACGATTCAGAATTACGGCGGACCCATCGTCCAGCGGATGGGCCAGCGGCGCCTGTGGATGGACCCAGTTCAAGCCCAAGGTCGGCAACGGCAAGGTTCGAAAAAAGGGTGAACTCAACCCCAATGGATAAACCGCCGAACAGATATCGTGAAGGAAGCCGGGTCGGGTCAGTTCGGCGCAACGCGCACCACCGCCGTATGTATGCTGGGCCTCGCGCACGAGCACAGACAATCCAGCTTGGGCGGCGGTGATCGCCGCGGCCAACCCGTTGGGTCCCGATCCCACCACGATCGCATCATAGCTGGACCTGGCCATTGATTGACCATGTATGCAGGTTGGGGCTGGCGTCAAATGGCCGGCTGCAGCTTGCGCGGTCCCGCCGGTTACCGGTAATTAGCATGACGCTATTTGGCGGTTGCTTTACAACGGTTGTCTTTACCCTTACCCGAAAACTTGTGATGCGATGCGACGATTGAACCCGGGCATTTTCGAACCCCTTGTCTACCTGATTCAAAAACCCCGGTCATTTCGGCTGGTCGGGCTCGGCGGTCTGCTCCTCTTTTCCATCGTGATGCTCTCCGAGGCCTTCGGGCATGGCGTCAGATATGGCCTGGCCGGTCTGGTGTTGTTAGCCGCGCTATGGGTGGAAAGCAGTCTTACCGCGTGCCGCCGATGCCGCTATTACGGAACCTGGCATTGCCTGGGTCAAGGCATGTTGGCGGCGAAGGTTTTCCCCCGTATCGGCATCGGCGCGGGGGAAGCGCTGTTCCAACTCCATATAGCGACGCTCGGCATCTATCTGTTTTACGGTCTGTTCTGGATCTGGCACACGCCGATTCTCGGAATCATTTTCACGCTTTGGGTGCCCCTTCTGCTGATCAGCGCGCAGGCTCCCAACGGCTTTTCCTGGCGCGCCAGGAAAGCCTGACGATCAAAACTGGACCAATCAGGTCTGCTATTCTTTTAACGATTTGTCCGCTCTGACATAATTTTCTAAATGGCCAAACAGATCGAAACCGACGTGATTCGCGCGGCGCTGGGGCGGGTCAGATATCCGGGTTATGCCAGCGATATCGTGACTTTGGGGATGGTCGAGGACGTCTTTTCCAATCCCGACGGCAGCGTAACCGTCATGTTGCGCCAGGCGACCGAGAAGGAAGAGGTGCTCAAGCAGCTTGGCGCCCAGATTCATCACGTGCTCAGCCATGAGTTGGGACTTGAGCGGATCGAGCTGAAGGCGCGGCGGCTGGAGCCCGAGCTGGGTGAAAAGACCGGACGGGTGCGGCTGGAGGGTACGCGCCACGTAGTCGCGGTAGCCAGCGGTAAGGGCGGCGTGGGCAAATCGACCGTGGCGACCAACCTGGCCGTTGCTCTGCATCAGTTGGGCTTGAGTGTGGGGCTGCTGGATGCGGACATTTACGGCCCCTCAACGGGCATGATGTTCGCTACGGGTGAGGCGCGGCCCAAAGCTGCCGACAAGACCCGTTTTTACCCGGTGGAGAAGTACGGGATCAAGCTGATCTCGATGGCGTTTTTTCTATCCGATAAGGCTCCGGTGATCTGGCGCGGGCCGATGGTGATGAGCGCGGTGCGCCAATTTCTTAAAGAAACAGTGTGGGGGACGCAGGATCTTCTGGTGGTGGATCTTCCACCGGGTACCGGCGACGCGCAGCTGACGCTGACCCAGCAGGTCGCGCTCGACGGTGTGGTGATCGTGACGACGCCGCAGGACGTTGCGGTGCTCGACGCGGTGCGGGCGGTCAGAATGTTCCGCCAGGTGCACTGCCCGTTGCTGGGCATCGTCGAGAACATGAGCGTTTTCGTCTGCCCGGATTGTGGTGAAGAAGAGGAAATTTTCGGGCGCGGCGGCGGCGAGCGTCTGGCCGCGGAGGAAAACACCCGGCTGCTGGGGCGGATTGCGCTTTACGGCGAGGTGCGCGAAAGCGGGGACGCTGGGATACCCCTGGTGCTGGCGCATCCGGAGCATCCGGCGAGTCGCACCTTCATGGAAATTGCGCGCCAGCTAGTCGGCCAGTTGCCCGATTGATGCTTGCTGCAAATTCAGCCAGCGGTTATCCTTGGCGCTTGGCAATCATACCCTCTCCCTTGCGACTTTATTACTGAAAAATCAAAGAGGGTGCGGAAAACCCGATCACAGGCCAAGGGCCTGTGCCATGTTTAGGACAGCTTGGCAATGTCAACAGTAATCACCGAAGAATGCATCAACTGCGGCGCCTGCGAACCGGAATGCCCGAACACCGCGATCTACGAGGGCGGTGCGCAATGGGAACTGGACGGCGAAAATTTTCCCGCGATCAAGGAAGATATTTATTATATTGTCCCCAGCAAATGCACCGAATGTGTCGGGTTTTTTGACCAGGAGCAATGCGCAGCCGTCTGCCCGGTGGACTGCTGCATTCCTGATCCGGACAACCCCGAGACCGAAGAGGCTTTGATCGAGAGAGCGCGCCAACTTCATCCCGAGCAGACTTTTGACGCTGATTTCCCGTCACGATTCAAAAAATAAAAGCGCCGGCTCTGAGGCAAAGATGCTCATCAGGCGCTGGCGCAGCGTTCGTGGCCGATCAAAAAGGAGTCCCGACATTGACCACCCAACCACCCGTCCGAATCGCCCCCGCGGACGGTAAGCTTGGCGTTCTTCTCCCCGGCCTGGGCGCCGTCAGCACCACGTTCATAGCTGGAGTTGAGGCGGTAAAAAGTGGTCTCGCGGCTCCCATTGGTTCGCTGACTCAGCTTGCCACAGTCAGGCTCGGCAAACGCAACGAAGGGCGCACTCCGCTAATCCGGGACTTCGTTCCGCTCGCCGCGCTGCATGATCTGGAGTTCGGGGCCTGGGATATCTACGAAGACAACGCCTATGAAGCGGCCCGCAAGGCCGCCGTGCTCGACCCCGCGCTGATCGAACGCGTGCGCCAGCCGTTGGAAAAAATCCATCCGATGGAAGCGGTGTTCGACCGCAGCTACGTCCGGCGAATCATCGGCCCCAACGTCAAGGAAGCTCGGACCAAGATGGAGAAGGCCGCAATCCTGATGGACGATATCCGGCAATTCCGCGAGCGCACCGGGGTGGCGCGCTGCGTAATGGTCTGGTGTGGTTCAACTGAGGTCTTCCATCGGCCGTCGGCGGTCCATCAGTCATTGAAGGCTTTCGAGTCGGGGCTGGCTGCCAACGATCCTGATATCGCACCCAGCCAGATTTATGCCTACGCCGCTCTCAAATCGGGAATCCCCTATGCCAATGGCGCTCCCAATCTCAGCGTCGATACGCCGGCTTTGCTGGAACTGGCGCGCGACATGAACCTGCCGGTCTGCGGCAAGGATTTCAAGACCGGGCAGACGCTGATGAAGACCATGATCGCGCCGGGGCTGAAGGCGCGGATGCTGGGGATGACCGGATGGTTCTCGACCAACATCCTGGGCAATCGCGACGGCGAAGTGCTCGACGATCCCGGTTCGTTCAAGTCCAAGGAAGAAACCAAACTGTCGGTCCTCGATCAGATTTTACAGCCGCAACTGTATCCCCAGCTTTATGGCAACCTGTTCCACAGCGTGCGGATCAACTATTACCCGCCGCGCGGCGACGCCAAGGAAGGTTGGGACAATATAGATATCTTCGGATGGCTCGGCTATCCGATGCAGATCAAGATCAATTTCCTGTGCCGCGACTCGATTCTGGCGGCGCCGCTGGTGCTCGACCTGGTGCTGTTTCTCGATTTGGCCCATCGCGCCGGCATGCGCGGAATCCAGGAATGGCTGTCGTTCTATTTCAAGGCCCCGATGCACGCTCCGGATATCTATCCCGAGCACGACATCTTTATCCAACTGATGAAGCTCAAGAACACCTTGCGCTGGATGCGTGGCGAAGACCTCATCACCCACCTCGGCCTGGAATACTACGACTGAACGCCGGCCGTGCTTTGGAGATGGAGGAGCTGTCTCAGCCCATCCATTGCGGATGGCGCGTGGTGCCGTCGAAGCGTTCGGTGCTCTTGTACAGTTCGTATTGGCCGTTGGCGGCGTATTTGGCTGTCGCGGCCAGGATTGCGGCCACCTGCTCCCTGCTCATAGGGCGAAAATCGCGCGCCGCGTCTAACGCCTGCTCCAGCACCGCCATCGAATCGCATCCGGTAATCACAACATCGACCGGCAGGTTCATCGCATAATGCAGGCATTGTACAGGCGTGATCGCGCCCGTGCGCAGGATCACGCCCCCGCCCATCGTCTTCATTGCCAACACGCCGATCCGGTCCTTGACCAGGACCGGCAGGACCAGCCGCTCGAAACTGTCGTAGTGCGCGTCCATCGCATTGAGCGGCATCTGCACCGCGTCGAATCTGAACTGATGCTGGCTGGCGACCTGCAGCATGTGCAGGTGAATCTCGGGGCTCTTATGCCCGGTGAAGCCGATGAAACGGACCTTGCCGGCCTGTCGGGCGGCGAGCACCGCTTCCATCGCGCCGCCGGGCGCGAAGATGCGGCCGGGATCTGACATCCGGATGATCTCGTGAAACTGGAGCAAATCGAGATAACTGGTCTGGAGGCGTTTGAGTGATTCGTCGATCTGGCGGGCGGCGGTTTTGTGGTCGCGCCCGTCGATTTTGGTCATGAGAAAGACCTTCTGCCGGTAACCGTCGCGCAGCGCCCGGCCCATCCGCTCCTCGCAGCGCCCGTCGCTGTAATCCCAGCAGTTGTCCATGAAATTGACGCCGTTATCTATTGCCGTGCGCACGATCCGCGTCGCTTGCGCGTCGTCGGCGACCATGCCCAGATGGGCCCCGCCGATTCCTACAATCGAAACCTTTTCCCCGGTCCGGCCCAGCGTACGATACTGCATCTTGCCGGCCGACGGCCTGCCGGTTTCCTCCGCATGAAGCGGCATCGAAGCGCCGGCGAGCGAAGCTCCCGCGATAGTCAGGGCCAGGAACCGACGGCGCGTCAGGGTGTGCGAATCCGATTTACTCATAAATCAAGTTTGCTCAGGCGATTACCACGCCGATGAAAAGATGAATTATCAGCGCCAGCATCGTCAACGCTCCCACCGTGAAAGCGGCCGTACGCCAGGGCTGAATGGAATTGATATAGCAGATTGTGTGGACGATGCGCGCGGCCATGAAGATGGAGCAGTAGATTATGAATGGGGTCAGGGCCAGACCCGCGCTGACATAAATCCAGGAGAGGATCAGAAAGATCGGGATGTTCTCCAGATCGTTGCGCCATGCCCGCGCCGCACGCTGCACGATCTCAGATTCCTCAGCCACCGCTTTGCCGCCGAAAGTGGCGGCGTCTTCGGGGTTGAGGAAAGTTCCGGTGTTGGTGCGGGCGCGCCCCTGCACAAACGCGATCGCCGACATCTTAAGCGCGAGCACAATCGCTGTTATCGCATAAACCCGAAGCAGTGCGCCCATCGAGCTTACCTCCCGTTAACCACAGGATCATTTTGCTGACACGGTTTAACTCAGCACGCCGTCGGCACGCAATTGCGCGATCCGCTCCGCCGAATAGCCCAGCAGCGTGCGCAATATCGAATCCGTATCGGCACCCAGTAGCGGAGCGGCAGCGCGTACGCTGCAGGGCGTCCCCGACATCGTCCAGGGGATTCCGGCGTGGGTGCGGCGTCCGATTTCCGGATGTTCTCTTTCGACCAGGAAACCGCGCGCTCGCAGGTGGGAATCGGTGGCTACGTCGCGGTTATTGAGGGTAGGATGGGCCGCGACACCGGCGCTTTGCAAAGCCTCGGTGATTTCCCATCGATCGCGTGTCCGGGTCCACTGCGTGATGATCGCATCGAGTTCCGCCTCGTTGCGCTTGCGCATCTGGGCGGTGCTAAAGCGAGGATCCTCGGCCAGTTCCGGTTTGCCGATCGCTTCGCACAGCCGTCGCCACTCACGGTCATTGGCCACCACGATTGTGACCCATTGCTCCGCATCGCCCCGCGCCTTGTAGGCTTCGTGCGGCGCGATCCAGGGATCGTGATTGCCCATCCGCTGAGGTTGGCGCCCGGTCATGTCGTATTCGATGATCGACTCCGCCAGCATCATTTCGAGCGTGTCCCACATCGACAGGTCGATATACTGTCCCTCCCCGGTGCGGTCGCGATGCAACAGGGCGGAGATGATGCCGAAGGCGCCGAAAACACCGGCCACCGGGTCGGCGTAGGAAATTCCCACCTGCCGCGGAAGGTCGTCAGGATATCCAGTTAGCCAGAACATCCCGGCTCGCGCCGCGGTCTGCTGCCCCAGGCTCACATAATCGCGATAAGGCCCGAACTGACCGTGACCAGAAATCGAGAGCATTACCAGGTCGGGTTTGAATTTGCGCAAGACCTCGTAGCCCAGGCCCATCCGGGCGAGCACGCCCGGTGCGAAGTTTTCCACCACGACGTCGCAATGGCGCACCAGCTCGCAGGCAATTTCCACCGCCTGGGGATTGGTCAGATCGAGCTGGAGGCTGCGTTTGCCCTGGTTCCATTGATTGAAGCTGCCGGCGCGGTTGAGCCCGGGTTTGCCGTCGGCGAACGGCGGAATGAGGCGGTTGATGCCGGGCCGCTTGGCCGATTCCACCCTCATCACCTCGGCGCCCAGATGCGCAAGCTGCAACGTGCAGTACGGTCCCGCCCACACCCAGGTAAAATCGAGCACGCGCACGCCTGAAAGCGGCCCGCCTGTTGCGGGAGTGGCGGATTCAGCCGCGGCGCTGGCCGGCACGCTCGAAGCGATCACGCCGTTGCCGAACACGGCGCGATTATGTTCACCCAATCGGGGTGCGGGCGCCGGTTCGGGCGGGGTCAGACTGCTGCACTTAAACGGCATCCCGGGCGCGAGCACGCCCGGGTCATCATCGCGGCCGGTGGGGAAGCGCACGAAGATGCCGCGGGCGCGCAGATGTGGATCGTTGAGCACGTCCGCGACCGTGTTGAGCGGCGCGATCGGGATGCGGCTGTCCTGCACCAGGCGGCACAGGTCGGCCACTTTCCAGTCGTGCCACAAATCGCTCATGAGGGCGCGCAGGGCGTCGGCGTTGATGCCGCGCTTGACGCGCGTGGAGAAGGGCTCTGTATGCGCCCATTCGGGATTGCCCATCAACGCCACCAGCCGCTGCCATTGAGGCTCGTCGAGCAGCGTGATCAGCGCGCTGCCGTCGGAGCATTCGACCACGTTGGAGTACGCGGTATTGACCCGCGAAGTCACGTTGCCGCTGTAAGTGTAATAGATCAGGCTCAGTTCGAGCATCGCGGCCAGGCACTCCTGCATCGAGATGTCCGCGGCCTGACCGCTGCCGCCGCGCAGGCGATGCCAGTACGCGGCCGCGGCGACCATCGCGGCGTGCAGTCCCCCCATCAATTCGGCCTGATTGCTGTAAATTTTCAGCGGGGGCAGTTCGGGGAATGGCGACCCCAGCGGGATTAGCGAGGCCATCCCGCCGGCGTGAAAGGCGTTGAGCTCATAGCCGCGCCATCGCGCGCGCGGACCGCAGTCGCCATAGGGCGATATCGTAACGACCACCAGTTGCGGATGGGCCTGGCAGATTGTCTCGCTCTGCAGGCCCGCTTCCGCCCGGTCCGGCACCATCACGTTGTGCACCAGGATATCGGCATGATCGAGCAGGCGATCGAATCGTTCGCGGTCCTGCGTGCTGGTCAAGTCCAGCGTGACTCCGAGCTTGCCGGAGTTGAGGTAGATGAACATTCCACTGCGTTCGGGGTCGGCAGTATTGCCGCGGAAAGGGCCGCGAAAACGTGTGAGGTCGCCCTGCGGTGGCTCAACCTTGATCACCTCGGCGCCCAAAAGGGCAAAAAGTTTGGCTGCAAAAGCGGCCGACACGCCCTGACCACATTCGACCACTTTGATCCCGGTGAGCATCATGGCCCTCCCAAATCCAGACTTTGCGGCGCGCCGGGCGGCGGCGCCAGCGATAGCGAATGCCGAAACTAGCAAGCCCTCGCCACCGTTACCAGTGTGACCCCAAACCTCAGGTACCATAAAGCGGGCAGCGGTACTGACCGAGCCTGCGCAATTGCTTTTCATCGGGCCAGTAGCCTAAAGGAAAAATGACGTTGCTTGTCGAGGAGGAATTTCCATGGCCGATAAAACGATGCCGGATCTGGAGCCGATGGACACCAGCGATGTTGATCGGTGGATTGGAGTGCCGGTTGGGGGACCGGTGTTGAAGGATCCGATTACGGCCAACGATATTCGCCGCTGGACCCAGGCGATGCAGAATCCCAACCGCCTGTTTTACGATGAGGAGTTCGCGGCTAAAAGCGTGTACGGGACCCTGATTGCGCCGCAGTCCTTTTCCGTGGCCTGCGCCGATGGACATGGCGCGCAGCCTGCGATTCAGGGCGTGGTTCCCGGATCTCACATGCTGTTCGGCGGCGATGAATGGTGGTTTTACGGGCCGCGGATTTATCCCGGCGACAAATTCACCGTCGAGCGCGCGCTGTTTGATTACCGCGTAACGCATACGAAGTTCGCCGGTCCGACCATGTTTTCGCGCGGCGACACGACCTACAAAAATCAGCGGGGGCAAGTTGTCGCCAAGCAGCGCTCAACCTCGATTCGCTACCTCGCCTCCAACGCCCGCCGGCTGCGCTCGTTCGCGGATCAGGAACAGGAGCCGCAATGGACTCCCGAGGAACTGGAAAAAGTCGAACGCGAGAAGTTCGCCTATTATTCGACCTTTCATGATCATGTGATCAGGAAATTCGGCGACATCGCCGACGGCGAAGATCTGCCGGTGCGCCCGATCGGTCCGCATACGATTCAGAGTTTTACCACCGAGTATCGCGCCAATCCGTCCAATGTGTGGGGCGCGGCTTACAATGATCCGCTGCCCTCTTCGACCCTGAACGCGGGATGGCTGCCCGAGATGTCGCGCGACGAGAGCAAGGCCCAGCTCGATCCCACTTACGGCGATGGGCTCTATTACGGACCCTCGCGCGGGCACGTGTTCACCCCCTATGCGCGGCTGATCGGGATGCCGCGCGGATATGGCTACGGCCGCACGATGGGCGCCTGGGTGCTGGACTATCTCAACAATTGGGCGGGCGAACTCGGTTTCATCGTGCACAGCAACTCGCGCTACATCGGCCCGGCACTGACCGGCGACGTCACTTACTTAACCGGCAAGGTGATAAAGAAGGAGGCCGATGAAGCCAGCGGTTACGGCATCGTCACGGTCGACGTCGAGATGAAGAACCAGGAGGGCCGCCTGATGGCCAAGGGGCCGGCCGAAGTGCGGTTCCCGCTGAAGTAGGATTTTGTTCTCCGGCCGGTCGGGTAGCCCCCGACCACCGTCCTGCCCCAGACCAGCAAAGCGGACATGGCCAACCGCCTTTGCGCGTTGCCGTTCACGGAATGTCAGCCGAAGGGCGCAGGGTCAGCACCGGGCGTGAGGATTCGCGTACGACCCGTTCGGCGACGCTGCCCAGGAACAGATGGCTGACGCCGGTGCGGCCATGGGTAGCCATCACGAGCAAATCGGGGTTCAGTTCACGCTCGGTTTCCATGATCGCGGCGAATGGGTCGCCGGTTTTCACAATCAGATTGAATTTTGCTTTGCCGTCAATGTGCTGGCGCGCGACGCTGTCAAGCCGTGCCATGGCGTCGCGTTCCCATTGCGGCACCGCGGGCTCCACGGGAACCTCGGACGGCGCACTGGGCGCGCGAACCGTGTGCATGATATAGAGCGTCGCTTGATTTTGCTGGGCCAGATCCGCGGCGAAGTCGAGTGCCGCCATCGAATTGGCGTCGAAATCGATAGGACAGAGAATCCGCTTAAATCGTGTCGTCATTGGAACTTCCTCAGCTTCCTACCGGCGGCCCGCGATCAGGGCCGCAATGTCCGCCAGCCGGCATGCGTACCCGAATTCGTTGTCGTACCAGGCAAAAACCTTCGCCATCCGCCGGCCCAGCACCTTGGTCAACGGCGCGTCGAAAATTGACGAATGGGTATCGCCGTTGAAATCGGTCGAAACCAGGGGCTCTTCACAGAATTTCAGAATCCCTTGGAGCGGTCCTTCAGCCGCTGCTTTCATCGCGGTGTTGATCGCCCTTTCATCCGCGTCTGTTTCGAGCATTGTTGTGAGATCGACCACCGAAACGTTCGGTGTGGGAACCCGGATCGCAATACCGTCGAGCCTGTCCTTCAGCGCTGGCAGCACCAAACCGATTGCCTTGGCCGCACCGGTAGACGTCGGCACCATCGACAACGCCGCCGCACGCGCGCGGCGCAGGTCCTTGTGTGGCCCGTCCAGCAACATCTGATCGTTCGTGTAGGCATGAACGGTCGTCATCAAGCCGGCGGCGATACCGAAATTTTCATGCAGCACTTTCGCGATCGGCGCCAGGCAGTTGGTTGTGCAGGAAGCGTTGGAGATCACGTGATGGCGATGTGGATCGTAGACGCCCTGATTTACTCCCATACACAAGGTCACGTCGGCGTTTTCGCTTGGCGCGCTGATCAGCACCCTGCGGGCGCCGGCATTTAGATGGCGCGTCGCTTGTTCGCGCGACTTGAATCGACCGCTGGACTCGATCACGAGATCCACGCCGAATTTACGCCAGGGCAGGTTCTGGGGGTCGGGCTCCTTGAGCACTTCAAGCACTCGGCCCGCAACCACCAGGGAATCACCGTCAGCGCGTGCTTCGTACTTCAGCGCTCCATGAACTGAATCGTGCTTCAGAAGATGGGCCAGCGTGGCGGTGTCGGTAAGATCGTTGATTGCCACCATTTCCAATTGCTGATGGCGAAGGGCGGCGCGAAAAAACATACGACCGGTGCGGCCAAAGCCGTTTATTGCGACCTTGATTGCCATTCAAATCACTCCTGCTGAAATCGCTCCCGAATCTTTGGTGAGCATCAAATATGCCAGCGCAGTTGGTTAGACCGTCCCACCCCGTACGGCGCTGCGATGTGTTCGGAGGAAGCAATCGGAACGAACCACTGTGTCCTTAATAGCCAGATTCGAAGCCGCGGCAGGCGCTCTATCTACATCATGACGCGTTCAACTCGGCCATCTACACCAACCTGGTCTTCTGGATTAACGGGGGATCCTCGGGCGGTCAGTTGCTGCAGGTTCAGGCGGAACTCAATGGCACGGCGCAAACGGTTGTGACGCTGGCGCCGCTGACTGCCAACACCTGGCAGCAGGTAAGCATCCCGCTCAGCTTGCTGGGCGTGCAGAACCAGGCGGACTTGGACGGTTTCTGGATTCAGGATCGCAGCGGCACTACCCAGCCGACCTTTTACGTGGACAACGTATCCTTCACGGCGGCGCCGCCGCCGACGGTAGTGAATTTAACCGTCGACGCGTCGCAGGTGCAGCGGACAATCGACCCGCGCCACTTCGGCGTCAACGCGGCGGTGTGGGACGGCCTGTTCGACACCAACGTGACCAAGAATCTGCTGACCGCGATGGGCAATCAGGCCCTGCGCTTTCCGGGCGGCTCGCTGTCTGATGATTATCATTGGGCGACCAACACCACGGACAACAACACCTGGCAGTGGGCCACGTCGTTTTCGGCCTTCGCCGACGTCGCGGTAGCGGTCGGCGCGCAGGCTTTCATAACCGCCAATTACGGCTCGGGAACGCCCCAGGAGGCTGCGGCGTGGGTCGATGCGTCCAATGTCACCAATCACTACGGCTTCAAGTATTGGGAAATCGGCAACGAGGTGTACGGTTCGTGGGAGACCGACAACAATACGCGTCCGCACGACCCCTACACCTATGCGCAACGCTTCGCCCAATATTACAGCCAGATGAAGGCCGTCGATCCCACGATCAAGATTGGAGCGGTGGCGGTTGCGGGGGAGGACAGTTACGCGAACTACACCGATCATCCCGCGGTGAATCCGGTCACCGGCGTTACGCATTACGGCTGGACGCCGGTGATGCTGGTCACGCTCAAGAGTCTCGGTGTGACGCCGGATTTCCTGATTTACCATCGCTATCCCCAGGATCCCGGCAACGAATATGACCAGGGGTTGCTGCTGTCCTCCGGGACCTGGGCTGCTGACGCAGCCAACCTCCGGATGCAATTGAACGATTACCTTGGCAGCACGACCGCCGCCGGAGTCGAACTGGATTGTACGGAGAACAATTCGGTTTCTTCCGCCCCCGGCAAGCAGACCACCAGTCTGGTCAACGGTCTGTTCATGGCCGACAGCATCTGCGCCGCGATGCAGACCGAGTTCAACAGCGTCATCTGGTGGGACTTGCGCAACGGCCAGGAGACCGGAAACAACAACTCGCCGACGCTGTATGGATGGCGCGAGTACGGCGATTATGGATTGGTGGACAGCGCCGACCCGCCCGGCCCGGCCGACGAGTATCCGACCTACTACGTGGGGAAGCTGTTACAATACTTCGGCCGCGGCGGCGATGAACTAATCGTATCGAGCAGTGACTACCCGCTGCTCAGCATCTGCGCCTCCAAACGCAAGGATGGGTCCCTGGGACTGCTGGTCATCAACAAGAGCGCCACTGCGACGCTCAACGCCAGCATCAAAATCAGCAACGCAACGCCCTCTACCAGCGGCATTCAATACTCGTACGGAATCCCGCAGGACAACGCCGCGCAGACAGGCGTCGGCTCGGCCGATGTGGCCAGCTCCACGCTCGATGGCATCTCGTCGAGTTTTGCGTACAGTTTTCCGCCTTATTCAGCGACAGTCCTGACCTTTGGCAGCAGCGGCCAAGCCACTGCGACGCCAACCGCAACGGCATCGCCGACTTCCACCCCGACCGCGACCGTCACCGCCACGCCAACCCCTACGCCGACCGGCGGTAGTGCGTTGGGCGTGGTTAAACCCACCAGCTTGAGCTTCGGCAAGCAACATCACGGGACCACCAGCTCGGCGAAAAATGTGACGCTTACCAATACCGGCAGCGCTGCTCTCAGCGTCAGCAGTATCGCTATCAGCGCCGGCTTCAGTCAGACCAACACCTGCACCGCTGCCCTGGCACCCGAATCCAGTTGTACCATCTCCGTGCGCTTTTCACCCTCAGTCAAGGGTTCATACGCCGGTTTACTGAAGGTCAACGACAACGCGACGAATACGCCCCAAACCGTAAGTCTCAGCGGAACCGGGACATGAAACTGCCACAAAGCCAGGTCCCGGAGCTTGATTAGAGGCGACGAGCGCGGGATCAGCCGAGGTTCAAGGTTTGACGGAATCAGGCCAGCTTAGCTGTCTGGTCCCGGCCTTTTGCGGTCTTCCTTTCGCTATGGTTGTTGATTAAAAGTCACGCCACGTTTGCATGCCTACTTAATTAAGCGTAAATAGCGCCTATTCATAGCACGTTTGCAGTGCGGTGGTGGCGCCTTTGGACTATGGCTTTCCTCCGAGCGCAGGAGAATCGACGATGGCCAATCCGAGCAGATTGCTCACGGTAAGGGAATTATCGGATTATCTTCGGGTGCATCCTTCCACTATTTACCGTTTGCTCAAACGGGGTGAATTACCCGGCATCAGGTTGGGGAGCGACTGGCGTTTCAGTATCGAGGCAATCGAGCAATGGCGCCAGCATCAAAACCTTGCCCTCGAAGAGCACCATCCCGAGGGAACCAACTAGGGATTACTGGGGCTGTCGATCCGAACTGCCCGCTTGACCTGCATCAAAGCTCAGCTAGATAGGGAAGAATCTCGTCCGGTGTCAGCATCCGGCTGGTGGTCTTGCCCAGTTCCGTCAGCAGGACGAAACGGATAGCGTCGTCCGAGCGTTTTTTGTCACGGCCCAGCGCCTGCATGAAGTCGTCGTTGCACCATCCGGTCGGCATCGTCACCGGCAGTCCATAAGCCGCAATCAGGTTGCGCAGGCGCTGCGCCGATTCGAGCGCCAAACCGCTTAGAGCGCACGACAAGCGGGTGGCGGCGACCATCCCGATTGCAACCGCCTCGCCGTGCAGGTAACGTCCATAGCCGGCCGAATTTTCCAGCGCATGCCCCACGGTGTGGCCGAAATTCAGGATCGTGCGCAGTGCGGCCTCATGTTCGTCGCGTTCGACCACATATGCTTTAAGGCGCAGGCAGCGCTCGACGATTTGCTCGAGCAGCTTCGCATCGCGCGCCAGGATTGCTTCGACGTTGCGTTCCAATTCCCCGATAAATGGCGCATCCAGGATAGCGCCGTACTTGATGACCTCGGCTATCCCCTCGCGGAATTCGCGTTCAGGCAGCCCGCGCAGCAGTTCGACGTCGGCGACAATCAGGCGAGGCTGATAAACCGCACCGATCAGGTTTTTTCCCAGAGGATGGTTGATCGCGGTTTTTCCGCCCAGCGCTGAATCGACCTGCGCCAGGAGCGTGGTCGGAACCTGCACCAGCGCAATCCCGCGCAGAAACGTCGCGGCGGCGAAGCCCGCCAGATCGCCGACGACGCCGCCCCCGAGGGCGAAAATCGAAGCCGCGCGGTCGAACTTAGCTTCAACCAGGAAGTCATAGATGCGTTCCAGCGTGTGCAGTGATTTGCTCGTTTCTCCCGGTTCAACCTCGAATATCAGGGGATCCAAACCGCCGCCCTTAAGCGCCCGCGCCGCCCGCTCGGCAAATAACCGGGCGACGTTCTTGTCGCTGATGATCGCGCAGCGGCCGCGCAAACCCTGTCCCGCCGCCAATTCACCCACACGGTCAAGCAGCCCGGCGCCGATCTCCACCGTGTGGGAAGCCGATCCCAGTTCAACGCGGAAGCCAGCCATCCCTCTTATTCCTTGCCTTCCAGAATCCGGAGCACCCGCTCAGCCGCAGCGCTGACGGACAAGTCCGAGGTGTCCACCGTAAATTCCGCGCGCGCGTAGGCGTCCCTGCGTTGTTCCATCAGCTGGGCGATGCGCTGTTCCAGCGGCAGATTACCTTCGGTAAGCTTGGGCCGCGCGACGGTGGAGACTGACACGCGCCGGGCAATCACTTCGGGACGCGCAGTCAGACAGATGATCGTTGCCGCTCGTGACAACACCTGATAATTGGCGTTATCCACGAGGGCGCCGCCGCCGGTCGCGATCACCGCCGGGTCGGGCGCCGCCGCCAGCGCGGCGACAACCTCCCGCTCCAGCGCGCGAAAGGCCGCCTCGCCGTCTTCGGCAAAGATCCTCCCGATCGGCTTACCCGCGCGGGCGACGATTTCATGGTCGGTGTCGATAAAGCGGCGCTCCAGGCGCGCGGCCAAGGCGCGTCCCACGGCGCTTTTGCCGCTGGCCATAAATCCGGTCAACACCAGCTTGGGCTTGATGGCGGCGTTCAAAAGGCGCGTACCTGCTCCAGGTATGTCTGATAGTTGCGGCTGATTTCGGTGAACGAATCGCCGCCAAATTTTTCCAAAAAGGCGTTGGCCAACTCGTATGCCACCACCGCCTCGGCGATTACCGCAGCGGCGGGAATCGCGCAAACATCCGAGCGTTCGATGGTGCCGACCGCCTCAGCCTTGGTCTTGATATCCACCGACCGCAGCGGCTGCATCAGCGTTGACAGCGGCTTGAACGCCACCCGCACGCGCAGCGGCTCGCCCGTGCTCATCCCGCCCTCGGTGCCGCCGGAATTATTGGAAAGGCGCGTGAACTGGCGTGCGGCAGCGTCATAGCCGATTTCGTCATGCAGTTGGGAGCCGCGGACGGCGGCGGCGCCAAAGCCCATCCCGAACTCGACGCCTTTGCTGGCCTGCAAACTGAGCAGCGCAAAGGCCAGACGCGCGTCGAGTTTGCGGTCCCATTGGACGTGGCTGCCCAAGCCGACTGGCAGACCTGTTGCAGTCACCTCAACCACCCCGCCCAAAGTGTCGCCGGTTTTTTTGCAGGCGTCGATTTCCTCTATAATCGCGCGCTCCGCCTGGGGATCGGTTACTCTGACCTGCGATTCCTCGGTGATCCGCCTGAGTTCGCTCAGCGGCAAATCCGGTGTTCCAGCCCTGATCGCCCCGATACTGACCACGTAGCCCAGCACGTCAATTCCGAACGGATCAAGGATTTGGCGCGCCAGTGCGCCGATTGCGACTCTTGCGGTGGTCTCCCGCGCTGAGGCCCGCTCCAAAATATCGCGGATATCATCGAGGTTGTATTTCAGCACTCCCGCAAGATCGGCATGACCGGGACGCGGCCTGGTGACGGGGCGGCTTTCGTTGCGGTCGCGGGGATCAATCGACATTCGCTTTAGCCAGTTCTTGTAATCGAGATTGTCGACCACCATCGTGATCGGGCTGCCCATGCTCTGGCCGAAGCGCACCCCCGAGGTGATCCGCACCTCGTCACGCTCAATCGCCATCCGTCCACCCCGCCCGTAGCCTTTCTGGCGGCGTGCCAGTTCATGATTGATTCGCGCGGGGTCGATTCTGAAGCCGGCGGGCATCCCCTCCACGATAGCGGTCAATTGGGGACCATGGGATTCACCGGCAGTAAGAAAGCGCATCATAAGAGTAAAGTTTCCACCCCTGGCGACGCGGGTGGGTACTGAGATTCAATCAGAGTCGCTGGCCGGAATCCACGCGTCAGCCAGAGCGGGCGTTCTCGCCCCTGCCCTTGTACTCAAGGCTTTCGTATTATGATAGCCGATGTCCGCGTCCACCGACCCTAAAGCCTCGATTCGTCCGCAGATGGCGGACGTGGTTGTGCTCGGTACGCCCAGACAGATCGCCCAGTTAAGCTACGCTATACCGCCGCCGATGGCCGGGCTGGTTGTCGCCGGCCATCGGGTGCTTGTCCCGCTGCGCTCGCGCAAAGCAACCGCGATCGTAACCCGGGTGCGCGAGCGATCGCACGAGGATTGCACGGAGCTCAAAGCTTTGCTGGAAGTTCTCGAATCGCGTCCGCTGTTTGACCAAGCCCATCTGAAGCTGCTCGAATTCATGGCGTCGTACTACATGGTCGGGCTGGCCGACGTGTATCGGGCCGTGATGCCGGGCGCGGTCCGCGTCCATAGCCGGCAGGAACTGGTTGCGGGCGATCCGCCCAGCGCGCTGCGGGCGGCCGCATTCACCCAGGATGAACGCGCCGTGATCGCCGCGATCAAGCGCCGCCCACTCACCTTGCGGCAGCTCGAACGGCTGTGCGGCGAAGCCGGCTTGGCGGCGCTTAAACGCCTGCTCGGGGAGGGATTGATCAGACAACGCGAGGCGGTCCGCGGACGCCATCGCGAGTCCGGCGCGATTGCGGTGCGCCTGATCGCCGGGCGCGACCGACAGCCCCCCAGGGGCAAGCGGCAGCGCGAGATCCTGAGCCGCCTCGCGCAGGCGCCCGCCGGCCAGATGTTGCTCGCGGACCTGGAGCGGTCGGCGCCCGGCGCCGGCGTTATCGCGCGGGCGCTGGCACGCAACGGTTTGGTTGAATTGACGGAGGTAACCGCGCTCCCCGTTCAACCGCCGGCTGCGGCGCTCCAGCTGAGCCTGGAGCAGCAGTCTGTTTACGAAACGGTCGCACGGGCGCTGCTCGAAAAGCGCTTCGCAACGTTTCTGCTCTGGGGCGTGACCGCCAGCGGCAAAACCGAAGTCTATATGCAGCTCGCCGCGCAGTGTCTGGCGCAGGGGCGGCAGGTGCTGGTGATGCTGCCGGAAATCGCTCTGACCGATTACCTGGTGCAGTCGTTCCGCGCCCGCTTCGGTCCGCTGGTGGCGGTGGCGCACAGCGCGCAGAAAATCTCCGAGCGCTGGGCAGCGTGGAATGCGGCGCTGTCGCGCCGGTCGCGCATCCTGCTCGGTCCGCGGTCGGCGCTGTTCGCCCCGATCCACGACCTCGGCCTGATCGTGGTCGATGAGGAGCACGATCCGGCTTACAAACAGGAAGAAGCAATTCGCTACCACGCCCGCGACATGGCGATCGTTCTGGCGCAGCACAGCTCATGTCCAATCGTGCTGGGATCGGCCACCCCCTCAGCGGAATCATTCGCCAACGCCCGCTCCTCGCGTTACCGGCTGCTCCAGATGAAGCGGCGGATCAACGATCGTCCGATGGCGCGGGTCGAGATCATCGATCTGCGCAAAGAGCCGCGGCCGGCGAAGGAGGAGGGTCAGCAAAATGCGCCATCACCGGTTCCGCTTTCGGGAGCACTGATTGACGCGCTCAAGGCGAATCTGGCCGCCGGAGGGCAAAGCCTGATCTTCGTCAACCGGCGCGGCTATCACAATTTCCTCAACTGTAATCTTTGCGGCGAAGTGCTCTCCTGTCCCGATTGCAGCGTGAGCATGACCTTCCATCTGCGCGACCGCTCGCTGCGATGCCATTACTGCGGCCATTATCGCGCCGCTCCCGATTTCTGCCCCGCCTGTCATGGGTTGAGCCTGGAAGGCCAGGGCTTTGGCACCGAGCGCCTGCAGGCGGCATTAGCGTCGCTGCTCCCGCAGGCGCGGATCGATCGGATGGACAGCGACACCAGCCGGCGCAAAGGGGCGCGCAATGCGATCCTGGCAGCGCTGGCGCGCGGCGAGATCGATATTCTCGTGGGCACCCAGATGATCACCAAGGGATTCGATTTCCCCGGCGTGCGGCTGGTGGGAGTTGTGATGGCTGATTTGAGTCTTAATTTGCCTGATTTCCGGTCCGCCGAGCGGACTTTTCAACTCCTGACCCAGGCGGCCGGACGTGCGGGCCGGGGGGAGGACTCCGGACGCGTGCTGATTCAGACCTACGCTCCGCATCATTACAGTATTCGCGCCGCTCAGTATCAGGATTACGCCCGCTTTATGCGTCGCGAGATCGAACTGCGCCGCGAGTTGGGTTATCCGCCGTTCACGCGGCTCGCGATGGTCCGGATGGAAGGCATGGACGGCGCCGCAGTTGAGCGGATCGCCAGTGCCGTTGCATCCGCAATCCAGAAGGCCGATCGTGCCGGCACCCTGCGCGTGCTGGGCCCGGCGCCGGCGCCGATCGAGCGCATCGCGCAACGCTACCGCTGGCAGGTAATGGTAAAGGCGCCGGGATGGTCACAACTGCGCGACCCGCTAACCTCGATGCGCGAGCAAATCACGCCGCGGGCCGATGCCGATAATGTAGCCTTGTCAGTCGACATCGATCCGGTACACATGCTCTGAATCCGCGCACCAGGAAATCGCAATCCCGCCAGAAGTTGGAAGGCCTTCGCCAATTCCCTGGCCGGCATCTTCAGTCGGCCGCGGCGCTCAGCTGGTCCACCACGCGGGCGGTGGCGACGGTCCAAAGGTGCGCCGCACTTTCCAGAATCCCCGATCGACCATTCCACCGCCCTGCATACAAATATAGTCGCCTTCTCCCACGGTGTCGGAAAATTTTCCGTTGAAAATGCAGCTTGAAACGTCCTCGAACATTACGCGTAGCGAAACGCCGGGCCCTCGTACCGATCCGGCCGCGATCCGTCCCTGGGTGTCCAGGTTACGGCACATCGTAGGCCCGATAGCGCAGCGATAGGTTCCCGAAATCCTGGCGTCGTTCTGGATCATCGAAAACGAAATCGGGGACATTGCGCCCAGCCTCCGCCCGCAAGCGCCAAAGGATAGTCCCGCCCAGAATCCAGTGACGTCAACTGCTGGAGGCATCGGTTGAGGCGACCATAACGCGCACCCCGCCGTTGCCAAACCGGCAATTAGCGCCAACCCCAGCACCGCCGTAATCCCACCCCTGCGGGCAAACTGTGCGTGTGCAAAATGCGGCCGTCGGCAGGGTTTGAACATTTGAATCCTCCGCGCTTAAAAAAAAGCGCGGCCTCCGGCTAAGGAACCATTCGGAGTGCAGAGCGCCGGCCGTTCCCGAGGCGAGCTTTTTACGCGGTTAGGAGGAAGCGATCAGGCCGTAAATGCGCCCTGCATTCCCGCAAATCATCGCGCGGCGATCCGCTTCGGGCAGTTTGCCGAAATGTCGCTCGATCGCGTCGCGCGATTGCGGCCAGGTGGTGTCGGAATGGGGAAAATCCGAGGACCACATGATGTTACCTGATCCGATCAGATCGTAGGTGCGGATTCCAGCAAGGTCCTCTTCGAAAGTGGCGAGCACCTGGCGCCGGAACACCTCCGAGGGCTTCTCCCTAAGCGTCGTGCCCGCCCACGCCCCCTGCTTTTCCATCACGTGATCCATCCGCTCAAGAAAGTAGGCGAGCCATCCGATACCCCCTTCCGCCACCACTACTTTGAGGTTCGGATGGCGGCTGAGGGTGCCGCTGTAGATCAGCATCGCCACGGTTTCAGAAATCGTCATCGGCGTCAGGCAGACAAAGGCCTCGAGTTGGCCCGGCGCCGGTTTGGCGAGGGTCAGCGCGCCGCGCTTGACCATCGAACCGCCGCCGATATGGATACTGACCGGACGCTTTTGTTCCGCCGCGGCGGCCCAGAAACGATCGTAGACGGGATCCGTGATGGGAAAATCCGCCCCGTCCAGTCCGATGAAAAGGCCGCGCAGGCCCATCGAGGCGGTGCGCTCCGCCTCGCGCACTGCCTCGTCGGCATCGTGAATCGGCACGATCGCCTGTCCGATGAACCGCTGCGGCGACACCGCACAGAACTCAGCCATCCAATCGTTGTAGGCGCGGATCAGGATAGTGCGCAGCTCGGGATCGTGCGCGCCCATCGCCCCGTCGCCATACAGCACCTGCGCGTCGATTCCGTCACGATCCATGTCGGCCAGCCGCGCCTTCGGATCGTAGGCGCCGGGCATCATCTCAGAGAACCGGATGACCTTGCGTGCCAGTTCCTCGGGCCTGCGCCCGGCGGCCGCGGCCAGGATGGTGATCGGGCTGGGCTTGCCGTTGTCGATCACCCAGGCGTCATATCCCTGCATCTGCACCACGCGCGGAGCGCGTTCCTTGTATTTGGCGGGGACGCGCGACACATAGAGATCGGGGGTTGCATTGACGTGAGAGTCGGCGTCGATGATCCGATACTGCATTGGGCTGTACTCCGCCGCCTGCTCAGGGTTCGATCGGCAAGCCGTAGAACTCGATCGCGTTGGTGCGGCCGATTCGTTTCTGATCCTCAAGCGGTACGTTGTCAAACTGTGCTGCGAGCACGTCGGCTGAATTGGGCCAGGCGCCGTCGAAATGGGGATAGTCGGAACCCCACATCAGGTTTCTTATGCCGATGATATAACGGCAGAAGATCGCGGTCCGATCGTGCATGAACGAGCATCCGACGTGCTGACGGAATATTTCGCTGGGTTTGCGTCCCGAGGTGATGCCGTTGAACGAACCGGCCCATCCCTGGTCGCGCGCGAAGCGGTCGTCCGCCCGCTCCAGCATCGCCGCCGCCCAGGCCGCGTCGTTCTCCACCGAGGCAACTTTGAGGCCCGGATGGCGATCGAAGACACCGGAGAAAATCATCGAGGTGATCGCGTACATTGTCGGAGTGAAGGCGAGCGAGAAATCCGCCAATGCATTGCCTGTATAAAGGAAGCTTTTTTTGCTGGCGGCGACATGCAAGCTGAGCGGCAGGCGGTTGGTTTCCGCCGCGGACCACAACGGTTCCCAATGCGGCCGGTCGTAGCCGCTGCCTTCCTCCTGCTGAATACTGATCATGGCGCCGCGCAGGCCCAATTTGGCCGCGCGTTCAAGTTCCGCGACACCGTTCTCGATCGGGTCCGTCGGCACCATCGCGATCCCGAACAGACGGCGCGGCGCCGCCGCGCAATACTCGGCCAGCCAGTCGTTGAATGCCCGCAGGATCGCGTACTGGAAATCGAGGTCTTTAATCGTGAACATCTGGAGGCCGAAACTGGTGTACAGCAGTTCGGCTTCAACCCCTTCGGCGTCCATCTCCCTCTGCCGCGCGGCGGGATCGTAGCCGCCCGCAACCACGTCGGAGTAATGGCCGTAAAAGTTAAACTCCCGCGACTGCGCGCCCCCGTACTTGCCCCTGGTCGCAACCAGACCGACCCCCTGGCGGGCTTCGCCGGCGATTTCGGGAGTCAGATAGAAGTCGGTTTTTTGGCCATAGACCAGCCGCGGCGCGCGATCCCGGTATTGGCGGTCAAGCCGCTTGAGCCAAAGGTCGGGCGGTTCGACGACATGCGAATCAGCCGACACGAGCTTAAACGGCAAAGCCATCGAACGCCCCTCCTGGCGATAAAACTCGAGCCCGTCCGGTCATTAGAGGGTTCGGCGCCGGCCGAGCGCTCGAAGCGTAGCGCAGACCTGGGCGAATAACAAACAGTCTTGACGGACCGCGAATTAAAGCGGTACAAGGTGGCCATTTGCGAAGGGGTTAGCCGGGGTTTTGCAGCAGGCGCAGGGGTCAGTCTCGGTCGGTCAGTAAACCCAACAGTGGGAAACGCGAGCCTCGTATGAGGAGGAGAATGCGCGACAAACCCGTGGCGCAGCTGATGGGAGCCACAGTGGCCACAGTGGCGTCGCTCCTGGAGCGGGGTTACGGCGAATCTGGGCGCGATCGATGTCGCCCAGAGGGCGCGCATCTGCCGCGGTGAGCAGCGCCATCATTTTCCCGACAAACACACGCTGTTGGCGGAAACAGTGGCGCATCTGTTTGAGCTGCGCCTGATGCAAAGTCCGCTTGCAGCCCGTTCCTGCGCCACCTGATCACCTGGCCGAAGCCGGCGCCCGCGGCTGACCGGGCTGGAAATGCTTTGACGGATGTAGTTGAACTGCGCCATGAGCGAGCCGCGATTACCAGTTCCCGCGTTGCTTCCCGATACGGAAAATTTCTGGCGGGCCTGCCACGACGGACGTCTTGAAATAAACCGCTGTCAGCAATGCGGATGGTACATCCATCCATCGCGGCCGATCTGCTCGCGATGTCAAAGCCGAGATGTCAAGCCGCAGCAGTTAAGCGGCAAAGGCGTGGTTTTCAGCTACACGATCAATCACCAGCCGTGGATCCCGAACATGAAAGTGCCGTTCGTGATCGCGCTGGTGGAACTCGCCGAACAGCAGGGACTGCGCCTGACCACCAACGTAATCAACTGCCCCGTCGAGTCGGTCAGGATCGGGATGCCGGTCAAGGTCGTGTTTAAGCAGGTCAGCGACGAAGCCGGAATACCATTGTTCGAACCAGATCCCGATGGGCGGCATGAAGCGTCCGTGATGCCGACAGCCGCGGCTGCACCGCCGAAAATAACCACCACCGAATACCTATCCGCCCATCCATTGCGGCGTGTGCCCGAGGTGGATCGGCTGGAGCGCAAGGTATTCATATCCGGCGTGGGACAATCGGCCGTAGGGCGCCGGCTGCTGACGCGCGGCGACGTCGATCTGACGGCGGAAGCGGCAGTTGAAGCAATCGCCGATGCGGGATTGCGCATGGACGAAGTCGATGGTTTGGCGTGCTATCCAGGCGGCGGAGTGGGCGGCGGCGGCTTTGCCGGTCCGGGTGTTGCCGAGATGGCCGACGCGTTGGGCCTGTCGCTGTCATGGCATCTGGGTGCCGGCGAAGGTCCGGGACAATTGACTCCGGTCTATGCCGCCTGCCTGGCTGTCGCGGCCGGATTCTGCCGTCATTGTCTCGTCTATCGGACGGTGAGCGAGGGCAGCGCACAGGCGCGGGCTGGCCGCGGGCGGGCAGGAATCGGCGCCGGCTCCCATGAAGTCAGCGGTCCGTTTGCATTCCTTCTGCCCTTCGGCGCGATGTCGGCTGGAAACTGGGTGGCGGTTTATGCCGCCCGCCACATGCATGAATATGGCACCCGCCGCGAGCATCTGGGTGCGATCGCGCTGGCCGGACGGCGTCACGCGGGGCTCAATCCCAAGGCAATCTACCGCGAGCCGCTCACGATGAACGATTACCTCAACGCCCGTATCGTGAGCTGGCCCTTCGGGCTGTTCGACTGCGATGTGCCGTGCGACGGCTCGACCGCCGTAATCGTTTCGCACATCGACACCGCTGGCGACCGCCCCAAGCCGCCAGTGCGGGTCAACGCGATCGGGACCGCGATGCGCTCGCGGCCCAACTGGGACCAGTGGGAAGACATCACCACCGGCCCGCAGCGCGACGCGGGCGCGCATCTATGGTCGCGCACTGATTTGAAGCCGTCCGACGTGGATACCGCACAACTCTACGACGGCTTCAGCTTCCTGACCCTGGTGTGGCTGGAAGCGCTGGGTTTCTGCAAAAAAGGCGAAGGCGGGCCATTCATGGAAAATGGGCGCATCGAACTTGGCGGCGCGCTGCCGATCAACACCTGGGGCGGACAGTTGTCGGGCGGCCGGCTGCACGGGTTTGGTTTTCTGGCCGAAGCGGTGCGGCAGGTGCGCCGCGAAGCGGGACCGCGCCAGGTGCCCGACTGCGAAGTGGCGGCAGTTGGCGTTGGCGGCGGAACCTATTGCGGCTGTATGCTGCTGACGCGCTGACGCAATCAGCGACGGAGACCGCTTGAAATTTGGTGTGCGCCATCCAATCCGTCTGACGCAGGTGCTGGCGGACAATGCTAAACGTTCAGCGCCGGCGCCCGGCGTGCCTGCTTGACGGCCAATGACTTCAGTTCTTCGTAGCGGAAGCAGGTCACCAGGTGATCGTTGACCATCCCGACCGCCTGCATAAAGGCGTAGCAGATGGTCGAGCCGACAAAGCTGAACCCGCGCTTGCGCAGGTCCTTGCTCATCGCGTCTGACTCCGGCGTCTGCGCGGGCACGTCCTTCATCGTGCGGCGTAGATTGACAATTGGGCTACCCGCGACGAAGCGCCAGATGTAGGCATCGAAACTACCGAATTCAGCCTGCACCCCGAGGAAGGCCTGGGCGTTCCTAACCGCCGACTCAATCTTGAGCCGGTTACGAATCAGTCCAGGATCCTTGAGCAGAGCCTTTAGCTTGCGGGGCTTAAAGGCCGACACCTCAACGGGGTTAAAGCCGGCGAAAGCTGCGCGATAATTGGCGCGCTTTCGGAGCACGGTTTCCCAGCTAAGTCCTGCCTGCGCCCCCTCGAGGCAGAGGAACTCGAACAGCGCGCGGTCATCGTGCAATGGCACTCCCCATTCCTCGTCATGATAGCGGACCATCAGGTCGCCTGTCGCCCATCCGCATCGTGTCGGTTCCCGGTCAGGCAGTTTGTTGTTTAATACCTTACTTTTCAGGTCCGCCATCGGTCTGGTAAAATTGCCTTTAACGGTGTGACGTCAATCGCGTTTCATCGGGCCCGACGGTTAAGAATAATCGCCAATGGCGTTGCTTAGAATACGTACCTATCCTGACCCTGTGCTGAAAGAGCCAGCCAGGGAGGTCAGGAATATCGACGGTCGCATCAACGCGCTGGTCGAGAGCATGGTTCAAACCATGTACGCCGCGCCGGGCATCGGTCTGGCCGCTCCTCAGGTTGGTGAGTCCAACCGCCTGGTGGTAATAGATACAGATCACCAGGACCCCGGCAAACACCTGCTGAAGCTGGTTAATCCACAAATTATTGAGCGCGAAGGTTCGATTATTTGGGAAGAAGGCTGCCTTTCGGTGATCGATTACAACGCCGACGTAAGGCGATCGGCCAAGGTGCTGGTGCGCGCTTACACGCCCGAACAGAAGGAAATCGAAATCGAAGCGGACAACCTGTTAGCCGTTGTCCTGCAGCATGAAATCGATCATCTTGACGGCAAGCTCTTCATCGACCGCATCAGTCGGATCAAGCGCGAACTTTACCGGCGCAAACTCCAGAAAGCCTTGAAGGAGGGCAAGACCGATGGAGAGCGGCCCTCCAGCGCCCGCCTCT
Organism: Pseudomonadota bacterium; assembly: GCA_021324885.1. Lineage (GTDB taxonomy): Bacteria > Desulfobacterota > Binatia > Binatales > Binataceae > JAJPJA01. The sequence continues at coordinate 164,798 of JAJPIF010000022.1, forward strand.
GATAAGCATCTTTCCATCGTCTTCATGGGCACGCCCGCGCTGGCGGCCCATATCCTCAAGCGCCTGCTCGAAGCCAGGGACGCGCCCGTCCGCGTCGTAGCTGTAGTCACGCGTCCGGACCAGCCTCGCGGCAGGGGGCTGAAGCTGCACCCGTGCGAAGTCGCAGAAGTTGCAGCCGGACATGGACTTCCTGTCTTGAAGCCGGCAAAAATTCGCACTGCGCAATTTCTGGAGCAACTCAAGTCCTACAAGCCGGACGTGCTGGTGGTCGCGGCTTATGGAAGAATCCTGCCCGCGGCGGTACTCGAAACGCCGGCGCTGATGCCGATCAACGTGCATGCGTCGTTGCTCCCGCGCCATCGCGGCGCCGCTCCGATCCAGGGCGCCCTGCTTGCCGGGGATAAAATCACCGGCGTCACGATCATGCGGATGGTCGAGCGGATGGACGCCGGTCCGATGCTGCTCCAGCAAAAGACGCCGATCGCGCCGGATGAGACCCAGGCGACCTTGACCAATAAGCTGGCGGAACTCGGCGCGCAGGCCCTGCTCGAAGCACTCGGCGCCCTGGCGCGCGGACAATTGCGGGAAACTCCGCAGGATGAGAGCCGCGCCACCTACACCAGCCCGGTGAAAAAGCAGGACGCGCTCATCGACTGGAATCTGCCGGCCGAGCAGATCGAACGGATGGTTCGCGCGTACGATCCGTGGCCGGTGGCGTTTACCTATTGCAATGGCGAGGAGTTGCGAATCTACCGCGCCGCGGTGATCCCCGATAGCGGAAGTGCGCAGCCGGGGACGATCGTGGAGTTGAAAGGATCATTTGTCGTGCAATGTGGCGCCGCCAGACTGCGTCTGCTGGAAGTGCAGGGCGCGGGCCGCAAACGCATGAAGGCCGAAGACTTCGCCCGCGGCCGCCGCCTGAAGCTCGGCGATTTGCTGGGTGGTGTTAGCTGAGGCTTGTGCTTTTCGGACCCAAAGCCTACACCAGCGCGTGCTCGACGGTGAACAGGATCGCCAGCGCCATCAGGATTATCCCGGCCAGGCGTTCAGCGCCCTTCTCGTAGCGCTGGCCCAATCTTGCGCCGAACTCCAGGCCGATCAGAGTAAACGCGGTGGTGCTGATCGACAGTGTGATTAGCAGCGGTATGAACGGGATTGGCACTCCGGGAAGCGCGAAACCCACGCCCAGCGAGTCCAGACTGATGGACAGGGATGTCAGCAGCAGGCCGGCGCCGCGGGTGGCGTCGAATTTTTTCTCAACGTCGTCGTGAATGGAACCCCAGAACATCAAAAAACCGACTACGGCGAGGAGCGCGAATCCGCCATAAGCGGCGACGTCGCCAATCGTTCTTACCGCGCTGATTCCGATGGCGTAACCAACTATCTGCATCAGGATCTCGGAGGTGGCGAACGCCACTCCGACGCGCAAGCTGGCGTCCCAGGCCAGGCGTGCCACGCCTACTCCCACCGACACCGCCAGCACATCGAGTCCCACGGCAACCGCAACCGCGATCACCTTGGCCGCCATCGTGGCTTTGGAATACAGACTCATAACCGCGCCATCGTATCACGGAGCAACATTCGAAAAATGGCCGATTTTCAACTCCTTTCTGCTTTCCCTTCCTTTCAGGTTGCGGTTTTTTCCGGAAGCTGCCGGACGGCTGTACGGTTGGTGCGATTGACTAAAAGCGCGTCAGCTACTACCAATTACCCCACTCGGTGATCGGGAAGCCGGTGCGAATCCGGCGCTGCCCCGCAACTGTCAGGGGGAACGAAGGCCCATCATGCCACCGTAGTCACGGGAAGGCGGGCTGGAGGATGAACCCCAAGCCAGGAAACCGGCCGAGTAAACGAGCCGCATGGTCTTCCGCGGGGAAGACGGCTCAGAACCCGCTTCGGCTTTTCTTCCAACAGAGGGTCTGAGTCTCGCCCGTGGATCCGGCGGCATTAGCCCCAGGTCTACGAGGTGGAGATCGATGAGGCTGGTCCTCGCATTTATTTTTGTGATGACCGTTGTTGGGATTGCGGCGCCGGTGCATTCCCAGCCCACGGTAAACAATGCTTCGAATTCGGCGGCATCGTCCAACCCGCAATCCAGTGCACAACGCAAGTTGCGCCATAAGCAGGAAGCGAACAAAGCCAAAAGCAACGCCGCCGGCAAGCAGACCAAGCCGGTGAAATTGAGCGAAGTGGTCGTGACCGCGACCCGCATCCGCCAGCCGCTGAGCGAAATCGGAACCAGTGTCAGCGTGATGCCAGGGAGCCAGATGCAGGATCAGAAGCTGGGCGTGGTCGCGCCCGCGCTGCAGCAACTGCCGGGCGTTGAGGTAAACCAGGCCGGCTCGCCCGGCACCCAGACCGACGTGACCATCCGCGGCAGCACGGCGGCGCAGACGCTGGTGCTGATCGACGGCGTGGACGTCAACACCGGCAGCACCGGCGGCTTCGATTTTTCGACCATCACGACCGACAACGTCGAACAGGTTGAAGTGGTGCGCGGTTCGGGCGGCGCGCTTTACGGTTCACAGGCTATCGGCGGCGTCGTCAACGTAATCAGCAAGCAGGGTGAAGGCGCGCCCCATTTCAGTCTGCTGTCCGAAGGCGGCAATCGCGGCACCGAGCGCCAGGTCGGAACCGCCAACGGCGCGATCGGCAATCTCGGCTATTCCGGGTCGATCTCCTACCAATCGACCGAAGGCTTTCGTCCGATCAATGACGCCTCGGACAATTTATCCGGAGCGCTGCGCCTGGATTACCAGGTGAACGACAAGACCACCGTGCGTGGTTTTGCCCGCTACATCCGATCCAACGTTGACCTGGTGAATTTCTCCGACTCGGTGGGAGAGCGGCTCGATCCTTTTGCCCATCAGCGGGGCGAGTTCATGCTATTCAAGGGCGAGGTGGAGCACAATTTTACCGACCGGCTGTGGGGCAAGTGGAGCGTTTTTTTCGTGCGCGATGAAATCCGCCTCAACGATCTGCCCACCGCCGCCAACCCTACCTTTGAAGTCGATGATATTCCGGACGAAAACCGCGCCAGCGAATCGCAACTGGTTTATACGTGGGATTGGGGCAGAACCGTGGCGGGATTCGACTTTCACGATCGCTGGGCGCGGGTTCGCAACGTGCTGACCAATCCGCAGTTCGATGTTTTCAGCGATTTCCATCACGAGCGCCAGGAATACGCCGGCTATATCGAGCAGGAAGAGACGCTGCCGGGAAATCTGGCGACCCTAACCGGCGGTTTCAGAGTGGACGGCAACAGCGACTTCGGCGAAGAGGTCAGTCCGGCATGGTCGGTGGTGGTGCCGCTTCAACGTTATGGAGCGAGCTTGCGCGGCAGTTACAGCGAGGGCTTCCGCGCCCCCAGTTTCGACGAACTCTACTTCCCCGGCTTCGGCAATCCGAATCTCGGCCCCGAGATTTCCAGCGAGTATGACGGCGGAATCACCAAATACTTCGGCGAAGCGGCCAACGTCAGCGTGATCTATTTCACCCGGCGCATCCACAACCTGATTGTGCCGGTTCCCTGCATGGTCAGCCCGACCTGCCAGTTCGGATCGATTGCCGGAAATGCCGGACGGGTCGATACGCAGGGCGTTGAGTTTATTCCCAGCCTCTCGCCGTGGCATGGGCTGTCGCTCGACGGCAATTTCACTTATCTGGACGAAACCCATCGCTCGGTAAATCCGGGCGCGGTTCCGCTGCGCACGCCGAAATATTCCGCGTCCGCCACTTTGCATTACGCAATCAACGAGCTGCTGCTGGCCAATGACGCCGTCAGCGCGGACTTCGTCTATATTTTCGTCGGCGATCGCGACGACGTATCGCCGTTCGGCACGATCCTGAATAATCCCGCCTACCATCGCTTCGACCTCACGGTCAATTACTCGCCCGGTTTTCAATGGCAGCGCATCAGATCGGAGGAGTTCTACGTTCGCGTTCAGAACCTCTTCGATCGCAGGTACCAGCAGGTGCTGGGATTCAGATCGCCGCCGGTGAACTTCGTGGCCGGGACGACGCTGCAGTTTTAGCTCACCAGACGCAGCCAGCCCTAAATTGCCCCGCGATTGGCCGCGGGTTAACCTTGTAAACTCAAGTCGGCGAAACACACCGGCGGGATTCCAAATTTCGGGCTGAGAAAGGCGCATGATGAGCAGACCACCGATTGCCGCGTTAATCATCTTTGACGGATGGGGTTTACGCGATGCGCCCGAAGCCAACGCAATCCGGATGGCGCGTACGCCGGTAATGGATCGGCTCAATGCGACCTGCGCCCACACCGCGATCGACGCGTCCGGCGCGGCCGTTGGTCTGCTGCCGGGAGTAATGGGCAATTCCGAAGTCGGGCATCTTACGATCGGCGCCGGCCGCGTCATCTACCAGGACGTGATGCGCATCAGCAAGGCGATCGAGACCGGCGCGTTTTTCTCCAATCCAGTCCTGCTCGACGCGATGCATCGTGCCGGGCGCGATCACACTTTGCATGTCTGGGGACTGCTCTCCGACGGCAGCGTCCACAGCCATATCGATCATCTGATGGCGCTGCTCGAGATGGCGGTCAGGCAGGACGTGCGCCAGATCGCGGTCCACGCCGTGCTCGACGGCCGCGACAAGCCGCCGCGCTCCGCGCTGCCGTTCATCGATCAGCTCGAGGATAAACTGAAAAAGCTGGGGCGCGGCGCCATCGCGACGGTGAGCGGACGCTACTATGCGATGGACCGCGACAAGCGCTGGGATCGCACGGAGCGCGCCTACAATGCTTTCGTCGATGCGCACGGAGCGCATGCCGCCAGTGCGCGGGCGGCAGTCGAGCAGGCCTACGCTGCGGATAAAGGCGACGAGTTTGTCGAACCCACCGTGATCGGCCAGGGCCATCCGATGCAGGACGGCGACCAGGTGATTTGCTTCAACTTCCGCGCCGATCGCGCGCGCCAGTTGACGGCGGCATTGGCGCTGAAGGACTTCAGCGGCTTCCAGCGCCGCCGCCATCCCCATTTGGGCTACGTCTGCATGACCGAATACGATCGCAGCTTTAATTTGCCGCTCGCCTTCGGCCCCGAGGACATTCGCAACACCCTGGCCGAAGTGCTGGACGCTGCCGGAATCAGAAATCTGCGGCTGGCCGAAACGGAAAAGTACGCGCACGTGACCTACTTCCTCAATGGCGGCGTCGAGAAGCCCTTCCGGATGGAAGAGCGGATACTGATTCCGTCGCCCAAGGTCGCGACCTATGATCTGAAGCCCGAGATGAGCGCCGCGGCGGTAGCGCAACGCGCCGAGCAGGAGATCCTGAGCGGCCGCTTCGGCGCGATCGTGATCAATTTCGCCAATCCCGATATGGTTGGCCATACCGGCGTGCTGTCGGCGACGATCGCCGCGGTCGAAGCTTCCGACGCCGCGCTGGGCCGCGTGCTGGGCGCGATCGAACGGATGCATGGAGTGGCGCTGATCACGGCGGACCATGGGAATGCGGAATTCATGGCCGATCCCGCAACCGGCCAGCCTCATACCGCCCACACGACCAATCTCGTTCCGTTGATTCTCGTCGATCCGAATTACCACGGCGCACTGGCCGACGGCGGGACCCTGGCCGACGTGGCTCCGACTTTTCTCGCGATGCTCGGGATCGCGAAGCCTCCTGAGATGACCGGCCGCGACTTGCGCATTCCAGGACCGTTGAAGCTGAAGCGAGAGAGCGCCGTTGCGTGATGCGCTGTCTGCCAGAATTGTTGGCCCGCGTCCCAATCATGCAACGCGGCGCATCGGGCAAGCCGGCGCCATCTCGGCCAGCACGGCTTCGATGTCATCGCGATGTTCGGGTGAGAACCACAGTTTCAGATGATGGCGTTGCGGGTCCGCGGTGCGTAAGGTGGCCAGATTATCGTAAGATTCAATGACAGCCTTGAGCGTGGCGATATGTTCGGGCTGCACTTCCAGGACGATGCTGACGATTGTTGCGCAATCCGGTTGCATGAAATATCTCGCGATGCGGGCCGACGACCTTGTTTGGCCATTCTAACGCGATGGCGTGGCCGCGGCTAACCCTGGTGATTGGCAAAGGCGGCGCGGGCAAAAGCACGATCTCAGCCGCCCTGGCCGATCATCTGGCGCAAAGGCGCCCTACCACCCACGTCGGACTCGACCAGCGCGGCTCAGCCGCACGGCTTTTCGGCGTCGCACCGCCGCAACGAAGCGCAATTCAGGTGCGCCGCGATCTGGAATTGATTGCGCTCAGCCCGCGCCGTGAGTTGGAGCGTTTCATCCAGCGAATCGTACCGGTGCGGATGATCTCTGATCGGATGCTGGGGAGCCGAACGTTCGCCTACGTCACCGCGGCGCTGCCTGGCCTGGAAGCCTTTCTCCTGTTATCACGGTTGTCAGCGATGGCGGGGGAGGCGGCTCGCGACGATCGTTATGTCGTTGTGGACGGTCTTTCCACCGGCGCCAGCCTTGAGCTGCTGTCAGTCGCGAGAGGGATCCGCAATCTCGCCGCGGCCGGGACCCTCAATCGCCTTGCCATCGATTTGGAAGGCTTCATTTCCGATCCCAACCGCTGCGCAGTCGCAATCGTGGTGGCGCCGCAGCAACTGTCTCTGAAGGAGGCGCTGGAGGCGGCCTCTGCCTTGCGTGAACACGCCAATGTCAATCGGATCGTCGCGATTCTCAACGCGGTTCCGGCGCCGTTGTTCAACCAGGCGGAGGCGGAGCAGGCGATGGCGGCAGATATGGCGCACGGCGCATTAGTCCGGCGCCGGCTCGACCTCGACGCCGCCGTGCAGCGCGTGCGCAGGGAGCTCGCCGCCGCCGGCCTGCCGGTAATCGAGTTGCCGATGCTGTTTACCCCTGCAGTCGGCGTCGCCGAAATCACGCGGCTCAGCCGGGCACTTGGCAAACAGGTCGAACTGTGAAGCGGGGGTTCTTTCATAGCCGTCGCCATCGGCTGCTGCTCTGTCTGGGACCCGGAGGCGTTGGCAAAACCACGATGGCTGCCGCGCTCGGTCTGCGCTCCGCGCTCGAAGGCGCAGCGGTGGACGTGATGACAATCGATCCGGCGCCACGGTTGCTGGACACGCTGCACGTTGACGGCGCGGTTTCCCAGCCGCAGGATGTCGACCTGCAAGAGCTCTCGGTCAGCGGTGCAGGGCGAATGCGTGCGCTCAAGCTCGACCCCAAGCACACCTTCGACAGCGTAGTGAATCGTTATGCGCCCACGCGCGCGATGGCCGAAGCAATCCTGAACAACCGTATATACCGCAGCATCTCCACCGCCCTGGCCGGCGTCGGGGATTACATGGCGATGGAGAAGCTGCTCGAGCTTTACGACGATCCCGAAGCCGCTCTGATCGTGCTTGATACGCCGCCGGCCCGTGAGGCGCTGGATTTTCTCGGGGCACCCGAGCGGCTGCTCGACCTGCTCAACTCGCGCGCTACCAGTCTGCTGGGTGGCGGCCTCAAGCTGTCGGATCTGGCGGCGCGCGCGGTGCTGAGCGCATTCGATCGGGTCACGGGTCTGCATCTGCTCAGCGACGTGCATACGTTCGTGCGCAGCTTCGAAGGCATGTACCAGGGATTCGCCGAGCGCGCCGCCGGCGCCCGGTCCATTGTATACGGCCCCGAATGCCTGGTGCTGGTGATTACCACCGCGGAAGAATTGCGCGTCGAGGAAACCCGTGAATTTGTCGGATCCCTCGAACGAACCGGACTCTCGATCGATGGGCTGGTGGTGAATCGGGTCGCGCCGCCGCTGCCGCACAAATCGGGGCTGAAGAAGATAAATCCGCCCAGCCTGCAAAAAAAAATGCAGCGCAACTGGCGCGACTTTGCGGCCTTGAAGCAACGCGAGACCGCCGCTTTGCGGGTGTTGAAGGAAATGCTACCGGCCGGCGCGACGATGTTGGTGGCTCCCGATTTGGGACGCGAACCGCGCTCGCTGGCGGATTTGGCGGAAATCGCGGGCACGCTCGACACGCCGCATTTCCGCAAGTGAGATGAATCGAAAAAATCGGCCGGCGGGGATTAAAGCGTGGTTACACGACCTCAACCCGCCGGGTTGTCCCCGGTGAAGCTGCTCCGAATCCGCGAGATTGATGTTGGCAGGGGCGGGCCCGGGATACTCGCCGCGCCCGCTCGCATCTTGACGGCACCGGGGTCAACCTGCGAAGGCCCGGCAGGCCGCGGCCGTCTTTGGGCGGCCGCGGCCTGCCTTGGGGAAATTCGGCAATGCCAGTCCTCAGGGGAGGCTTTCAGCAGCGCACCAACTTTCCGGAATAGGCCCGGGTGTCTTTGCCGTCCTCGAAGGTTACTTCGCCGTTTACCATTATCCATCTGTAACCGCGAGCACGCTGGACCAGTCGGGAATCGTTGTCAGGCGGCAAATCGTAGAGAATCTCCGGTTCCTCGATTGCCAGTTTGTCCAGATCGTAAACCATCAGATCGGCGGCCATGCCTTCTCTGATGCAGCCGCGATCCTTGAAGCCCGCGGCCCATGCCGGCATGTAGCTCAGATGGTAGTGGGCCTCTTCCAGGCGGACCTGTTCCGTGTCGCGCACCAGCCACGTCAGAAGTTCGGTCGGATAAATCCCGAGAGTCTGGAATTTGGCGTGGGCGCCGCCGTCGGAGAAGCCCGCCACCGTGCGATGTTCCAGCAGTTCCTTGCAGTACTCGGGTTTGGAGTTGGTCACCGGCGTCAGCCATTCGGTTTTGAAATCGTCCGCCGCCGAGATGTCGAGGAGCACGTCGATCGGATGTTTGTTCTCCGCCTTGGCGATATCGCGCACGGTGCGATCGCGGTACTTCGCGCGCAGGTCGTCGCGATAAATCTTGCGACAGACAAAGTCCGTGATCTTGCCCGCGGCGGAGGGACGGCGGCTCTTGTCATAGATTTCCTTCATCTGCTGACGGCGCACCGGATCGGTCAGCTTGGCCTTGCGCTCCTCCAGCGTTCCCATCGTGGCGTCGCGCCAGACCTCGACGTCGTCGAAGAACGTCCATTTCTCCAAAAAGCAGCAGCGCAGGTTGAGTCGAACCGTCATCGCGATTCCGATTAGCGGCACGCCGCGACGGTTATAGTTGTCGCACACCTGCAGTTGGGCGCGGAAGATGTCGGGCCGCCGGTCGCCGGGGAAGATCGCGTTGAACACCAGCGGACGATTGGCCGTCTCCGACAGCCGCCCGGCAAAATCCATCGAGCGGCGGGCCGATTCCGCCGGATCCTCGCCTTCATTGGCGGCCGCCTGGGCGAACTGGATGTGGCCGCGGTCGTGCTTGCGCATACCTTTGGCCAGCTCCAGGTAAAACTCATCCGACATCATGTCGGAGATCATCAGAGTGCCGTCGTAATCCCGCTGCACCGACGCGTTGCCGAGCAGGCGCTGCGCAGCCCATCCGTTGGCCCCCGCCGCCATCGCCTCGTCTACGATCCGCACCATTTGCGCGACCTCGGACGGCGTCGGCTTGCGGCTTTTGGCCTGCTCCCAGCCGCCCATCACGTAGCTGACCAGCGGCGTGACCGGCACCAGTTGCATCATGTTGACCGCCTTGGGTAGACGCGCGATATGTTCCATGAACTGCCCCACCGTCTCCCAGGTAAACGGCATGCTCGCCTTCATCGCGTCGAACGGAATCGCCTCGTTGCGTTCCATCGAGAGCATCGAGCGCTCGGCATCCTTGGGATGAACCGGGGCGAAGCCAAAGCCGCAGTTGCCGTTGGTTACCGAGGTCACGCCATGCCAGCTTCCGATCGAGCAGGCGGGATCCCAGAACACCGGCGCGTCGTAATGGCAATGGAGATCGATCGCGCCGGGCGCGACTATCATTCCGCTGGCGTCGAGGGTCTGTTTGGCGTCACTGCTCCTGATGTAGCCGACGCGAGCGATGCGGCCGTCCTTGATGCCGATGTCCGCCTTGAAGGGCGGGGTTAGGGTTCCGTCAACAATGGTGCCATCTTTGATGACCTTGTCGAATTCTGCCATAGAGCCCTCCGCGGACTTTGTTTGTCTACCTAGACAATCAGCGATCGGGCGGCGATTCGTCAAGCGCCGGCGACGGCCAACTGACCCGCAACAGCCCCGCCGGCACACCGATTTGCGGCGGCCGCGCCGAGGTCTCAATCGCCTGGGCACGCGCCACCAGGTTGCGCCATACTGTGTCGGGATCGGCGCTGAAGACATCCTGCGGATCGGAGGGAACTTTATACCAGGAGTTCTCCAGCATCTCGTCGTGAAGCTGATTCCTGGTCCATTGAGCGCGCCCTAAATAAAGTCGCATGCTGGGGAGCGATTTGGAATCCTTCAGCACTTCGAGCATGCTGCGCGCTTTAAGGTCCAGGTAGATATCAGTCAGCAGCGGGACCGCATCGTCAGGCGCGCGATGGGCGTGGATCAGCATCAGGGGAGCGGTGATATCGACCGGGCCGCCGAAGTAGGCCGTTGCGGGATTCTGTTTGAGGGCGGCGTCGTTGGGGAACAGATCGGCCAGCTTCACCGTGGTTGGCTTGTTGATAATGAGCCCCACCACCAGGTCGGTGCCGGTCGGCGGCAGCATCAGCACCACCGACTGGCTGAACAGCGGATCCTCAAGATCGGGTTGGGCAACCAGAAAATAGGTCTGTCCGGCTTTGCGCGTATCCGCGGCGAAGGCCGCGCTGCAAATCAGCGCCGTCGCCGCGAGCAGGCCAGAGAATAAAAAGATCGATTTCTTCATACGTCGCTCAATCACAGGATGTGTTCCACAACGGCCCCGCGACACCGTCAGTCACGCGGGCCTCACATGATTGTACGAGTAGTTGGGCCGTCCATCCAGCTTGAGCCGATCGGCATCGTACTATGCTATCTATGGATAGTACGGCACGGCCGCGGCTATGATTGCCGCGGCGGGACGCCTGAGTTTGACACAGTGTACACCGGCGCCGCGAATGCGGCGGAACAGGAACGGAATCGAGCATGAAATTTGGCATCTTTTACGAACTGATCGCACTCAAACCTTTTGACAATGCGGCGGTGATCCGGGCTTACAAGCAGGCGCTGGAGCAGATTAAATTCGCCGAGGAGATGGGTTTTGAGTACGTGTGGGAAACCGAGCATCACTTTCTTGAACGGTTTTCCTACTCGGCGGCGCCCGAGCTGTTCCTGACCGCGGTGGCGCAACACACCAGGAAAATCAGGGTCGGCCACGGCGCCGTGCTGCTGACCATGAACCATCCGGTGCGCGTGGCCGAGCGCGCCGCGGTGCTGGATATCCTGAGCGACGGCCGCCTGGAGTTCGGGACTGCCCGCGGTGTCACCGAGGCCGAGCTGGGCGGTTTCATGATTGAGCCCGAGGACTCCCGTCCGATGTGGGAGGAAGCCCTGCGGATGATCCCGAAGATGTGGATGAACGACCGTTTCGAATGGAACGGCAGGTTCTTCAAAGTTCCGCCGCGCAACGTGATTCCCAAGCCCGTCCAGCAGCCCCATCCGCCGCTGTGGGTCGCTGCGACGACGCCGCCGACCTTCGAAATGGCCGGCCGGATGGGTCTGGGCGTGCTCTCGTTCTCGCTGACCGCTCCCGGCCAGTCTGAAAGAGCGGTGGAGGCCTACCACGCGGCGATTCGCAATGCGGAGCCGGTGGGCGCGACCATCAACAACCAGGTCGCCGCCTTTACCACCGCGGTCTGTCTGGAAGACAACGCCGAGGCCCGCCGGGTCGGTTCGTTTTCCGCCGCGGCCTACGCCGAAGGATCGCGTCAGATCTATACCCAGTGGAGCAAGTCGGAGACCGGATGGAAAGGATGGTTCGGGCGCGAGACGCTGACCGAAGCCGAAATCACCCCCGAAGCGATGGATAAGCTGTGCGATGACGGTGTGGTCTGCGTGGGCGACCCCGAACATTGCATCCGCATCATCAAGCGCTGGGAGGAATTGGGCGTCGATCAGATCATGTGCCTGTTCCAGGCCGGCCGCATCACGCACGAACAGGCAATGGAGAGTATCAGGAATTTCGGCAAGTACGTAATCCCGTACTTCAAAAAGCGCGCTGGCCAGCCGGCGTCCGCGACGGCCTGAACAAATTCTTTTTGATAAAGAAGGGAACTTACGGACAGGTTTCCGGCGGCTTCACCGATCGTCTGAGGTATTTTTTGAGCTCGTCGAGCTGAGTAATCCCAATCGTGGATCCGCCCGCCGCCGAAGTCGCGTGTTGCGGAGCCTGATTGGCGAGCATTGAAGGAAAAATTCCACCTTGGATGCCGAATCTTATTCGGAGTACTGGCCGACTCGAAGGCCGGATTCCTTCACGCGCTTCGAACCGAAGTGAACGGAGCCTGCCCGTGCCTGACCGTGGAGTGTCCACAAGCGCATTGGTTGGAGCGTGAAATTGCGGAGCAGTGGGACATCGAGCCGCAAGGTCATCGGCCGTCACCGCGAGCGCCTTCCTTTCACGGTAGGCTTCGAGATACTCAGTCCCATAGAGTGCGGCAAGCGCGGATATGAAAAAAAATCGGTAAGAGGAAAAACGCCGACAGCGCATCGAGCCGCAGGTACAAGCTGCCATAAGGCACCTCCCACGCCATCCGCAGCGACTCCTGCGGCGTTCCCATCGCGACTCGTATCGCCGGAACAAACCCGCAAACTGATCCGAGAATGACGCCGCCGGCTCCCAAGAGCCTCACCCAGTGTTCGGCGCGCGCTGGACGTAGCGACCGTCTATTGCGCGGTCGGAGGCTTTGCCCTGATCAAAAATGGTCTGCAATTTCTATGATTATTGATTAGCATCAGCCTCATTGCGGCGGCGCTTGCGCGAAATGTACGATGAAGCGGCTGCCTAGCTTTGGCCTTGACCTGACCTCGAGCCTTGCGCCGAGGGCGTTTACGTTGCGCCTGACCAGCGACAATCCGAGGCCGAGTCCGCGATGCTCACGCGAATTGGAGCTGCAAAGCTGAACGAACGGCTCGAAGGCGTCCTCGATTCGCTCCCGCTCCATTCCTATTCCGGTGTCGGTAACCGCGAGTTCCACGACCCATTGCTGCCTGACCCGGATGCGCCGGAGCCGAACAGTGACGCCGCCTCGTTTGGTGAACTTGATTGCATTGGAAACCAGGTTGGAAACGATCGAGGCGACACGCCGGCGGTCCGATTGGGTCAACTTCAGCCCCGGTTCGATGCTCCAGACCAGGAAAATCTTCTTGCGCCGGGCGGACGCGGTTAGAGCCGGTTTGATTGCCTCGATAACCTCGGCCAGATCCACCGTTTCTTGTACGGCGGCCTGCGTGCCGGCATCTGCCGATATGTATTCGAGCAGATTTTCCACGGTTTGCGTGAGCTCGCTCGCGCTCTGACGCATCCGCGCCAGCATCTGTCCTGGTTCTTCGCTGAGTTCGGTCGTCCAGTCTTCCACGAGGATTTCCAGGTAGCCGTTGAGTACATGCAGGGGACTGCGCAGTTCATGCGCCAGGTTCGAGATGATTTGAAAACGCTCAGCTCCCGAATCTGAGACGAATTTGGTGATTAACGCTGATGCAGGCGCATCGCTTTTGCAGGATCGCACGGATTCCCCCCCCGGCGCGCGAACCATCACGCGCGCGATAACAGCATGCATCAGCAGTTAGATCATCAAAGCTCCGCGCGGTATAAGCAAAACACCTAGATCTCGCGAAAATATGTCTTACAAACGCGAGATAGAGTACTTGGCGCCCGAAGGCCGGCGCTTTTGTTCCGTTTGAACCGTCTGCGACAGGGCGATCGATTCCGGTAGTTCAGGTTAAATCCGGAAGGCAGCCGGACGCACTCCGCCACTTAGCGTTATTCCCGCATGTTTAACATCGCACTCCGCCCTTTCTCGATCCCGGGGTAGTGGTTACGGCGGGCAGCCTCCCAGTGGAATCAGCGTGACGCTCGTGGCGCGGCAGGAGCAGAAAAATTTCCTCCCTGCCGGGAACCGGGTTTTCTCCAAGACCGAGGCCTGAACAGGATTTGATGACTGCATCGATCCGTTCAGCGGCTGAGACGCTTTTGAGGATTTGCTTTGCCCGGTATGGAGTAGTGCGTTAGGTTGTGTTTGGCGATTTGGTCGCGGGGCGCGCATGCTGGGCCGCCTGCCGGAAAGCAAACGTGGACGCTGCAGTAAGAGCCTCAAGGGTGCAAGCCTGGTTGCAATGTGCGGCGTTGTCGTCCCTCATTTTGCTAATCCCGGCAATCGCCGCAGCGCAAAAAGACGCGGGGTCCGCTACCCAGGGCAGCTCCATCTATGCGCACAATTGCGCAGTCTGTCATGGTTTGAAAGGTGAAGGAAAGGTCGGTCCAAGTCTGCAGACCGTCCATAACCTTCGGCAAGTGGTGAGCATGGTCCAAACGGGCGGGACCATCATGCCGTCTTTTGCCCGGCGCCTTTCAGCCGACCAGATAAAAGACGTGGCCCTCTATGTCACGCGTCAGCTCGCGACGGTGTCGATGTCCGGAGGTAATCTCGCCGATGGAGGTGTTCTCTTCCGCCTGTATTGTGCGCCATGTCATGGGACAGCGGCGCGGGGAGGAGCGCTGGCGTTTGCGAAAGTGAATGCACCGGCTCTGACCGGCTTGAGCGGGGCCACTATAGCCTGGGCGGTACGCTCAGGACCGGGGCCGATGCCCGTTTTTCCCAGCTCGGTGATCGGGGAAAAGGACCTCTCCTCAATTGCGAGGTATGTGGAGTTCGTGCAGCAGCCGCCCCATCCCGGCGGATTTCCCTTGCACTACTATGGGCCGGTTGCAGAAGGTTTCGTCGCTGTACTTGTAGTGATTTTTTTAGCTGTGATTGCACTTTGGATTGAGGACAAGGGCAGAGGATGACCGGGGACCAGCAGGGAAACAACCGCGAAGCGAGCGAAGGTTCGGGCAGCTTCCTGGTAACTGCGGCTTTTTTGATCGCCGTTGCCGGCGGGATCGCATTCCTCTACGCCTACTGGACAAGCGCGAACAACCTGTTTCTGGGTGTTGCTTTGGCGGTGATGTTAGGTGGCGTGGGATGCGGGCTGGTGATCTGGGCTCATCGCCTGATGGAGAATGAAGAAGTAACTGGTCCCCGCGAGCCGCTGGAGTCGAGCATCGAGGAAAGAGAGCTTCTGTTGGAGGATTTCCTCGGCGGTGAGCAGCGCATTGGGCGGCGGCGATTGCTCGGCTGGATGGTGGTCGCGGTCACCTCGACGCTGGCGGCCGCCTTTGTTTCAGTGCTGAGATCGTTTGGACAAGCGCCCACGCCGGTGCTCAAAAAAGCTGCATGGAAGCGCGGAGATCGTCTGGTGACAGCCGAGGGCAAGCCGGTTTCGGTTGACGCTTTGGATTTGGGGAGCGCGATTGCCGTATTCCCGGAAAACCGCGTTGGGTCGCTCGCCGCGCAGACGCTGCTAATCCGGGTAAAAGCGGACTTGCTGCGGCTGCCCAAAGAGCGAGAGAACTGGGCGCCCAATGGCAACGTGGCTTTTTCGCGAATCTGTACTCATGCCGGGTGTCCTATTGGCCTGTACGAGACCAGGGAACACTTGCTGCTATGTCCCTGTCACCAATCGACTTTCAATGTTCTTGCCGCCGCCGCACCAACTTCCGGACCAGCAGCGCGAGCGCTGCCGCAATTGCCCTTATACGTCGACGATCAGAAAAACTTGCGGGCTGCGGGAGACTTCAGCGAGCCACCTGGCCCTGGTTTCTGGAACCTGCCGTCATGATCAGGCGAATTGTTCGTGGGCTGGATTCGCGTCTGCGGCTGGCGGCGTTGATGCGGCACAGCCTGGACCATATCTTCCCCGACCATTGGTCCTTCATGCTCGGCGAGATCGCGCTGTATTGCTTCATAGTGCTGGTCATCACCGGGGTTTTCCTGATGATGTTCTTCAATGCCAGCGCTGCCGCAGTGACTTATCACGGTCCCTACAAGGCCCTGGAAGGGGTGTCAATGTCGGCGGCCTATCGCTCGGTTCTGGATCTCAGCTTTAAGGTCAGGCTGGGACTGCTGATGCGCCAGATCCATCACTGGGCCGCATTGGTGTTCATAGCAGCGATTGTGGCGCATATGTTCCGCGTCTTTTTTACGGCCGCCTACCGCCGTCCTCGCGACATTAACTGGGTTATCGGCGTGACCTTGCTTATCCTCGCGATGGCTAATGGCTTTTTCGGGTATTCGGTCCCGGATGATGTTCTTTCCGGGACCGGTGTGCGCGTGGCCTATTCGATTGTGCTTTCGATCCCGGTGATCGGTCCGTGGCTGGCGTTCATTGTTTTCGGCGGCAGGGTGCCAACCGAGGTGATGATACCGCGCATGTATGGCCTGCACGTATTTGTGCTCCCCGCCATCATCTTGGCGTTGCTGATCTCACATCTGGCGATTATCTGGCGGCAGTTGCACACCAACTATCCCGGCCGGGGACGTTCCGATCGGACAATCGTCGGTTCGCGCCTATGGCCCACTTATGCGGCTAAGGCCATCGGATTGTTCTTTCTCGTTTTTGCAGTGCTGGCTGCCCTTGGCGGCAGCGTCGAAATCAATCCCGTTTGGATATACGGTCCGTACAAACCAGCGGATGCCTTGCCCGCGGCTCAACCGGATTGGTACCTGGGTTGGGCTGAGGGAGGCCTGCGGCTTTTCCCGTCTTTCAATCTTCACATTTGGAATCGGCTGGTTCCCGAAGTTTTTTTTCCGGGCGTACTGCTGCCGCTGCTGCTTTTCGCGCTGCTCTATGTTTATCCGTTCATCGATCGTTGGGTTACCGGCGATCACGAGCAACACCATGTGCTGCTTCTTCCTTACCAGCAGCCTCTGCGGACGGCGCTGGGCTGCGCCGCCCTAGCGTTCATGTCGGTCATATTCGTCGCTGGCAGTGACGACGTGATCGCGGTGGTCACCGGAAGATCCGTAGTCGCGATTCGAACGGCCCTCCGTGTCGCCGTGTTCATCGCGCCTGTTGTCGCCGCGCTGGTTGCCTGGGTGACGTGCAAGCTGCTGAATATTCGCCACGCCGATTGACGATTGTGGGTGATGGAAATTTTCCCGCGCGGGTCCGCGCACCAAGTGCCTGGCGCGGTGAACGGACTGAACGCACTTGCGTGCCCGCTCCCACGGCCGGGCACTTGCTGATTGTGACTTTGTCCGGAAGCGGAACCAGCGCCATTTGAGATTGGTTTCATCAAGGAGCAGTTTGCATTGGGGTT
The DNA here is from genome assembly GCA_021324885.1 of Pseudomonadota bacterium. Taxonomy (GTDB): domain Bacteria; phylum Desulfobacterota; class Binatia; order Binatales; family Binataceae; genus JAJPJA01. Next base: position 181,955 of record JAJPIF010000022.1, read on the forward strand.
TCCGAATATGTTATCGAAGTTAGACCCTACTTTCCTTGGTGGTTGGGGGACGGACATGCGCTATCTGATCGCTGCGTTTGTGGTTTTCTGTCTGATTATGGGTGGTGGAGTGGCGGGCGCACAGGACACGTCCGAGCTCGAGCAAATCAAGCGCGAGATTCGAAACATCAAGGCCGACGAAGATCGCGAACGCCAGCGCGATGAAGAGCTGATCGGCCAGCTCGAAAAGAAGGTCGAGCAGCTCGAGAACCAAAACCACCAGCTTCAGCAGTCGAGCAGCAAGCTCCAGGCCCAGACCAGCCAGCAATTTCAGGATTTGCAGCAGCAGATCAGCGCCAATCCTTCACCCTCGCAATTCGCGCGGTCCTTTGAGGATTATCTGGGCACCCATCAGTTTACGCTCACGGGCGGGGTTGGAGGTGATTTCATTTACGATCGGCAGACGGCAACCAACACCTTCGCGCTGGATTTTGAACCCATAATCCTCTATCGCGTCACCGATTGGCTGCTGTTCGAAGGCACGATCGAGGCCAATCTGCCGGCCGGCGGCTCGGCGGAGTTCTCAATGCCGGTGGCGACGGCGCAGATTTTTCTGAACGACTACATGGAGATCAACGCCGGCATTTTCGATCAGCCGTTTGGCGACTTTTACGAAGATCAGAGCCCGTTCTGGGTCAACCGTTTTGTGACGGCGCCGCTGCCTTATGGTGTCGAGGCGCTGGTCCCGCCGACCGATTTGGGCGTGCAATTGCGCGGCGGGGTGCAGTGGGGCGCGCTGGGCCAGGATTTCGACTACACGGTGTGGGTCAGCAACGGTCCGAGCTTCGCCCCCGATGTCCCCCAGCCCGTGGTGGGTCAGGCAGTCAACGGCGTCAACACGATTAAACTCAACACCAACGGCCAGGGTTACGGTGCGCGGCTCAGGGTGTATCCCTTTCCGCTGGATTCCGGGTTCGGCCGCCTGGAACTCGGAGCGTCGACCCTTAACGGCAAATGGCTTGACGGCAACTGGTACAACGCCTGGGGAGTTGATTTCGCCTACCTGCGCGGCAGCCTTCAGGCGCGCGGCGAATATCTGGAGATGTATCGCCAGATGCCCAACGCGCACGCCGACAATCGTCAGGGATGGTACGTGCAGCTCGGTTATTTCCTCAACCAGGTTCCGATTCCCTTTGCCCCCGAAGTGGTCCAGGATTTCTTTCATCGTCTCGAGCCGCTGGTCCGGTATTCGGGAGTCAATCAACGCGCGATTGTGGAGGACGAGGTTTCGACCATACCCGAAGTTGGGTTTAACGGCTCGCCTTCGATTTGGACGCCCCATCCGCGCGAGGTCGCGCTTGGCCTGGATTACTGGATTGCGCCCTCGATCGTCTGGCAGAACGAGGTTGATTTGGAGTTGCCTGAAGCTGGCGGATCGATCATCTCATTTGCGGGCAGCCCCACCCCGACCATCACGCCCCGCGGCGCAACCCCCAACGACGTTAGTTTCCTGAGCCAGTTGGCGATCGGATTCTGAGCGGAGCAGACGCCGATGAAAAGAACCATTATCGTATTGCTGCTGGCCATAACAGCGTTGGGAGTTTGTCGCTCGGGTCTGGCGGAGGAAACCAGCAAGGCCGAGCAGCGGCGGCTGTTTCGTGAGGGAGCACGGTTATGGCCCGTGTACTGCTCGCAATGCCATAACGCGCGGCCGGGGTCGGAATTCGCTCCCTATCAGTGGAACATCATCATGATGCATATGCGGACGCAGGCGAACCTGCCGGCTAAAGACGCCCAGGCGGTTTTGGAATATCTGAAGGCCAGCCGTTGAACTACGGGAAAAACCAGCCCGCTTTTCCGTTGACGCCGGCTAGCAAGACCGGATCCCGATAACGAAAGGATTATTCGATGAAGTTGTGGTGGCTGCCTCTTACCCTGATGATTGCGCTGATGCTTAACAGTGTCGCCCGCGCCGCCGGCCCTGATTTGGCTGCGGCAAAGGATAATTACATGACGTTTTGCGTCAAATGTCATGGACCGACGGGACAGGGCAACGGTCCGGCCGCCGCCACCCTTCATACCAAGCCGCGCAATTATACCGATTGCGCCCTGATGGCGAAGATTCCCGATGCCACCTTGTTCAAGGCCATCAAAAACGGCGGCGCCTCGGTCGGGCTGAGCCCTGAAATGCCGGCCTGGTCGCAGGCTTTTGATGACCAGGAAATCCAGGGCCTGGTCGCCTTCGTGCGTAGTTTCTGCCACAAATAGCGAGGCGCGGACGGTGACACAGGAGGCAAAGATTGACGCCAGGGCGCGCGATCTTTGGTGGTTTCGCAAAAACGTTCCGTGTCTGGAAGCCTGCCCGGTCAAGACCGACGCTGGCCGTTATGTGCAGTTGATCGCGGAAGGCCGTTTTGCCGAGGCCTATCGCGTCGCTCGATCGCCCAATCCGATCGCGTCGATTTGCGGTCATGCCTGTGGGGCTCCGTGTGAGGACGCGTGCCGGCGCGGCAAGCTTGACGCGCCCATCTCAATCCGCGCGTTGAAGCGATTCGTCAACGAGCAGTACGGTCCCGAATCGCTGTCCAACATCAACCTCGGCGCGATTTTGGCTGGTGACATGGCAGGTGGCAGCACCACCCCCGGTCACGGCGAGATGCTCCCCAAAGCTGGCCGCGATGACAAGGTGGCCGTCATTGGTGCGGGACCGGCCGGGATTGCCTGCGCGCACGACCTCGCGCTGATGGGCTACAAGGTGACCGTGTTCGAAGCGCAGCCCCATCCGGGCGGCATGCTGCGCTACGGCATCCCCACCTATCGTTTGCCGCGCGAGGTGATCGACAAGCAGGTCGAGGAGGTCGAGGGTCTCGGGGTCGAGTTCCGCTACGAAACGCCGCTAAAGCCGGGTTTCGGCATCGAGGAGATTCAGCGCCTCGGCTACCGGGCGACCTTCATCGCGGTGGGCGCGTCGCGCGGCCGTCAGATCCAACTTGAAGGCGGCGAAGCCGACGGCGTGATCAACGCGATTGACTATCTGTTTAATATCAATCGGGGCTACCGGCTCGGGGTCGGCAAGAAAGTTGTGGTGGTTGGCGGCGGGTTGGTCGCCATCGACGCGGCGCGCACCGCTGTGCGCGCGATGCTTCCCAGTCTGGCGATGCCGCCTGACGAGGAGTCCGCCGTCGCGGCCGGGACGATGCGGGTGGCGCTGGACGCGGCGCGCGAAGCGGCCCGCCGCGGCGCACTGGAAGTGGTGGTGGTCAGCCTCGAGTCGGAACGCGAGATGCCCGCGATGCGCTCGGCGCAGGGGCGCGAAGAGATTCAGGAGGCGCGCGAGGAGGGGGTCAGCCTATTGCCCGGATGGGGGCCGCGCCGCGTGATAGTTCAAGGCGGCCGCGTCAGCGGTCTGGAACTGGTCCGCTGTGTGCGCGCGTACGACGAGAGCGGCCGCTTCCGCCCGCAGTTCGATGAAAGCGAGCGCAGGACCCTCGCCGCCGAAACCGTGATCCTGGCGATTGGACAGGCGCCTGACCTTTCTTTTGTGACTCCCCGCGATGGACTCGAAGTTACGCCGGCCGGAACCTTGCGCATCGATCCGGTGACGCTTGCCACTTCGCGTCCCGGTGTTTTTGCCGGCGGCGACGCGGCTTTTCCGCCGGGACTGCTGATTACCGCGGCGGCGCAGGGCAAGCTCGCTGCCCGCTCGATTCACGCGTATCTGACCGGACAAGCTTTGGGTTCGCCGCGGATGCATGTGGAAATCGAGGAGTTGCCGACCGACAGCTACGCGCGTCCGCCGCGCTACGAACAGCTTGCGCGCGCTATCCCGGTTGTGCCCTTGGCGCGCCGCAGCGGCATCACCGAAATCGAATTGCGTTATTCCGATGAGGAAGCGCGCACGCAGGGCGAGCGCTGCCTGTACTGCCATATCCATCCGATCTACGACGGCAGCAAATGCATCTTGTGCAATCGTTGCGTCGATATCTGTCCCGAACATTGTCTGCACTTCGCGCTGACGGACGATCTAAAGGAAGCGGACCTGGCTGCAAGCGTGACGACACCGGCCCAGGGGTCTGGCAGCGTTTTTCTCTACGACGAAGATATCTGTATCCGATGCGGTCTGTGTGCGATCCGCTGCCCGACCTCGGCCATCATGATGGAGCGTTTCCGGTTCGAGGAGCGTTAATTAAATGGATAGCGATCGGCGCAAGGTGCTGCGATGGTTGGGGAAGGGATCCGTGTTCGCCGCTTTTGTAGCCCAAATCGGCGCCGCGGCGCGCGCCTTTTTTCCCAACGTGCTGTATGAACCGCCCACCACCTTCAAGCTTAAGCCCCCGAATATTTACCCTCAGGGCTACACCTTCGATGCGGAACATCGTCTGTTCGTAATCCGGGCCGCTGCGAAATTCCATGTGATTTCGGCCGTGTGCACTCATCTCGGATGTACCGTTCAATGGCGCGGCACCGAATTTGACTGCCCCTGCCACGGTAGCCGCTTCGACCCCAACGGCAACGTGATTGCCGGCCCCGCGCCACGTCCCTTGCCCTGGTTCGAGGTCTCAGTCTCGCCCGACGGCCTGCTCGAAGTCGATAGCCTCTCGACCGTGCCGGAGGGCTCGGTGCTTACGGTACCGACGGAGAAAACCTAGTCCATGGCGGCGGGCAGGAAGAGTTTATGGCGTCAGCTTACCTGGCCCTGGTCTCCTGACAGCGAGCGCGAGGCCTCGGAGGCGGTGGTCCGCAACCTGTGGCTGCACTGGTTTCCGGCCAAGGTGTCGATCCGCAGTTTGTCATGGGGATACAGCTTCTGGCTGGGCACCGTGGCGGCGTCGCTGTTCGTAATCCTGACGGTTACGGGCGTGATGCTGATGTTCTTTTACGTGCCGTCGGTCGAGCGTGCCTACGGCAGCGTCAAAGACCTGCAATACGCGGTGAGTTTCGGGCGGATTTTGCGCAATCAGCATCGATGGGCCGCCGAAGGGATGGTGGCGCTGGCGTTCATCCATATGGCGCGGGTGTTCTTCACCGCCGCCTATCGCGGATCACGCGCGCTCAACTGGCTGGTCGGCGTCGTGCTTCTGTTAGGCACCTTGATGCTGTCGTTCACCGGCTACCTGCTGCCGTGGGATCAGCTTGCGTATTGGGCGATCACCGTCGGCACCAACATCGCCAGCCAGGCGCCGGTGCTGGGACCGACGATCCATTACCTGCTGCTGGGCGGTCATTTCGTCGGCCAGCAGACGCTGCTGCGGTTTTATGTGCTGCATGTTTTCTTCCTGCCCGCGCTGGTGTGGATTTTGTTTGCCTACCATATGTGGCGGGTGCGCAAGGACGGCGGCCTGGCGGGGCTTGAGCCCGTGCGCGCGATGCGCCGGGCTGAACCCAAAGAAATGCCGCGCACCAAGAGTTATTCGCTGTTCGGTCTGACGCCGGGGACTTCGGTCGCCGTGATGAGTTCGATGGGACTGGAGGAGCGCGACCAGGTCATGTCCTCGCCCAATCTGACCCGGCGCATGATCCTGGTGTTCCTGATCGTCTTCAATGTCACCCTGGTGCTGGCGCTGCTCTTCAACGCGCCGCTGGAAGGACCCGCCAATCCATCCGTGACGCCCAATCCGGCCAAGGCGCCATGGTATTTCGTATGGCTTCAGGAGTTGGTGGCTTCGACCACGATCCATATCGGCTCGTTGACGATCAGCGGCGGGCTTCTGGGCGGCATCGTGGTTCCCGGCGTGCTGCTCGCGGCGCTGGTTGCGTGGCCTTTTTTGGACCGGTCGCCTGAAGCGGCGCAAGGCGTATGGTTTGCGCGCTCCCGCGCCCGGCAAAACCTGGTTTTTGCGCTCATCACCCTGGCAATCATTGTCCTGATTGTTGTCGGCCTTTATCTGCGCGGTCCCTATTGGCGTCTGTACTGGCCGTGGACCGCGCGGCCGGTCATGCCGCGAGTGCTGTGAGGGAGTGGATCGGATGGAGGAGCGGCAGCAGGACTCGTTGGAGCGCCAGGACTTTGCCTGGCTGGTCATCATGTCGCTGCTGTTTTTCGCGCTGGTTGCCGCCGCGCTGTGGAGCGAATACGCGACAGCATGGCGTCCGTTCCAGACCCGCTTCAAGCGCGATCTCGCGCAGGCGGGCCGGTTGGAGGACGCGCGCAAATTCCATTCGGGCATCAAGCAGATTTGGAATCCCGAACTGGGCCTGGTGGACCGCTGCGTCACCTGCCATCTGAGCTACGAATGGGGCGGGATTTTGCCGGCCAGCCTGCCTCAGCCGCTGACTCCGCATCCGGCGCTCCCGTTCATGCAGCATCATCCATTCGAGCGCTTCGGCTGCACCACCTGTCATGCGGGCCAGGGATGGGCGACGACGGCGCGCGGCGCGCATCTGGGGGGCGCAGGATGGGAAGAGCCGATGCTATCCAAGCGCCTGGCCGCCAGTTGCGGGGTCGGCGAGGACGAACTGATTCAGATGCGCTGCAATTTTTGCCATCGTCGCGACAGCTCAACGCAGGGCATGGACGATATCAATCTGGCCAAGAAGCTGTTCAAGAAAAAGAAATGTATAATCTGCCATACGGTGGAAGGCCAAGGCGGGCACACCGCACCCGATCTGACCTTTGAAGGTGACAAGAATCCGGAGCTGTTCGATTTCAGCCACGTGAGCGGGCCGAAAACAGCCTTCAACTGGCACGTGCAGCATCTAATCGACGCGGGCAAAGTCTCGCCCGGCACCGCAATGCCCGACTTCCATTTCCCGCCTGAGCAGGCGCGCGCCCTGGCCCTGCTGATTCTGAGCTGGCGGCGCATTGACTACCCGCCGCAGTACATTCCCGCACCGGTGGCGCCACCCGCCGCGCAACCCGTATCCTCGTCACAACCGTCGCCGTTCCATTGACATTCATCCCGACTGGACAGCCCGGCGCGCGCGTTGCTTGATACATATTCGAAACTAAACCATAAATATACTAGTGAACATGTATCCAACGGTGCGGGAGCGGCGCTACGGGTATGCATAGTGTGTCTTCCTCGCCGCGCTTCACGTCGGGACCGCTCCTTGCCCACGCGGCGGTCCTGGCCGTGGCCGCCTTGCTCTTCCTGATTTTCAGGCCCCTGGGACGGGGTTGGCGGCCTAATTCCATTGCGTCTGGTTCGATCGACTGCAACGTGCGCGATTTCGGCGCGAAGGGCGACGCCGTCACCAAAGATACCTCGGCCCTGCAGAAAGCGATCGACATGGCGGCGCGCGGCGGCGGTGTGGTCGTTTTGCCGCCTGGCCGCTATCTCAGCGGCACGCTCCATCTGAGGAGCAATGTGACGCTCGATTTTTCCCCCGGCGCCATCCTGGTTGCCAGCCGGGATGACGCCGATTTCGATTCCTACGAAGCGCCGCCCCCTGGAAGTATCAGTCCCGTGGCGGTGAGCTGGAAGTTCGCCCCGAAATTTCGCCATCGCGCCCGATGGCTGAACAGCGCGAAGTTCTTGTACGAAACCGACGATAACCCCGACACTACCTACATGCACTACTCACTGATTGTCGGCGATCACGTCAGTAACATCACGCTTGAGGGTCCGGGTGTGCTCGAAGGCAATCGCATCCGCCGCGGCGGCCCCAAGCTGATCGCGCTCAAGAACTGCCGTCATGTGACTATACGCGGGCTCACGCTGCGCGACGCGCCCAGCTACAACGTGAGCCTGCTCGGCAGCGACGATGTCGATATCGAGAACCTGCGCATAGTGAACGGTTATGCGGATGGAATCGACCCGGACAACTCGCGCTTTGTGCGTATTGCGAATTGCTACATAGATACCTGGGACGACGCGATTTGTGCCAAGGCCAGTCTGGCGCTGGGCCGCAGACTGGCGACCGAGAATCTGGCCGTTACCAACTGTATTCTGCGCACCTCGAATAACGGGTTCAAATTCGGCACCGAGAGCGAAGGCGATCTGCGCAATGTGACTTTCAGCAACTGCATCATCATGCGCCGCGATCACGGACGCGGGCCCGTTACCGGTATTGCGCTCGAATCGGTGGACGGCGGAAACGTGGACGGCGTCGCGGTTTCCAACGTGATGATGCGCGGTGTTCTCACCCCGATTTTCCTGCGCCTGGGAAATCGCGGCCGCGGCATGATCGAAAGCACCCCGGGAGCGATGAGCGACATTTCGATCGACAACGTGATCGCGCTGGACGCCAAAAGACCCAGTTCAATCAACGGTCTGCCCGAGTTTCCGATCCGCGCCGTGAGCCTGTCGAATATTGAAGTCAGCGAGGTGGCGCGCGCACGATTTGCCGGCCTTGAAATCCCGGAACTGCCGCAGACTTATCCCTACGGTGGGATGTTCGGCGTGCTGCCCGCCTATTCGCTGTACGCGCGTCATGTGCAAGGGCTGAGTATCAGCAACTGGCGCGACCGCTGGGAGCTGCCTCATCTCAGACCCGCGGCGGTATTCGAAGACGTCAGCGATCTGCAGCTTATGGGTTTTAATGCCGGCGCCATAGTTGGCGCACAGCCGGCCGTCCTGCTCGATGGCGTGCGCGGGGCAACGATCGAGGGGGTATCCGCGGCGCCAGGCAACGCTGCGATTATCGAGATGGCGGGCTACAATAATCGTCAGGTCAAATGGCTTGACCGCAACCAAGGCTGGCGCACTTACAGAGAACAGGCCGAAATAAGCGCAATTGATCCCCACGCGCCGCGCGCCCAATGAAGGAGCACTCGCCCCGACTTTTCCTCTCTCACCGACCAGACCCCGGCCTGTCTGAGGGCAGGGATGAGGCGACGCTCCGCATTCATTTGCTCATTGCTAGCGGCGGCCAGGCCACGGATTGCCGAAGCGGTCGCGATGCGCGACTTCGGCGACGGGCTTGCGCTTGACCGGGCCGAATTTGTCGGTTGGATAGCCGATCGGAAGCAGCGCCCACGTGGTGTACTCAGCCGGCAGGCCCAGCACCTCCTTCATCTCGTCCTCGTAAAGCGCATGCAGCGTGGTGAGAACAGTGCCCAGACCCAGCGCGCGGCAGGCCAGAATCATGTTCTGGATCGCCGGATAGATGCTTGCGCCTTCCAGCCTGCCCATCCGCTCGCGGAACTTCGGATCCTGCATCGCCGCACTCGACTTGAGGCACGGCACGATCATCAGCGGCGCTTCCTGGATATGTTCGACCAGATGCACGACCGATTTGGCGATAAGCTGGCCCTGGCGGTCGGGGCCGCCGAATTTCGCCTTGATATAATCCGTCATGTGCGCGCGGTCCGCGGCCTTGCGATAGATAGCGCCGACCCGCGCCCGCTGCTCCGCGCCGGTCACGACCATGAACAGCCAGTTCTGATCGTTGGATCCCGAGGCTGCCTGCGTGCCGGCCTCGACGATTTTGGCGATGATTTCGTCGGGAACGGGATCGGGTTTGAAGCGGCGCAGAGCGCGCGTCGAATACATCACTTCGAAAATTCCCATCTCTGCCATAATGCCCTCTCTTTCCCCGCGCGGGCGCGGGATTGCGTTGCGTGAATTCAGGTTAACAGGCCCCAGCTTTGAAGCGCCAACGCCCTCCGCAGTCGACCTTGACGCAATTCAACCCGTGCAATAACTCAATGGTAAAATCGCGTGCATGCCTTGAGGCACTGTTATGGCTCGAATCCAGGAAAATTTCCATCGACTGAAATATCCGGGCGCCGTGGACGCCGACGGCCATATCATGGAAGCGGCGGATTTGTGGGAGAAATACGCTGAAGCGAAATACCGGCCGATCGCCGTGCGCATGAAGCGCGATCACGAGGGCGATTACCTTGAAATCCAGGGCCGGCCCTCCAAAATCGCGCGGCGCGGCGTGTTCAGCGAATCCGTGATGGGCCGGGTGTCGCGGGAGAAGGGCGAATTGTTCAGCCTGCGCCCCTACGGCGAGGACTTTCCACTGGGTTCGATGGACGCGCGCGAACGCGTCGAGCGCCTGGACCTCGAGGGGCTGAGCAACGCTTTCATCTATCCCACTATCGGGCTTAACTGGGAAACCGAATGCGACGATATCGATTACGCCCAGGCGATGTGCCGCGCCTATAACCGCTGGCTGGTTGACTGGTGTTCCGAGGGACGCGGACGGCTCATTCCGGTCGCGCACCTGTCGCTGGGCGATCCGGCCGCCGCCGCCGCCGAGCTGGAGCGGGCGGTCAGGGCCGGATGCAAGGGCGGATGGGTTGCGCAGTTCACGATGACGCGCAAGCCCCATGCGCATCCCGATCACGACGTGCTCTTCGCCAAGGCCCAGGAACTGGACGTACCCATCGGGCTGCATCCGTCGATCGAGCCGACCTGGGCGCTTCCTGGACGCTACGACCGTCAATATATCCGGGCGCACACCTTTTTTCTCAACGTCACCGCTTCCGACGCAATCCGTCACGCGCTCACCAGTTTCATGCAGTATGGCACGTTCGATCGTTTTCCGCGGCTCAAGATCGTGATCCTTGAAGTTGGCGCGGGATGGATTCGCTACTGGCTTGACCGGATGGACGCGGTTTACGCCAGCATCGCCGGACGCTCAGTCCCGCTCAAGGAAAAACCCAGCTTCTACTTCCAACGCAACGTATGGGTCTCCGCCGACCCCGACGAGCTGGCGCTGCCTGCGATGGTGGAGCTGTGCGGCGAGGACAAGTTTTTCTGGGCCTCGGATTTTCCTCATCCCGACCATACCGGAAATTACATCGAGGAGGTTGAGGAACTGGCGAGCAAGCTGCCTGCGTCGGCCCGGAGCAAAGTGCTGGGCGAAAACGTGATGCGCGTCTACAACTGCAGCGCGTAAATCAGCGGCGCGGACGCTTGCGATTGTGCTCGCCGCCTGTGGGTCGCCCGCTTTTTCCCTGTTCGGGCTCTGATGCCGCCTGCGGCTCCGCTTCCATCCTGTCGCGCAAGGCGCGCAGTTCGGTTTGCAGGTCGGCCAGCGCCGCGGCGGGCGCGCCTTCCCGCTCATTGAGGGCCTCACGGAGCTGTTGGCGCAGCGCGTTGATTTCGCCGCGGAGCTGTTCGATTTCCTCGCCTTGCTGGGTTTTGGCCAGGGCGTTTTTCAACTCCCCACGAATGGTGGAGATTTCACCGCGCAAACTTGTCAACTGATCCTGAAGATGATCGAAACGCGCCGCGGCGGCTGCGTCGAATTCATTGCGTCGCGCCGTATCCGCGCGCAACTCGGAGCGTATCTGCTCGACCTCCATTGAGACGGATTCGAGGTCGACGCCGCCCGTCCAATGCGGCCACATCGCGGCCAGCAATCCCCCCGCCGGCAGCGAAAGCGCTCGCCACCAGATCTGCAATTCCATCGCCGAAAACTCAGCTATCGCATCCACCGCCCGCGCCATCGCCAGCGGAAACCGGAAAGCAAATGCTTCGCACAATTTGAGCGTTTCCCCTACCGAGCTCTTTTGATAATCCACTGCCATTCCCCTGCGCGCGATTCAGCCACTCTGGCCGGCGCGTTCCCGCCCGCTTTTGGCCGTCAATAAAAGACTATTGAGCCTATGAGGTGAGGTCAAAGGTAGATCGATCGGCTGCAGCAGCAATATTCACAACTCCGACAGGGCGAATCATAAACGCGGAGCTGCTCTTGACGCGCGGGCGATGCGCGTGGTACATATTCAACCGTATGGTTGAATATCGTGATGCTGTGCTTGACCGCACGCTGGCGGCGCTGGCCGATCCGACGCGCCGCGCAATCATCAAGCGCCTGGAGCGCGGTCCGGCCAGGGTGACGGAACTGGCCGAGCCATTCGACATATCTCTCAATGCGGTCTCAAAGCATCTGCGCGTGCTCGAGCGGGCTGGACTGATGCGGCGTAGCGTCAGGGGTCGGGATCATTATTGCGCGTTGGATGCGGGTCCGATGCGCGCGGCCTCCGAATGGATTGAACATTACCGGGCGTTCTGGGAAGGGCGTCTGGATGCCCTTGAGCAATTTCTGTCGCACGAAGGACAGCAGAAACAGAGGAGGAGACGATGACTGACGCAACCCCGATGATGGTGAAGGTGAAACGGATTCTTCCGGCGACGCCCGAGCGCGTATTTGCGGCGTGGACGGATCCGGACAGCTTCAAGCAATGGTTCGTTCCCGCGAGCGTGAAGGCGAAGGCCGTGGAGATCGACGCGCGGCCCGGCGGCCATTTGCGGATAATGGCGCGCAATGACGAAGACGGCGATTTCGAAATCAACGGTATCTATCGCGAAGTTTTGCCCCCCACGCGTCTGGTGTTCACCTGGAGGTCGAGTCAGTTGCGCAGGTTTGACAGCCTGGTAACGGTGGATTTTCGCGCGATTGGGAATCAGACCGAACTGACTATCACCGATGAATGGCTGCCCGACGCGGAGGTCGTGAGGCGGCGTCAGCAGGGATGGGAAAAAATCCTGGCGGCAATGGCCGACGTGCTGGTGCATTCGGGTGAAGCCACGGCCGTCCAGGTCACGCAAATTCGGTGATTGCAAGTCTGAACGGGTGTCGATCCGCGACCTCGCCGTTCGACTATGACGTGACAGCGTCGATCCTTACTCCCATGGGACGGCGCGAACATGAAACAAGGGGTTTGCTTCAATGAAGCTCTACAATCATCCGATGGCACCCAATCCGCGCCGCGTCCGCATCTTCGCGGTGGAAAAAGGAATCGAGCTGGAACTGGAGAACGTCGATCTCCTCGGCGGCCAAAGCCACACGCCCGAGTTCCTGGCCAAAAATCCGTCCGGCGGCGTGCCGGTGCTGCAGCTTGAGGACGGCACTTATCTGTCGGAGTCGGTGGCGATCTGCCGCTACCTGGAAGGCGTCCGGCCCGAGCCCAACCTGTTCGGCCGCAGCTTGCGCGAACAGGTCGAGATCGAGATGTGGAACCGGCGGATGGAACTGGAGTTGTTAATGCGCACCGGCAGCGTGGTGGTCAACACTCACGAAATGTTCCGCGGGTTTCTGACGCAGTTTCCCGAATATGGCAACGCGCAGCGCCCGGTCGTGCAGCAGCGGCTGGAGCGAATGGATCGCGAGCTTGAGGGACGCCAGTTTATTGCTGGCGACCGCTTCACCATCGCCGACATCACCGCGCTGGTCGCGATCGACATCGGCGCCATGCTGGCCGGCATCAAACCGGGTCCGGAGTTGAAAAACCTCGCGCGCTGGCACCACACCGTTTCCAGCCGTCCCAGCGCGAGCGCCTAGCAGACGCACATCCGCTGCCGCGTCGTCCGATTTGGGATGGCCCTGAGGCGGCGCTTCAGCCCTGCTTCGATCGCTGGAAAGCGTTCTGGATTCCCGCGAAGTGGGGAAAAGCCGCGTGCACGCCGCCATCGACGATCAGCGTCTGACCGGTGACGAAGCTGGCCAGATCGGAGACGAAGAACACCAGCGCGCCGGCGATCTCCTCGGGATGGCCCATGCGCCCGAGCAGCACGCCCTCGCGCTGCGCCTGCTCCGGCGTCATGTTGCCCGGATGGCGCGGCGTGGAAATCACGTCGGGTGCGACCGCGTTGACGCGAATCTGGTGGCGGCCCCATTCGTTGGCCATCGTGCGCGTCAGCGACATCAGCCCGGCTTTCGCCGCGCCGTAGGCGCCGTGCAACGGGGCGCCGTAGATTCCGCTGACCGAGGCGACGAACGCCATCCGCCCGCCACTGCCCTGCTTGATCATCTGTTTGGCGGCCGCGCGCCCGATATACAGATGGTGGCGCAGGTTGATCAGCATCTGCTGCTCCCACACGTCTTCATCGATGTCCATCAATTCGTTCCACGTCGCCATCCCGACCATGTTGATCAGCACTTCGAGGCTGCCATGAAACTTCACCGCCTCATCGACGATGCGCAGCGCGGTCTTCATGTCGGTCACGTCGCCGGTCAGGGCCAGCGCGCGCACGCCCAGGGCTTCGACTTCTTTGGCCGCCGTCTGCGCGCGCTCCTCGATCACGTCCGCGAGAGCGACGTTGGCGCCAGCGCGCGCGAGCAAAAGCGCGCTGGCCTTGCCGATTCCAAAGCCGCCCCCGATGACGAGCGCAGGCTTCCCCGCCAATCCGAGAATGTTCTGATCCATAACTGTCCTCTGATTGACTGTCTTACACTTTGGGCCGGGCGGTGGGCCAGTGCTGCGCGGCGCCCAGCCCTTCCAGCATCAGGCCGTACTCGAGATGGTCATGCATCAGACGTTTCAGTTCGCGGGTCAGCGCCAGGCGCGACAGGCGCACCGTCAGCGGCGGCGCCTCCAGGATTTTGCGCGCCAACTGCCATGCGCGATCGAGCAGCTTTTCGCGCGGCAGCACTTCGTTGACCAGGCCCATCTCTTTGGCTTCGCGCGCGGACAGCTTTTGTCCGGTCAGCAGGAAGTAACGGCCGCGATTGTGGCCCATCAGCAGCGGGAAGACGATGTGCACGCCGTCGCCGGGAACCAGTCCGCCGGCGTAGTGGGGCATGTCCTGGAACTCGGCCTGCTCCGCCGCCAGCACCACGTCGCACAGCAGCGCGAGTTCGGCGTGAATCAGCGCGGGACCGTTGACCGCGGCGATCATCGGGGCTTCGATATCCAGATGGTTGGTCAGCAGATGCCTGGCCTCGGACAGCAGGGGCACCCATGACGAGGTCGGGACGGTGGCGGGCTTGCCGCCGTCTTTGGGCCACCGCGCATCGTCGCAAAACGCATCACCGGTGCCAGTCAGGATGACCGCGTGATTGTCGGGGTCGCGCGCGATATCGGCAAACGCGTCGCAGCATTCGGCATGAGGTATTGCGCCCCATTTGAGTTCCTTGCCCTGGCTGTGCAGCGTCATCTGGAGAATGCCGTCGCGGCGCTCGAATTTGATGGTTTTGTACTTGTTGGCGTAGTCCTCCAGCTTGAGCGGCATATTGTTGATCCTCCTTTTCGATGTGTACCGAGCGGTTGTACCACAAATTGAGCACCAGTCTTATCGGCGGACTTGGCGCGCGCGCCCAGCCTTGCTAAGCAGAGCATCGGGAGGGCCGAGCGATGGATAACAGCCTGCGTATCATTTCCGCCGATTCCCACGTCGTGGAACCCATCGATCTCTGGGAGACGCGCATGGACCGCAAGTATCGCGATCGGGCGCCCCGGATAAAACAGGATGAGAGCGGCAAATGGGTCATATCGGCGCCCGATTGCGCTGAGTTTCCGGTCGCCGCGTTGTTCGCCGCCGGCAAGCGGGGAGCGGAGCTGCGCGAACTGTATGAAAAAGGTTACGAGGCGGGGCGTCCGGGCGGATGGGATCCCGTCGAACGCATCAAGGATCAGGATATCGACGGCGTGCTGGCCGAAGTGCTTTACACCAGTAATGGGATGCCGCTTTACGGGATCCAGGATCCGGAACTCCAGATGGCGGCTTTCGCCACCTTCAACGACTGGCTGGCGGAATACTGCTCGGCCAGTCCCAAGCGGCTTTACGGGATCGCGCTGATCTCACTGCTCGACGTAGCTGCCGGCGTCAGGGAACTCCAGCGCTGCGCGAAAATGGGCCTGCGCGGGGCGATGATCTCCAACGATCCGCGCCAGACCTACGACGATCCGGTGTATGAGCCGTTTTGGGCCGCCGCGTCAGACCTCAACATGCCGATTTCGCTGCACATCATCACCACCGCCAAAAAGCAGATACCGAGCCTCCGCTATACCCGCGCGCAGACGATGACGCTGCGCATCGATTACGTCACCGAGACGCAGAAATCGCTGGCGGTGATGCTGCATGGCGGCGTGCTGGAGAAGTTTCCGAAGCTGCGCGTGGTATCGACCGAAAACGACATCGGATGGATCGCTTATTTCCTGTATCGGCTCGATCGCAACTATGATACCGGCTTTCTGTCCCACCAGCCGCCGCTCAAGCCCAGCCAATACGCCAAACGCCAGCTCTGGGCGACCTTCCAGGACGATCCCCCGGGAGTAGCGCTGTACAAACTGTTCGGCGAAGACAATTTCATGTGGGCGTCGGACTATCCGCATACCGACTCGACCTGGCCGGATTCGCGCAAGGTGATCGAGCAGAACTTCGCCTCGATCCCGGAGCCGGTGATCAAAAAAATCGTGTACAGCAACGTGGAGCGGCTGTACGGAATCGATCTGAATTAGATGAAAATCGGAATTTTTATCGGAATCGCGGCGGGCGCGCGGCCCGACTCAATGGTCACGGTCGCGCAGCATGCCGAACAATTGGGCTTCGGCACATTGTGGGCTGGAGAGCATGTGGTCGTCTTCGACCGCTACCAGTCCAGATATCCATATACCGAAGACGGCGAGATGCCGCTGGTGCGCGACGCCGATTTCCTTGATCCGCTAATCGGGCTGACTTACGCCGCCGCGGTGACCAAATCGATCCGCCTGGCCACTGGCATCTGCCTGGTCCCCGAGCATAATCCGGTCGTGCTGGCCAAACAGGTCGCCAGCCTCGATTTCCTGTCCGGCGGCCGATTTGCCTTGGGAATCGGAATCGGATGGTCGGAGGAAGAGTTCCGCGCCCTCGGCGTGCCCTTTGAGCGCCGCGCGCAGCGTACATGTGATTACCTCGAAGCGATGCTCAAGCTGTGGGGCGAGGACCAGGCCAGCTACGACGGCGAGTTCGTCCATTTCAGCCAGGCGCGCATGAATCCCAAACCGGTGGCGCGAGCCAAAATGCCGATCTACTTCGGCGGCGAAAGCATGCCCGCACTGCGGCGCGTCGCCAAATACGGTACGGGATGGTTCGGCTCCAACCTGGGGCCGCTGGAAACCGCCGAGAAACTGGCGAAGCTGCGCGAGTTGATGAAAGCCAACGGGCGCAACGCCGAACAATTGCGCGTCATGATGTCGCCCGGGGTTGCCCATTTCAGTCCCGCCAATCTGGCCAAATATCGCGACGCCGGCGTCCATGAACTGGTGATTTTCCTCAACTACAGCACCAAACAGGAGGAAAACATCGGCAAACTGGAGCATCTGGCAAAGCGCTGGGTCGAACCCGCGGAAAAATTGGGATGACGGCGATGAGACTGGCGGATAAAGTCTGTCTGGTCACCGGCAGCGCGTCAGGAATCGGCGAAGCCTGCGTCAAAACCTATGCGCGCGAGGGCGGCAAGGTGATCATCGTCGATCGCGATCTGGAAGGTGCGCAGCGCGTGGCCGGCGAAATCCGCAGCGCGGGCGGCGTCGCCGAAGTGTTCCGCGCCAATGTCGCCAAGCCCGACGAGGTCGAGGCGATGGTGCGGTTTGCGCTCGATCGGTTCGGGCGGCTGGACGTGCTGCACAACAACGCCATGTTCAGCGTCTTTTCCAAGCGCACGGCGGATATTGATCTGCAAGGATGGCAGCGCACGCTCGATGTCAGCCTCACCGCGTACTGGTACGGGATCAAGGCCGCGATCAACCAGGCGATGCTGGCGCAGGGCAAGGGTTCGATCATCAATACCGCGTCGACCTCAGGGCTGACCGGCGACTATTTGCAATGCGCGTACAACGTCGCCAAGGCGGGAGTGATCAATTTGACGCGGGTCACGGCGATCGAGTACGCCCGCAAGGGAATCCGCTGCAACGCGATCTGTCCGGGTCCCACGCTGACCCAGGGAATGCAGTTGGGAATCGAAAAGGGTTTCAGCGACGCCAAATACCTGGCCGAGGGCGTGCCGATGGGCCGGATGGCGACGCCGCAGGAGATCGCCAACGTCGGCCTGTTCCTCGCCTCCGACGAGTCATCGTTCGTGACCGGCACCGCCGTCATCGCCGACGGCGGTCTGACCGCCCACAGCGGCATGCGTTACGCCCCCGGCCGAGGCCCCGACTGGTAGTGTTTCCTGATGGGCCGCAGCGCCCGCCAACGGTGTAGTTGGTTCCCTCAACGCGCGGTGACGCCGCCGTCGATCACGAAGACGGCGCCGGTCACGAAGCTTGATTCGTCGGACGCCAGATACAGGGCGCAGTAGGCTATATCGTCGGGCGTTCCCAGGCGCTGGATCGGCGAGAAGCGGAACGGGCGATTCGCGTTCTTGAGCGGGCCGACTACCGGTTCGACCATCGGGGTGTCGATCACGCCGGGGCAGATACAATTGACGCGGATGTTTTTCGGTCCGAATTCGACCGCCAGCGCGCGGCTCAGCGAAATCATCCCGCCCTTGGCCGCGGTGTATGCGTGCGCATCCTCGCCGCCGATCAGCGCCGCGATTGACGAAGTATTGATAATCGAGCCGCCTCCCGTCCTGATCATTTCGGGAATTGCGTATTTGCAGGTCAGAAACACGCTTTTCAGGTTGATCGCGAGCACGCGATCCCAGTCTTCTTCGGGCGTTTTGAGAATGTCGCGCATCGACAGTGACGAGGAGTAGCCGACGCCCGCATTGTTGTAGAGCACGTCGATCCGGCCATATGACTGGAGCGCTTCGTCGATAACCCTGCGCACATCGGCGGAGGCGGACACGTCCGCAGCGATGTGTATCGCCTTGCCTCCGGCGTCGCGGACCTGCGCCGCGGTCTGCTCGCCGGATTCCGCCTTCCAGTCGCTGGCGACGATTTTTGCGCCTTCCCGGGCAAAGAGCAGGGCGGCGGCGCGTCCCTGACCTCCGCCTGCACCGGTGATGATCGCAACTTTGTTTTTCAATCTCAGCTCAGCCATCGGATTTCCTTTTTGTGAGACCTCGCCTACACGCGCGGAATGCGCGACCCGATCTCGCTGGCGATGTTTGAAGCGAGCCAGCACACCCCCGCCGCATAGCCGGCATATTTGTGCGCCGCCCGCAGGGCCGTTGAGTCGTGCGCACGAACCTTTCGCGCCAGCACCATCGAGACGCCCAGTATCGGCATCAGCGCCATCAGGGCGAAATACATCAACCCGACGTTTTGGTGGAACGCCATAAAGCGGATGTGCCAGGGATTTGTAATCGGCGTCCGCGGCAGGTTCAGAACCGTGATCGTGTTCATGTAAACGACGAAGATGCTGAGGAACAGCGCCAGGGCCCATCGCGTAACGTGCCCTGCCGTGCCCTTGGCGCCTGGGTATTGCCAAAAGAGCAGCACGCCGGTCAGCAGCGTCAACGTGGCCGAGAGTGGATAGTTCCAGAACGCAAACAGGTAGCGCATTCTCAAAATCCTCAGCGCCGATCTTACCTGATTTCCAACCGGGCCGGGACTGCGGTCGGAACCACTTGCACTTCACAAGCGCGCCGGTGAATATCGGCCTGAAACTGGAGGCAGACCATGGCGGATTTGGGAATCGTAATCGCGCCGGGAGCGGAGCCGTACTCGACGCTCGGGGAACTCGCTCGCGCAGCCGAAGAGGCCGGCTTCAGCGCAATTTTCGTCTCCGAATCCAACAACGACGCTATCCTGTCGTGCGCCGAGATGGCGCGTGCGACCAGCCGCATCAAGCTGGTGACGTGGATCGTCAATATTCACTTCCGCGTGCCCGTCACCTGCGCAGCGGCTGCGGCGATGGTTCAGGAAATGTCTGGCGGGCGTTTTATCCTGGGGCTGGGCGTCAGTCATCGCCCGCTGCTGGAATCGTTGGGGATCGAGATGGGCAACGGACGCGAGCGCCTGCGCGCCTATACAGTTGAAGTGCGCCGTCTGCTGCGCGGCGAGACGCTGGCACCCGGGGTTGCGCTGCGATTGAGCGCGCCGCGCCATCGGGTTCCGATCTATTATGCGGCGCTGGCGCTGGAAACCGCGCGGATGGCGGGCGAACTCGCCGACGGTATCGAACTCTACATGTGCCCGCCGCAACGGATGCAGCGTCTGGCGCGGGCCGCGCGTGACGAAGCCATCCGGCACGGCCGCAAGCCTTCCGACGTCACGGTCACGATGGGGCTGCCGGCGTTCGTGCACGATAATTTGGATCGCGCGATGGCGGCAGCGCGGCGGCGGCTGGCATTTTACGGATCGCTGCCGTTTTACAACCGGCAGATGGCGAAGGCGGGATTCGAGGCCGAAGCGCAGGCGGCGATGGCCGCTGCCCAGCGCGGCGACAGGACAGCGGCCGAGGCGGCGATGTCGGATCGCTTGCTGGATTCGATGGCGCTGATCGGCCCGCCTTCGCGATGCCTCGAGAAACTGGCGGCATTCCGCGAAGCCGGCGCAGAACTCCCAATCATCCGGCCCAACGAGATCGATCAGGATCAAAACGCCACGATCCGCAGCGCGATCGAGGTGTTTGCGAAAGCTCTGTAGCCGCCAGCCCATCCCGGCGATTCTCTCCGGATGTGGGAGGTGAACACAAACACCTGCGCAACGGTCGGAGTATTCAGCTTCATCACCTGGTAATGCATTTGCGGGGATAGCTATGAGGTCGCGGTTGCGCGCGACTAGAACTTTTCTTTGAACGGGCG
Organism: Pseudomonadota bacterium; assembly: GCA_021324885.1. Classification (GTDB taxonomy): domain Bacteria; phylum Desulfobacterota; class Binatia; order Binatales; family Binataceae; genus JAJPJA01. The sequence continues at coordinate 202,226 of JAJPIF010000022.1, forward strand.
CAGCTCGGTCTCGACTGTCCATGCGCTGCGATCCTGATGCGCCAGATGCCAGTAGGTTTCGGCGATCGCATCGGGATTAAGCAGATCTTCCTTTTTCATGTTTGGAATAGACCGGTTGGGCAGATCGATTACGCCGTCGATATTGATCCACGCGACGTGAATTCCCCTGGGGCCGAGGTCGCGCGCCAGGGATTGTGCCAGTCCCCGTTTGGCAAAGCTGGCCGGCCCGAATGCCACCGACCGCGCACCCGCTTTTACGCCTGCGGTGGCGCCGGTGAAAAGAATCACTCCTCGCCCACGCGCGACCATCGAGGGAACGCATTCCTTAACGCACAGGAAAGCTCCTAATGCGTTAATGCGCAGGCAATTCTCGAACTGCTCGGGCGACACTTCGCCGAGACTGCCGAACGGTCCGGCGCCGGCGTTATAAAGCAGCACGTCGACCTCGCCCAGGCGTTCGCGAATCAATTTGAATGCTGCCACGACCTGGGCGCGATCTCCGGCGTCGGCCTGCACTTCCAGCGCCTCGCCGCCATTGTGCCGGATCTCGCCTGCCAGCTTGCGCGGGAAATCCGTTCCGCGGGCCACGATCGCGACCGCATACTGGCGGGCGAAACGCCGCGCCAGCGATGCGCCCAAACCCGGTCCGACGCCGATTACCACAGCTACGGGCCGCGCTTCGGTTTCCGCCATCGAAAAATCCTCCCCGGATTGCGTTTAACTGAGATTGTCTCTCAAGGATGGCGCCGCAAGCGCCAAATTCACAAGCGCATTTTTTTCGGGCTTCGCGCCTTGCCCTTAATTCGCGCCGGAACTACATGTCAGGATACACGATGGTATGGCGATACGCTGAACGTCAGGAGAGTCCGTCATGGAATACCAGCACGAGGAATTTCACAAGCTGAAATATCCCGGCGCGATCGACGCCGACGGTCACTTCATTGAAGGGCCTAAGTTGTGGCTGGAATACAGCGAGGCGAAATACAAGCCGCGCGCGCTGCAGTTCAAATGGACCGACGATCACGTGCAGTACCTGGAAATCAACGGACGACCCTCCAAAGTCTCCCGCGGCGCTACCGTGAGCGGGGCGATTTTCGGCCGATTTGGAAATACGCGCGAGAGCGAGCGCTGGGATCCCAATGTTCCATACGGGGAATGTGCCCATCCCGCGATCGGCGCATTTGACGCCAAAGGACGAATCGAGCGGCTTGACCGCGAAGGACTGAAGGCCGCCGTCATCTATCCGACCCTGGCGCTGCAATGGGAGACCGAATGCGACGACGCCGATTACGCCCAGGCCATGTGCCGCGCCTATAACCGCGCTGTTGTCGACTGGTGCTCGGAGGACAAGACCCGGCTGTTTTGCGCCGCGCATCTGTCTTTGGGCGATCCGCAGGCCGCGGCCGCCGAACTGGAGCGGGCGGTCAAGGACGGACACAAGGGCGGATGGGTCGCGCAGTTCACGATGACGCGCAAACCCCACGCGCATCCCGATCATGACGTGCTGTTCGCCAAGGCGCAGGAACTGGACGTGCCGCTGGGAATCCATCCGACGTGGGAGCCGCCGTGGGCATTCTCGGGGCGTTACGCGTTCGAGTATGTGCATCGGCACAACTTCTGGATCAACGTGACCGCGGGCGAATCGATCCGCCAGGCGCTGACCAGCTTCATGCAATACGGCACCTTCGAGAAATTCCCGCGCCTTAAACTGGTGCTGCTGGAAGCGGGCGCCGGATGGATCAGTTACTATCTGGATCGGATGGATGCGGCATTTTCCAGCTATGCCGGGCGCAAGGTGCCGCTGAAGGAAAAACCCAGCTTCTATTTCCATCGCAACGTCTGGATTTCCGGCGATCCCGACGAACGCTCACTGCCCGCGATCGTCGAACTGGAGGGGGCCGACAAGTTCTTTTGGGCCTCGGATTTTCCCCATTCCGACCACGTCGCCAACTATATCGAGGAGCTGGAGGAGATGGCGGACAAGCTGCCGCCGGCCGCGCGCCAGAAGGTGCTGGGAGACAACGTCGCGCAACTCTACAAGCTTTATTCGTAGGCGGCGCTCATGGATAACCCCGAAGTTCGCGTCGAAATCAAAGATCATATCGCCACGGTCACGATGGACCGGCCGCCCGTCAATGCGATGAGCCAGAGCCTGGTCGTTGCCCTCGCGGAGGCGTTCGATTCCTTTGACGACCTGCCCGAGGTGCGCGTCGCGATTCTGACTGGCGCCGGCAAATGTTTTTGCGCCGGCGCCGATCTCAAAGCGCGCGGGGCCAGCGCGAGCAAGACGCCCCGGCGTCCGGGAGCGCAGCGCATCTATTCGCGCGCGGGACGCGAGGCGTTCAACTCGATCATGGAATGTCCGGTGCCGGTGATCGGCGCGATCAATGGCCCGGCGCTGGGCGGCGGACTGTGCATGGCGGCGGCCTGCGACATCCTGGTCGCGGCGGAAAACGCCACGATTGGCCTGCCCGAGATCGACGTCGGTCTGCTGGGTGGCGGACGCCATGCGCAGCGCATGTTCGGGGTTTACAAGGCGCGGATGCTGATGTTCACCGGCCAGCGCGTGAGCGGCGCGGAGTTGTACCGCCGCGGTATCGTCGAGCAATGCGTGCCGTCAGAGCGCCTGATGGATGCGGCCATGGAGATCGCAACCAACATCGCGGAAAAAAGCCCGCTGGCGATCCGGATGGCGAAGAAAAATATGGCCACCATCGAGTTCATGAACGTCCGCGACGGCTACCGTTACGAGCAGGACGGCACCAACGCGCTGATCCACAGCGAAGATTCCAGAGAAGCTGTCCGAGCATTCCTGGAAAAGCGCAAGCCGGATTTCAAGAACCGGTAAAGTGGTGGAACCAGCAGCCAAAAATGGAGTAACTGCCATGTCTCAAAACGGTGAGAAAATCTACCGGACCAAACACAAGGGCGTTATCGACGCCGACGGGCACGTGCTGGAAGACGCGACCTTGTGGGAACGGTATTGCGAGGAGAAGTATCGTCCTTACGCGGTGCGGTTGGGAGTGGACGACGAGGGTTACCAACGGCTGGAAGTCAACGGCAAACCGTCCAAATTCATTCATCATGGCGTGCTCGGAATCCTGGGCGCGATGGGGATGTTGTCGCGCGAAAACTGGCGCTGGGACTTCCATCGTAAATGGGGCGAGGTCGCGGCTTGGGGCGCTGTTAATGCCAAGGATCGGATCGAGCGGCTGGAGAAGGAAAATCTCGCCGCCGCTATCATTTATCCGACCATCGGACTGGGATGGGAATGCGAATGTCAGGACGCCGAGGTGGCGCAGGCGATGTGTCGCGCCTATAACCGTTGGATCGTCGACTGGTGTTCGGAAAGCGCGGGCAAGCTGATCCCGGTTGCTCACCTGTCGCTGATGGATCCGCAAGCTTCAGCCCGCGAAATGCAGCGCGCCGTGAAAGACGGATGCAAGGGCGCGTGGGTGGGATCGTTCTGCCATACCCGCAAGCCCCACGGCCATCCCGACCACGACCCGCTGTTTGCGATGGCGCAGGAGCTGGATATCCCGCTTGGCATCCATCCGACGGTCTCGCCCCTATGGGCGCACTCGGGCCTGTATGATCGTCAATACACCGGCCGTCAACGATTCTTCGACAACGTGATTGGCACCGACGCGGCCCGCCAGGTTCTGACCAGCCTGATCCAATACGGAACCTTCGACAAATTCCCGAATTTGAAAATCGTGGTGCTCGAATCGGGCGCCGGATGGGTCAGTTATTTGCTCGACCGCTGGGACGACGTGTGGAAGAGCCATTTCGGCCATACGCTGTCGATCAAGCACAAGCCGAGCGAATACTTCAGGCGCAATATCTACATCTCGGCCGATCCGGACGAGCACGCATTGCCCGCGATGATCCAGCTATGCGGGGAGGACCGATTCTTTTGGGCTTCGGACTTCCCGCATCCGGATCACATCGGTGACTATCTGGAAGAGCTGGATGAGATCGCCGCGAAATTGAAGCCGCCGGCGCGCAAAAAGCTCCTGGGCGATAACGTCAGGCAGGCCTATCACCTGAGCGTGTGAGCGGCGTCAGATCGAGGTATCGACCGCGTCTTCGCGATTGACCGGGACCGGTCGCTTTTCGATCGGCACCCACGAGCGCAGCTTCTCGCCGATAAACAACTGGCGCGGTCGCGAGATCTTCTGTTCCGGGTCGCGGACCATCTCGGCCCATTGCGACAGCCATCCGGAAGTTCGCGGGATCGCAAACAGGACCGGAAACATCTGGGTCGGAAAACCCATCGCCTGGTAGATGATGCCGGAATAGAAATCGACGTTGGGGTAGAGTTTGCGGCTGACGAAATAATCGTCCTGCAGCGCAATGCGCTCCAGTTCCTGCGCGATCTCAATCAGCGGATTGGCGCCGGTGACCTCAAAAACCTCGTAAGCCATCTTTTTGAGAATCTTGGCGCGCGGGTCGTAATTCTTGTACACGCGATGGCCAAAGCCCATCAGGCGGCCTTCACCAGCTTTGAACTTCTTGACCGCCTCGGGCACGTTTTTGACCGAACCGATCTGTTCCAGCATCCGCACCACCGCCTCGTTGGCACCGCCGTGCAGCGGTCCGTACAGCGCGGCAATGGCGGCGGCAGTGGCGGAATACGGGTCCACCTGGGAGCTGCCGACCGAGCGCATCGCGTTGGTCGAGCAGTTCTGCTCATGGTCGGCGTGCAAAATGAACAGCACGTCGATCGCGCGTTCCAGCACCGGATTGGGTTTGTAGTTCGGCTCCGTCATCCGGAACAGCATCGAGAGAAAGTTCCCGGCATAACTCAGCTCATTATCGGGGTAGACGTATGGCAGGCCGCGGGTATGGCGATAGGCCCAGGCCGCCAGGGTCGGCATTTTGCCGATCAGACGGCGCGTTTGCAGACGGCGCGACTCCAAATCGTGGATATTCGCCGCGTCTGGGTAAAACGTGGAGAGCGCCCCGACCGTACCCACCAGCATCCCCATCGGATGGGCGTCGTAACGGAAGCCTTCCATGAACTTTTTGATGTTCTCGTGCACCATCGTGTGCACTTTGATGTTGTGCTCCCACATCTGGAAATGTTTGGAGTCGGGGAGTTCGCCCTTGACGATCAGGTACGCGGTTTCCAGGTAATTGCTGTGCTCAGCAAGTTCCTCGATCGGGTAGCCGCGGTAGCGCAGGATCCCCTTGTCCCCGTCGATAAACGTGATGCGGCTCTTGCACGACGCCGTGTTGGTGAACGCCGGATCGTAGGACATCAGGCCAAAATCCTCGGCTGAGACCTTGATCTGGCGCAGGTCGGCGGCCCGAATTGCGCCGTTTTCGATCGGGATTTCGTACTGCTTGCCAGTGCGATTATCGATAATGCTCAGACTGTCCTTGGCCATAACCCGCTCCCTGATCGCGCTGAGGCTGCAAACCTTAAATTACTGCGTTGTGTGGGCTCGACCAAGAGCCGATATTGCGGGTGGCGCGGCTGGGAGCCCGCGCAATGCTCTGCCCTGCTTAAGCAGATGACGAGAAAAGCATCGAGCCTTGTAAATGAGAAACAAGAAAAGAGCGTCAGCCGGAATTCACAAGCGGATTGGTTCTGCCTCTCTTTTCCCGTTTCTCCTGTCTCACTCCGGGAACATCAGGATCGTGCGGACCACCTCACCGGCTTTCATCGCGCGGAAGGCTTCGTTCAAATCCTCCAGGCGGCCGTGGCGGCTGACCATGTCGTCCAGATTGAGGCGCCCCTGCTGATAGAGCTCGACCAGGCGGGGCGCGTCGATGCGCCAGCGCGTCGATCCGCTCAGACATCCCTGAATTTTGCGCTCGCCGCTAATCACGAAGCCCGGCGTGAATTCGATGTTCTGACCGGCCGGCAGCAATCCGATTAGGGTTGCCGTCCCGCGCACCGCCAGGCACTGGATCGCCGCCTCCGCGGTTTTTTTGGTGCCTACCGCCTCGAAGGAATAATCGACGCCGCCGCCGCCCGCGATCTTACGGATCTCCTCGACCGGGTCGCTGTTCGACGCGTCCACCGCATGGGTGGCACCCAGGCGGCGCGCGATCGCCAGTTTGTTCTCGGCGATATCCACGGCGATGATCCGGCGCGCGCCGGCGATTCGCGCGGCCTGGATCGCGGAAAGGCCGATTCCACCGGCGCCGAACACTGCCACCGTCGTGCCCGGCTGGACCTTGGCGGTATTGAACACCGCGCCCGCTCCGGTCATCACGCCGCATCCGATAAGGGAGGCCTTGTCGAGCGGGATGTCCTTGTCGATTTTCACCAGCGCATGTTCATGCACCAGCATCTTTTCGGCAAATCCGGCGCCGTCGGCGAGCCCCGTGATTTTCCTGCCATTGAGCATCATGCGCGGGCGCTCATGGGGTTTGCGCTGGGTCGAGACGCGATTGATGCACTGGTTGGGGGCGCCCGACAGGCACATCGTGCAGTGACCGCAGTAGACCGTCACGCGCGCGATTACGTGATCGCCCGGGGCGAACTCCGTCACCTCTTCGCCGACCTTTTCCACGATCCCCGCCGGCTCATGGCCCAGGATAATCGGCCCGGAAAAAGGCATCTTGCCTTCGACAATATGGAGGTCGCTGTGGCATACGCCGCTGGCGATATTTTTCACCAGCACCTCATGTCCATGCGGGTCATCGATATCGATCTCCTGGATCTGGAGCGGCTTGCCTGGTTCGTAAAAAACCGATGCCTTCATTGAATCCTCCTGAGGTTCGGACAATGCGCTTGAAATTGGCAGGCCGGCGCCCGCCCGTTGAGGCTCTTAGCATAAACGCGAGCGGCTGACAGCGGCGATAAGCCCTGGATCAGCGGCCGGTGGCGGCGCCCTCCAAAAAGATCCTGGTGACGGCGGAGCAGATGGTGTCGTCGGACAGCGGAGCCAGTTCCTTGCCGCCCATCAGTTCCTGGGATTGCAGGAAGTACCAGAGCATCCCGAACAGGCATTGCGCCATCACGGCGGGGTCGCCGCGCTTGAGCTTGCCCCGTTTAATCCAGGTTTCGAAATAGGACGCCAGCAGATTGCGCCCGGGCAGCCGGATTTGCTCAGTGTAGAGGCGGGCGCGGCGCGGATTGCTGAAGATTTCCCGTACCAGCACGTGTGCGACTTCCTTCTGCTCCTTGATCTGGCGCCAGATCCCCTCCACCAGCACCGGAATCCCGCTGGCCGGCGGTCGATCGCGGATCGCTTCGACCATCTCCGCGACATCCGGCACCAGGCGATAGCGATCGACCAGTTTCTGGAGCAGGACTTCCTTGCTCGGGAAGTAAAGGTAAAGCGTCGCTTTCCCGAGGCCGGCCTCGGCTGCGATTTCGTCCACCGAACTTTCGGCGAAGCCCTTGCGCGAAAACAGGTGCAGAGCGGCCTCGAGGATCTGGTCGCGGCGGGCCTCCGCATACTGGTCGTGTCTGGCGGCGGCTACACGCGGCATTCCTTGCTTATAACCTACCGGTCGGTTATTATCAATCACAATAACCGACTAGTTGGTTATTTATTCTATGGCCGCCGCTGCACCCAGTCTCGTACCCATCTCTGAGCTGCAGCCGCAGAAAACGGCCGCGCCGGCCGCGCGTCCGCCCGAAGCACCGGGACGTGCGCCGCACAAATGGCTGGTCGCGATCGCCGTGATGCTCGGGGCGACGCTGGAGATCCTCGACAGCTCGATCGTCAATGTCTGCCTGCCCCATATGCAGGGCAGCTTCTCGGCCAGCGTCGATGAGGTCACCTGGATCATCACCAGCTATATCGTCGCCAACGGAATCATGATTCCGCTCACCGGATGGATATCGGAAAGATTCGGGCGCAAGCGCTACTTCCTGATCTCGGTGGGAATTTTCGTCGCCGCTTCGGCGGCTTGCGGCGCCGCGCAGTCGATGACGCAGATCGTGTTGTTCCGCCTGGTTCAGGGCGCGGCCGGAGCCGCCATGATTCCGTCCTCGCAGGCGATCCTGATGGAGACCTTCCCGCCCGGTGAGCAGGCGATGGCGATGGCGATGTACGGCGTCGGCATCGTGGCGGCGCCGGTAATGGGCCCGACGCTGGGCGGTTGGATCACCGACAACTGGTCCTGGCGCTGGAACTTCTACATCAACATTCCCATTGGCATCGTGGCCGCCATAATGGTCACCGTCTTTGTCCACGACCCGGATTTCATGCGCGAGGCGCGCAAAAAGGCGCGGCGCATCGACTACATGGGGATTGTCTATCTCGCGCTGGGCCTGGGGCTGCTTCAAATCGTGCTCGACCGGGGTCAGCGGGCCGACTGGTTCGCGGCCACCTGGGTATGCGTTTTCACCGCCAGCGCCGTCCTGATGCTGACGATGCTGGTGATTCACGAGTTGCGCTTTCCCGAACCGATCCTGGATCTGACCATCCTCAAAATTCCGCTGTTCGTAATCGCGGTCTCGATGATCACGTTCATGTACCTGATTCTGTACGGCGCCAACCTGCTTAATCCGCTCTTTTTCCAGGAGCTGCTCGGTTATCCGGCCTGGCGCGCCGGTCTGGCCGTGGTTCCGCGCAGCGTCGGTACGCTGATTTCGATGCTGCTGATTGCGCAGCTTGCGCGGCGCGGGCTCGACACCAGATGGCTGGTCGGGATTGGATTTGCGGGGCTGGCGTACGCGTTATGGACAATGGGGCATTGGACCCTGGACGTTGGGATGGACAACATTCGATTCGCGATTTTCCTGTCCGGGGTTGGCGGCGGTCTGATCTTTCCGACCATGTCGGCGGCCACGCTGGCGTGCGTGGAGCGCGAACGGATGGGCTATGCGGCCAGTTTGTACGCGATGATGCGCAACACCGGATCGGCGATCGGCATTTCACTGGTCAGCAACCTGCTGAGCAGCCGCGAGCAGATCCATCAGGCCTACCTCGGCGAGCACGTGACAATTTTCGACGCCTGGCGGATAGATCAGGCGGGCGCGCGGATGCCGGGCGCTCCGCAGATGCATCTGCTGAGTGGCCTCGCCACGCATCAGCCACAGGGGTTCGCGATGATTTATCAGGAAATCCAGCGTCAGGCCGCGTTGATGACGTACAACGACATCTACCGGATGCTGGCGTTGATGGCGGCACTGCTGATTCCGAGTTTCCTGCTGCTCAAACGCACGGCCGGCCGGCAGAGCGTGGCTCATTGATCACCTGCCGATAATTCTGTCCTGAACCGAAAAAGGACCAGTCATGTCCTTTTAGCCGGTTGCGCGGTGCGCGGCTTCCATAGTCCAGCGAAAATGTCCTAGAATCTGAAATTGGACATGAGTACCGCAAGTCTTATTGCCGGCATGTCATCGCGCAGGACCGCGAGTTTGAAGCGGCAGCGCAAGCCTCCGCTTCCGCTACGGCCGCTGCATCGGCTATGGCGCCGCACCATCGATGAGATCGAGGTGCGCAAGATCGCGCTGCCGGTACGGCATCTGCCATCCGCACTTGAGGGCGTGACGGCATGCCAGATCAGCGACTTCCACGTCGATCGTGACGAAGACCTGACGCGATTGGGGCGCGCGGTGGAGTTGATTAACCGCCAGCAGCCGGCCCTGGTGTTCCTGACCGGGGACTATTTCTCGGGACGCGAGACGATGCGCCGCTACCTGAGCGCGTTCGGCCGCGAGTTGCGCCAGCTAACTCCGAGCGTTTGCACCTTTGCTATTCCCGGAAATCATGACCATTGGGCCTCCTTCGATGATATCGCGCGCACCTTGCGATCCGCGGGCATCGAGGTGCTCTGCAACGAGAGCCGGCGCGTGGCGGTTAACGGCGCGACGCTGACAATTGTTGGCATCGACGACCTCTGGACCCGGCGTGCGGATCCGGCGCGCGCATTCCGCAACGTCCATCCCGGGGATTGCACTTTGGTGCTGGCACATAATCCTGACACGGCTCTCTACACGCGCCATCTGGAGCCCGGGGTGATGCTGTGCGGGCACACGCACGGCGGGGTAGTACGGCTTCCCTATTATGGCAGCCCGCTCAAGTCGATTTTGAAGCTGGGCAAGCAGTTTTATGCGGGTCTTAACCGTTACCGCGATTTTTACATCTACACCAATCGCGGACTGGGCACGTTCTGGCTACGGGTGCGGATCAACTGCCGTCCCGAAGTCTCGCATTTTCGTCTGACCGCGCAATTCCCGCGTCCGCAACCTGAAAAAGTGCGCCACCTGCCCCGACGTCCCCGGTTGAAATCGCGCGGCGGACAATCCGTGTAGCCTGGCCCTTGGCGGGTTGGGCGCCGATTCCGTTATATTGGCCGCCGTCGTCCATCAAGCGGGAGGTCAGGCCATTGGCGCATTTCCTCAAGGACAAAGCTTGCGTGGCCGGTGTCGGCGAGACGCGTTATACGCGCGGCACCGACACCACCACATTACAGGATGCTCTGCTGGCATCATCCAAAGCATTGGCTGACGCGGGGTTGAAGCCGCATGACATCGACGGCATCGTGTCCAACGCGGGACTGGCGCCGGCGCCTGAAACCCTGGCTGCCAATCTCGGTATCGAGAACCTGAGATTCGCGGTTGGCAACACTGTTGGCGGCGGCGCGGGCGCATGTGCCGGATTGCAAATCGCCGCGTTGGCGATCGCGTCGGGACTCGCCCGCAACGTGCTTATGCCGGTGGGATGGCACAGCTATTCGGGACTGCGCGTGCGCAAGCTGGGCAGCGAAGTCGATCTGACGACGGTCCCGGGGCCGATCGGAGCGACGATTGCCGACTTCTACATGCCGCAGGGCGCGATGGTCCCGGCGCATTTCTACGGCTGGATGGCGACGCGTTACGTGCAGGAGTACGGTGTCCAACCGCAAGCACCCGCAGCGGTTGCGCTGGCCGCCCGCAAACATGCCCATCTAAATCCGTTGGCTTACATGCGCGGACGTCCGCTGACCATGGAAGACTATCTGAACTCGCGCATCATCTCGTATCCGTTTCGCCTCAACGATTGCTGTCTGGAGACCGACGGCGCGTGCGCGATTGTGATGACCTCGGCGGAGCAGGCGCGGGATTTGCGCAAGCCGCCGGTGTTTATCTCCGGATGCGCCGAAGGCCATCCTTATCCCGACGATGATTTCGGCGGCCGCGCCGACCTCTTGCATATCGGCCTGACCGACGCCGCGCCCAAGGCGTTCGCGATGGCCGAGGTCACCCCTGCCGACCTGGATTTCGCGGAAGTTTATGATTGCTTCACTTACGTGGTGTTGATCGAGCTGGAAGCGCTGGGCGTGTGCAAACGCGGCGAGGCTCCCGACTTTGTCCGCGATGGGCGGATCGAATTGGGCGGCGAACTCCCGATCCTGACCCACGGCGGCCTGCTTTCCGAAGCGCATCTGGCCGGCGCCGCGCATATCGTGGAGGCGGTACGCCAACTGCGGCGCGAATGCGGCGAACGCCAAGTCAGGGACGCTGAAGTCGGTGTGGTCACGGGGTGGGGTGATTTTGGCGACGGCAGTATCGCGATTTTGCGGAGATAAGCGGATGAAGAAGACCAGCGGATGGCCTTTGCCCGCCCGGATGGGTCTGGCGGCCGAGTTCTATCAATTCTGTAAGCTGCATGAGTTGCGCTTCCAGCGCTGCACCGATTGTGGCACATGGCGCCATCTGCCGCGTCCGATCTGCGGCAGTTGCGGCTCGTTCAACTACCAATGGGCGCGTTCCTCGGGCAAGGGCAAGGTGTATTCCTGGATCACCGTGGCTCAGCCGATGTTGCCCGCCTTTAGCGCGGCCGCTCCATACACCGTGCCGCTGGTCGATATGGATGAGGGCGTGCGCATGGTGGCGCTTATCGAGGACACGCCACCCGAGTCGATGCGCATCGGGATGCCAGTCGAGGTCGTGTTCGATGACATGACGCCGGAAATAACCGTGCCCAGATTCAGAAGGGCCGGCTGACGGATTTGCGCCGCGCTACGTTACGCAAGCAGCGCCGCGATGATTCCCGAAACAAATACGCCGTCAAACGTGCCCGCTCCACCGATCGACACCACCGGAGCATGCATATGCGCGACCTGCGGCATGTTCAGGATGTCGGCTCCGATCAAACACCCCAAAGTCCCCGCTACGAAGGCAATCGCGACCGCCGGCGCCCGAAAGGATTTAAGCAGGTATCCGGTCGCCGCTGCGATCAGCCCCGGCACCAGTGTAGGAACGGCAATGCCGACTCCAGGCACGACTCGTGACGACCAGTAAACGAAGCCGGTGACGATCGTGGTGGCAATCGCCATTCGGAGCACTGCTCTGAACCGTGCCAGCAGGTAAACACATACGGTCACCGGAATCAGGGCGCCGCCAAGGTTGATTGCGACAATGGTGTGGCCTGCATGGGCCACATGCGGCACCACGTAAGGGATGCCCCAGAAGTACACTATCTGGTCCTGGATTATTTTGGGCGCTGTGAGCGTTGCCACCGGAAGGTTCACGTAGCTGCCCACGATCATCCCGAACAGCAGCACCGTGACGATTCGAGGGGGGATCCCCAGGCGCTCGTAGGCGGCGCGCATGATGCCCACTTCGATGAAGGCGAACAGCATGATCAGGAGGATCGCGAATATTCCCAGAGTTCCGGTTGTAACTGGCGGATACATCAGCGGTTCAGATTGAAAATCCCTTCTAAATTTGTGCGTCTGTGCGCCAGGTCCGGCACGGACGAAGTTCCATAGTAGCGTATAAAAGCTTTTTCGCGATGGCTTTCTCGAAAGCGATCGTGGGCGTTGGCTATGATGCTTGTCATATGCCATGTAACATGGCATATATCTTCCGTTATGAAACCCGCGCGAAATTCCTCTTCCTCGCTTTTACGGATCTATACAATGTCAGTGGCCGTAATCGCCGTGATGCTGTGGAGCGGCCAAAGTAACGCGCAAAGCGCAAGCCTGCTTAATTCAAATAACCCCGTGATCCGCTACTTCCTGGACTGGTTTCCGCGCGTCACCCGGATTCAGAACGAGCAGCCGCATTGGGTCACGCCGCTGGTCACGGTCACGCCCCGGCTGGAGGAAGAATTTCGTTACGATCAGTTCTGGCAGGCGCAGCGTTACGGTCATAGCCTGGACAACTTCGGGGGCGGCAAGGGACTGGAACTGATTCCATTTGAGAACACCGAAATCATTCTCGGGGTACCGGCGTGGATCGCGCATGGCGGCAGGAAAATCCACGGCACGAAGAAAAAAATTGCTCCCAGTGACGGCTGGGCCGATGAAACCTTTCTGGTGAAGTACCGTCTGGTATCGGCCAATGAAGACAACGGGAATTACATCGTGACCGCGTTTTTAGGCTTCAGCGCCCCCACCGGTGACGCGGCCAACAGTTCGGGCCATTTCATTTTCACCCCCACGATTGCGGCGGGTAAAGGATGGGGGAACTTCGACATCCAGAGCACGCTGGGAGTTTCATTCCCAAACGGCGGTGAGGATCGGTTGGGGATGCCGCTGGCCTGGAACACCACTTTCCAGTACCACCTCTTCCATTACTTCTGGCCGGAGTTCGAGGTGAACCACACCTGGTGGCCCAACGGCGATCGTGCCGGGCTTAACCAGGTCTTTCTCACGCCAGGACTGTTAATCGGCAGGATTCCGATCCACGATCGGGTCGGCCTGACCTTCGGCGCCGGCTACCAGGTCGCCGTCACCCATCAGCCGCTTTACAATCACGCCGTTATTCTCACCGGCCGCATCCCGTTCTGACCGATGGAGGCGGTGCGCGCATTAAATCGGTCAGCGGTGTGTGTCATAATGAAGGTTCAAGCATCGCCCTGATGGGGCATTGAGAGGTAAACCGTTTTGACATTGAGCGAGATGCGAGAAGAATTAGCCGGATTGGAAGATCGTTTCGTCAAGCTCGGGAGGCGTCTTTGACCTCGCTCAGCTCAATGCGCGCTACTCTGAACTGCTGGAAGAGTCGTCCAGACCCGACTTCTGGAACAAGCCCGAAGCCGCGCAGGCCGTGGGCAGAGAGCAGGAGGAGATAAAGGCCAAGCTGGAGGCCAATCAACGCCTGCGTAAAACGCTGGAGGAAGCGAGGCTCTTCCTCACGATGGCCGAGGAAGAGGGCACCGACGACAGCGAAGCGGCGCGCGAGACCGAAAAAACCCTCGCGGCGGCCCGCAAGGAAATCGAAGAACAGGAACTGCAGGTGATGCTGGGCGGGGAGTTCGACCGCCTCGGCGCGATTGTGTCGATCCACCCGGGAGCGGGCGGGACCGAGGCGCAGGACTGGGCTGAGATGCTGCTGCGGATGTACCTGCGATGGGCTGAGCGGCACGGCTTCAAGGTCGAGGTCGCCGACGAGCAACCCGGCGAAGGCGCGGGGATAAAGAGTGCCACCTTCACCGTGGACGGCCCCTATGCCTACGGCTATCTCAAGGCCGAAGCCGGAATCCATCGCCTGGTGCGGATCTCGCCCTTTGACGCCAACGCGCGCCGGCATACGTCATTCGCCTCGGTCTTCGTTTATCCGGCGATCGACGACAAGGTCGAGGTGGTGATTAACCCGGCCGACCTGCGGATCGACACTTTCCGAGCCAGCGGGGCAGGCGGGCAGCACGTCAACAAGACCGATTCCGCGGTGCGTTTCACCCATCTTCCGACCGGCATCGTCGTGACCTGCCAGAACGAACGCTCGCAGCACAAGAACCGCGCGATGGCGATGAAGATCCTGCGCGCGCGGCTGTTCGAACTGGAGATGCGCAAGAAGCGCGAACAACTGGAGCAATTCAGCAAGGAGAAAAAGGACATCACCTGGGGCAGCCAGATCCGATCCTACGTGCTGCAACCCTATCGCATGGTCAAGGACCATCGCACCGGCGTCGAGGCCGGCAATACCGACGCCGTGCTTGACGGCGACATCGATCAGTTCATCGAGGCCTATCTTTTAGGAGTGCGCAAAGCGGGCGCGGAAAACGCTCCGGCGTAGGATCGGCATAGAGGGTGGCGGTGTGCCGCAACTCTTTGCCGATTCTCCGCTAATCCCAAATAAGCTATAAATCCTCGGCGGGCCGGCTTTGGCGGGGGGACGCCTTTGTTCAGGCGCTTCAGCCTCTTAAACTGGACGCGAAAAGGAGCAACCGATGAAATTCGGCCTGATGTATGAAATCGAAATGCCCAAGCCGTGGTACGAGGGCTACGAATACGACAAGTACTGGCAGGTGATGGCGCAGATCCAGTATGCGGACGAAGTCGGATTCGACTATGTCTGGGCGGTCGAGCACCATTTCTTCGAGGAACTGTCGCATTGCAGCGCGCCCGAGATCCTGTTCGCCGCCGCCAGCCAGCGCACCAGCCGAATCCGTTTCGGCCACGGCGCAGTGCTGCTGCCGCAGCCGTATAACCATCCGGTGCGCGTGGCCGAGCGCATCGGCGCATTGGATATCCTCAGCAACGGCCGGCTCGACGTCGGCTTCGCGCGCTCCACCACGCTCAACGAGATGGGGGGCTTCGGAATCGATCCGGCCGACACGCGCCCGATGATGGATGAGGCGCTGCAGATCATTCCGCAACTGATGACCACCGACCGTTTCCCGGGCTACCAGGGCAAATACTTTACCGTCGGCCCCAATCGCAACGTGCTGCCCAAGCCGATCCAGAAGCCCCATCCGCCGATGTGGATGGCGTGCTCCTCGCCCGACAGTTTTAATTTGGCGGCCAATTACGGGTTGGGCGTGCTGTGCTTCAATATCGCGCGCGCCGACACCCTGGAGCAGCGCGTGCGCAACTACCGCGAGCAGATCAAAACGCCAAAAAACCAGGTTACCGCGCAGGTTAACAATCGCATCGCCGCTTTTCTGATGACCTTGTGCGGCGAGAACAACGATCAAACCATCGCGATGGCGGGCGAAGGGATGCAATGGTACATGTCGCTGCTGCGCGGCCAGGCGCCCTTCTGGATGCATTTGCACGAGCAGAACCGATCCGAGGTCTTTGCCCAGATCGAGAGCTATAAGTACGCGGCTCAACGCGCTCCCGAGGCTTTCTTTTTCGGCAGAAAGCAGGCGGACGAGAAAAAGGCCAAGGATCAGCTAACACCCAACGCGCTGGTGGACAGCGGCTTGCTGTGCGCCGGTAACCCCGACACCTGTATCAAGGTGCTCGAGCGCTTTGCCAAACTCGGAGTGGACATGATCCTGTGCTTCATGGAGATGGGGCGAGTGCCGCACGCCAAAACCATGGAGTCGATCCGGATGTTTGGCAAGTATATTATCCCCTATTTCAAGGGGCGCAGTGATTGGCAGGCCGAATCCACGGTGCAAGCCCAAGCCCGCTAAGCTCACACAAGGAGGAAAGAGTCTGCCGTGCCGGAAAAGGAGCTAGACCAGGGAAGACTGTGGTGGCCACCCGGCCTACCCGCCCAGGAAGTCGTTCATATAACCTTCAACCTCGCGCTCAAGGACAAGCCTCAACGGCTCACGTGCGAGGATTACGATACCAGGGAGCCATTCGAGGTCGAGACCGAGTTCAATCAGCAGGGTTTCGGCGCCTGGACCAGGTGGACCGGTGCAACGCTGCGGTTCAAGCGGCCTGAGCAAAGAGCCCGGCCTTTTCGCTGGAGGATTTACGGGTAGATCAGGGTTGCGAATTTCCGCCGGGCCTGCACCCGCCTGAAAGTTTGTGTCCGTTGGGAACATCGTTCCGCACCTAACGGACACATTTTTTTTGATTCTCCATCAGCGCCTTAAGCCATAACCGCACTTGCCTTGCCCTAAAAGCATTGGCATGCTGCTTGCCTTTATTCACGCTCGGAACACGAGGCTTCCGGTGAGGCAGCAGCGTCGCAAGCCGGCGTCAGGTGAAGGGAGAATAGGGAATGATCACCAACTTTAAACGGGTGCTCTGTCCGGTGCAGTTCGATCAAAATTCCAACGCCGCCCTGACGATCGCCAGGGATATCGTGAAGCAAAATCACGGCAAACTGATCGTGCTCAACGTGGTGTCGCCGTATGTCGATCCAACGCGCGTGGGCGGCGCCGCGATGGCGGCTCACGATGAGAAACTGGCTGAACAGGAACTGGCCCGAATCAGGCGCGACATGCTGAGCGACGTCGAGCACGAGACGGTGCTCCGGATCGGCAACCCGGCCGAGGAAATAATCAAGGCCGAACACGACTACGGCGCCGACCTGGTCGTGATGGCAACGCACGGTCGCACCGGGGTGGCCCATCTGGTGCTGGGCAGTGTCGCCGAGCGCGTCGTACGCGAATCCACGTGCCCGGTTCTGACCATCCGGCCAAAGTAGTTTTGAGCGCGGTTCAGGATCGGCCTGAATCGCGGTCAAGCAGCCGCATCAGCGCATAGATCGCCTCGCTGGCCGGCACCTTGATGCCGTGCCGGCGTGCGATCCTTACCACCACGCCGATCAACGCCTCCACTTCCAGGGGCTTGCCGCGCTGCAGATCCTGGAGGGTGGAAGTCCGCAGCGGGCGCAAATTTTTGTTGCTGTGCGCCATTACCTGCGCGATGCGCTCGCCGGACAGTTCGACCCCGTCGGCCGCGGCCACCGCGCGCACTTCTTCCATCAAAGTCCGGATCAAGGCATAGCCTTCGGGATCGTCAAGCACTTCGCCGACGGTGGTATGGGTCAGCGTGGTCACGGTGTTGAACGCCGCGTTCCACATCAGCTTGTCCCATCGCGAGGCGCGGATATTGGTGCTCAATTCGCCGAAAATTCCGGCCCGCCGCATTGCCTCGGCGATGGCGCCGGCGCGCGGCGTGATGCGCCCGTCGAGTTCGCCGAATTCGATGGTGCCGGTGGTATTGTGCACCAGCTTTCCGGGTTCAACCAATTCCACTCCGATTCGCGCGTTCCCGCCCATCACGGCGCCGGCGCCGAAAAGCTCGGCCAGCCGCGCTTCGTTCTCGACGCCGTTTTGCAGCGTCATGATTGCGCCACCTGGCGCCAGGCATCCCTTGAGCGCGGCGGCTGCCGGCTCTGTGTCATATACTTTGACGCAAAACAATATCAGGTCGTAGGGCGCATGCTGGCGCGGATCGGCAGTGGCCGTCACCTTGTCGAGTCTCAGATCGCCGCGGATGCTGCGGATGTCGATACCCCGCTCCTGCATCGCGCGAAGATTGTCGCCCCGCGCGCAGTATACGACATCCTCACCCGCCTCCTGCAGCCGCGCGCCATAGTAGGCGCCGATTGCGCCGGCCCCCATCACCAGGATTTTCATGCTGTGATGCTCCCTTTAATTGCTCCCACGCGGTCCGATGATTCCACGGATATCCCCCCGTGCCCCGCTTAGCGACGGTTTCGGTCAACGAAAATCGCAGGTTTAGCCGCCCGAATCCATCGGGAGCGTCGGTCTTCCCTCACCCCGCGGACAACCGTCTCTGATAGCAGGGCGGGCCGCTATGACCGTCGCGGTGGTGATGGCGAGCGATGCTCCACGCCGGATCCGGCCCAGCAATTGCGGTTGTTAACAATGAATCTGGGCAGATTTGGCAACTTCGATCCGGCTCCGCTAATGTTGTGGAGTCTGAATTTCGCGATTAGCGCCAACGGGAATCGACGCATCTTCTATGAAAGCTTCAGCCGAGGCGATACCATCGGCACGCACTGCTGAGTTCTCGCAGGCCTCCGGTGAGCAGATCCCGGCACGGCTGAGACCCCCGCTCAAATGGGCGGGCGGCAAACGCTGGCTAGTACCGCACGTGCTTGTTTTGTGGCGGCCCCATAGCCGTCGCCGGCTGGTTGAACCTTTTTGTGGAGGACTGGCGGTAACGTTCGGCCTGATGCCGAAGCAGGCCTTGCTCAATGACATCAATCCTCACGTACTCAATTTCTACCGATGGCTCAAGCGCGGCCTGACCATCTCCCTGCCGATGGCCAACGACGAGCGCCTGTACTATCGACACCGCGAGCGCTTCAATCGGCTTCTCGAACAGGGAAAGGGAGATGGCGCGGAAGCTGCCGGACTGTTCTACTATCTCAACCGTACCGGCTACAATGGCCTATGCCGGTTCAACAGCAAAGGCCTTTTCAACGTACCCTTCGGCCGCTATAGCAGAATCACTTACATCCGTGACTTCACCGCTTACCAGGCGCTGTTCGCAAACTGGCAACTGATTCAGACCGACTTTGAAGCGATCCCACTGGAGCGCGAAGATTTCATCTACGCCGATCCCCCCTATGATGTGGAGTTCCGCCATTACTCAAAGCAGGGCTTCAGTTGGGAGGGACAGGTGCGGGCGGCGCGATGGCTGGCGCGTCATGATGGTCCGGTGGTGCTGTCAAATCAGGCCACAGATCGGATCGTTGAACTATATGAGAGTCTCGGCTTCAATCTGAAATATCTTGAGGCGCCGCGTCTTATCAACTGCACCGGCGACCGCACGCCGGCGCGCGAAGTGCTGGCTACCCGCAATCTCCAGGCGGCGCTGTGAGCGGCCCTTAGGCCGACCACGGCAGCTTCCAAGAGAGGCGGCTCGACGGAGACGATCGAACCTCCCCTTGGAGCTTTACCATTTCGAAGACGACTTTCGCCCGAATCAGGGCGGGCGCTGGCAACCGGCCTATTTTGATGGAAGTCGCGCCCAGGGTGCTGCAACACGTGGTGCGCTGCGGCACCGGCCGCTGGATCGCGGCGCCGATCCAGGAGCTCATTTCCCTTCCGTTGGCGCCGCCGATGCTTTAGCATCCGCTTCGGCGCATCTCTATCTGACCCCTCCCAGGAGGGTTCGATAGCAGCTCGGAGGTCCGGCTATGGATTACAGTGAATACAAAAGTCTCGCGTTCAAGCGCTTCGAGGACGGCGTGCTCCAGGTAACGCTCAATCGCCCTGAGGTATTGAACGCCACCGACGCCCGGATGCATTGGGAAATCGCTCAGGTCTGGAAGGACATCGACGCTGACCAACAGGTTAAGGTTGTGCTGGTGACCGGTGCGGGACGCGCCTTTTCAGTCGGCGGCGACAACAACATGCTCGCGCAAACCTTGGGAGACGCCGAAAAAATCGCCGGGCTGTGGCGCGAAGCGAGCGATATTGTTTACAACATGATCAACCTGGACAAACCGATCATCTCGGCGATCAACGGGCCCGCCTTCGGCGCCGGTCTGGCGGTAGCGCTGCTCGCCGATATCAGTATCGTGGCTGAAAACGTGCGGTTTACCGACGGCCACGTCATCCTCGGAGTCGCCGCCGGTGATCACGCCGTGATCATCTGGCCGCTGCTGTGCGGGATGGCCAAGGCGAAATACTATCTGCTGACGGGCGAGATGCTCGACGGCAGGGAAGCAGAGCGTATCGGGCTGGTCAGCATGTGCGTTGCCTCCGGGCAATTGCTGGACAAAGCCCTGGAGGTAGCGCACAAACTGGCGGCAGGACCGCAGCAGGCATTGCGCTGGACCAAGCGGTCGCTGAACAATTGGCTGCGGATGGCCGGGCCCAGTTTCGACACCTCATTGGCGTTGGAGATGCTCGGGTTCTTTTCGGCGGATATAAAGGAGGGCAACGCGGCACTGAAGGAAAAGCGTCCGCCGCGGTTCGTGTCGCGTTAGGCAGGCTCCGGAATTCGGTTATGGGGTCTTTTTGGAGTGATCGTACCGGATCATTGCCGTAAAGCGACTATTTTGCGATACTCACCGCGATTTTAAAATCTGGTCCCTTAGGGAGGAAACGGTAAATGAGGAGAATCAAGGTGGCAGTGGGCGGGTTTGCGGTAGCCGTGATGCTCGGCGCGATGCTCCCGGCATCGGGCGCGCTGGCAGCCAGGCACAAAGTCGACTGCGCCAAAGTCATGGACGAGGTGAATGCCGGCAAAAAGGTCAAGGAAGTAGCGGCAGACCTGCACATCTCCAGATCCAGCGTTCGCCGCTGCATCAAGAAGTCCAAGACCGAGGCCGGCTCGATGGCGAGTCCGGCCGCGGAGTCCAGTCCGAAGGCGCCGGCTCCCGCTGAAAGCCCGGCAGCCCACTGAGAGCTTTGTTAGGCTGATTCCTCTTTCTTGACTCCTGTGGTGTGGGGGTTGCAGACGGAGGAAAGAAGCCATTTCTGACGCAGGGTGTTGAGGTCTGATCCAACATCCTCAGCACCCTGCGGTACAACGAACGGCTGGAATCCTGAGTTAAAACACCAGGATTCGGCTCTGCCCGCTTATCTCACGCGCCAGGAAAAAACCGCGCGAGCCAAGCTTGCGCTGACCTTGAAGGGCTTGCATTGCCGAGCCGGTTGGCGGCGGTTTGCATGCGCCCTCTGCCTGGTTGAGATAGATTGCCTACTATGAGCAAATGCGACCTTTGCGAACTGCGCGATTACACCCAGCGCTATTGCGAATTCAGCTATCCTTTCAAGTTCACGATTCTCGATTGTGACTCCTGCGATACGCCGATGGCGGTGCTCGGGGAGCATCGGCGGGAGGCCACGGCAGACGAAAAGAAGTTGATGGTGGAGGTTCTCTCGGTGGTGGCGGGGGCGAAATGGGGTCCGGACGGGTTTTTTATCGACGATGTGATGCGCCAGATTCCCGACCATTGCCATATCCATGCTCGTCGCATTTGGCGTATGCGTTGAGTTGTGCGCGGATACTTTCTTTTAGCTGGCTCTCGCGGAAAAAGTGCCGTTTTGTTTTGAATTGGCCGCACGTATGTGATATAGGCGTTCGATGTTATCCTTTTGGTGCTATTTTTAACAATGGTGCCCAGAGGTGGGGTTTTTGATTGCCCCGGGAGGTTGGTTTTCGATGGCAAGCGGCACGGTCAAGTGGTTCAGTCCCAAAAAGGGCTACGGCTTCATCACGATGGAGGACGGACAGGACGTCTTTGTGCATTACAGCGCAATTACCGGCAATGGCTTTCGCTCGCTGGAAGAGGGCGAGAGGGTCGACTTCGAGGTGACGCAGGGGCCTAAGGGCCTCCAGGCGGCAAACGTATCGCGTAATGGTTGAGGACGCGGCTAAAGGTAATTAGCGCATCGCGATCGGATCTTCTTCAGGCGCATTTCCCCAGGTTTTCGCCATGCAACACTAACGGTCCCGACCTTGCGGCGCTGTCATCGCAACTTGAAGCCAAGGTGGTCCGCATGGGCGACCGGTGGATGGTGCGAGAACTCCGGCAAACAACCACGATTATCGTCGATTCAAGCGGGCCTGAACTCTGACCGCCAAGGAATATTATCGCGCGCGGCATGGGAGCTTGATTGGGCTGCTTTGCCATTCAGCCTGACGCCGCCTGCCTCAGCAAGGCAGGACATTTCCTTGTGCTGTCACCCATGCGAGCGCCCGTATCGGATCGATTTTTCAGTAAGGCGGCCCGTACGCACTTAGCCGAAATCCAGGCTGAGTTGAGTAATTGGGCGGGCCGGCGCCGATTTCGGATTTCCCGAGCGGCAGTATCCATACTTGAGTTTGATCCGCTCCACCATCGATGTGATCTGCCGATTGTACGCTCGCGGGCCATACGTCGACGAGCCGTACAAATTGTTCATCCGTTCCGAGAGTCCGGGAAAATGTCCCGCGATGAACGGTAGGAAGCGTCGGGCGGCCGCCGCCTTCAGAAACAGGGTGCGGAAATGGACATCCGCGGCGTCGTGCCGGCGGGCGGCCGCGATCACGTTCTCAACCGCTGCAGGAGCGTCGGTAAGCCCGGGAATCATCGGCATCATCAGGATATTGCACCGTATTCCGGCGCTACCCAGTATGCTCATCGCGCGCAGGCGGAGTTCCGGACGGGGCGCGCGCGGCTCCAGGATTCGTTGGAGACGCCGATTGAGCGTGATCAGCGAAAAGTTGACCGACAACTCAGATTGCTGGTTGATCGTCGTGAGTAGATCGAGGTCCCGAACTATCAGGGCTGATTTTGTCGTGATAGATAGCCGGATGCCGCCGATTTTCGCGAACACCTGCAGCATCGAACGCGTAAGCTCGTACATGCGCTCAGCCGGTTGATACGGATCCGTCGCTGTCCCAATTGCGATCGCGTCGTGGCCGATTGGGGTGCGCGCCAGCGTCCGCTCCAGCACTTCGGCGGCATGCCGCTTGATGAAGATGCGCCGTTCGAAGTCCATCGGATCGCGTAGTTCCAGGAATTCGTGGGTGTAACGCGCATAGCAGTAAACGCAGCCGAACTCGCATCCGCGATAGGGATTGATCGTCCAGGCAAACGGCATCTGCGGATTGCTGCACCGGTTGAGAATCTGCTTTACGCCCATCTCAACGAACTCGACCCCGCGCCGCGATTCGGCGATCCGCTCTTCGGGTTCGAACAACAGCGATGGTGCTGTAAGATTCATGGCGTTTTCGCTATTCTTTCGCTCTAACGTCCGGACTGTCAAGGGATTGCGGCTGGCCCCATGAGCCCATGCGCGCCTCCAAGTTTCCTTAAAACAAACAAGCGATTAATTTGGTCCGGTTGGCAGCCGTCACAGAAATCGACACCCCTGAATTCACAGCCAATCAGCATCGATGGCTAATCGCGATCGCCGTGATGCTGGGGACCGTGCTCGAGATGATCGACACCTCGATCGTCAATGTCGCGCTGCCTCATATGCAGGGCAGTTTCTCGGCAAGCGTCGATGAAATCACGTGGGTGGTAACCAGCTACCTGGTCGCCAACGGCATCATGATTCCGCTGACCGGATGGATCTCCGCGCGGTTCGGGCGCAAGCGCTATTTCCTGTTTTCGGTGACCGCCTTCGTGGTGGCGTCGGCCTGCTGTGGAGCGGCCCAGTCGCTGGATCAAATCGTATTATTCCGGCTGGTTCAGGGTTTCGCTGGCGCTGCGATGGTACCGTCTTCGCAGGCAATCATGATGGAAACCTTTCCGCCTGAAGAGCAGCAACTGGCGATGGCGACGTGGTCGATGGGCCTGATGGTGGCTCCGGTGCTGGGGCCGACCATGGGAGGTTGGATCACCGACAACTTCTCGTGGCGCTGGAACTTCTATATCAACGTGCCAATCGGAATCGTGGCCATCCTGATGGTTTCGACCTTCCTGGAAGACCCGTCTTATCTCCGGCCCAGGCGCGGCGGCCGCATCGACTACCTGGGAATCGCGATGCTGGCGGTGGGACTTGGCCTGATGCAGCTGGTGTGTGACCGCGGCCAGCGTGCGGATTGGTTCTCCTCGCCCTGGGTCGTATACGCGACGGTCGGTTCGATATTGGCCACTGTTATTTTCACCTGGCGGGAGCTTACCTTTCCAGACCCGGTGGTGGATGTGCGAATCCTGTTCAATCCCATGTTCTCGGCGGTCGTGGTGCTGGTCGTGGTCTTCAGTTTCGCCGTCTACGGCGCCAATCTGCTCAACCCGATCTTCCTCCAGGAATTCATGGGCTACACTGCGCTGAAAGCCGGTTTGACGCTTTCACCCAGAGCACTCGCCTCGTTTTGCGCGCTAATCCTGGTCGGGCAGTTGGCTCGATTTGGCGTCAATACCCGCCCGCTGATCGGCGTCGCCTTCATTGCGATGGGTGTATCGACCTGGCTGATGTCGCATTGGACGCTCTCTGTCGGGCCCTGGCAGGTGATCGGGCCGGTGATGCTCAATGGCGTGGGTGGCGGACTGCTGGGACCGCAGCTCTCCGCCATTTCCCTGACGACGGTGCCGCGGGAACGGATGGGCTACGCGTCAAGCCTGTTCAATATGATGCGCAATACGGGAGCTGCTGTCGGAATCTCGATCCTGACCAGCATGCTGGTGGCCAAAGAGCAGATCCATCAGGCGCGGCTGGTCGAGCATTTCTCGGTGTTCGACGCGTGGCGGCTCAGCGAGACGGCGCCACGGATGCCTGGAAGCCCGGTTTTTCATTTCCTCTCGCAAACCGACGGTTCCCGTCAGGGGTTGGCCATGATCTATGGGATGATCCAGTCGCAGGCGGCTATCCTGGCCTTCAACGATATCTACCGGATGCTGTCGATGCTGGCGGTTTTGGTGCTGCCCATTTACCTGGTTGTGCGCAAGGCCCCGATGAGCACCGCGTCGGCCGGCCATTAGTTGGCCGCGGGCTCCGTCACTTGCCCAGACGTGCCGCAAGCTGCTGATTTTTCATGCGCAGATCGGTCATCAGGGAATCAAAGCTATGATTGTCCAGGACGTGATCAAACTGGGTCCGATAATTGGATGTGATACCGACACCATCAACTGACAGATCATAGATTTTCCATTGGCCATTGTCGCGGTGCAGCATAAAGATCAATCGATCCGGCTCGTCTGCGTTGCCCACCCATTTGCTCCACACCTCACTCTTGCCCGGGCCGTCGAGCTTCTCGCGGACGAAAATTACCTTCTGCCCTGAATAATCCTGAATTTTGCCGAGGTAGGCATTTTCGATGAAATCCTTAAAAAGCCTGGTGAAATCGTTGCGCTGCTCAGGGGTGAGTTGGCTCCAATGGTAGTCGAGCGTGGAATGAGCCATGCTCTCGAAGTCGAGATGAGCATCCGCGAGCGCCCGCAGTTTCTCGCGCTTTTCCGTAAGCGAAAGGTGCGGGTCGCGAAGCACGCCGAGGGCGCCGTCCACCAGCGCTTTGGTCGCAACCATTGGATCGCCCGAAGCCACCGCAAGCTGGGTCGCCGTGGCGCTTTGTGCTGGTGCGATGAACGCGACCAGCAAAAGACAGGCGGCGACGGCAAGACAGACGCGCACGCCAATCAAACCAGATCTGCAACGCATAGATACCTCCCCCGAGACCTCCTGGTCCAAAGTTCTTCCCGCCGGCAATCTCACCTACAAGCTTACCCTTTTCGCGGGAAAGCTGCCTGATTTTTGCCAATGGCGCCGGCGGCCGTACCAAAGCCGAAGACAATGAGCGCAGCATCGGCCCCAGTTGCGAAAAATTCCCGGCAGTTGCACAATCGATTCACGATTTAGAGGGAGGATGAGCGCGATGCCGTCGAGCTGCCAGCGCTGCGGAGCCACTTTGGTTACAGGTGCTTCCACCTGCAGTTCCTGCGGCGCGCCCGTTATCTCAACGATGCAACAGAATAACGTAATTGCCGCCCTTTGCTATGTCGGGTTTGCCATCACCGGAATCATTTTCCTGCTGGTCGAGCCCTACAACCACGACGACTATGTGCGTTATCACGCGCGCCAATCGATCGCGTTTACCGTCGCCTGGATCGCGTTTTCGATCGTGATGGGCGTTTTTACCGCGGTGCTGCCGGGCCCGTTGTCGCGTCTATTCCTCTTCCTGACCAGACTTGGCGACCTTGGCCTGGCGATATTGTGGGCATTCCTCATCTACCAGGCTTATGTTGGCAATCGCTTCCGGGTCCCCTACCTGACCGACTGGGCCGAAGCTGTCCCCTTCTGATTTGGCGCGAAGACCGGTTCTTTCACGAGCGGGAAACGGAATACCTACCGCGTCGTTCAGGTGAAACGTGGGTCAAACACCTTCTTGGGGTCCGATATAAGGTTGCGCCGAAACGGTTCACTCCGAGCCGATGTCGAGGCTTTCTACTCTGACGCCGCGAGGTTCGAAGCGGATTACGATTCGGCAGCCTGGGGTGCCCAGCGTCAGGGTATAGGTTCCCGGTTCCCGCTGGGCAGCGGTGACTTCTGTCAATTGCTGATTTTTGATTTGGGCCAACGCGGAGTTGAGCGCGCTTACTTCAGCGGCCAGAGCCCTGCCGCGCGGGGTTTTCTGAAACAGCGCCATCAACGCCAGATGCGCTCCCGGACCTGACGTGCGGCGGATGCGATCGCCGCTAAGCGCTATTTCGAGGATCGCGGACAACCGCGGGAGCATCGCCGCGGGAATTTCCATCCGCGCCACCGCTTCTCCCAGCGCCTGGTAATCCTGTTGGGCTTGCGGGTCCGGATTGGCCTGGGCGAACAACACGATTTGCTGGAGCAGGACCTGGCGCTGGAGATCATCGAGCGTCAGTGGAATTTCTTCATCCACGGTACAAATTCAAATCCAGTTGCCTGAATGGATGGTGTTTGAAAGCGTATCAGGCACACAACTCACCGCCCACGGCTGGTTTGTGGAAGTGGGAGCAGAAAGAGTCAGTGGCCGGAGCCGTTGCCGTGACCGCCTAACAGTGCGGCGAGTTCATGCTCGAAGCCGCCGGTTTCGATTGCGCAATGCATCCCGCATTCCTTGGGCGCGCCAGTTTCCCACCACCATCGCCCTTCGCGCGAGTCCATCCCTTCCCTGACCGCGCGCGTGCACGGGGCGCATCCAATCGATTTGTAGCCCTTGTCGTACAGCTCGTTGTAGGGCACGTCGTTGGCGCGGATGTAATCCCACACTTCGTCTTCGGTCCAATCGGCCAGCGGCGCGACTTTGACGATACCGCCGTGATCATGATCGATCTCGATCTTGCGGATATTGGACCGCGTCGCCCACTGATCGCGCCGCAAACCGGTCACCCACGCGTCGAAGTTGAGCAATGCGCGGCGCAGCGGCAGCACCTTGCGCACCTGGCAGCATAGCAGCCGCAGGTTGACGTCGCGGTAGAACAGATTGAGCCCGTGCTTGGACACCATGTGCTCGACCACCTTGGTGTCGGGCAGGAAAATCTCCGTTTTGATTCCGTAGCGCTCGCGGATACGCTCGATCAGCGCGTAGGTTTCCTCGGGCATCCGGCCGGTATCGATAGTGAACACCCGCACCGCCGGATCGATCCGCCATGCCATGTCGATCAGCACGCAGCCCTCGGCCTGGAAGCTTGAGCACAGGCCCATGCGATTGCCGAAGCGCTCGATAGTCCATTCCAGGACTTCGTGAGGTTCCTTGTCGTCGAGTTCGACGGCGGCCTCGCCCGCTTCCAGCTCGTCCATCAATTCCTGCCGCTGTTCCAGATCCTGGTTCATAGGGATTCACTCCAAGGTTGCAGCGCTCTGCCGCTCGATTCCGGCGGGTTGCGTCATGCTGATCAGCTCGGCGTCTGGGGTCCGGGCGCAAAATCGCGCAAAGCTCTCGCCGGGCTGGCGGCGCCGAAGGTAACCGGCAACCAACCGGCTTACATAATCTTCCACCAACTCCGAAGGGATCCGGCGCAGGACGGGTTTGCCGATGGCGGCATCCCTGCCCAACCCGCCGCGCAGGATAATGTCAAAAGCCTCCAGTGGCTCGCCGTTCTTCCCTCGTCCGGTCGTGCCCTGCAGTCCGATATCGCCGGTCCAATGCTGGGCGCACGCATGGGGACATCCATCAAGATTCAGCTTCAGGTGCGAAACCTCATCGCCAAAATCCGCGACCAGCCGTTCAATTATGGTGGCCAGCTTGGTCTTGGTTGGCGTGACTGCGTAATTGCAATGCGGATCGCCGATACATCCGATCGATGAGGCGTAAAGCCCATTGACCTCGAGCGGAAAGCCGATTTCGCCGGCCTTTCCGATAACTTCGTCAAGGCGCTCGCCCGGAATACCGGTCAGAATGAAGTTCTGACGGCGGGTCAGCCGGATATCGCCGCCATAGCTCTCAACCAGATCGGCAATCCGCACCATCTGGCTGCCGCTCATCGTGCCCAGGTAAACCGGAAATCCCACATGGTAGAACCCCGCCTGCTTCTGCTCGCTTATCCCCATGTGATCGCTGTCGCGGTCGGGCAGCGGCAGGTCGGCCAGCGGCTCCAATTGGCGTCCTAATCGCGCCTCGACCAGCTTGCGGAATTCGTCAGGCCCGTAATCGTCGATCATGAACTTCAGCCGCGCCTTGACCCGCGAGATGCGGTACTCGGTGGTCGATTGCCATACGTCCAGGATGGCCCGCAGCAGCTCCATCGCCTCCTGCGGCTGAACGAACACCCCCAGATGGCGCGACAGGCGCGGTGTGGACGACTGCCCCCCACCGACTCTGACGGCAAAGCCCGGGCGTCCGCCGTTGATAAAGCCGACCAGCGCCACGCAATTGATTTCCGGTGCATTGCACTGAAAATGGCAGGCTGAAATCGTGATCTTGTGCTTGCGCGGCAAATCAGAGTAATCGCGATTGCCGTAGAAAAATCGCCCGGCATCCGCCAAAAGCCCGGTCACATCGAAGTGCTCTTCCCGATTAACGCCGCCCACCGGACATCCGGTAATGTTGCGCACCACATCGCCACATCCGCCCAGTGTCGTCAGTCCCGCGGTCTTGAGCTTTTCGAAGATCTCCGGCACGCGATCGAGCGTGATGTAATGGAGCTGGATATTCTGCCGCGTGGTCAATTCACCTTGATCGCGGCCATATTCCGACGAAATTTCGCCAATCGTTCGTAATCCGACAGGGGTCAGGATTCCACCCGGAATCTTCACCCGCATCATGAAGGTGCCGACCTTCGGCTTATCGTGGTAAAGTCCATACCATTGCAGGCGGACAATGTCTTCCTCGGGCAGCTTTTCGTAGGAGGTCTCGGTGAGACGGTCCCATTGGCTCCACAACTCCATGGGGAACAACTCGCGTTTGAGCCGCTCGACGGAGTTGCGCTTGAGCACCAAATCCCACGTCGGGGGTTCGCGTCTGGGCACAGCGCACGTCTCCTTACCTTGACTTGAGGGGCAAACATAACTTAGATGACCTACTAAGTCAATTATTCTCCGCACGGAGATCAGGGGATCGTAACGGCCGGAAAAAGAGGCCGGATAAAAATGAAATTTGGCGTTGGGGTCGATTACTCCTTAAAGGCCTTGCTAATGCTCGCGGAACGCTACCCGGCAGCCCAGCCGCTGCAGGTCGAGGTTATAGCCGGTGCCCAGAACATTCCTGAGAACTACCTCCGTCGCCTGCTCATCACGCTCAAGCGTGGAGGGCTGGTGGCAAGTCAAAAAGGCCCCAGCGGCGGTTATATTCTGGCCCGCCCGCCATCGCGGATCACGATGGAGGACGTCGTCGAACTGATCGAGGGGGATTATGTGCCGGTCGAATGCCTGGAGGACGGCGCCAACTCACCCTGCCGGCGCGATCAGGCGTGCGCGATGCGCGATGTATGGCGCCAGGTGCGCGACCAGGTACGGTCGATTCTGCGCGCCACAACGCTCGAAATGCTGGCAAGCAAGCGCAAGTCCGCGCTCACTTTCCAGATCTGAGAAGCGACCGGTAGAGGAAAGAGATAACGCGGCGGAGTTTGATTCTCATTCTTTCCTCGTCCGCGATAGCGACCCTTGAATTTCGCCTCCGATGGATCAAGTCGTCTGGCGCGATCGACGTTGCAAGCTTAGCGGTTGCGGAAAATTTCGACTAACTGGATTACAGCCGGTCCAAGAATCACCAGCAGCATCGCGGGCAGAATAAAGAACACCAGCGGAAAGAGCATCTTGATCGAACTTTTGCGGGCGGCTTCTTCAGCCTTCAGGCGCCGGCGCGAATTGAGCAGGTCGGCCGCCGCACGCAGGGCGGGGGCGAGGCGTGCGCCGATTCTTTCACTTTGAATAAGCAGCGCCGCCAAAGAGCGAATCTCGTCCACTCCGGTGCGCGATCCAAGATCTCTCAAGGCGTCTTCGAAGCTCACGCCCGCAGACATCTGTGCCGAGGTTGCACTCAACTCGCGTCCGAGCACCTGCCCTTGGCGCAATGTTTCGCGTCCGACCAGCCGAAGCACCTCGCCGACGCTGAGTCCCGCCTCCAGGCTGACCACGATTAAGGCCAGTACATCGGGCAATTCCCGAATCATTTTGCGGCGGCGCGCGCGAGCCATCCTGCTAATCAACAAACGTGGGATAGTGTAGCCGAGCAGGAACCCGCCAGCTGCCCCCAATACCCACGGTTTGCCGGTAAATTCGCATAAACCCGAGCCCAGCAACACGCCCCCAATCATCGACGCGATACGAGCCAGATGGAAGCGCGCAACCCATTCCATCCCTCGGAACCCCGCTTGGGTAAGCGTGTCCGGCAGCTTGCGATCTGAGACCGTCTTTGTCGGGGTCTGGCGCAATCGCCGTACGTGCCATTTTACCAGCCACTCCGCCGGTGCCGTGCCGGTCTGCAGGTTTGACCTCGCGGACGACGGCGATAGCCGGTCGTCGAGACCCCGTCCCGGCCCAAACGCTGCCCGGTAAAAAGCCAGGCTTCCCACCACCGTGAACACGAAAATCAAGACTGGCAACGACCACGGATCCATCATCGCGCCGATCCTTTCCTGGTCAACTCCTGGTCCCTTGCTGATTTACGCGGGCTCAGTCCACGCTGGTCATGTGCCGTATGATACCCAGCGCAACCGCGTCCAAAATGATTGCGGCCTTCAGCATTTTTACTCCCATCGGGTTGTGAAACAGCGGATGGGTGTACCCGGGCCTCACCAGGGTGAAGAATCCCAGCAGGATGAAAGGCAATGCGGCTACAATCATGCCGCTGATGCGCGCCTGGGCAGTGAGCGTCAGGATTTCCTGCTGAAGCCGCTGGCGCCCGCGAATGGTGTCGGTGACCCGGTCCAGAATTTCCGAGACACTGCTGCCGACCTCAGCCTGCACTCGAATCGCCGCAACCAGGAAACCCAGGCTTTTCTCGGGTACGCGCCTGAACATGTTATCCAGCGCATCAGCCAGAGTGCTGCCCAGCCGAATCTGTTCCGAGACCAGCCGCAGTTCGGTTGCGATCGGCTCGGGCGCGTTTTCCGTGGCCATTTGGAAGCCACGATTGAGGGTGTGACCGGCGGAGAGTGCCGAGCGCAAAAAATCCAGCACGTATGGCAACTGCTGGCTGAAAGTCTCCAGCCGCTTATTGCGCTCCAGGTGAACATAGCCCACCGGCACGGCACCCGCCGCCAAACCATAAAGTGCGGCGGCGGCGGATCCTGCCCATAAGCTGAAAAGGGCGCCGCCAGCGCCCGCCACAAGTATGACGAACATGATGAACGTGACCGCGCCCATTTGGACACCGCCTTGTGTCAGCCATCGATCCAGATTGCGCAGGATATTCCATTGCATCGCCAACGCCATGGCCGGCGCCAGCGGCCCCTGCCGCTGCTGCGGCTTTTCCAGGCCCGCCGTCGCGCGCTGCGGGACCAGGATTTTAAGACGTCGGCTCAGCGCCTGCTCGCGGGCGATTTCTTCGCGCCGATGCCCCCCGTAAAGGACAAGCGCAAGTGTGCCCATCAGGAAGAGCATTACGATTGGAAAAACGGTTTGCATAAGACCTGCCGGGGTATTCACAACTTCAGACCGGCGAAAAACCCGCCTTCAGCATCCGCTCGGTGAAAATCGAACGGACGCCGGTGGCATGGAAGTCGCCGGTAACCTTTCCTGCCGCATTGATTCCAGTAGCCACAAATTCAAACAGGTCCTGCATCAGCACGACCTCTCCTTCCATCCCGGTGATCTCCGAAATTTTGATCACTTTGCGGGTACCGTCGCTGAAGCGGTTGACTTGCACGATCAGGTTGAGCGCCGCCGAAATGTACTGGCGCATCGCGCGCTCAGGCAGGTTGATCCCCGACAGCATCATCATCATCTCCAGCCGGGACAGCGAGTCGCGCGGGTTGTTGGCATGAATCGTCGCCATCGAACCGTCATGTCCGGTGGACATCGCCTGCAGCATGTCCAGCACCTCAGCGCCGCGGACTTCGCCGACGATGATACGGTCGGGACGCATGCGCAGCGTGTTCTTGAACAATTCGCGTTGGGTCACCTCGCCCTCGCCCTCGATATTGGCGGGGCGGGTCTCCAGCCGCAGAACATGAGGCTGTTGAAGGCGCAATTCGGCGGCGTCTTCGATGGTGATGATGCGTTCGTCTTCCGGGATGAATGAGGAAAGACAGTTGAGCATCGTGGTTTTGCCGGTGCCGGTGCCGCCGCTGATCAGGACGTTGAGCTTGGCGCCGACCGCCGCCCGCAAAAACGTCACCATTTCGTTGGTCAGAGTGCCGCGCTGCACCAAAAACGAGATATCATTGGCAAAGGCGCCGAAACGCCGGATACACAAGGCCGGGCCATCTATCGCCAGCGGCGGAATTACGGCATTGACGCGCGAGCCGTCGGGCAGCCGCGCATCCACCATCGGCGAGGCTTCGTCAATCCGGCGGCCCACCCGGGATACGATTCGGTTGATAACCTCC
The DNA here is from genome assembly GCA_021324885.1 of Pseudomonadota bacterium. Lineage (GTDB taxonomy): Bacteria > Desulfobacterota > Binatia > Binatales > Binataceae > JAJPJA01. The sequence goes on from JAJPIF010000022.1 coordinate 235,134, forward strand.
ATCAGATGCTGGTCGTCGTGAAAACGCACGTTGGTTTTCACCAGCCGGCCTTTGCGTTCCACGAACGTTTCGCTGAAGCCGTTGACCAGGATGTCGGAGACCTCGTTGTCCTGGAGCAAAGGCTCCAGCGGTCCCAGGCCCAGCATCTCGTTGGTCGTCATCTCGATCAGCGCAGCCTGATCGGTGTCGGTTAGCAACAATTTTTCTTCAGTGATAATCTCGCGAATCGCGTTCTCGATCTGTTCCAGCAGCGAACTGGGCCCGAGTTGATCGATGCGGCGCGGACCGATCCGCTCGAAGAGACGGTCCTGCACGCGACCTTTCAGCGATTCCAGCAGCGACTGCGGACCGCCGGGCGAGGCCCTGCGCGGCAAAGCCCCGCCGTCGATCAGCGACGGTTCCGCGGCAGCCGGCATGGCATGATTCTGAAGCCGGTCAATTATTCCCATTTTTGCTTGGCCTCCCCCCTCCCAAGGCGCCTAATAATCTGCTCAGCAGGTTGCGCTGCGCTGGCATGTCCCCATCCTTCTGCGTCCGATAAAGCTTTCCCGCCAACTCTTCCAGACTCTCGCGCAAGTTGGCGGCGCTGCGGATATGCCACAGGTCGGCGCCGGTTATCTGCTGTTCGCCGCAGGATTTTTCATCGCGCGGCAGCGTCGTGAAGATCGGCTGGCCCAATGCGGCTTCGATCCGTTCGCGGGTGATGGGGCTGGAGGGCTGATAGCGGTTGAGCACAAATCGGGGAACAACTTCCTTCAAACCCAGCCGTTCGAATAATTCGAGAAACCGCTGTGCAGCGCGAATCGAAGTCACGCTCTGGTCGACAAGGTAGAGCAGATAATCGGAGCGCTCCCAGACTACAATCGAGCCTTCCGTTATATGCGAACCGCAGTCGATCAGAACGAAATCGAACAGCTCCCGCATTACCTTCAGAATCGCTTCGATAGTGGCCGCCGAAATCAATTCCGCCTCTTCGATCCGTCCCGGTGCGGCCAGCCAGTAAAGCCCCGAATCGTGTTTGCACAGCACCGATTCCAGCCGGATCGAGTCGATTGAGCTGGTCGGATCGACCAGTTCGCTGATCGTGTGTTCCGGTTCCTGGTTAAGCATCACGGCCAGCGGCGCGGCTTGCAAATCGAGTTCCACCAGTGCGGTGCGTTTCTCGAACAGCCGATGCAGCGCTAATCCCAGGTTGACGGCCAGATGACTGACGCCAATTCCACCGCTTACGCTGGCCAGCGAACAGACCATCTTGTCGCGCAAACCTTCGTGCCGGCGCGACAGCTCGCTGAGGCGAACAAGCGTATGGAAAGCCTGTTCCGGCGCCGGCGGCAGGAAAATCACGTCGTCGGCGCCCGCACGCAGAGCCGCGCGCAAGGTCACGGGCGAGTCGTCGTCGAGCAGGGCTATGACTGAAGCGAAGCGCCGATCGAAATTGCGCCGCCGCACCTCACGCTGCCATCCGTCGGGATTGGTGCTGTCCAGGATAAGCGTCAGGATCGTACCGCTGCCGCTGCCCTTGACCGCGTCCTCGCTTAGGAACTCGATTTCAAGACCCGGGATTTTGGCCAGCTCCGCCTTGACGGCGCCGCGCAGCGCCTCATTGCCGCCAGCTATCACGAGCTTGATCGGATAGAGCCGGCCGCCCTTGCGGGCCGTAGGCTGCGTGACATTCACCTCTTGCGTCATTGGAATCGCGGGCGCGAAGCGTCTGGTTGGCTGAGCGGGCGCGTTCGCACTTCCTGCGGACTTAGCGGACCGTGATCGGTGGGTAACGCGACTCGGATACCGGCCGGAATCGGACGGATAATCTGCGGCGTCACCGTCATCACCAGCTCAGTCTTGTTACGGTTGTAATAGGTGTGCCTGAACAGCGCGCCGAGATAGGGTAGATCGCCCAGATAGGGCGTCTTGCGCACTTCCGATTGGACATTATCCAGCACCAGGCCGGCGATAATGAGGGTCTGATTCTCCCGCATCCGGACCAGCGTCTGCGCGCGCCGCGTGACAAAGGCGGGCACCGTGAAGCCGAAAAGCTGCACACCCTGCGTGTAGTCGGGCTGCGAGAACTCCGGCGACACTCTCAGCTCGATCTCGTCGTCGTCAATCACCGTGGGAACGAAGACCACGGAGGTTCCAAATTGTTTGAAGACGATCGAGGTGTTGAGCGCCTGCGCGATTACGATTGGTATTTCGCCGCCGGACAAAAACCGCGCCTGCTCGCCCGAGGCCGCGATCAGCGTCGGTTCAGCCAGGATTTTGGCGAGGTTGTGATCCTCCAGCAGTTGGAACATCGCATTGGTGGTCCACTGCCCGTTGGTCGACGCAAAACCATAACTGATGTTGTTGGAGAGCAGCAGCGGAATGAGCTGACCGCCGGGAGTAAAAACGCCGCTCGGAGGCAGGGCGACGACGGTGCCGGCTCCTCCGCTGGCGGTCAGATTGGTCTGGACGTTGTACGGCGTCGCCACGTCGCCCTGGAGACCGACCACGGAAATGCCGGCATTTGAAAGCGCCATCGATATATCCAATCCCTGCGCCTCCAGCCGGGATCGATCCAGTTCGGCGACCACCACGTGCAATTGCACCTGCTGCGGACCGCCCTGTTCCACTCGTACCACCCGCTCGAAATATTCATGATTCTCCTGCCAGATCGAAAGGGTGGTCGCGCCCGGCCTGTGCGCCACCACCATGATCTGGTTGGGACCCACCACGGAGACATCGGCAACCGTGGTATCCGCGATCGCCACGCGCGTAAGCGCGATTGGGAAGTCAAAAATCCGCGACGCGCCGACGGTCAGCTTGATACTCTTTGCCGGCAGGTAGTGCGCCCGCGGACCCGTGGGGGGCGGCAACTCGAGCGCATTGACGGCCGGATTCTGGCTCAGTTTGACTGGCGGATTATTATAGGCAACGGCGGCGCCGTCCGCCGCCTTTGCGGTGTCCGCTCCGATCGCTGGCGACGACGGCATGGGCGCGACCCCATCGGCGGTTTTGACGCCGGCGACCGTGGAGACCGCCGACCGTGCTCCCGGGTTGGCGCTGTCGCCGGCAAAAATATCACCCGCGGGAGGGGGGGCTGCCCCCGGATGCAACTGCTGATCAGGCTTGGCCACCGCGGAGACCACGATCTGATAGATCACCGGATCGCCATTGGGCAGAGTCGCGCGGATTCGGCCCCGGCCGGCTTGCGCGCCCAGCACGTTGCAGTGGCCCGGAGCGCTACATTGCAGCACGAAGCAGTTGGAATTTTGGATGAACTCGACTTCAGGGGTGGCATCTTTGGACAACTGCTCCAGGGGTATGCTTTCGCCCGCCGTGAGCTTGAGGGTGATAAGACGCGCGGTCTGAGCGTCAGACTGGCGCGCACCGAGGCCGATTAGGACGGTGAGCGCCAGCAGCGCTGCCATCGCCGCGTCTAGCCGCGCACCGCCATTTCGGTGTCGAGTAAATTCAGCGGCCAGACAAATCCGCAGGAAATCTGCGTTTTTCGCATCCGTCTGCTGGTTCAATTTTACCTTCCCCCTTCCTGATGGCGTGCAGCTTGGCTATTCACTCGCGGCTCCCCCGCCGGGCAGGACCGCGGGAGGCGCTGGGGCGTGGCCGGTAGCACTACGGTGGCCGTCGATAAAGTTAACGATCTGGTGATCGGTGCCGTTGCGGATCACTTCGATCACCTTGGGACGCTCGAGCGGACGCGAACGCCTGGCCACGCGGACCTGCGCCGTCTGCCCGACGCTCGGTACCGGAGCTACCGGAGCGCCCAGCAGCAGCGGAATACTCACGCCACTGGTGGCGGCCTGTTCGTGGTCAGTGAAATTGCGCATCGACAGCGTCAGGGTGCCCAGGCGGCTGGCGGCGGCCAGGCGCTCGGACTGAGAGGGAGAGACCAGCAGGGTCACTACCTTCGCTTCATGGGGCTGATCGGGACCGGATTCGAGATTTTGGGCGACCGCCAGGACCGTGATGTCCTGCAGCACGATCTTGCTGATTTGACCAATTGGAAGACCCTCGTTGGCGGGCCCGCCGCTAACTGGGACTGAAACCAGCACATCGACGTGCGAGTGAGGCAGCACGAAGCCGGAAAGGTCGCTTACGTCATCCACCGCGATCGCCATCGCGCGCATCCCAGGCGGGATTAGCAGCGGCAGCACTCCGCCGGTCTTCTCCGGCTCCAGCACCGCTTGCGCCACAATCGGCTGGTTGACGCTGATTGACTGCTTGACGATTCTGCCGGTTACCGTCTGAAAATCGGTAAAGGCGCCGGGCGGCGCGTCGTCACGCGGCCACGAAGCCATCCTCAGGCTGGACGCGTCGATCGTGTCGCCGGGACTCAAGGCGTGCGCCGCCACCACGATGCGCACCGTATTCAGTTTCAGGGCCGCAATCTTTGCTTCTTTGCTCTTAAGTGCATTGTGCACCAGAAGCGCGCCAGTCAGTCCCAGCACCGCGGTGAACAGAAAAAAAAGCAACCGGCGGCTCATCTCGATCGACCACCTAACGGCAATTGCGCCCCATGCTCCGGCACCCGGCGCGATCTACTCGCATGCACGCCCTTCCCGACCGAACCAACGAAATGAAGGCGGCAGTCGTGATCGTGCGAGTTCCGGATTTGGTCTGATATGTAACAGATGCCCAGTCGGTCGCGTAGTTAGCAATTCACCTGCAGCTACCCTGAGGGCGTAAATTAGTGAATCGTTCAGTACTGTCCCATGCGCCAGATTCTCGGCTAGTCTCTACCATTCTTGATACGCCCTGTTCGTAGCAGGCCCCCGACCAATGCTACTGAAGCTTCGGCTGCGATTTTAAAGGATTTGACGTGCGCCCGATCATACTTCGCCGGCTCGCACTGGCATAAATCCTTCCCCCTCTTCCAATCGCAGCCGCGCGAGAGACTACCAACATGCCCGACGTTGTTGACCAGAGTTACTATGGTCGTATCCAGCGTGCTGTAGGCAACAATCGCTACGATCGCGATGGCCGCCAGGATCAGTATGCATTGCGTCATGGTCCGGCCGCTTTCGCCCTCGACAGCTTGAGATTATTCGACCATTTTGCCAGCATCCGATTTTTATCCAGGAAAAGAACAGTTGCGCGAACCCCCGCGATCCAGAGCAGGATCGCAGCCTGCGATGTCTCCGCATTGAAGGGTGACACCGCCCCGCAATCCTGCTCTCTTCTCGCGATGACTCCGTCTACAGGCACGCTACCACCTTGTTGACCAGATCGACGATGGTGCTGCCGAGCGTGGTGTAGGCGACGACCGCGACGATCGCAATCGCGGCAAGAATCAAAGCATACTCGGTCATGGTTTGGCCGCTTTCATTCTTGTTGCGGCCGGTTGCAATGTGCCTGGTTAGTTGGGTTAACATCGATTTCCCTCCTTAAGGGTGGCTGAAAGACTTCGTTATCCAGCAAGAGCAACCGATGTGCCAGGACTGCATATCCCATCGACCATCACAATTTCCCGAGCCAAATAGCTGGAATTCATACTAACCTTTCGAATCCCAGGCTTCCAAGATGGGGATCAACAACTTCACTCTGAGTCGGACCGATACAGAGATGGGGTCAGTCACTTAGCGTTTTAGTCTTGTTTATCTTTGAAGTGTACAGATGGGTTCTGACGATGCTAAACGACACGCTTTCGAGTCCGCGTCACCGCCGGCAATAATTTACCACTAACTGTCTTGTCTGAAAGTGAACAAGCTCGTGGGCTAATATCGTATTGTGAACCGTTGTGGCTCAGCCCGATCATTTGGAATTATGATTCCATCATGTTCAGTTCTGAATGAGAAGCCTTTGAGGCTGGCACGCCATAAAACAAAGGTGCTGTTGCCATGGCGTTGCCTACTGATAGCCGGCTGCAACCCAGTAATGTCATTGTCATGGAGGAAGCCCGGTGTCGGTCGATCTATTGATTGTCGATGATTCACCATTCGCGCGAAAGTTAATACGCCATCATCTGGAGCGCTATGGATGCCGCGTGGTAGGTGAGGCTGAAAACGGCGCTCAGGCTGTCGCCATGTTCCGACAGCTCCATCCGGATTTGGTGACACTCGATCTAATGATGCCGGCGGTGGATGGTATCGACAGCGTGGCAGCTTTTCGTACGATGCGCGCGGAAAATCCGCGTGCCGCAATCTTGGTCGTGAGTGCGATTCCGTTTGACAAGACTCGTGACACGCTTTTGGCCGAAGGGGCGATCGGTTACGTCGTAAAGCCGTTTACCAAATATTCTTTGAACCATGTGCGGATGCGATTAGGACGCATCTTTCCGGAGCTCCACCTGTACTAACGGGAGGTGTAAAACCGTCGGTGGATCAATCCGGCAGTGTGCGCGTGGAGGCCGATCGGATGGGATCGCACCGGGCGCTGGCGCTGCTTGCGTTAATTGCGGCGGCTGCCGCGGCCTATTGCTGGGGGCTGGGAAGGCCTCCGCTGGCAGCCAGCGAAGCTTACAGCGCGTTGGCGGCGGCGCAGCCCTCGATCAAATTGGTCGCGCGCATGGCCCTGGCGACGGATCCGGGCAAGCCGTTGCTTTATCACCTGATGCTGCATTGGTTTGGCGGCCGATTCGGCTTTGGAGAAACGGCATTGCGCGCCCCTTCCGTGGTTTTCGGGTTGGCGGCAGTTTATCTCGTCTTTGCCTTGGGCGATGAGTTGTTTGGGTTCGAGACCGGCCTGGCGGCGTCAGTTTTGTGGGCTTTCAATCCGTTGGCGGCGGTGCTGGCGCGGTGGGCGCGGATGTACAGCATGCTGAGCGCGACGGCCCTGGGGCATATGTGGGCGATGCAGAAGGTACGACGCGGCGGCGGGGCGTGCTGGATGGTGATGGCGGGTTTGCTGGGCGGCGCGATGTTGTATGTGCATCTGGGCGGCCTGTTGATCCTGGGCGCTGACGTGGCCGTGATCGTGCGCGAGCTGCGCCGGGGCCAGTACCGTTGTCTGGTGCCGGTGCTAATCGCGGTGGGCTTATTCGTGCCGTTCGCGCCGCTTCTGATCGCGCAAAGCCGGACGCTGTTGTTTGGTCATTGGCTGGACTGGCTGGGCGCCAGACTGGCGTTTTCCACGACCATGATTTTGCCTGCGCTGCCCATCGCAGGCGCGATCTGGTGGCTGGCGTTTGGTTGTCCGGGGGCGGGCGAGCGCCGTGAAGGGCTTCAGCAATGCCTGCTCTACGGATTGTTGCCGATGTTGTCGCTGCTCCTGTGCTCAGTGCTGGTCCGACCTGCCTTCGAGGTGCGCTACGTGTGTCCCTCCATGGGAGTGCTTGCGATAGTGCTGGCCTATTTGCTTGATTGTGGCGGCCCGCGGCTTCGTAATCTTGTTACCGTTGGATTAGGCAGCTTTTTTATTTTCCTCCTGCCGTTGCTTTATAGTGCGCCGCGCGACCCATGGCGGGCGATCGCGGCGAAAGTTTCCGCCGCAGCCGCTCCCAACGAGCCAATCTTCTTTGAGTCCGGTTTTTTTTCAGCAGACGGCGCGGCCGATGGCGCCGGTGCAGGATTTCCACAGGGCTTCTTTCGCGTGCCCTTCGATTACTACTTCCGCGGCGAAAATCCGCGTGCCGCAATACCCGGTGCACAATCCGCGGCAGCACGGCGGATTATCCAGACGGCGGTCATGCGGGCGGGTGGTGCATGGCTGGTGAGCGCCCAGAGATGGTCAGAAGCACAGTCGGAGCTCCCGGCAGGTTCACAACTGCGTCTTGACTATTCGGGCCGGTTCTCGAGAATTTCACTATTCCATATCAAGCTGACAGCGGCCCCTCGGGCGGCCCGGGGTGACAGTTTTACGACTTCGCGGGAGGGTTACCGATAATCTGATCCAACGACGAGTTCACCCTGTTGCATTCGCAGGCCAGTTCGTCGATAAGGCGATCCGCCCCCCGGATTTGACCAGCCTTTGCCAGAGTTTCTATATCTATACATCGGCGTTGCATTTCCCTGGCCCCGAAGGTGACGGCACTTCCTTTAAGCCGATGAGCGGCCATCGCCAGCGTTTTTGCGTCATCCTCACGATACGCCCGGAGCATCCGGCCCAGTTGTTCGGATATCTCCGCGGCGAAAAGATCTCTGAGTTCCACCAGCAGGGAACCCTCTTCCTGCAACGCCGCAACGACAGCAGCGTCAATCGCGGGTTCGTCGGTGTTCGACAAGATTCAAATCACCTCGCGAGATAAGATTCGGCCAAATCCTCACTACCTCAGTCAGGCGCCTGCAGAAAATTATCCAATCCGGCGCCTGCGCCTCTTCAACCCGTTAGCTGCACGGACCTCAAGCCGCTATTGTCACGCGACCATGCGACCCTTATAAGGTACTTGCGGCCTTTATGTTCATCCTACCTTTCGTGATTTTCGGTTTCCGATCATTTTTCTCTCCTAAGCTTCCACGCAGATGTCGTTTTGTTACCCGAATCATCTGCGGCAAGCCCCGGTCATTGATGCCGATAGCGCTGCTCTGGATGGTTGCTGCAACCCACCCTGCGTCGGGAGCTAGCCGGTCCGATAGCGTCCTGTCGCAAACGCTGGCGGATGCCGCAAGCTCCAACGGCGTCACCGCAGTATCGTCGCCGACCGCCGCTCAGCCCTCCCCTAAGGGCGAACTCAGCGCAATTATCGATAGCGGTAAGCTGCCCGGTATGCGCTGGCCCAATTTCAGCGATTATATACCGTCAGTTAAGAAATTCTACGAAACAGGCGGGTACGTGTTCGCCTGGACTTCCGCCGGCAGGCCCACACCACAGGCGATGGCGATGATTGGACAATTCAAACAAGCCCAATTCAAAGGCTTGAATCCCCCGGACTACGATGCGCCGCTTTGGGACGCGCGCCTGGCCCGACTTGCCCCCGCCGTTGCTCAGCCCGCATTGACGGACCTGGTACGATTCGATCTTGCGATGACGGTTTCGTCGATGCGCTATGTGTCGGACCTCCATTTAGGCCGGATTAATCCGCGGCACTTCAAGTTCGGTCTAGGCGCCGGCGCGGAGAGGATCGATCTCGCGGATTTTCTGCGCAATCAGCTCCTGATCGCGCAGGACGTTCCCACCGTGATTGCTTCGGTGGAGCGCCAGCACGCCGGTTATCGACGCGCGGAAGCCGCCCTGGCGCATTATCTCAAGCTGGAAGCTGAGGGTGACGGCCCGCCGGTGCCGTCACCGGTGAGAAGCATCCGGCCCGGAGATACATTTTCCGGGATCCCGCCACTGGTTCAGCGTCTGCGCCAGCTTGGAGACCTGGATGCGGCGGGCGATCCGGTCCTTCAAGGCACGGTTTACCAAGGCGTGTTGGTTGACGCGGTAAAGCACTTTCAAGTCCGTCACGGTCTTGAGCCCGACGGAATTCTGGGGCGGGGGACAATCAGCGAACTTAACAAGCCGTTGAGGCTGCGCGTCATGCAACTCGACTTTGCGCTGGAGCGTTATCGCTGGCTGCCGCCCGGATTTGCCCAGGCGCCCATCCTGATCAACATCCCGGAATTCCGCTTGCGCACTTTGCGGCGCGCCGAGGGTGGCTTCCTCACTATGAAGGTGGTAGTGGGCAAGGCCTACCGGACCCAGACCCCGGTGTTTGCCGATCAGATGCGCTACGTGATATTCCGGCCGTACTGGAATGTGCCCAGTTCGATCGCGCGGGCCGAACTGATCCCGAAGATCGCGCGCGACCCGTCTTACCTGGCGGCCCATGGCTTCGAAGTGGTGAGCGGCAACCGGGTCATCACGGACAGCGACGTGAGCGCGGAAGTGCTCAGCGGTCTGCGATCGGGCGCTTACCAGATCCGCCAGCGGCCGGGGCCGAAAAACGCCCTGGGTCTGGTAAAATTTGTCTTTCCCAACAGCTACAATGTTTACCTCCATGGCACGCCCGCAGTAAGTCTCTTTGCGCGCGCCCGGCGCGATTTCAGCCACGGCTGTATCCGTGTGGAGGACCCGGTGGCGTTGGCGGCATGGGTGCTGCGCAACAAACCGGGATGGACCGTTGAGCGCATCCGCGCCGCCATGAACGGGGATCGACCCGTCAAAGTCGATCTGGACAAACCTATTCCGGTACTGATTTTGTACAGTACCGCCGTGGTTGAGCCGGACGGCCAGGTGCGCTTTTTCAATGATATCTACGGTTACGACAAAAAACTCCAGGAAGCGCTGGCCGCGGGCTATCCGTATCCGAGCCAGTAGCCCGTTCTGGGCCCGGCGCTGGGGGATTGTGCTTCGCCACGATCTTGATGGACGCTGTCACCGGCGCCTGGTGGCTGGCGACTATCGTCAACAGTTTACGATTTGATTTGGGGATAAACGTTGATTTTGCGCTTGCGCTGGTATGCCCGCCATTGGACAATACCCTCACTTGAAGCATCGCTGTCGAACAGTTTGCGCCTGGCTGATTGTAGTTGGAGAGATTTGCTTTGTTTTTTCTACCCTGTTCAAAATGTGGACGGCGTGGCCGGCCTTGTTCATGGACGGTCATGCGATTTAAGCCCTGGTGCGGTCAATGCGGGCATAGCGCGGCCTGCCATGAAGCCCAAGGCTGGTGTCCTTCCTGTGTGATCCTGCTTGCGGTTGCTGCGATGCTGGTCGCTTCGCTGGCCCTGTTCGGCAACCCGCGTCATCCGGCCACGGCGGCCGCTGACGTGCCGGTTACCGCTGCAGCTCAAACCGCGGCTCGATAACTGATCGAGTCAGGCGGCGCGGTTCAGCCAGGCGGCAAAGAATTTCGGCCGGCGGGCCGGTTATCCGGCAGCAGCCATCGATAAATAATCGCCAGCACATACAGCGTAAACGACGTCGAAGTGAGCAAACCGCCGGTGGCGAGCGGCGGTTCTATCCAGGCGGTGGTGGCGCGGTTGCGGCGCAACTCGCGTTGGCCATCATCCAGAGCCGGTCCAGCGTGATCCGGTCAGCCCGGGCCGCCATGGCGCAGGTCGCTCTAAGCACCACTGCCGAGACCGATGCGATCAGGCTGCTGAGAACCAAGTCGATTTGCCGGGACTTCGAAAGCCGGGAATGCTCTTGAGGCGCCTGTGACCGCGTGTCCAATGTTGCGGTATAGCGCCTTCTTTCCAGCATGCGAGGCTCTATGAGCAAACCGCGGGCTAACGCGTTCCTAGTCGCTTAACCTGTCTAATAAAAAGATGCCGGCAAGACCAGAAGGTTGAAGCGCGGAATTTTTCCCCAAGTTCGAGATTCGCATTGCCCGAAGTGCCCCTAACTGCGGCGGGGTGTCGCTATTAAGTCTGCTTTTTACGGGCATCTTATATCTGGCATGCGAATAGCTTATGCGCCGTGCGGTTTTTAAAGTCTGGGGTTATATCCCTTTGGGCGCTCTTTAGGACTAGAATGCGCGAAATGAGGATCGGGACAAGGCTGGCAGTTGGCCTGCTTGCGGCGCTCACTCCCGTGGTCTCAGTCTATACCTATAATCGGGTTCGCACCGCGTCGAAGATTTTCGAGCAAGACCTCAAGCGTGAAACCCGGGCGAGCGAGTTGGCCCTTAATGCGGCGATTCGTCTGGATATTCAGCGCGCCGAGTGGAGCGACATCCATTCCGTTTTCCAGACTATTTGGAAAGAAGGAGTTGCGGTCGCGATATTGGATGGATCGGGGAGACTTTGGTATGCGCTGCCCGGTTTTCCCATCCAGTTGCCGCCGGGTCACGATATCGTCGCCCAGGTCAAGGCCCAAGGCAGCAGTGAGTTCACCCAGGAAGCCGGCGGGCGCTACTGGTTTTGCCGCATCGCACCAATGCGCGGGGAACCGCCGCTTGGCTATTTGCTGGTCGCGCAGGATTGGACTGAAGTCAGACACGATCTTTTCCGGCGGACGATGTCCTCGATTGCCGCCGGCGTAGTGGTCGTGGTCCTGACCGCAGTGTTGATTCTACTGGTCGCGCGCAGGTATGTGTCTTTGCCGCTGGCTGAACTGTCACGCCGAGTAAGCAGTCTCTCCTCGGGCGAGGAAATAGAACGTGAGCAGGCCGGAGATGAAGTCACTCTGATTACCGAGGAGTTTAGAAAGCTCGCGCGGCAGTTGAGTGTAGCGCGGCGGCGGCTGCTGGACGAAAGCGAACGCAAACTCGAGCTGGAACGTCGGCTGCGCCATTCGGACAAGCTGGCCACGATCGGCACCCTGGCCTCCGGGCTGGCGCACGAAATCGGCACGCCGCTGGGCGTCATCCGCGGCCGTGCGGAACACCTTTTGCGCAGCAGGCCTGACGAAACCAGGCTTAACCAGGGGCTGGAAATCATTATTCAGCAGATCGACCGGATCACTCGGATCGTCCGGATGCTGCTGGATTTCGGCCGCCGGCGCGAACCGCTCAGGGTAACCAGCGACGTACGCACCATCGTCCAGCGCACCCTGCATCTGCTGGAAACCGAGGCCGAACGCCGCAACATACGTCTAATCAGCGAGCTGGGCCCTGAACCGCTGCTGGTTGATTGCGACGTTGATCAACTGCAGCAGGTATTCGTTAATTTGGGCATGAACGCGCTCGATGCGATGGCGCAGTCGGGTGGGACATTGCGGGTCAGCGGGCGGCGCGTACTGGAGGCAGGCCGCCCGTGCGTGCGTCTGCGGTTCCAGGATGAAGGTCCCGGAATTGAGGACGAATTCCGGGATCGGGTTTTCGATCCCTTCTTTACGACCAAGGATCCGGGCAAAGGCACTGGCATGGGCCTGGCCGTCAGCCAGTCCATCGTGCGCGATCACGACGGGGAAATCACGCTTGAGTCGCAGCCACAAGGGGCATGCTTCGTGGTGACCCTGGCAGTTTCCCCGCGGTCCGAAAACACCCTGGCAGCGAGCGCGTAGGATGGCGGGCGTTGGATATGGACGGTGAACGCAACACCATCATAGTCGTCGATGACGACGGCGAGATGGCCAATTTTCTGGCCGAAATATTGAGCGCCGCCGGATACCGGGCGCTGGCTGTTACCTCCGGTTCTGAAGCCCTCAACCTGGTCCGGCGGGAGCATCCCGACCTGGTGATTTCAGACCTGCGAATGGTCGGCATGAACGGTCATCAGTTGCAGGCCGAGTTGAAGCGTCTGGCGCCCAATCTGCCGGTAATCATCATCACCGCCTTCGGCTCCATCCAGACCGCGGTCGAGTCGATGAAGATGGGCGCCTTCGACTACATCACGAAACCCTTTTCCAACGATGAGCTGCTGCTGGTGGTGGCGCGTGCGCTTGAAGATCGCAGTCTGCGCCAGGAAATCAGAAGATTGCGGGGCGAGTTGGCCCACAGCTACGGGCTGGAAAATATCATCGCGGTCAGCCGTAAAATGACCGAAGTGCTCGAGGTGGTGGGCCAAATCGGCGACAGCACGGCCAGCGTGCTGCTTTCGGGGGAAAGCGGCACCGGCAAGGAACTGATTGCGCGGGCGCTGCATTTCCGCAGCCGCCGCCAGCAGGCTCCCTTCGTACCGGTCAATTGCGCGGCGATTCCCGATAACCTGCTGGAAAGTGAACTGTTTGGCCACGTCAAGGGCGCATTCACCGACGCTCGTCAGGCCAAGCCCGGTCTGTTCCAAACCGCCCGCGGCGGCACCTTGTTCCTTGACGAGATTGGCGAGATGCCGTTGCTGCTCCAGGCCAAACTGCTGCGAGTGATCGAAGACAAGCGCGTTCGGCCGGTGGGCTCGATCGAAGAAACCCCGGTTGATGTCAGGATCGTCTCGGCAACCAACGCTGACCTCGAAGAGGCGATCAAAGCGGGCAAATTCCGCGCCGATCTTTACTATCGTCTGGCCACAGTCACGCTGGTGCTGCCGCCATTGCGCGAAAGGCCCGAGGATATCCTTCCCCTGGTAAAGCATTTTCTGGCCCGCGCCAGCGCGGAGGCCGGACGCGCGGTCCCCGAGATTGGTCCCGACGCGATCGGATGCCTGACCCATTACTCATGGCCGGGCAACATCCGAGAGCTTCAAAATGTGATTTCGCGAGCCGTCATCCTGTGCCGCAACGATCGAATCACCCGCAACGATCTGCCAGCCAAGCTGGCCGGTAGAGAAACGCCGTGGGTGACGGTGGACGACGCAGTTAATCGGCGGCTGACGATGGACCAGCTCGAACGCGAATATGCCCGCGCGATTCTCGCCGCGGTCGGGGGCAACAAGAGCGAGGCCGCAGCGGTATTGGGCATCGACCGCAAGACCCTCTACCGCAAGCTGGGCGAACCCGAGACAAATTAGTCACGCGCCGATCAGCGCCGGAGGATTTGATCGATGCGCGCTGCGCGCCGGTGCGCCAGATCGGCCATGCAGGCCTGATAGACGGTGTCGGCAGCGCCGCTGCGGGCTGTGGTACTGAGCCACCGGCACTCGGTTTCGCGATAAAGCAGGAAGGTTGCCTGGGCTGCGTCGAAGCTGCGTGCCGCGCCGATTTTGGTGCTGCCGACCTTATCCAAAGCGCGCATGTCGGTTGACATCCTGGCCACCGCGTCCGCCATCGCCCGTTCGGCCTGGAGCTTTTTTTGCCGCAGGCATTGGAGCAAATCATCGGGAGAAAGCTTGCGGCATTGCGCGATCAATTCATCGGCGCTGTCGGCTCCGTCGGCGACTGACTGCACGAGCTGCACCTTTTGGGCGGCGGGCGTGACCTGCGGTTGGAACCACATGTAACTCAGCAAACGCCAGCCGGCCAGACCAAAGACCGCAACCAGCACGACGTCATCGATGATCATGACCAGTCTTTTCGCGTGACCGTCTGGAATCAGGTAAGCGATCAGGCGCGCCGAGACGGCGAAAATGAAAATCGCCGTTATGACGGCACTGGCATGATGGATCAGCGCCTGAATCGCCTCGAGATGAACCCACTCGTTGATGTAGCCCATGATCGTAATTGCGGCCGGTCAGATCGCCTATCGCGTGCCGCAGAACGCCTGTCTCGGTGCGGCTAATTTTTCATGGAATTCCTGGATGCGGCAATCACGACGCCGGTGCTGCCGGCAGTGCCGGCATCCTGATCGCGCCGCTGACGATTCCTTGTTCGACCTGCCTGACTCGTTGCCTTACGGCCGTTGGGATGCGGTCTGCGAGGGCGGGATTGAATACCACCTTGACCATGTTGTCTTTCATGCCGAAGGTGAGCATTGAGGGATGAAACGTCCCGGCTTTCACCTGGGCGGCGATTTTAACAAACGCATCAGGGACATCGACGACGGCGCTGGCGATGGTGGCCCGTCCGGCGACGAAGTTTTGGTTGCGGTAGGCGCCGAAGACATAGACATGGCGTTCCTGGGCGGCTTGCAACACTCCCAGTCCGGCCGCGTCGGCATTATGGATCAGGAAGTCCGCGCCGCGGCTGATCTGCGCCAGGGCGGCTTCTTTGGCCGCGCCCACGTCGTCAAAATCGCCAGTATAACTGACCAGCACTTTTCCAGCCGGGCGAACCGAGTTGAAACCCATCCTGAAGCCTTCGAAGGTCAATTTGATGGCGGGCAATTCGATACCGCCGATGGCGCCCGCTATCCCGGTTTTGGACATCAAGCCGGCCACCACTCCCTCGGTGTAAGTGGCTTGTTCGAGCGCGAAGGACACCGACGCGACATTGGCGGAAGATCGACTGCCGGAGCTGACGACAAAAATCGTATGGGGAAAATCGCGTCCGGCCGCGATGGCGGCATCGGTGTATTCAAAGCCGTTCGCGAAGATCAGTTTAAATCCGCGTGCGGCGAAATCGCGCAATGCATCGTCAAAATCAGCCGGGGAAGCGGTCTGCACCATCGCGGTCTGTGCGCCCAGACGAGCTTTGATCAACTGGAGGCCTTCGAAGGCCGCCGCGTTCCACCCGGCGTCACTGACCGGTCCCGGCGTAAGGAGCGCAACCCGAAAGAGATTTTCAGGCGCGGGCGCGGTTTTGGGCGCGCACCCGCACAATAAAAATGCGGCCGCGAGCGGCGCGATCGCTGCAAGGCGATAGATGGCACGATGCAGCGGGCGGCCGCCCCTCAGTCTCATAACTGAAATTCGCTACATTTCGCGCAAGACCAACGCTCAGGCGCCCGGCACTCAGCCCTTCATCAGCAGGGCTTCGTCGGCGGCCAGGGTGGCATAAACTTCACGGTCGATTTCGCGGTAACGCTCCAGCGCGCGGTCGGCACGCTGGGGGTCGCCTTGTTCGCGCGCAATCTCGCGCATCTGCCGCTCGATCCATGACAGATGCCAGCTCTCATCTTCGGTGACGGCCTTGAGAACGGAGAGCGTCTCGGGATCGACGTTGGGCATCGCTGAATGTTGGATGTAGCGCGAGCGCGCCCGCTCCTCGACCACCACCGTAAGCGCCAGCAAATCGATCAGGTCCTTGGGAACTCCGGTTCTCAATCCGAGTCTGCGCTGATAGCCGTCATCGACCATCTTGGGAGCGGCGCCCAAATCGGCGATACGTTTGGTCCACAGCCATGCGTGGCGCGTTTCGTCGGCCAAATGGCGCGACATTTTGAGCTGTGCTTCGGCGTCCTTAAGATGATGGAGAAGGTTAAAGAGCAGGCGGGCGCCCCTCAGTTCGGCGTCACGGTAGAAACTGAAAATCCAAACCAGCTTGTCGGTTGCAGACAGCTCGCTTAAATTGATGTTGGTTTGCGGCGTCTCTGGCATTTCTGACCTCTCGGCCTCCCCCCATCCTATTCCTGCCGCCACTCCTATCCGATCAGGTTGGTAGCAGGCCGCGCTCCGCGATATTCCCGGAATGCTGGAAAAAACCGATTTTTTACTTAACGTGCTTTAAGTATGCTATCGCTATAGGCCGGTCAAGAACTTCCGCGAGTGCGGCGGACCTGCGATGAATTGATAAGTCACAGCTCCGGGGGTAATAAGGATGGCCAAAAAGGGGGCAAGGGGGGATGACACCCAGTACCGATGCTTATTGGCTGGCACTGCGGCGCGTGCGCGGGGTTGGCCCACGAGTCGCGCGGTTATTGCTGGAAAAGTTCGATAACGCGCCACGGATTTTCGCGCTTGGCGAAGAAGAGCTGGTGGCGGCGGGAGTCTATCGGCCGACAGCGAAGAATCTGATCCAATTCGCGGATTTCGAAGCTGTGGAAAAGGAGTTATGCGAGTTGGCGCGCCTGGGCGTCAGCCTGGTTCGATGGAACGACGGCAGTTACCCCTCAATCCTGAAGGAAATTCCGGACCCGCCGCCCTTTTTGTATCTGCGCGGCGAGCTGCCCTCTGACCCGGCCGACGCGGTCGCGATCGTGGGCGCGCGCGCGGCCAGCGACGCCGGCTTGCACATGGCGCATCGCTTGGCGATGGAACTGGCGGTACGAGGCATCACTGTGGTCAGCGGCCTGGCCCGCGGTATCGACGCCGCGGCCCATCAAGGAGCGTTGGAGGGAAACGGTCGAACCATTGCGGTGCTGGGCTGCGGAATTGATATAATCTATCCACCTGAGCATCGCCAGTTGACCGATTCGATCCTGGCCCAGAACGGCGCCTTGCTGAGTGAACTACCTGTGGGCAGTGCCCCGGTACCGGAAAATTTTCCGGTACGTAACCGGCTTATCGCCGGCCTGAGCCTTGGCGTTGTGGTGGTCGAGGCGGCTGAAAAAAGTGGCTCATTGATCACCGCCCGCCTCGCTTTAGAGCAAAATCGTCAGGTTTTCGCTGTTCCGGGCAGCCCGCTGACCGGCAAAACTCGAGGCAGTAACCGCCTGCTCAAACAGGGTGCGCGGCTGGTGGATTGTGTTGAGGACGTTATTGAAGAGCTGGCGCCGCAACTGCACAATGGTGGGGGTGTGGCAGCCGGCGCGCGGGTTAATCCTGGCAAGGCGCTGCCCGAAGTTGAGGCTAATCGCGCCGCTGAATTGGCGCGCCAATTTGCTGGCAAAGGCCAGCAGTTTGAGACCGTGATTCGACATCTGAATTCATCCGAGCGAATACATATAGACTCGATCGTGGAAAGCTCAGGGTTGAGCGCCCAGACAGTGCTTGGCGTTTTGCTGGAGTTGGAGTTGACCGGGCTGGTCGTTCAGCATCCCGGCAAACTCTTCTCTCTGGCACAGATCTAGCTTGATGGTTACTCGTTTATGGAGGCGGCTTGGTCCTTCCTTTTTCTGGGGGGAAGCGGACGAGGGCCAAAAGTGCAACACAAGTGGCTAAAAATCTTCTAATTGTCGAATCGCCCGCCAAGGCAAAAACGATCAAACGTTATTTAGGGTCCGGTTTTCAGGTAGCACCCTCGGTGGGCCACGTGATGGATCTGCCCAAAAACAAGCTAGGCGTCGATTTGGAACATGATTTCCTGCCCGAGTACGAGATTATCAAGGGCAAAAACAAGGTTATAGAAGCGATCAAAAAGGCCGCCAGAGAAAGCGAAAACATCTACCTGGCGACCGACCCCGACCGCGAGGGCGAGGCTATCGCCTGGCATGTCGCCGAACAGATCGGCAACAACCGCCGCCTCCATCGCGTACTGCTGCATGAGATCACTCCCGCGGCCGTCAGACAGGCGCTGGCCAATCCGGCCGAACTCAATCGCAATCTGTACGAAGCGCAGCAGGCGCGCCGCGTGCTCGATCGGCTGGTCGGTTACCAGATAAGTCCGCTGCTGTGGGAAAAAGTCCGCCGCGGCATCAGCGCCGGGCGCGTGCAATCGGTGGCGCTGCGCATAATCGTCGAGCGCGAGCGCGAACGTGAGGCGTTCCGCGCCGAGGAATACTGGACGCTGGACGCCAGGCTGGAAGGACGCAATCCGCCGCCGTTCAAAGCGCGGCTGTTCGCGCATGCGGGTCGTCGAGTTGATAATAAAAACTACAAACTGAGCAAGGCCGAAGTCGATTCGATTGTGGCGCTGCTCAAGAGCAGGAAGGCCCCTGCTTTCACCGTCAGCAGGATCGAACGCAAGGAGGTCCGCCGCACGCCGGCGCCTCCGTTCATTACCTCGCGCCTGCAGCAGGAGGCTGCGCGCCGGCTTTACTTCTCGCCCTCGCGCACGATGAAGATCGCGCAGAAATTGTACGAGGGCGTGGAGATTGGCGATCAGGGCGCGGTCGGGCTCATCACTTACATGCGAACCGACTCGGTCCGCGTGTCCGATCAGGCCCTGAACGAAGTCCGCAACTATATCGAGCAGCGCTACGGCGCGAAATACGTTCCGGAGAAACCGAATTTCTACAAGTCGGCGAAATCCGCCCAGGAAGCGCACGAAGCTATTCGTCCCACTTCTGTGGGCCGCGATCCCGAATCGCTCTCGCGCTATTTGTCCAGGGATGAACTGGCGCTGTATACCTTGATTTTCAACCGCTTCGTTTCCAGCCAGATGCCGCCCGCCGTGTTCGACCGCACCACCGTGGATATCACCGCCGGGGACGAACAGTTCCGCGCCACCGGGCAGGTGATGAAGTTTGACGGCTTCATCCGCGTTTATCTCGAAGGTGTGGATGAGCCCGCCGAAGAGGACGACCAGGCGCAGTTGCCGCAGCTCAGCGAGGGCGAAATCCTGCGTCTGCTGGAGCTCATTCCCGAGCAGCATTTTACCCAGCCGCCGCCGCGCTTCACGCAGGCCACGCTGATCAAGGAACTGGAGGAAAACGGCATCGGCCGTCCCTCCACCTACGCGTCGATCATGTCGAGTATCCTCAATCGCGAGTACGTGGACGAGGACGAAAGCAAGCGGCTGCGACCGACCTCGCTGGGCAGAATCGTCAGCGATCTGCTGGTGGCCGCGTTTCCAGATATCGTCGAGACCGGTTTCACCGCGCACATGGAGCAGGAACTCGACCAGGTCGAGGAGGGCAAGGAAAACTGGGTCAAAACCCTCAAGCGCTTTTACAGCCCGTTCAAAAAGCGGCTGGGCGAGGCGCGCAAGAAGATGCCGCAGGTCAAGGGCAAGGGTATCCCCACCAATATCAAATGCGAACTGGACGGCGGCGACATGGTGATCAAGTTCGGGCGCAACGGCGAGTTTTTGGCCTGCTCGAACTACCCGGAATGCGCCAACACCAAGGAGTTCACGCGCGACGATCAGGGCAACATCATCGGCAAGGAGCCGGCGCCCGCGCAGCCAACCGACATGGTGTGCGAGAAGTGCGGCCGGCCGATGGTCCGCAGGCGCTCACGGTTCGGGGAATTTCTGGGCTGTTCGGGGTATCCCGAATGCAACGGGATCAAGCGGCTGCAAAGCGAGCCGGTGAAAACCGGCGTGCGCTGCCCGCAGTGCCATGAGGGCGAAGTCCTTGAACGGCGCAGCCGGCGCGGCAAGATCTTTTACGGATGCAGCCGGTATCCCAAATGCGACTTCGCCAGCTGGAACAAGGTGGTCGATCAGAAATGTCCCAAGTGCGGCTCACCTTACCTGGTGGAGAAGACCACCAAGCGCGCCGGCACCACGTGGTCATGTCCGAAAGAAGGCTGCGATCATGTGGTCGCGGCGGCGCCGTCCACCCCGGCGGAAAGCACGCCGACTTCACCGGCCCCGGGCGCTTAGGAGCGCGCGGCCAGGGAATCCAAAAGCGGAGCATCGCATGCGATGCTCCGCTTTTTCGTTTCGTGGGCTTTGGTTACGTAGAGCGCCAACAGCGCTGCGCCAAAAGAGACGGTTGTGGCGCCGACGCCGCTTAAGCCGGTCGCAGCTATACGAGCCGCTGCAAGAATACCAGGTCAAATACGTCATTCCCCTCATCGGCATCGCGAACATGAAAATAAGGGGATCCAGAAACGAGCGAGCGAAGCCGCGCCAGGTGGTGGCCGCTCACGCAGCAACCGGCTATGGGTTTGGCCGCTGTTGTTCGCATGGTTGGCCCGCGGCGACGCGCGGTAATCGCGTTGGAAATAGCGTTCTTCTGCAGTAACAGTATTGGTTGGTCCGGCGCAGTGAGCCGGCGCCGGCCGGCCCGTGGATTTGAAAATTTGCAGCCGTAGGGGCCAAATGACCGGAAAGTTGCTGCCCACAGACGGCGCGACCAAGGAGCGAAAGACTGACGCATCATGGACGCCCTGATTGTCGATCGCGTACAGTTCGCTTTCACCGTTACGTTTCACTACCTCTTTCCCCAGCTCACGATGGGACTTGCGTTGCTGCTGGTGATTCTCAAATCGCTCGCGCTGAAGAGTGGCAAGCCGCAATACGATGAGGCAGTGCGCTTCTGGGGACGCATCCTCGGTATCAATTTCGCCGTCGGGGTCGTAACCGGGATTCCGTTGGAATTCCAGTTCGGCACCAACTGGGCAGCGTTCTCGAAGACCACGGGAGGGGTGATCGGCCAGACGCTGGCAATGGAAGGCGTCTTTTCCTTCTTTCTCGAATCGACGTTTCTCGGACTGTTTCTGTTCGGCGAACGGCGGCTCGGGCGCCGGCTTCACTGGCTAGCGACATTCATGGTTTTCCTCGGCTCGTGGCTTTCGGGCTTTTTCATCATCGCGACCAATGCCTGGATGCAACATCCGGTCGGCTACCGAATCGCCTCCGACGGCGCGGTCGAATTAAACAGCTTGTGGGCACTGCTCTCCAATCCCTGGCTGCCCTGGCAGTATCTGCACAACATGTGCGCAGCCGTGGTCACCGGCAGCGTCGTGATGGCAGCGGTGGGCGCTTTTTACCTGCTTGCCGGTCGCAACGAGGACCACGCCCGGATCTTTGTCCGCGTCGGCGTCGTGATTGGCGCGATCGCGTCGCTTCTGATGATGTATCCGCTCGGCGATGCTCAGGGACGCAATGTCGCGGCTTATCAGCCGGTAACTCTCTCGGCGATGGAGGGACTGTTCCATTCCGAAGCGGGCGCGCCGCTGGCGATCCTTGGCCAGCCCGACATGCGCGCCGAGCGGCTCGACAATCCCTTGATCATCCCGCGGGCGTTGAGCTTCCTTACCTACCGTCATTGGAAAGCGGAGGTTAAGGGGCTTGACGCCTACCCGCGCGATCAATGGCCGGACAACGTTCCACTGGTTTATTACGCCTACCACAACATGGTCGGGCTGGGGACGATCTTCATTGCGATCCTGTTGCTGGCGCTGTGGAGCCTGTGGCGCGGAACCCTTTACCGCTCGCGGCCGATGCTGTGGGTCCTGATGCTGCTGGCGCCTTTCCCGTATATCGCCACGACCTTCGGTTGGATGACCGCCGAACTCGGACGCCAGCCTTGGCTTGTATACGGCCTGATGCGTACCGCCCAAGGCGCCTCGCCGCAGGTCTCCGGCGGCAACGCGATGTTCACCCTGATCGGCTTCGCCGGGATGTATGCGGCGCTGATGGTTCTGTTTCTGTTCCTGATCTATCTCGAAATCGAGCGCGGACCGCTCGCCGAACCTGAAGTTCCTGGCTCTCACGCACATCCAACCGAAAGCACAGATTAGGAAAGGTGCACGCGATGGCGACCTTCTGGTTTTGGATAATTGCGGCGATGTTAGCGGTGTACGCCATCCTCGACGGCTTCGATCTCGGCGCCGGCGTCATTGACCTGTTCGTGGCGCACACCGACGCCGAGCGCCGCATGGTGATGCGCGCGATCGGCCCGGTATGGGACGGCAACGAGGTATGGCTGCTGGCAGGGGGTGGTTTGCTGTTCATGAGCTTTCCGGGACTTTACGCCGCCAGCTTCAGCGGCTTCTATCTCCCGCTGACGGTTGTGCTCTGGCTGCTGATCCTGCGCGGCATCTCGCTCGAATTCCGCAACCATATCGAAAGCCCCGTCTGGGCGCCGCTGTGGGATGTCGTGTTCGCGCTCGCCAGCACCTTGCTGACGATATTTTTCGGTGCCGCCTTGGGCAATGTGATTCGCGGAGTGCCGCTCGACGCCAGCGGCTATTTCTTTCTGCCGTTGTGGACCAATTTCCGTCCTGGTCCCAACCCGGGGATTCTCGACTGGTTCACTATCGTGGTCGGTGTCGCCACCTTGTTCGCGGTCGCCGAGCACGGCGCACTCTGGGTGGCGATGAAGACCGGGGGCGAGCTCGAGGCGCGATGCCGCCGGGTGGCGGCGAAGGTGTGGTGGCCGATGCTGGCTTTCACATTGCTGGTGCCGGCGGTCAGTCCCTTGGTCCAGCCGCAGCTGCTCGCGCGCTTCTCCAGCGTCGCGTGGGGGTATGTGTTTCCCGTGCTGATTGCGGCCGGACTGTTCGGCTGTGCGTACTTCAATCGCCCGGCCACCGGCTGGTACGCGTTTGCGTGCTCATGTCTTTATGTGCTTGGAGTCCTCGGCAGCACCGCCTTCGGACTCTACCCATTCGTGCTGCCATCCAACGTCGATCTGCGTTTCGGACTGACCGTGTATAACGCCGCCGCTCCGCTCCATTCCCTGAAAATCGGCCTGGTGTGGTTCATCCCCGGAATCATTCTGGCCGCGGTCTACCTGACCGTTGCCTACCGCAGCTTCGCGGGCAAGGTCGGGCTCGACGAAAGCGGGCAATATTACTGAAGGCAGGTTTTCCCGTTGATACGAATTGGCGATGGCTTGGAGAATCGACTGGTGCGGGAACCGCACTTCTATTCCCGCGCTGCGTCACTGATTTGCGCAAAGGCGACCAGCTGTCGCCGGCGAAGCCTGGCGCTCGCCACAAGCAGACCGAGTTGTATAAATTCTTCCCTCCTCGAAAGGTAGGGCGAGCGGCGCCGCCCGAGCATTTTGCCGATGCAGACTCCGGGGCGGCGGGAGCGGCGCTGGTCAGGCTTTGGGTTCAGTGGGTTTGGCTTCCACCTGGGTGGCTTTGGTGGTGGCGCCGGTATCCGGCTCGTTCATCGCCTTTTTAAAATCGCGAATCGCCTTGCCCAATGCGCCGCCCACGTCTCCGAGTTTGCTGGGACCGAAAATAATCAAAATAATCACCAGCAGGATCAGCAGGTGCGATGGTGCGAGTATGTCCATAATGATTCTCCTAAGCCGCGCCCGAATAGCGCCTCAATTCTATCGCGGCAATGCCGGCTTCGCTACGTCTGGCCTGTCCATAAGGAATTGGAACCTCCCGCGGCTAGGCGCCCTTGGCGACCATCCCGGCGGGTTGATCCTTGAAATCTTCGAGTTTCAGCCGCTGGACCTTGCGGTAGAGAGTTGAAAGGTGGATGCCGAGGATTTCGGCGGCTTTGGCCTTGTCGCCTCCGACCTTGGTGAGGATCCGCTTGATGTGCTCGCGCTCCAGTTCCTCCAGCGTTAGTTCGAAGCCTTCGAGGTCGGTGGTGGCGATGCGCGCCTGCCCGAGTTTTTCCGGCAGATCGTGCGAATGGATGACCTCGCTTTCCGCCAGGATCGCGGCTCGTTCGACGGCGTTTTCCAGTTCGCGCACGTTGCCGGGCCAGGCGTAATTGATAAGCAGGCGCATCGCGCCTTTGGAAAACCGCATCAGCCCGCGCCCATGCGCCTTTTCATATTTGCGCAGGAAGTAGTTTGCCAGCAGGGGGATGTCATCCTTGCGCTCGCGCAGCGGCGGCAGCGGAATCGTGATCACGTTGATGCGGTAGAGCAGTTCCTCGCGGAAGCGGCCTTCGCGGACCTCCTGTTCCAGGTCGCGGTTGGTCGCGCACAGCAGGCGTACGTCAAAGCGCACCGCCTCGTTGGATCCGACCGGATAGCATTCGCGTTCCTGCAGCGCGCGCAGCAGTTTGACCTGCAGCTGCAGCGGCATCTCGCCGATTTCGTCGAGGAACAAGGTGCCTTTGTCGGCGCTTTTGAGCAGTCCGACCTTGTCCTGCACGGCTCCGGTGAAGGCGCCGCGCTTGTAGCCGAACAGTTCGCTTTCGAGCAGGGTTTCCGGCAACGCGCCGCAGTTGATCGGCAGGAAGCGGCCATTGCCGCGCTCCGAGGTGAAATGGATCGCGCGCGCGACCAGTTCCTTGCCGGTGCCCGATTCGCCGGTGATGAGCACGCTGGAATCGGTGCGCGCGACCTTTTCCATCAGGCGGAACACCTGCTGGATCGCGTCGCTCTTGCCGATAATGTTCTCGAAGCTGTACTTGTCGCGCAGCTCCCGGCGCAGGAACCGGTTTTCGCGAAACAGCGCCTTTTGCGCCAGCGCGTTGCGCACGACGGCCTTGAGATGGTCGTTGGCGAAGGGCTTGGTCAGGTAGTCGTAAGCGCCCTTGCGCAGCGCGTCGACAGCCGATTCCACGCTGGCGTAAGCGGTCAGAATAATACCCATTACCTCAGGGTCGAGGTCGCGAATCTTCCCCAGCAATTCCAATCCGTTGCCGCCGTGACCGAGATTGAGGTCGAGCACCGCGACGTCGATCTTCTGCCGTTCGAACAGACTAAGCGCGACTTCGGCGGCGTGGGCCTCGATCACCTCGTAGCCCTCGGCACTCAGGAGTTGGGAGATAATGGAGCGCATCAACTCCTCATCCTCGACCACCAGGACCCGCAGGGGCTCCCCCTCCGAGTTCGGCCAGGACTGTTCGGTGCTCATCGGGCGAAAGCTAACGCCCTCGTATCCTGCGAAGGCTCATAGGCGGGCAGGGAAATCTTTATCGTCGTTCCCTTCCCCACTTCACTATCGATACGAATCGTGCCGCGGTTGGCCAGCACGATTCGTTGGCACAGCGACAGACCCAAACCCGCACCCGCGCCGGCCGGCTTGGTGGTAAAGAAAGGTTCGAAGACGCGTTCCAGATGTTCGCGCGGGATGCCGATGCCGTTGTCGATTATTTTCATCAGCACGCGGTTATTCTGGTCGGCGCCGCGATAATTTTCGGTCACGATGCGGATCTGGCCGTCACTGCCCTGGGTGGCGTCGGCGGCGTTGAGCAGCAGATTGAGCAAAACCTGCTGAATTTCGTTGTTGTCGGCGAATACGAGATCGAGGTCCGGCGCCAGGCGGGGTTCCAAAGAGATGCCTGAAAACCGCTTGTTGTAGGTCAGCAGGCGCAGCGTTTCGGTCACCAGCGAGTTGAGATTAAGCGGTCGGCGCTCGGCGGTTGAGGGACGGGCGAAATCGACCAAATCCTTGAGAGTGGCGGAAATGCGGGTGATTTGCGACAGGATCGTATGCACCGTAGTGCGCCGCGCAGGATCGTTTTCGCCGATCGATAACGACTGCACAAGCGAGGAAATCGAGGCCAGCGGATTGTTGACTTCGTGCGCTACGCCGGCGGCAAAAGTGCCGGTGGCCGCCAGTCGCTCAGCCTTGAGCAGCTCCCCCAGCATCTCGCGCTTTTCGGTGACGTCATGCAGGATCATTTGGATGAAGCGGTTGCGGCCGAACGGAATCAGCGCCGAGTTCACATCGAAATAGCGCCCCGCCATCGGCAGGTCATAGCACTGGGCGCTGCCCTTTTCGACCACCGTTTTCAGATGGGCCAGGAGTCCCGGACACAAGCCGTCGGCGGTGAGTTGCCCCACATAACGTCCGACCGGATCGCCATTGGCCGAGCCCGAAGTAACCCTGGTCAGTTTTAGCGCGGCGGAATTCGCGGCGATGATCGCGAACGTATCCGGGTCAATTTCATACATGGGGTCGGGGGCGTGATCGATCGAGTTGCGATATTTCTCCTCGGAAGCGCGCAGAGCCGATTCCCGTGACTCGATATAGAAACCCGACACCATCATGCGCAGCTCGTCGATCGCGGCAACCACCGCGTCACGCACCAGTTCCTGTTTACGACCGCGCAAAGTCGCGCGAACATGACGCAGGATTTTCTGTTTGAGCGCGATATGAACAAGGTTGAACTGGGCCGGATTGGCCCGCGATAACATCCCCTCCTGGCAGTGTTGGCGCAGGTTGATGTAGGTATCCAGATTGTCAGGTTCGCGCAGATGAGCAATAAAGCGGACCAAAGAGCTGTAAAGATTTTCTCGCCGCTTTTCCGCGCCTGCTACCCCGAAGACCTGTGCCACCGCCTGCTCCCACTCGGCGAGGATACCGTCAAAATGCTGCTCGATAAGCTCAGCCGCCATCCGCCGCGCCTTGAGACTGGAGGGCTCACGGCTCCAGGTTTCGCCGAACAGCGCATTGAGCAGAGGTTCGATAGTGGTAAGCTGGCTGCGGACCGACGCGATCTCCTGCGGGGTGGCCTCCACAGTATCATCGGCTATCCTCGGGGCAGGTGTCAGCAAAGTGGAGCAACCGCAGGTTTTATGGGAAGAGTCCGAGTTGTCCGCTTGACGTCCGGTCAGTGAAGGCATCAAAAAATGCTCCCCTTCGTCGTCATCTGGAGCGAACATAACACCCGCCCAAAAACCAAGCTACTAGGGTTGCCGCTTTGCAGAATGCGAACCCGTATGTTCTCGACGGATTAGGATTCCTGGTACACAGCGCAAAAGGGTTACCAGCCACCCCAATTTGTCGTGTGCTCAAGGTAATTGCTGCAATCAGTCGCTGATTTAACTCACATTTTTATCTGGCACAGGTCTGGCTCTTCAGCCCCTTATCATGAGCATAGACTCTTCCAGCCTGACTTGCCCGATAACCGCTCACGGCAAGTTTCTGAACCGAGCGGGCTCCAAGTTTTTTCTGAAGGCGATGCGTTTGGATACGCTGCCCGCTGCCGATGATTTTAGCGCGAAAGTGGAATTGCGCGCCCGCCTGAGGCAGCTCGAAGCCGCCCACACCACCGCGGTGATTGTGAAGAGCGGTGGCGCCAGCACCGCTGTGGACCTCGCGGCAGCCAATGGCCTGCATACTTTGGTCGAGATACCGATCGAAATCGAGCGATTGCTCGCGCGCGCTGCGGTCAAGGCGGCACGCCGCGAACTCACCGCCCTTGCCCGGCAATATACCGGTTGCAAGGGATTCATCGGATTTCTGCTAAGCCCGGTCATAAATCCTCAAAGGTTGCGGATGATGGATGTCCGGCGCGTGCAGCGTTTACTGGCTGATCTGGTGCGTCACCTCAAACGTCATAGCTGCGGGGCGCTGGTGTCGGTGCGCCATCAGCCGTCCACGCGCGCTTTGGCAGGGTTGGAAGAAGATTTCCTGTACAGCACCGCGCCGGGATTGTCCGGTTACGAACTTAGTAATTATATCGTAAGTCTGCACAACATCGCCGAAGCCCGTCCGGTCGTCATCGAGCTGGAAGCAGGATCAAGCGACCAGGACGAACGGGTTGGATGCGCTTTTGCCGCGGGTGCCGCGGGCGTGGTCGCTTCGTCATTCAAGGCTCCTCCGCGCACCGATGCGCTGGCGATGATCGCGCTTAAGCCCGACGAAGTCCTGCCCTTCGTCGCCCTTAATGGCAACTGCCCGCCGCAGTTGCGCAAGCCGCCGATGGTGTCGGTAGTCATTTGCGCTTACAACGCCGAACGCACGATGGAGGCCTGCCTCAATTCGCTGTGCCAACTGGCGTACCCGAATTTCGAAGTCGTCGTCGTCGACGACGGATCCAGCGACTCCACCGCCGAAATTGCGGCCAGATTCCCTCAATTCCGCCTGATACGCCAACCCAACAAAGGCCTGAGCACGGCGCGCAACGTCGGGATGCAGGCCGCCTTGGGTGAGATCATCGCCTATACCGACTCCGACTGTGTCGTCGACCCGCATTGGCTCACATTGATGGTGGCAGCGATGGCGGCCAATGGGTTCGACGCCTGCGGCGGCCCCAATTATGCCCCGCACGAAGAAGGCCGCGTCGAGGCTTGCGTGGCAGCATCGCCTGGAGCACCCTGCCATGTCCTGACCGGCGAGGACCGGGCCGAGCATCTGGCGGGCTGCAACATGGTCTTCCGTAAGGCGGTCCTTCAGGCAATCGGCGGCTTTGACCCGCAATTCACCGCTGCGGGCGACGACGTCGATATCTGTTGGCGCGCACTGGACGCGGGCTTTGTGGTGGGCTTCTGCCCGTCGGCTTTCGTCTGGCATTTCCGCCGCAACACCGTCAAGGCCTATTACAATCAGCAGCGCGGCTACGGCAGAGCCGAAGCAATGCTCTACTTCAAATACCCGGAGCGCTTTAATGCGCTGGGACAGGTGATGTGGCGTGGGCGCATCCCGGGTCTGGCGCGGACCATACCCGGCGCGAGCAGGCTAATCGGATGGGTGAAGACCAGCCGCGGCTTTTTTCAAACCATTTACGAACCCCCGATGGGTCTGCTCAGATTTCTGCCCCAGACGCTCGAATGGCAGGCCTTGTGGTCAGTAGTGCTGGTCTTCTCTCTAGCGGCCGGCTTTTCCTCCATTCCTGCTCTCCTGATGCTTGCCCTGGGGCCCCTCTGGGCGCTCTACTACGCTTGGAAAGCACCATTGGAGAAGACACACGACAGCTTTAGCTCGCGTCTGTTAGTGGCATTTCTCGCTTATACGGGACCGATGTTTCGCACTATTACGCGATATAAATTCCGCCTGGCCGGCGCTTTCGCGGCCAAGGGTGTGGAAATGGCGCCGCGTCAGCGTCCGGTTGTTCAATTGCGGCAGCGGGCGCTCAAACTCGCATACTGGAGCGAGAGCGGTCTGCCTCGCGACAGCCTGCTCGATCGGCTGCTGAAGCGCTTTACGCGGTCCGCCATGCCGGTTCGAGTCGACAGCGGATGGAACGACTACGACCTGGAAATCCAGCCCGATTCGTGGACCCGGCTGCGCATCAAAACTGCGGATGAGGAGCATCGGGGCGGCAAACTCAAGACCGTGGTCCAGGTGCAGGTCAGGTTGAGCCTGCTGGGTAAGCTCGTGCTGGGAATAAGCGCGATTACTGCGGCCTTCGCCACGTTGATGCGCTTGGCTCCTTCGGTTGATTTGGCGTTGGCGGGTTTGGCCTTGATTGTCGCTGCGCTGGTCCTCAACGAGATTATCGACGCGGGCCGCAAAGCGTATTGGGCGATCGAGCAGTGCGCCGCCGAACTGGGCCTGATCCCGCTCGGATTGCCGCGTGCCAGCGTGTTCCAACCAACCCGCTCTCCCGCGCCCGGCTCGGCCGACCTGATTGCGGAAAAGCCCCCTGAGTTGTAACCGGGCCTGACTGCTGAGCCGGCCGTGCGCCGACTCACTTGACGCGCGCCGCGCAACCTCTGTGGACGCGCACTTGACGACGACCCCTGCGCCGCACCTTCGTTTGCATAACCTTGCGCGGCGCCTTCGTCCGCAGTCCCGGGTCCGGAGGCGACACGCCCGACCTGCCAACCGCCGCTTCTTCCCTCAACAGAAAATAGAAGAGGATGTTGGCCATGATCACTTTGGTCAGACCCGCCACCGAGAACAGCGCGATGACCAGCACCCACATCCCCCAGTCGTCATCGAACAGCTTCTCCTGCATCCCGAGGAGTAGGGTCCCAAGCGCAATGACGACCACCGCGCCCATCGCGATCGAGGACCGCACCATCGACTTGCGCCAGAATTGCGCCTCCGCCAGTTCGGCGTTTGTGGGCCCCACAGGGTCCTTGCGCACGCGGCGAAAGCTTAGAATGGCCGCCATGGTTTCCTGCCCTACCATCGGTAAGCGCCTGCGGTCAAGGGGATCTTGCAATGCAGATGGCACGACAGCGTGGGATTGGGCATGCAAGGATGACCTCAACGAGCCCCAGTCAGCCCTATGAGATGATTTGGGACTTCATAACAGGTACGCCAAGGCCTACAAGCTGTTGGCTCTTGCTACCAGGACCGGGGTTGGTGCTTTGGCCCTGCGCAAGGGACAGCGAGACTATGTAAACATCGCGGCCAGGCCCCTGGGCTTGACCAGCTTGCCCGCCGGCTTCATCTCGTGCGCCAGTTTGTCCAGCGCCTGCTCGAAAGCCTGTTTGTCCGCGGACTGACACTCCTCGAAGATCTTTAACTCGCGTGCGCGACGGCGTTCGAACTCCTCGCGCTGGCGCTTACGCTGGCCGTAAAAGCCTTCGAAGAGCTTGCGCACCGCCTCATAAATGGTCTTGTTGGGTACGAATGAGGCCGAGCAGGATGGGCAGTAGAAGACCGTCCCGATCTGGAAGTGGCGATAGGGCAGGGTGTAGCTGGCGTTGCACACGTGGCATACGACCGGGACCTCCCAGGTTGCCGGGTCGAATTCCGAAAGCTCGGCAGCCGTGGCCATCGCCGCAGGGGTGGCGGCCCCATCGGTTTTACTCGCCTCAGCGGTAGCCGCAGCCGTCACGGGCGGCGTTGGTTCCGGGGCAGCGGGTGCAGGCGGCACGGCGGTCGCGGGGGCCTCGGGAGGTGGGGGAGACGGCGCCGCGGCTTTGACGGGTTCTGGCTCAGCGGTGGCCGGCGCGGGTGGCGGAGCGGGGGCGGCCACCGTTGCTGACGTGGCCACGGCGCCATTGGCGGATGCTCCGTTGCCTGACGCCGCGGTCGCCGCACCGTCATCCTTGCGGAAGCGCGACGGCGCATCATCGGGAAAAGTCTGGTCGGGATGCAGCGCCCGGGCGCGCTCGAGCAGCACCTGCTCGGTTTCGAGGTTGTCGGGATCTGGAATGCAGCAGTCCACCGGACACACCGCCGCGCACGCTTCGTGATCGTAAAATCCCACACATTCCGTGCACTTGGAGGGCACGATATAGAAGATTTCGTCGGACAAAGCCGGGGAGCTGACGCCATTGAGTTCCCATTCCGCGCCACCGGCATAAATCGCCGTGTTGGGACATTCGGGCTCGCAAGCCCCGCAGTTGATGCATTCGCTCGTGATTATCGTCGCCATCTGGTTCAGATCTCCGCAAACGGGGGAACGCTAATCCGCAATCTAGCAACCGGACCCGCCGCCAATCAAATCGGGCGCAGGCTCGCTTGAAATATGTCTTCGGCTATGCTGATGAGGGAAGCACGCGCTATCCGTAAAGGGACTAAGCAATGGACTTGAACCTCAATGCGCAGGAAGAAGCCTTCCGCGACCGGGTGCGGGACTGGCTGGCACATAACCGCCCCGTCGCGCTGCATCAACGCGGCGTCGTGGACGGCAAGACCTGGGTGCAGCGCGCCAAGGAATGGCAGCGCAAGTTGTATGAAGCCGGTTACCTTGCGCTGTCATGGCCAAAGGAATATGGCGGTCAGGCGCTTGATCCGATGCGCCAGGCGATCGTCAGCGAGGAACTGATGCGCGCCAATGTCCCCGGGGTGATTGGCAGCAATGCGATCTCGATGCTGGGTCCGACGCTGATCACCTGGGGCACCGAGGAGCAAAAGCGGCGCTATCTGCCCAAAATCCTGACCGCCGAGGAAATCTGGTGCCAGGGCTATTCGGAGCCCGGCGCCGGTTCCGACCTTGCTTCGTTGCGCACCCGCGCAGAACTTGACGGCGATGAATTCGTGGTCAACGGCCAGAAGGTATGGACGTCAGGCGCGCACATCGCCGACATGATGTTCGGTCTGGTTCGTACCAATCCGGACGCGCCCAAGCATAAGGGCATTTCCTATCTTCTGATCGATATGAAAAGCCCGGGCATCACCGTGCGCCCGCTGGTGCAGATGAACGGCGAGGCGGACTTTTGCGAGGTCTTTTTTGACAACGTCCGCGTGCCGCGCGCCAATCTGGTCGGCGAACTTAACGAAGGATGGAAGGTCGCCAATACCACGATGGTGCATGAGCGCAACTGGTTGGGCTCCAGTCCGCAGCGCCTGTTCGATAAGCTGATGGAACGGGCGCGTGATCTGCGCCGCGGCGGCATTGCGCTGACCTCCCATCAGCTTTACCGCCATCGTCTGGCCGAAATGCAAATCGACGTTGAGGCGATGCGGCTGCATTCTCTGCGGCTGCTTTCCAACGCGATCCACAAACGTCCAGGCGGGGTCGAGAACATGGTGGCCAAGCTGGTTGGCACCGAACTGCACCATCGGATGGCGCTGACCGCGATGGAAATGCTGGGGGATTACGGTACGCTGGGGCGCGGCGAACCGAGCGCGCTGGACCGCGGCGTCTGGTCCGCGACGTGGTTCGGGTCGATCGCCCGGATGTTCGGTGGGGGCACTTCGGAGATTCAGAAAAACGTGATCGCCGAGCGCGGTCTTGGAATGCCCAGAAGCAGGTAAAATCGCCAACAACGACGGCGCAGCACAGCGCGAGGGTCAATTAAATGGATTTCGGCTTGAGCGAAGAACAAGAGCAACTCAAAGCGGGCGCGCGGGACTTCCTGAGCAACGAATGCCCGTCATCGGTGGTGCGCAAGGTGATGGCCGAAGAAAGCGGCTTGGCGCCCGACCTGTATAAAAAAATCGCCGAACTTGGCTGGACCGGAATGATCATCCCTGAAGAGTTCGGGGGGCTCGGTCTGGGCATGCTCGATTTGGCAATTCTGCTCGAAGAGTGCGGCTACGCGGCAATGCCCGGACCCTTCCCGTTTTCCTCCGGAATTGCGGCCAGCGCCCTTAAACTGGGAGGATCGCCCGATCAATGCCGGCGCTGGCTGCCCGAACTGGCATCCGGGCGGCTGACCGGCACCGTGGCGATCGTGGAGGAGGCTGACAGCCTCGATCCCGCCGACATCGCCCTAAGCGCCGTGCGCGAAGGCAATGGTTTTGTCCTCAATGGCACCAAGATGTTCGTGCCTTACGCTCATGCCGCTGACTTCATCGTAGTTGCCGCGCGCAGCACCCCTGGTCCTGAAGGGCTTGACTTTTTCATTGTGGAAGGCGGAGCCAACGGTCTCAGCGCCAGGATTTTGCGCAACGTCGATCAGACCCGCCGCGTGTGCGAAGTCAAGTTTGACGGCGTCAAGGTGCCGCAGGAGGCGCGTCTGGCGAAAAGCGCGGGGCTGCTCGACAAATTGATCGATGCGGGCGCGGTGGTGATGGCGGCGGATTGCCTGGGCGGTTCCGAACGCGCCTTGGAAATGGCGGTTGAGTACTCCAAGGTCCGCGAGCAGTTCGGGCGTCCGATCGGTTCATTCCAGGCCCTGCAACATCTGGCGGCCGAACTGATCGCGGCGATCGAACCCGCGCGTTCGTTGCTGTGGTATGCGGCCTATGCGCAGGATGCGGGTTTGGAGGACGTCTCGCGCGCGGCCTCGATGGCCAAGGCGCGGCTGTCGGCGGTGTACAGCCGCACCGCGGATCAATCGGTGCTGATGCATGGCGGGATCGGCTTCACCTGGGAACATGACATCCATCTGTGGTTCAAGCGCGCCCGCTTTGATGATCCATTCTTCGGCGATCCGGTATTCCATCGCGAGCGCGTCGCCACGCTCAGCGGCTACTGAAGCTCCCATCGAGTATGGGTAATGGCCGAGCCGCCTCAGCGTGTGGCAGACCGCTAATGGTGCGGGCGGCTGGCGGGTTCCAGCGCCTGCAACACGTCGGATGAAGTCACGACGCCGACCGGCGTATGGTCGGGACCCGTGACGAGCAACAAACGATCACGCCGCTGGCGCAGCAGCAATCGCACCGCTTCACCCAAATCGGCATATTCCGGAATTTCGGCGATTTCCGGATGCGCCGCGTCTCCCACCCGCGTCTTTGCCCATTGCTCGGGCGGCAGTTGGCTTATTTCCCACAGCGAGATGACGCCAGTAGCCTGCTTGTCCTTGAACACCGGGTAAACCTGATGGTGATAGGTCTTCGCCACGTTGTCGAAAAATTCCTTGATTGTCGCGTTGGCCTGGACGCCGACAATCCGGGTTTGCATGATCTCGCGAACCTTGATGCCGGTGGGGCCGCTGAGTTTGGCTACTTCATGCAAGCGCTGGTCGGCCGAGACCGAAGCTTCGCCCGAGACTCCATAGGCGATGGCCGAACCGATCAGGGTGGGGATCAGAAAGGATAGACCGCCGGTGGTCTCGGCAACGAACATGACCGCGGCCAGAGGGGTTTTGTAAGCTGCGGCGATAAACGAGGCCATCCCGACGGCGGCGTAGAGGTCCACCCCGTTGACATGCACCAGCGACTGGCCGAACACCTTTCCAATCGAGCCGCCCATCAGCAGCAGCGGCACGAACATCGCGCTGACCCCGCCCACGCCCAGGCTGAAGAGCGTGGCCGCCGCCTTGAGCAGGCCGAACAGCAGCAGACACTGAGCCGGATGCGAGTTCGCCAGGATGTCCTTGACCGCTTCGTAATTGGGTCCCAGCGGCATCAGCGCAACACCTGGATAGGTCTGCACGAAAAGCAGGCCGCACAGCCCGGTCAGGAAACCTCCGGCCACCATCTTCCAGGTATGCGCAACCGGCAGTCTGACCATGAAGCGGCGAAAGCGCCGGAAGATCATGGCGAACAACAGCGCCGCTATTCCGCAAACCACGCCCAGCAGCGCCGACCACAGCAGGTCGCGAGCGGAAAACGACCGCGAACCGATAAATCCAAACAGCGGTTCCGAGCCGAGCAAGGCCACCAGCGTGGCGTATGACACCACCGAAGCGATCAGCGAGGGCAGCAGCGCTTCGTGCGCGAGGTCGTCGCGATAGGGCATCTCCAACGCGAAGATCAGGCCGGTCAAGGGGGCGCGGAACACCGCCGCCATCCCCGCCGCCGCGCCGCTGATCAGCATCACGCGGCGGTCGGCCTGGGTCAGCTTGAAGCCTTTGATTCGGCCCCAAAGCCACGACCCGATGCCGCCGCCACCGTAAATACTGGGGCCTTCCAGGGCCGCGCTGCCGCCAAACCCGACGGTCGCCGCGGCCGCCAGTAGCTTGAACCAAAACGGCCGCAGATCTATGTCCCCCTGATGCTCATGGTAGGACGCGATGATTTCCTCGGTGGAGTGTTGGTTCGGGTCGGGTGTCAAATACTGCATGATCAGCCCCGCGATCAGAAATCCCAGCGTTGTCAGCGGGACGATCAGCAGGTGATGGCGATAGTAAAGCGATAGCAGAAAAGCCCACTGGATATGGAGTATCAAAACTACCACGCCGGTGATCAAAAGCCCGGTTATCGCGCCGATCACCGGGGCGAGCAGCAGCCATTTGTGAGTATCGCGCGAGTAGATTGCCGTAAAATCCGAGTGAACGACTGCGATGTATTTGTGGTAGAAGGGAACTGACATGCTCATGGCGGCATCACTGTGCGAATCAAGCATGTTGCGGGCAAACCTCCAAAGCCCAACCTATATCCGCGCAACAAATTCAAGCCAACCGTTACTGTCCGCTGGACTGACACAGAGCTGGATGGCGCTCCAGCCCGGCGGGGAAAGCGCCAAGTCCACAAAAAGACATTGCCGCCCGGTAGTGAGTGTCCGGGCCGAATTGATCGCGAATTGAGCCGGCGCAGTTTCGTGCTCCTATTCGGATCGCTTTTGGGGCGGGCGCATCGCATAGATGCGGCTGAGCTTGATTGCCAGCTCGACCACCCGGCGTGGCTTGCCGCTGCGGCCGGCGCGCGCCGGCCGCAGGCTGCCGGGAACTTCACTGGCGCGTCCGTACAGGATCGCCGCCGCCCCGTCATCGCGCCAGGTCGTTATAGCGACGCGCGGATTGTGCGCCAGATCCGCGCGTCGCACGGCATCTTCGTATACCACCATCCGCAACGTCGTCAGATCGGAGTTCGGGTCGACGCTGTCGTGGCCGGGCCCGAAGCCGAACTTCGCGCCTCCCAACTGCGCGTGAACGGGAGCGACATGAGGCTGCCCATTAGCCCCGACCGTACACATCGCGACCAGCCTGATGCTGCGCCAGAATTCGACGAATTCCGCGGCCGACATCTGCCGTCCGGCAAACGCCACCGAATCGGCGACTGACTCGGTCGCGCTCGCGGTGCTGCGATCCATAAGCGCCTGCAGCCTTGCCAATTCTGAGCCGCGGGCTTGAGAGGCGTCTTGTTGTTTCCCGTCAGGCATTCTGAATACCTTTCTGACCGCCGATCCGATCGTCAGCGATGCGGTTGCTGTTCGCGGGCCTTACCTATCATCGCCGCGCGAGCCGGGGGCGGTCCCGGCAGGCCGTCGTAAATCAGGCTGCGGCCATCGGAATGGAACCGCATCGCGGCAAGCTCACTCACTCGTGCACAATTGAGCGCCGGCTGGCCATCGACGGTGTCAAGTTTCAGCTTGTGCTTCAATTTCAAAATTGCGGCCACTGCTCGGCTGAATTGATCCGTGCCGATGGGCTCCAAGCAGATCAGATCGCGGCCTGCCAGACCAACCAACGGCCGCCCGGCGGCAATCACGATAACGTTGCCCGGCTCGCGCGCGATACCGCATCCGGGCAGCGCCGCTCCATACGGATTAGCGGGATCGGCTGCGCTTAACGCCGCGACGTCATCCGTGGGCGGCGCCGTTGTGATTGCGCGCAGCATGGCGACCGCTTCGGGCAGCGCGTACTGCTCCCCGCAAAGCGAGCGCACAAAGTACCCGCGCCGGATCGTTCCACCATACTCAAGCCGCCGTAGCGCGAACCTCAGCTCAGACCAGGTGACGCCTTCCTCAGTGGCGATGATCTCGCGCGCTAAAATTCCATGGCGGCGCAACAGCGCCATCGCCAATTCGCGCTCCGCCTCGGCCGCAGGCTGCTCGGGACCGTGATCGTGGCGACTGGGACCGAATGCAACCCATCGGCCGCCCAGGCTGGATTTAAGCCGGGCGCGCAAACCCGCATCGTAGCGGCTGGATTTGCGCTCGGACCCAACTGCCAGCGCGGCCATCGCGTCGGAATTGCCTGACAGCAAACGCAGCGGAGCGAAGCTGTCGTTGGTTGCCCAACCTCCGGCGGCCAGGCTCCACAGCGCCCGCAACACGTCGCGATCGGAAAGTCCGGCAGCCAGGGCGATCTGATCCAGGTATTGGGCGCCGCCTTTTTGCAGCACACTTAATACGATTTGCTCCTTGGCGTCCTCCGGTTGGGGCGCGCGCGAACGCATCCGCAGCGGCTGGAGGCGAGGAACAAATGCGATCCGCGAGGGCACTTCCTCCCGGGCATCGCCGCGCGGTTGCGCGATCCACATCATCTGGCCGCTCAGGCAAAGCAGGTCGAGATAGTCGGGCCGGTAATCTGGCACGCGGGCGGGAAGAATCACGCGTTCCCACAGTTCCGTATCGAGCGCGACGGCGCTTAGCTGATCGAGGACGACACCAACTCCCGCGGCGCCGGGCGGCAGATCGGCGCCGCCAATATGATGCCAGCGCAAGAGGAAGCCGACGTACTGGTGGTCCGCGCAGGGCTCGACCTCGGCGCGGATCCGCTCCAGCGTCAGGCGATGGATGCGCTCCAGGTTGTAGCGATCGCACCAGGTCTCGCCCTCGCCGACAAAGCGTCCGCGAAAAACCTTGCCCTCGGCTTCCAGAGCGTTCAGAAAGCGTTCGGTCTCCGCGATTTCCAATCCCCAACGCGCGGCAACCTCCGCTGACGAACGCGGACCACAATTGCGCATCGCGCGACGCACCAACTCCTGGCGTGCGCGGTCGCGTTCGTCGCCGGTTGAGGCGTTCGATACCAGGTCGGGATAAGCGGCGCGAAACAGGCCGGCGTCATCGGCGGCGGCCCACAAGGGCACGGCGCGGTGGCGCAGGCGGATCTGAACGATGCGGCCGGACTCGGACAGAGTTCGGATCAACGCTGCGCCGTCACCGTTGACACGCGCGCGGATCTCCTCGGGCTCGAGCGCGCCGTGCGACTTGATCGATTCGTACAGCTCATCGGCGCAGCGCGCCTGAGTTCCCGGCGCGGTTCCCGCAGCTTCGGCATTGACCCGTTCAACCGCGTCGCGCGCGAGCAGTTCGGAAAGATCCTCGGTCCGCAGCACATCTTCGGCCATCCCCCGATTCATCATCACGGAGCGGCTGCGGCGATTGGCGCGTTCGCCGTCGTCAAGGAACGAGTAGTCCCACGCCAGCAACAGGCGCTGCGCGAACACCGACGGCGCGATGCTGTCGACGGCGAGGGTGCGCACCCGTCCCTGCTCGATGCCTGCGATCAAATCGGTAAGGCGCCCGATGTCGGTGGATTCCTGGAGACATTCGCGGATGGCTTCCTGCACGATGAAATGGCCGGGAATTTCGACGTAAGCGGGCTTGTTGTCAAAACAGGCCTGCTGCTGCGGAAACAGCGCGATCGTCAAATCCTGAGCGCGCAGGCGCTGAATCCACGCCGGCACCTTGCGCCCCTTCACATTGCGCATCACGCTGAGCGCCCGCGTGGCGACATGGCGAAAACGCACCTCGAACATGGGAGTGGCGAGCAGCGCCTGGACCAGGGTGTCGCGCAGCGTGCGCGAATTCAGAAATGTAAAGATCTGTTCCAACGCAAAACTGTGGCGCGAGTTGAGCGCGAGGAGCACGCCGTCGTCGGTGGCCGAAGCCTGAATTTCGAAATCGAACGACTGGCACAACTTCTTGCGCAGCGCGAGCCCCAGACCGCGATTGAGCCTGATGCCCAGGGGCGCATGGAGCACGATCTGGGTACCGCCCAAACCGTCGAAGAAGCGCTCCGCCACGATCGTGCTCTGGTCGGGAATCGCGCCCAGCGCGTTAAGCCCGCGGCGCACATAGTTGACCGCCTGCACGGCGGCCGACGGCTCGAGCGCGCATTCATCGATCAGAAATCGCTGCGCTTGTTCCGGATCGGAAAGATGGCGCGCGATGGTATGGCGCAGTTCGTCGATTTCCGCCGACAGCGCGGGTGTTCGGCCCAGCGCCTCGGCCATCCAGAAGGGCAGCGTCGGCGCCATCCCGGGCGCCGGCTCGACCATCAACCGTCCGCACGAGGTACGCAGGATCCGCCAGGGCATCGAGCCGAGCGCGAAGATGTCGCCGCGCGAGGACTCCTGCGCGAAATCCTCCTCGACTTCGCCGACCTTGCGCTGCTGCGATTCGATCACAACGTCGTAATTGCCGGCTTCGGGGATAGTGCCACCCGAGGTGATCGCGGCCAGACGCGCGCCGCGCCGCGGCCTTATCCTGCCGGTGGTTCGATCGTAGAAAATCTTCGGATATGCGCCCTGGATTCGCTCGGGCAGTTCCGCCGACATCTGCTCCAGCAACTGCCGCAGCTGGCCCGCTTCCAGCGTGGCGAAATTGTGCGCGCCGCGCAGCAGACGCAAAATTTCGGCCTCGCTGATCTGACCGTACTCGGCGGCGATCGCGATGATCTGCTGCGCCGCCACGTCCATGCATGCGGTGGGAATTTCGACCTGATCCAGATGGCCGCGGCGGATTGCGCGCACCGCCGCGGCGCATTCCAGCAGGTCGTCCAGCGTCATCGCGAACAACCGCCCCTTCGGCGTTTGCCCCAGCGCATGGCCGGAGCGGCCGATACGCTGGATCGCCGCCGAGATCGATTTGGGGGAATCGATCTGGCAGACGAGATCGACGCTACCGACATCGATCCCAAGTTCGAGCGAGGCTGTCGCAACAATCGCGCGCAGTTCACCGGATTTGAGCCGCTGCTCAGCCGCAAGGCGTTGCGCCCGCGCCAGGCTGCCGTGATGGGCCATCACGGCCTGATTGCCCAGCCGTTTTTGCAGCGCCAGCGCGACCCGTTCCGCCCATCGCCGGCTCAGGGTGAAAACCAAAGTGGTGCGATGCTCCCCGATGAGTTCGGCGATCCTGTCGTAAACCGCCTCCCAATGGGGATGCGTGGCCAGGGGTCCCAGTTCGGGGCCGGGCGCCAGCACCTGCAGATCGAGCGTGCGCGGGCCGTCGCCGGCACGTACGATTCGGCACGGCCGCTCGACCCGATCGCCATCGGAATCGATCTCCGCCCCGGTAAGGAAACGGCCCAGATCTTCGATTGGATTGAGCGTGGCGGAAAGACCGATGCGCAGCGGACGCGCGCCGGTGTGCGCCTTGACCATCCGTTCCAGCCGCTCCAAGGTGATCGTCAGGTGCGCGCCGCGTTTGTTGCCGGCCATTGCGTGCAGTTCGTCCACGATTACCCATCGCACCGATTCAAGCTTCTGCCGGAAACGGCTGCTGGTGAGCAGGATGAACAACGATTCGGGCGTGGTGACAAGGATGTGCGGTGGCCGCCGCAGCATCGCGCTGCGCTCACCCGCGGGTGTATCGCCCGTGCGCAGCCCGGCGCGGATTGGCGTCAGATTCAAACCCGCCGTCCGGGCAGCCTCGCGCACCCCGCCCAGCGGCTCTTCGAGATTAAGTCGGATATCGTTGGCCAGCGCCTTAAGCGGTGAAACATAAAGGACCGATACCTGGTCAGGCAGGTTTCCCGACTGCGCCTGGGTCACAAGCTGGCTAATCGACCATAAAAACGCGGCCAGCGTCTTGCCGCTGCCGGTCGGTGCGCACAACAGCACATCGTGGCCGCCACCAATCAGCGGCCATCCCGCTTCCTGGATCGGCGAAGGGCGGCCGAAACGACGCTCGAACCAAATGCGAACGAGCGGATGAAAATCGCAAAGCGCGGAACTCACGCCATGTTTATATCACGCCACGGGGCAGTACTGCTCGCAGCCATTCCGGTTGTCCTCCGGCTTACCGGGTTTCGCTCTGCGGTCGCAACCTCGCGGACGTCCCGTTTGCAAGGCGCAATCTCAACACCGCAATTGCCGTCATGAGCGAGGTGACACCGCCACGGATTGCTCCTCGCTCGGCGCTGCCCAAATCAACCCAAGCTGGAAGATATTTGCAAACGGCGGGAACTTGATGGCAGTCTCTCAGGTGGTTGCGGACGCCAAGTCCGTGCCTGTTTCCGGAGAGTCAGGACCTGATGCGTCGGAGGTTAGGCCAATGATAGTCATTTCGATGGACAGCCATACCGAGCTAATCGCCAAGCTGAAACCGTTTCTGCCCAGAAAATGGCATGCCGAATTCGATGAAGGCGAAATTCTGGCAGAGCGCTATTTTTCCACGCTGATCGGCGCCTTCGGTCCGCTTAACCGGGAGAAGAGGAACCTCGGAGAAGTTGGCTTCACACCGGTTCCGGATGTCGGCCGCCGCGGTGGTTTTGAGGAATACGTTCGCCCGCTTCCGATGAAGGAACGGCTGGCTATGATCGACGCGGACGGCGTCGCCGCGGAATTCATCACTCCATTTATCGGCGCCTTCAGTGATGATCCGAATTTTCTCCATCAGTGCACCCTGGCCTATCATCGTTATTTCGCTGATTACGTTTCGGCCGCGCCGTATCGCTTCACCGGGTCCACGGTTGTCAACCTGATCTGCGGGATGGACACGGTGCTGGAGGAAATCGATGACGCTTACCAGCACGGGCTGCGCGCGATTTCACTACCGGGCAAGGTGATTTTCGCCTCGCGCGATCTCCCCACCTACAACTCGCGCTTTTACGATCCGATGTGGTCGGCGCTGGCCGAGCGCAAGATGGCGGCGATTTTCCATGCGGGTTACGGCCGTGAAAAGCCGCTGCTGCGATGGGACGGGACGATCTGGCCATGGTCGAACAGCGGCAAGGAGGAGCCTGGATGGGAGCTGCTGGTGCAGCACAATATCCTGGTCGGCGAGCGCGAGTACCTGATGCATCTGCTGGCCGGTTCGGTGCCGGAGCGCTTCCCGGATTTGCGCATCGGGATCCTGGAGAGCGGCACGCAGTGGATCCCGCCGATGCTCAATGAGATCGAGATGTGGTGGCAATCGCAAACCAAAGCGGGATCGCTCAAGTCGTATCGCGGCGAGCTGTCGCCGCTCGAGCAATGGCATCGGCAATGCTTTGTCACCACGGTTTTTTCCGACGATGAAGTTCCTTTGCGCAAGACGCTGGGTGTCAACAACATGATGTGGGGGTCGGATTTCCCGCATATCGAAGGTACATGGCCGCGCAGCCGCCAGCATCTAGCCCGGATGTTGTCGTCGGTGCCGCAATCGGAGGTCGAGTTGATGGTCGGGCTGAACGCCGCCAAAATGATGAACTTCGATCTGGAAAAACTCGCGCAAACCCCGGCGGCGCAGATCCCATGGCCGGGATAAAGGCCGTTACGCCCAGGTTCAAACGAACAGCACGCCGATGCCGGCCCATCCCTGGGCGGGATTCGCGATGAATTCCCGGTGTGAATAGCTCGGCTTAATCTCGCTCCAGAATTTGCCGACTTGCGCCTGGGGATGCGCCGGGTGATCAAGGATGTCGTGAAAGGCGACTAATCCGCCCTTCCTGACCAACGGCGAATACATTGCGAAATCCTGCTTGACACCCTCATAGGTGTGATCGCCGTCGATGAACAGAATATCGAGCTTTTCCCCACCCAGGATTTTCGCGACAGATTCGCGAGCCGCGTCTTGATGCGAATCCATCCGCAAAAAATGGAGCTTTTGCCGCGGCTGCTTCAGGCGTGGGATTACCCATGGACGCAGCATCTGACCCTCGTCACCAAAGCGCCCGCCGGGCAGATCGATCGAGACAATCGTCGCTTCAGGGTCGGCCAGCCGGGCAAAAACCAGCAACGATCCGCCGTTGCACGTGCCAACTTCGAGCAGGCGCCGCGGACGATACTCGGCAATCAGCCGGGCCAGTTGCAGCAGTTCGCTGCGGACCTGCGCAGTGGTCAAAGCCGGGCAGTTCAGCGCAACATCGACCGCGGCTTCCGGCGTCGTGGATTGCGGCAACAATCCCATCAGAACACCCGCCGCCGAGACCGTCATCCGCAGTTTGCGTTTTAAACCCACAAAACCTTCCCCGCCATCGAGCAGCAAAA
Source organism: Pseudomonadota bacterium (assembly GCA_021324885.1). GTDB lineage: Bacteria > Desulfobacterota > Binatia > Binatales > Binataceae > JAJPJA01. The sequence continues at coordinate 278,423 of JAJPIF010000022.1, forward strand.
ACCCATTAAACAATCGGAAATCGCGCAAGCCCAGGATTATCGCCAAATCAACCGGCGCGCTCCAGTGTGCGTCAGTAAACATCATAACCGAGGGCCTATTGCCGACTGAGCTGCCATGGTCTAGCTTTTTTGCCAATAGTCGGACGCGTATGCAGTTATTGCTTACCAAATTTTCTTTGCCTTATCGGCCCTGACCCGATTGATTCAACGGACCGCCTTTTGCCGGACCACAGGAAATCGAGCAAACAGCCCGGCGAGTTCGAGCTGATCGCGCGGTTATGCGCGGACTTGCCCTATGGGTCGCGCACGGTCCTGGGGCCCGGGGACGATTGCGCGATCATTGCTCCGTCGCGCCGTCTGCAGCTCTTTACAATCGATTCGATGGTCGAGGGGGTGCATTTCAACCTTGATTGGTTGAGCCCGCAAGCATTGGGCGCCCGCGCGCTGACCGTCAACCTGAGCGATATCGCCGCGATGGGCGGGGTGCCGCGCACGTGCCTGGTCAACCTGGGCATCCGCCAGGGTTTGAGTTCCGCGTTTTTCCTTCGCCTGTATCGGGGCTTGGCAAGTGCGGCGCGCGCCGTCAATGTCGATGTGGTTGGCGGCAACATCACCCGCTCCGCCCAGTTGACCGTCACGATTGCGTTGCTCGGCGAAGTTGCGCATCAGGCGCTGCGGCGCGATACCGCGCGCGTCGGCGATGATATTTGGGTGACCGGCACGGTGGGCGATTCAGCCTTGGGATGGCGCATTATGGCGGGTGAGGTCAAGGCTGAAGGCTCCGCGCGCAGGTACCTGATCGGCCGCTTCGTGGCGCCGACGGCCCGTCTGGCGGAGGGCCAGAAGCTTTCACGGATTAGACCTGCTCCCGCCCTGATCGATATCAGCGACGGTCTGCTTGCCGATCTCGGCCATATTCTGGAACGCAGCCGGGTGGGGGCCGAACTGGACCTCGGGGCCATCCCGCGCTCGCGGCCCTATTTGGCTGTCGCCGGAGAGCGGATGGACTTCGCCTTGAGCGGCGGTGAGGACTACGAATTGTTGTTCTGCATGCGTCCAAACCATTCGGTACAGAGCATCAGCCGCTATCTGGGAATCGCGGTGCATCGAATCGGCCGTATCGTCGAGCGCCAGCGCGGGCTTAAGCTTCGCCGCTCCGACGGCCGCCTGATCTCGGCCAGCGGGATGCGGGGATGGGATCAACTAAAGGGCGCTTGACGGCGTTGGAACCATTTGCGTTGACTACCGTTTCAAATGCCTGGGTGCCAGGTGTTATCGGGGAGGGCAGCTAGAAATGTGGTGGCTGCCGATTTTGACGATGCTGCTGCTGCTGATTTCGGGGCTGCTGGCGGCGTCCGAAACCTCGCTATTCTCACTGGTTCGGATGGAGCGCACGCGCGAGATGCTGAGCGGGTGGCTGCGCACAGCCATCGATCGGCTGCTCCAGCGTCCGTTGGAGTCGCTGGTCGTGATCATTGGCATCAATGAAGTCTGCAATGTGTTCGCGGCCTGCCTCTCGACCTGGTTTTTACTCTACCTCATGGGTCCAGTCGGAGGCTGGGTGGCGGTGCCGGTCAACTTTTTATTGATTTTGTTGATTGCCGACATCACACCGAAAACCTTTGCGCTGGGCCATCCGATGGGAATCATGAGGATTACCGCCGGTCCACTTTCGGCGCTCACCCGGATTCTCAATCCCGTTGCCCGCCTGTTCACGCCCTTTTCGCAAGCGCCCCTGCCCGAACCGCTGTCCGAAACCGAATTCAAGGCGCTCCTTCAGGCCGGTGAAACCGAGGGCCAGGTCGAGGCTGGCGAGCGTGAGCTGATTCACCGGGTCTTCGACCTGGGCGGACGGCGGGTTGCCGAAGTGATGACTCCGCGCGATATGGTGTTCTCGCTTCCGATCGATACTCCGCCCGAACTGCTGGCGACCGAGGTGGCGCGCGGCCACTTTTCCCGCGTGCCGATCTATCGCGGCAATCCCGACTATATCGTGGGGATCCTTCATGCAAAGGACGTCGTCGCGCGCCGCCTGGACCGCACCCCGACCCGGATCGAAAGGCTGATGCGTCCCCCTTACTTCGTCCCGCCGGGCAAGCCTCTGGGCGACCTGCTCGAAGAGATGCGCCATAACCATCAGCAAATCGCGATGGTGGTGAACGAATACGGCAAACTGCTGGGTCTCGTCAGCCTCGAGGATCTGCTCGAAGAGCTGTTCGGCGAGATCAAGGACGAGTTCGATGTCGAGGTGCCCGAGATGACGCCGCTGCCGGGGGGCGGGTGGCGCGTGGCCGGCTCGATCGAGCTGCGCAAGCTTACCGAGGTACTTGGAGCGCAGGATTTGGCGCTGGGAAACAGCGCCGAGCCTACCCTCAATCGCCTCGTGCTGCGCAAGCTGGGCCGGGTGCCGCGCGCCGGGGAGCGGCTGCGTCTGGGACGCTTCGATATCACGGTGGAGAAGGTGCGCGGAGCCAGCGTCGAGCTGATGACGTTCAGGAGGGCGGCATGACTGTGGCCGTTTTAATCGGCGCGCTGATCGCCTGTTTGGCCGCGCAGATGTTCTTCTCGGCCAGCGAGATCGCGGTGGTCTCCGCCGATGAGCTCAAGATCAGAGCATCCGCGCATTTGGGCGGAAAATCAGCCCGCCTGTTGAACCTTCTGCTCCAACGACGGGATCGGGTGCTGGCTGCGGTCCTGACCGGCACCAACCTGGCGACCGTGATCGCCGCTGCCGTGCTGACCACTTTTTTACACGGCACGGGGCGGGGTCACGAATACCTTGCACCGTTTATGCTTTCGCCCTTAAGCCTTTTTCTGGGCGAGTCGCTGCCCAAGCTGCTCACGCTCAAGCGCCCCCTGTCATTTGCCGTTATGGCCGCGCATCCGCTGCGCGTCCTGACGTTTGTGCTGGCGCCGGTGCTGGGTGTGGAAACCGCGCTCAGCCGGCTCACACGCCGCGCGTTAGGAATTGCAACTGACAAGGACGAACCGCTGGTCTCGCGCGAGGATCTGACCCTGCTGATGCGCCGGCACGGCCATGAAACGGTCCCGCCGGCCGACGCGATCATGCCCACCGAACGCGTTATGATCAGCCGTATCTTCCGCTTTACCCGATCCGAAGCGCGCAAGGCGATGGTGCCGCTGGTGCGGGTGGAAGCGGTTGCCGCCGATCTGTCGCAAGCCGAAACGATCGAGGTGGTGCGGCGCGAAGGTTTCAGCCGCCTGCCGGTTTACGAAGGCCAAATCCTCAATATTGTAGGCGTCGTCCACGTCTTCGATCTGCTCGAAGCCCCCGACCTGAGCCGGCCCGTGCGCGAGATCATGCGGCCGGTCAGCTACTTCGCCGAATCAACGCCGCTTGACGAAATCCTGGTCGCCTTGCAGCGCACCGGTGAAAACATGGCCGTCGTGGTTGACGAATATGGCGGTGCCGCCGGAATTATCACGGTGGAGGACCTGCTCGAAGAGGTGGTTGGGGAAATCGAGGATGAATATGATGTGCAAGAGGAAGTCGCTCGTATAATTGATCCACGCACGCTTGCGGTGTCGGCGCGCGCCAATATCGCTGAACTCAACGAACGCTTTGGCCTGCGTCTGCCTGAGGGTGAAGAATATGCTAGTATTGGCGGTCTCGTAGTGGAGCGCCTGGGCCATATTCCCCAACCTGGCGAACAGCTTGCGCTGGCGGACGTTACTATCAAAGTGACGCGCGCCGACGCGCGCGCCGTGCGTGATGTGCTGCTAATCCTGGAGCATCCGCTGCGCCCCGAGCACTTGCGCCGGCCATGACTGAAGCCAATATCCGAGAAATTCTCAATCAGGTCGCCGACGGGACCCTCAGTGTCGCGCAGGGTCTCTCTCGCCTGCGCCATCTGCCCTTTGCCGATCTCGGCTTTGCCAAAGTTGATCTCCATCGCGCGATCCGCCGCGGCGTTCCCGAAGTCGTCTTCGGCGAGCGCAAGACCCCGGCGCAGATCATCGCTATCGGACGCCGCGTGATCGAAGCCGGACACAGCCTGATTGTGACCCGGCTCGACGCCGTCAAGGCCCGCCTGGTGGCGCGCAAGTTCAAGGGCTTCGATTATCATGAGGAGGCGCAGGTCGGGATCGTGCGCGTCGCCCCACAGCTGCCGCCTTCCGGCCATGGCACCGTGATGGTGGTAAGCGCGGGCACCTCCGACATTCCGGTGGCCGAGGAAGCCGCCATCTGCGCCGAGATGTTCGGCAATCGGGTGTCCCGGCTGTACGACGTGGGGGTAGCCGGATTGCATCGCCTGACCGACAATCTCGACCTGCTGGCCGCCGCCAGCGTCCTGATCGTGGTGGCCGGGATGGAGGGGGCGCTGCCCTCGGTTGTCGCGGGCCTGATCGACAAACCTGTGATCGCGGTGCCGACCAGTGTCGGGTACGGCGTTGCGATGGGCGGTATCGCGCCGCTGCTGGGCATGCTCAATGCCTGCGCGGGCGGAGTCGTGGTGGTCAACATCGATAATGGATTCGGCGCGGCGATGGCGGCGACGCTGATCAACCGCGTGGGTCTGGATCGGAGCAAGTCCGATGGCCGGCCCTAAGGAGGTCAAATCGCTCACCAGCGGACGCGCCCGCCGCGCGATCAAGATGGGCGGTCTCGCCTCGCAGGTCGGATCGAACTACCTGTGGACTTCACTGCGCAAACCATTTCAGAGCCCGGACGCTCACACCAGGGCCCTGCTCGATACTCATCTGAAGAATGCGCGTCTGATCGTCGAAAGCTCCAAGGAACTGCGCGGCGCCTTCCTCAAGCTGATCCAGATGCTTTCGATGCGCGAGGACATCCTGCCCGCCGAAGCGCTGCAAGTGCTGAGCGTCACCCAGGCGGGCGTTCCCGCGATGGACTACGCGACCATCTCCGAGCAGATTCGCAGCGAACTGGGTAAAAGGCCCGAGCAGTTATTTGCCAGCTTCGATCGCAAAGCATTTGCCGCCGCCTCGCTGGGCCAGGTCCATCGCGCGACGCTGAAAAGCGGTGAGCAGGTCGCGGTCAAAATTCAGTACCCCGGTGTCGAGCAGACGGTGGGACAGGACCTCAAGAACCTCAAGCTGCTGCTCACCACTTTGAAGGCGATCGCCCATGACCTGATGCGTCAGAAGATCGACGTGCGCACGCTCTACGCCGAGTTGGAGGAACGGCTGACCGAGGAGCTCGACTACGAGCACGAAGCCGTGAACATGAAGACCTTCGCCGATCTGCTCCGCGATGATCCTGAGGTCATGATTCCACGGGTTTTCCCCCAATTCAGTTCGCGCCGCGTGCTGACCATGACCTTCCTCGACGGTTATCCCCTGACCGATGTCTTCGCGCCAATAGTTGACGCCGAACTCAAGGAGTGGGTGGTGCGCAAGTATTTCACCCTTATTTGGCGGCAGATTCTGGAATTCGGCGTGCTGCACACCGACCCTCATCCAGGCAATTACCTGGTTACGTTTCATCCGCGCCTGGGTATCCTCGATTTCGGTTCGATCCGACGCTTTCCCGAACCTGTGCGCAAAGCCCACCTCAAGCTGGCGCGCGCGCTTTTGGCCAACGACGATTGCGCGATGGCCCAAGCGCTGATTGCGCTGGGTTACCTGGATCGCAATCAGCCGCCCGCGCCGATGATCCAGATCGTCCGCATCCTGTTCGAGCCGGTGCTGGTCAACCGCCGCTTCGACCCCAAGAAGTATCAATCGGTGGCTAAGGCGGCCACCGTGGGCGAGATCGCGCTGCAAAACCGCCTGTACAAATCTCCCGCTCACAGCGTGTTTCTGATCCGCACCTTGATTGGCGCCGAGGGCATTGTGAGGCAGCTGGGTGTGGCGGCGAACTATCACGCGATGTTCCGCCAGTGTGTCGAAAGCGTCCGGGGCTGAGCGCCTCCGATGGCTGGTGCTTCCACGATGCCGCTCGAATTAATCCAACGCCTCGAGCGCCATCGTGATTTTCATTTTCGGCGCACGCGCGACCGGCGTGTGAAGTCGGAGAGCGAGGCGCTCAAATTCATTAGCGAAGTTGGATTCTGCACCGCGTTTACTGCCGGCCTTGAGGTGCCCTGCCTGCGCGAGGCGATCGTGGGCGAACGCGAGCCGCCATTGCCCCATCGCATCCAGCACGACCACGCGATCGGAATGACCTGGCGCCTCAAGGATGTTCTCACCGCGAGAGGAGCCGTCTATTACGGCAAGGCGATTGCCGGCAGACCCGCGTTTATCGCGCCGCGGATGCTTCCCGCGTTCCTGCGCTTGCGCGTCGATCGCGCCTCTTACCTGACGGCCTTTCGCCGCGGCAATCTGAGCCTGTGTGCCAAGCAGATCATGGACGCGCTGCGGCGCCGTCGGCTTGCTACGACGCGGCAACTGAAATTCACGTCGGGCTGCGAGCGGCCGTCGCGGCGCGCCGAATTCGACCGGGCGATCAAGGAACTGCAGCAGAAGTTTCTAATCCTCAAAATCGAGGAGCGCTATGAGCCTTTCACTTATGTCTGGAGCACGATGGATTATCGATGGAGCGACGCGATGGCGCAGGCTCGGAGCCTGCGCCCGCTCCAGGCTGCGTATGACGTCATAAAAAACTATTTTTTAATAGCTGGGTACGGCAATCAGCGTAAGATCGCGAGCGTATTGGGGATCGAACCGGAGCTGACGCGCAAGGCAATCACCCGGTTGATCCGTGAGGGACTGGTAACGGACGGCTCGACGCGGGACCTCTACGCGCTGAGCGAAAAACATTTGCACGCGTAACTAATTCCAATTTCGATTTTTTTGTATCCGTTTCCGCGCTAAGATGGTCGATGCTCTTGACCCTTCGCCAGATTTTCGCCACAATCTGGCACGACTAAACGTAACCGGTGGATGTGGGGAGGTTGGCTGCCGCGGTCTAGACGAGAAAAGCTGCGGCGAGAAAATCAAGATAACGGGAGCATGCTTGAACATGGCGACGTTGACAAAAAGGCAGAAGCAGCTTCTGGATTACCTCAACGATTACATCCGGCAGTTCGGCTACGCTCCAACCCTTCAGGAAATCGGGTCCTATTTCGGACTTTCCTCGCTGGCTACGATCCATAAACATCTGAAGAACCTCGAAGCCAAGGGAGTGATCAAGCGCAAATGGAATCACAGTCGGGCGCTGGAGATGGTCAACGAAACTGCGCAGGGTACGGCGCGCGAATTGCCGATGCTCGGCTACGTCGCGGCAGGCACGCCGATCGAACCGGTGGAAGGCAATGATTCGATCACGGTTCCCGAGGAATTCATCCGCCGGCAGAACACCTTCTGTCTGAGAGTTAAGGGCGAATCGATGATCGACGAGGGCATTCGTGACGGCGATTACATCATCGTGGAAGGCCGCGACTCCGCCGACAACGGTGAGACCGTGGTGGCGTTGGTCAACGGTGAGGCAACGGTGAAAAAATTCTACCGGGAACAGGGTGGGCGCATCCGCCTGGAACCCGCTAACGTCACGATGCAGCCGATCTACGCTTCAGAGGAAGAACTCACGGTACGCGGCGTAGTAGTCGGCCTGATGCGCCATTACCGGTAAGACCTCGCGGCGTTGGCTGCGTGGGACAGGCGGAAAACCTGTCCAACGCAGCCCTGCAGCTCTACACCCGGATCGACTCGTCGCGTTTGGGAGCGCGCTTGAGCGCTTCCCAATCCACCAGCGGTTCGTATTGCGTTCCGGCCACGAACGGACGCGAGCCAGGCTGGCGCTCGAACGGATCGACGATGCCCAGTTCCTTGGCGTATTCGCGCAACTCCGGCAGTACTTCCTGGCCCATCAGGCGCATGCTGTTGCGGCGTTGCTCGCGGGTCAGCGGCCCCTGCGCCTGGAACAGACCGAGGACGCCCGGACGCAGCACCTCCATGATCAGGCGCAGCTTGGGCAGCACCGATTTAGGCGTGCCGATAATAATCTGAAAGCCCGCCTGCGCCTTGCCATAGTTGGCCAGGATCTTGGCCTTGGCCTCTTCGATACCGATCTCGCCGCGCTGCAGGCGATGGCGAGTGTCGCCCTGCCTGCGTTCCGCCCGCCGCTTGGCGCGTTCCTCCGGCGGCACATCTTCGCGCGAACGTTGCAGCGTTTCCGACGTGATGCCTAAAAAGCCGTAATCGCTCTGCGAAGCGAACAGCCGGCGGTTGGCTTCCTTTGAATTATAACCGGGCGGCAGGGTCCATTCGGGACGCGAGAAGTTCGCGCCGCCGCCGCCGAACAACGCCGCTTTGCCCTGCTCCTGCGCCTCTTCTTCGGTGTCAGCAAGATGCACCTGCTGCAGATAGCCGAAGTTCTCGCTGCCCGCCTGATATCCGTGTTCCGCGGCGACTTTGCCGTACAGATTCCACAGGTCTACCGTCAGATGCAGAGATGTACCCAGTCCGATGTAGGGATACTTGCGCTCGGCGCACCAGGTCACGGTCTCGCCGCTGATGATGCCCGGGATCCAGATCGGCGGACGCGGTTTTTGATAAGGCAGCGTCCACGGATTGACGAACCGGTAAGTGAAGTGCTTGCCCTCCCAGCGGAACGGACCCGGACGCGTCCAGCAGGCGAGCACCAGGTCATGCGCTTCGTTGAAGTACTCGCGGTTGTAAGCGGGGTTGGCATTGTGGAAGACCTGCTCGCTGCCGGCGCCGCGAACCCATCCGGGAACCAGCCGCCCGTGCGAAATCAAATCGATGGTCGCCAGTTCCTCGGCAAGGCGCACGGGATTCTTAACGATCGGCAGCGGATTGCCGAGCAGCACGATGCGGACTTTTTTGGTGATGCGCGCCAGGATCGCCGCCTCGACGTCCATCACGCCGCCCATGCAGAACGGGGTGCCGTGATGCTCGTTGAGCATCACGCCGTCGAATCCCAGTTCCTCGGCATAGACCGCTTCGTCGAGATATTCATTGTAAAGCCGCGCACCGACTTCATGGTCGAAGAACTTGTTAGGCGTGCCGAAAAAGCTGCGGCTGCGGATAATTTCTTCTTCAGGAACTTCGCGATACGGACGCTCGGTGAAATACATTATAAACATGACGGTCTCCTTTCAGGGCGGTCAGGCGAGAAACTCGCGGACCGTCTTTAAGAACTGATCTCGTTGTTCGATTTCGGGCCGATGGCCGCAACGATCGAACACCGCCACGCGCACTTCAGTGTTGCACAGCGCCTCCTTGTATGCGGTCGCGGCGCTGACCGGCACCACGCGGTCCTCGCGGCCCCAGATGATCTGGGTGGGCAGCCCCTTAACTCCCTGCAGGAAATAGGGAAGGCTCGGATTATTGAAGATCGGCTCCCAGGCGATGCGGGCGGTTTCGGCGCGGGCGTCCTCGAACGCTTCCATTCGCGAAGCCGAGCGCTCGCCGCCGCCGTAAAGGCTGTTGTATTCAGGCGTGGCCTCGCGATCGTATACGGTGGCATTCAGTTGGGTGCCGATAGTGACACACAAGACGTCCATGATTTCGCCTTCGGGCGGCCTTATACCCATCGGCGCCACCAGGATCATTTTGCGGAACTGGCTGGGGTTGATCGACGCCATCTCCGCCGCCGTCCATCCGCCGATTGAAAACCCGATCACGTCGATCGGCGCCAGGCCCAGGTCGCGCAGTACCCAGCTATAAAATAGTCCGAGCTGGTTGACCGTGCGGATCGGCTCGACCCGCGGCGAATTGCCCATCCCGGGCTGGATCGGAATGATCAGCGTGCGCTCCTCGGAAAGCGCATCGTGCCAGTTGAGCCATCCGGGATGCCCGAGTTCTTCGTGCAGGACCAGCAAGGGTTTGCCGCGTCCGCCTTTGATTATTGCGAGGTCGGTCCCCGCCACGCGGGTGACTTCCTCTTTCCAGTCTGCCATCTGCTAAAGGACCTCCGTTTTCGACAGCCGCGCCCGACCAATCGAGCCGCCCTTTGAGCCGTCTTGGAACTGATTCTCACCTCTTTATACTTGGCTTCGGTCTTTTCGGCCAGATCATCACCCGGCCTTGTTCGGTCATGGCGCGCCGCTTGGCATCCGGCGACATTAGGGATTAAGAAGTCCCCGAGGAGGACAAAACGATGGCTAAGAGCGAGCGCGTAGCGATTGTCACCGGTGCTGCGCGGCCGTGGGGACTGGGCCGCTGTGCCGCGATGGGTCTGGCGGCGAAGGGCTATGATGTCGCGGTGGTCGATCTGCGGGACGATTGGGGCGAGGAAGCCGCGGCCGCGATCAGACGGGAAAAGGAGACCAGATCCGCATACATCAAAACCGATCTCCGCCAGCGCAGCGACGTCGAGGCGATGGTGACGCGGGTCATCCGCGAGTTCGGCCGCATCGACGTGCTGGCCAATGTCGCCGCGATCTGCCCCAGCGAGCGCATCGAGGATATGAAGGAAGAGACTTACGAGCAGGTCTTCAGAACCAACTTCTGGGGCACCGCATTGTGCTGCCAGGCGGTGCTCAAGCAGATGCGATCGCAAAAGAGCGGGCACATTGTCAATACAGCGTCGGGCGGCGCCATTACACCATACGCCGGTTTGGCAATGTACGGCGCCGCGAAAGCCGCGGTGATCCAGTTCAGCAAGGTGCTGGCGTTTGAAGAGGCGAAAAACGGAATTGTGGTGACGATTGTCGCACCTGGGCCGATGCATACTGCGATGGGACGGGAAAGCGGTCCCACCGAAGAGGACTTAAAGCAGCTTGGCGCGACCATGCCGCTGGGACGGCCATGCTATCCGGAAGAAGTCGCCGAGGTAATCGTGTTTGCTGCGACCAACTCGAGCAACGTGTTGACCGGCCAGACCCTGCACGCGCGCGGCGGCGCCTTGCCGATGGTCTGAGGGGAGAATCGCAAATGGCGTCAGAGAAGCATCGGGAACTCGAAGGCCGTGTTGCGCTGGTTACCGGGGCGGGCGGTGCGGGATGCGGCAGCGCGATTTCACGCCGTCTGGCGTCGGAAGGCGCGAGGATCATCGCGCTGGACAACCATGAACGCCGCGCCCGCGAGGTCGCCTCATCGATCGAGGCGGAATTCGGGGTGAAGTCGGTTGCCTGCGTCGCGGACATCACCGATCGTCCCGCGCTGGATAAGGCCTTGGCCGCGGCAACGGATGTGATCGGCCCGGTGGACATCCTGATCAACAACGCCGCGATCAACATCCAGGGCAGTATCTTCGATTTTTCGCCCGACGATTTCGACCGGGTGTTGGCGACCGACCTTAGCGCCTGCTGGTATCTGATCCGTCAGACTATAGGCGGGATGCGGGAGCGCCGATGGGGATCGATCGTCAACATCTCGTCGATTGCCGGCTACCTGGGCGGCGCCGGCCGCGAAGCGCCCTACGGAATCGCCAAGGCCGGCCTGCACGACCTGACCCGCGGCGTTGCGTTGGAGGGCGGCGCGCACAATATCCGCTGCAACGCGCTCGCACTAGGATTGGTGCAATCGCGCTTTGTGCAGAAGTATATCGACCAGTTCAAAAGCCAGATCGACCGCGTTGCGCTGCGCCGGCTGGCAACTCCGCAAGAGGTGGCCGAAGTCGTCCTGTTCCTCGTATCCGAGCGTTCCTCTTACATCACCGGCGAGATCATCAATGTCAGCGGCGGTTATTTCCTGGGCCAGTGAGCGCTTGAAAGAGCCAGGCGGCGGTCGTTCGCCTCGCCAGAGCGGGGCGAGCAGCGCGCCCAGCCGCGCTTGATTTCCAGGAAGGCGAGGAAGGTCCCATCGGAGTCCTTGAGAACACGAAGCCGGCCGCTCCCCAATGCAAGTGGAGCGTTTCGGGTCGGTTGAGAACCGCGACTCCCGGCTCTGTTCACTTTGGCTGATTCCCGGTCGATGTAATCGAGGACTCAGCCCTTTCAAACCGGCACGGCTTTGATAAGCTGACGCCTGAGCGCGATGCACAGTTATGACTAAATCCGTCTTGGAGGCTTTGCCGCGATGAAAGTAGGTGCGTCGATATTCTGCCAGAATTTTTACCGCACTCAGCGCCCCGATCCCGATATCTACCGCGAGGACCTCGCGCTGGCCGACCTTGCCGAGCCGCTGGGCTTCGACTCGCTGTGGGCGGTCGAGCATCATTTCTCGCCCTATACGATGATCCCCGATGTGACGCAGTTCCTCTCATATCTGTGCGGACGAACCCGGCGAATCGGACTGGCCACCATGGTGATCGTGCTGCCATGGCATGATCCGGTGCGGGTAGCGGAAGAAATTGCGATGCTTGATCTGTTCGCGCGCGACCGCGAGTTGACGCTGGGATTTGGGCGCGGCAGCGGACGGATCGAATACGAAGGGCTGCGGATCCCGATGAACGAGTCGCGCGAGCGTTTTGCCGAGGCCGCCGAGATCGTCAAACTCGCGCTGACCCAGGAACGTTTCTCCTTCAACGGCCAGTTCTACAAAGTTCCGGAAATAACGATCCGACCGCGTCCCATCCACAACAACCTGACTGACCGCTTTTACGGCGCGATCGTCAGCCCCGAAAGCGGCGAGATCATGGCCCGCGCCGGAATGGGGATGCTGATTATTCCGCAGAAGGCGTGGAGCGAGCACGCCAAGGATTATCAAGCCTATCTCGGCTCCTGCCGCAAAGTCGGGCACAAAGGCAAGCGTCCCATCGCGGTTACGTGGGTGTATTGCGCCAGGGACGAGAAGAGCGCCGAGATCGGCCGCGACAAGTGGATGGCCAACTACGGGGAGTCCGCGCTGGTCCATTACGAATACAACGACCCCGAGCACTTCAAGCAGACCAAGGGCTACGAGTTCCATGCCAAAATGGCGGAGGCGATGTCGTCGGGCAAAAGTGGCGACGCGACGCTTCTGGGCCGTACCCAATGCTTCGGCACTCCCGAGCGATGCCTCGAAGTGCTGCGTGAGATCAGGCAGACGGTCGACGCCGAGGAGTTCGTGGGGGTGTTCAAGTACGGTGGGATGCCGCTGGAAGAGGCAGAGCGTTCGATGAAGCTGTTCGCGTCCGAAGTGCTGCCCAAGGTGCACGCGGAGAATTTCTGAACTCCTCGACGATTTAGTAGATCGCCACCCCGGTGCGCGGTTGTGTCCCCGTTTCCGTGGCACAGGGCGACAACCGTGCGATTTTGCAGCTCAAATGGCGATGCCGTCAGATTGATCATGGCGGTCTGTTGCATATCCAGTCAGGATATATAAACCGGGAGCAACGCTTTCGATCACAAACGGCACGCTCTGTGCGTCCGCTGGTGCGTGAAACGTCCCGGGTTGGGAGCGACGCCACGCAATGGCCCGCTCGCGGCTAAGGGCTGGTGTGCTTGGACATAAGACGAAATTAGAGGAGATCGGCGATGAGCTTGTGGGTACAACTCACTCTGAAAGATTTGGCGAAGCCGGATTCGGAAAGCCGGGCGGGTCTGGTCAACCTGGAACGGGCGCTGTGGATGGAGTCTTACGATGACAAGGGGAGCGGCAGCGTGCTGTATTTCGGGTCACAGGAGACCCTGACGGTGACTGAAAGTCTCGAGGAGATCGTGGATCTGCTCGACGCGGAGGAAGTCTCCGACGAAGACTTCGAGGAAGAGGAGGAAGAAGAGGATTAGGAATCCGCAAACCTGGCGCGCTCTTGGTGTTCCCTTTCCCCCTTGCGTTATCCGGCAGCTTGCCCCGGGATGCTGCAATTCCATCGCGCCCGGATGAAAATGGACGACCTCCTGTCTCTCCCTCTCCCTGACCGGGGAGAGGGAGAGAGCAAGGTGATTATGGTCTTATAGCGGTCGATGCTCACAGCGGATGGTGCGTTGCGCACGGCACTTGAGCCTCTGGGCTCGCGTTGACCGGGCGGCAATCGCTCAGCCGCGCTTGTGTGCTTTGATTCTGGCAGTGTCGTAGCGCCACTCCGCGTAAAGCGTGCCGTCATCCTGCCACGAGTACCTCGCGCTGCCGTCGAAAAGCTTGACCAGTTCGCGCACGATCCGATGGGCCAGCTTTTGCGACGTGGTTAGCACCTCCAGTCCTTCCTCGCCGCGCGCTCCCAGCTCGTCGACCGAGATGATGCGGCGCTCGGGCTGAGTCACGGTCGCGCGGCGAGCAACGTTTTCTATCCGTCGGCGGATGGTTTCCTTGTTGGCAGCGACTCCGGTACCGAGCAAAACCAGACGGCCCTGGCCTTCCTGGCGGCTGACCTGTTCGCAGGCGGGACAAACGACCCAATCCGCTTTCGCTGAAAGTTCATCCGTCACTTTCCGATCGCTGCGCCAGGTCTTGCGCTGATACACTGCGCCGCATCTCTCGCAGATAGAGGGATCGGGTGGGGTTTTCGCTTTGCGCACTACATTGGGGCTTTTATCGTCGCGCACCCCGCTGCGATTGAGGCTGCGGATTAGACCTCTGGATTTTCTAGGCTCTCTAATGACCGGCATCTTGCACCGCCTTCATTAAACTCAAGCTATCCTCATGCCAAAAATTCGCAACCGTTTTGGCACAAGTGCGCTCATTCGCGACGGCATAGGTGACGCCGTGGGCGACACTCGAAAACAGGGTGTTGCGGTTGGCGTCAGGCAGAGCCTTTATTCCCCAGGATATGGCCGGGGGCGATTCGGGCACGTTTGCTGCTCCTGTCGCCGGGAGGGTATAGACTTAAAGCAACTGGCTCGCAACAGGTGCTCTATGAGGACCGACCAGACCATGGACCATGATCGACAGGAAGCTCTGCGCGCCATTTTGAATCATGAGCGCAACCAGGCTTTGGCGCGGGTGCGCGAATATCGTGCCGACCAGGAAGAGGAAACCATCCCGCCTCCGGGCGACGAAATGGACGCGGCCCGGTCGCTGGCCGATATCGAGACGCACGCCGCCTTGATTGAACGCGTCGAGGATCGCCTCAAGGCGATCGACGCGGCCTTCGAGCGCCTCGACCGTGGCGTTTACGGAATTTGCGCGCAATGTGAGGAGGAAATTCCGATCGAGCGGCTCAGGGCCTTGCCGTTCGCGGCCTATTGCGTTGATTGCCAGCGCAAGCGCAACCACGAAAGCCGGAGCAGGGCCTGGATCGACGAACCCTTCATTCGGAGGTGGGAGGTTCCGGAAGAGATGGGAGAGCCGACGGAAAACTCTCGCGATGAGTTGATAGCGCTCCCCACCGCCGAAGAGACGGAGGAGGAAGCGGCGGTGGAAATGGCTCAGCCGCCGCCTTCGAGCGCCAGGAGCCGCAGGCATAAAGCGCCTGGCACCCGCCGTAAGGCTCGAAAGCGTTAGGCATCGATATGGTTCGGCGGGCAGGGAAACTGTTCAGCAGGATTTTGTGCCCGGTCAGCTTCGACGCTAACTCAGCCGCGGCCCTGGACCTGGCTCGCGAACTTGCCGAGAACAACAACGGGATAATCGGTTTGATCCACGTCGTCCCTGCGGTGCCGATCGAGTCAGCGCCTGTCCCGATGGAGCCGTTCCCGCAAAGCGAGCACGACGCCCGGGCCGCGCTTGAGCGACTGGCCCGCGAGCATCTCGAAGGCCGGGTGCGATACCAGTTGATCGCGCGCAGCGGCGATCCCGCGCGTGTGATCATCGACGCCGCCCGGGAGTTCGGCGCCGATTCGATCGTGATGGCGACGCAAGGCCGCACCGGCATAAGTCATCTGCTGCTCGGAAGCGTGGCGGAGCGGGTCGTGCGCGAGGCGCCGTGTCCGGTCCTGACCATCAGGCCGTCCCAGCCGCTTTCATGATTTGATAAACGCTTCCACCGCGCTCCAGTCCACGATCGGCTCGAGCTTGCGCCGCTCCACAATTCCGCTGGCGACGGCATTGGAGAAGGCGCTGTAACTGAGACTGTGGTCCTGCATATCGAGCACCACCACCAGTTTGAGTTCCTCGTTGGAATACCATGGCCCCGCCTTTAACGTGACCCCTTTGGGCAGCGCGCCGGTGGTCAGACTCTTATGGATATTGGCGAGAGCTTCCTTGACCTTATCCACGGACTGGCGGTTGAAGTAAATCGTATCGAGAAACAGCGCCATCGCTGAACCCTCCTGAGGTCTGCGTGGGACAGGCTTTCCGGCCTGTCATCTTCTACCCCTTCGACTCCTCCGACGGCATCGGACCCAGTCCATCGGGCGCGATTGTCTGCAGATCGGACAACATCGATTCCGCGCTGTTGGTAAAGTCACGGGTGTTGCCGCGGATGCGCCATGCGACGGCGGCGCGCTCGGGCTGAAACACCCAGCATCGGCCCATCGACTGGCCGCCATCCGCCGCCGACACCCGAGTATCAAGATCCTGGGTTTTGACTCCAGAGATGTGCGTGGCGCGGCGCGCCACGACGACCGCCTCGTAGTCGTCCGGGTCGGTGAGATTGATTTTGGCCCAGCGCACAACATCGGCCAGGCTTTGTCCCGCATACGGCGCAGGAGAGATGATTATCCCGGCTTCGACCGTCCATTGCAGCGCGAGCCGGCCGTCGCGCAGCAGGGTCAGGGTCTTGCGCGCGTTGGGTTCGAGCACCGGGTAGGGCACGTCGATATCGTACTGGCGCCGAGGCGTACCGCGACAGGCGTGCGCGACCGCCAGTCCCGCGATGTCAAAGGCGTGAGTGCATTGGAAGCGGCCGTCGGTGTACTTGTAGATTGCGGCCGGATCGGACGTAAGTGGCATCCCGACCAGCCGATCCACCAACAGGGCTGCGTCGATACACAAAGTCCAGGGCGTGCGCAGTCCTTCGCCGCGGATCGCGACCACTTTGCCGCCGTCATGCACCAGGGCGACGCCGTAGCGATGCGCATCGTCCTCGATATCGGCGCGCGCTTTGCCGGGAGCGGTAGTGATGCGGATGCGCCGTCGGTAGGTCGGAATAGACATCGGTGTTCGCCTTCACGATACGGCTGTCAACGAGCGTCGCAGGATTCAACCCGCCGGTCAATTCGAATTCGAAAACGTCAGCGCCACCGTCCTCGCCCGGCCCCAGCGAAATCGCCGGCCGAACCCCTTTGGCCGGAGTTGTGGAAACGTGATAGTGAATTCGAAGGAGACCTGCCATCCGGCGGTCTCAGATCAAGGAGGACACCACCGCAATGAAGTTTGGGATATTCTTTGAATTGTCGGTGCCGCGGCCGTGGACCCGGGAATCGGAACGGACCGTTTATAACAACGCCCTGGAACAGGCCGCCGTCGCCGACGAGGTCGGCTTCGATTATTGTTGGGCGGTCGAGCATCACTTTCTCGAAGAGTATTCGCATTGTTCCTCGCCCGAGCTGTTCCTGACCGCGGTGGCGATGAAGACCAAGCGCATCCGCGTCGGCCATGGCATCGTGGTCTGCGTGCCCGAGTATGCGCATCCGATTCGGGTGGCCGAGCGCACGGCCGTTTTGGACATCCTGTCCGGCGGCCGCCTCGAAGTCGGCACCGGACGCTCCGCCACCTGGTGCGAGCTCGGCGGTTTCCGCGCCAATCCGGACGAGACCAAGAAGACCTGGGATGAGTACGTCCATTGCCTGCCCAAGATGTGGACGCAGGAGCGTTATTCGTATGAAGGGCGGGTCTGGTCGATGCCGGAGCGCGCAATCCTGCCCAAGCCTTACCAGAAGCCGCACCCGCCGATGTGGGTGGCGGTCACCAGTCCGGGCACCGAGATCGACGCTGCCGACCGCGGCATGGGGGCGCTCGGCATCAGCTACGATCCGCTGCCGGTGCAGGAAAAGAAGCTGCTGGAATACCGGCGTCACATCCAGAACTGCGAACCGGTGGGCGAGATTATCAACAACAATTGCGCTGCCCTGACTTTCCTGTTCTGCAACGAGGACGACAAGTACGCAATCAAGCACGGCACTGCGATGTTCATGCAGTTCGGGCTGCTCGCCAATCAGATCGTGATGTGCCGCGAGGCCTATCCGACCAAGTCCTATCCCTCGGCCGGCCTGTTGCCCGCGGTACGGTCGCAGGCGCAAGGTCCCAGCGATAGCGCCGGAGTCCCCGAAGGCGTCGCAATCGGCGATCCGGAGCGAATCCTTAAGACGCTCAAGAAGTGGGAGTCGGCGGGCTTCGATTCGATCAACTTCCTGACCCAGGCGGTCGAGATGATCCCTCAGGAGAAGGTGCTGGAAAGCTTGCGCCTGTTCGGCAAACATATCATCCCGCACTTCAAGCGCGACCAGAACTCCGAGCGGGTGGTGAGCCAAGGGGTGGAAGCCGGGGGAGCACGCTGATGCGGTTTGGAACGCTTGATATCAACGAAATTGCGGCTTCAGCGCCGCAGATTGACGGCTACGGAACCGAACCTTTGAGCTTGAAAAACGCGCAGGTCCTCAACGTGACCAGCGAGGTGTCGGCGGCGGGCTCCGACGCGCTGCTGCCGCCGGCGATGAATCCGAGTATCCCGCCGTACGTCGAATGCACGGTGATGGTCTGCCCGGAAAGCCCCTGGGGTCCGTTTACGACGGGCGAATTACGGCTGGTCGGCAGGGCCGGCTACCGTCCCCGCGCGCGCACCTTCAAGACCTACATCGACAATCCGCAGGCGGGCGCGGAACTGGCGCGGCGATGGGGCTTTCCGACCGTGCCTGGCAAGGCGCGGCTGCATCTCCGGCACGAGAGAATCGTGGTGGAAATCGATGACGACCGCGGCCGGCGCGTGCTGGATGCCGAGATGATAGATCGCGAGGGCATCTCAGGCAGCGATATCCAGTACGTCGCCAGCATGCACCTGGCGCGCAACCGCGCCGACGGCAAGCTGGTTCTGGTGCAGGTCGATCCGGATTACGTATTCAGCAAAGTCGAACGAGGCTTTTCGCATTTTATCAATGTCGATCAGGAAGCCTGGGGCACCAAAGGCCTGCTCAAACTGACCAATCCGATAATCTCGACGTACGCGCAGTGCGAAGTAATCCTGCCGAAAATCCGCTTCATTTGCGATCCGAACCGCAACGCGCTGGAAAGCACCGTCAGGGTCTGATTTCCCGAATTTGCAGCGGCTGGCGCCTCGTGGAAAAGCTCCCCGGGGCGCCAGAAATACGTTCCATCTTGCCCGCTCCGCGTGTAAGTCAGATTCTCAAGTAAAATCCGCCAGCGTCCTGATCAGCCGGTCATTGTCGGTTCTCGAGCGGATGCCGATACGATAAAGTCCCGGTCCCGCCCCCGGCAGGGCCGCCAGGTCGCGCACAACCATCCCATGTTCCCCCAGATGCTCAGTCAGAGGACGCGATTCGATGCGCACTGCGAACAGGATGAAATTGCAGGCGGAGGGAAACACTTCGATGGCGGCAATCTTGCGCAGCTCCTGCTCGACATACTGGCGTTCGCATCGAAGCGACTGGCGGACTTGATCGCTCCAGCTCCGGGGTTGCGCCAGACATTCAATGCCGACGGCGGCGGCTGGGCCGCTTACCGACCACGGTTCGAGCGCGCGTGCAAGTCGGGCGGCAACGCTTTGGGCCGCGACCAGGTAGCCCAGACGCAGACCGGGAATGGCATAGAGCTTGGTCATCGAACGAACCACGATCAGGCGTTCATATTCACTGATCAAGGCAATCGCGGAGCACTGATCGTCGGTCAATTCGATGAAGGCCTCGTCGATCACGCACCAACACCCCGACCTGGCGCATCGCTGCACAATCGCGGAAACGGCCGCGAGTTCCAGGTGAGAGCCGGTAGGACTGTTGGGGCGGCCGAAGAACAAGGCGTCGGCGCCCTTGTCGAGGGCTGCGAAGATATCGGACAGATCGAACTGGAAGCCGCGTTCACGGCGCAGCGCGATCGGTGTCGGCGTGATGGACATGCTCAGCAGGCTGTTCGCGATTTCGCTGAAGGTGGGAATTACAACGGCGGGACGGCTGGGCCTGAGCACCCGCGCGATCAGGTAAAAGAGCTGCGTCGAGCCGTTAGCGGCCAGCACATTTTGCGGGACCACCCCGAGATGACGGGCAATCGCGGCCGTCAAGGACGCCGCATAAGGCTCGGGGTAGACGGTGATAACCGCTGCCGCGCGATGATACGCTTCGAGCAGGCCCGGCGGCGGTCCCAATGGATTGATACTGACACTGAAATCGATCAGGCCGCCTCCTTCGGCCCCGCCGTGATGGCGATCGAAGGTTATTGTGTCCACAGCCATGACGACACGATCCGCGCTAGCACCATGATAATGAAAGCGATGCTGGATTGGACCCACAACAGGCGGCGCGACGCGCTAATGTCGCTGATTTCGATTCCCCGCCGCGCCACGCCGATCAGGGGGCGCAATTCCGGCTGGCCGTCATATACCGCAAGGCCGCCAAGCTGGATTCCCAAAGCACCCGCCATCGCCGCTTCAGGAAATCCGGCGTTTGGACTCGGATGGCGCCGCGCGTCTGCCCGGCACACGCATACGGCGTCGCGCACGCGCAATCGCAGAATTGCTGCCGCCGCGAACAGGCATCCCGCGCTCAGCCGGGCCGGGATCAGATTGGCCAAATCATCCAGGCGCGCGGCCCAACGGCCGAAAAAAAGATAACGCGCATCGGTATGGCCAATCATCGAATCCAACGTGTTGATCGCCTTGTAAGCAATGGCAGCGGCCGGACCGCCGATAAACAGGTACATCAACGGCGCGATCACACCGTCGGAGGAGTTCTCAGCCACCGATTCGACCGTTGCACGAACAAGGCCTTCTAAATCGAGGCTTTGTGGGTCGCGTCCGACCAGCGCGGGAATCGCGGCTCGTGCCGCGCTCAGATCCCCGCGCTCCAGTGCCCGTTGGACCGCCGCCGCCGCCGCGTCAAGCCCGCGCAAGGCAATCGTGGTCCAGGCGATGAGGGTAGCGAAAATTGCCGCGCAGACCGCCCCGACAGCGGCGCCCGCCGCAATCAGGATCCACGTTGCCGCGACGGCGGCGAGTACAACCGCAATCGCCAACGCAGCGCCGCTGCGCAGGTCGTGTCGGGGCGTTCCGGTCCATAACCGCCGCTCGCCAAAATTGATGATCGCGCCGATCGCGCTTACCGGATGGGGCATCCATGATGGATCGCCCAACACCAAATCGAGTGCGACGGCAGCGGTAATCAGACCGATGGGCAAATGCCAGGCAAAGTTCACTTGATGCAACGCCGTAAAGCTGTCCGGCAAACGCGCATCGCGGCCTTTCCCACCAGCTCCCCGACCACGGTATGCTTGCCACAATAGATGTGTGCAGGCCCGCGCAGCGGCGACGCGACCACGACGCAGTCGGTCCCGGTTCCGGTCGCTGGCAGGCCGGTGCGCGTACTGCGAATACCTGCTTCAAGAACCGCAGCCGTGCGCGCCTCGATAGCTATCGCCAAGGCCTCGACCGTCGCGGACGGCGACAGCGCCTGGTTGATTACCAATGCAAGATTGATGGTGCCGGGCCGGATTATTGCGGCAGTCCCGGGGTCGCCGACGCGCAACGCGTTGGAACATCCCGCCGTACACCATGCCCCGACCATCAGGCGGTCGTGGGATACGGTGGTGTGGCTTACCCTCTGGATTTTCACCCCGGTCATCATCGCGACCGCGGTCCGAGGATTCATTGCCAGCCCCCGTACCAGGGCTTGGAGGTAGGGACCGGGATGTTCGGTGGCGGCGCGGTCTCCGATCGCGACCTGATGGTTGACGATCGCCCTGGCCCGCATCGCGCCGCCATTGAAAGGCGCCCAACTCAGAACTCTATGCACATCGGGCAGCAGGATTATCAGGCTGCGTCCTTCGATGCGCCACTGCCACGGCTTGGGCGGTTTGCTTGATGCGCTGGTGCCCTTCGGCGTTGGGCGGGAGGGGAGTGCTCCCGCCCTGGGCTCTGCCAACCTTCAGGCCGCCTTCATGGCGGCTTGCAGCGCGGCATCATAGTTCGGATGCTCGCGGATCTCTTTGACGTATTCGCTGTAAACCACGTTGTCATTCTTGTCGACGACGAACACGGCGCGGCACAGCAGGCCGTTTTCCTTCATCAGCGTGCCGTACTTCTGACCGAAGTCGCGGTCGCGGTAGTCGCTGATGGTCGTGACCTTGTCCACTCCGGCGGCCCCGCACCAGCGGGCCTGCGCAAACGGCAAATCCATCGACACCGAAAGGATCTGGACATCTCCCGGCAGCTTGCCGGCCTCTTCGTTGAATCTGCGCGTTTCGGCGTCGCACACCGGCGTATCCAGCGAGGGAACGCTGGTGATGATCTTCACCTTGCCCTGAAACTTGTCCAAGCTGACCGGCGCGAGACCTTTGCCGACCGCGTTGAAATTGGGGGCTTTCTGGCCGGGCTTTATCTCAGGGCCAACCAGCGTGACGGGATTCCCGCCCATCGTGACCGCGCCTTTGCGTTCTTCTGCCATTTTCGATCTCCTTGTCAAAGCCAAAAATGATAACTGACAGGTCCGCTTATCGCGGCCTGTTGGGAACATTGCGGCTTGGATTAGTGTCGAAGAAAGCGGCCGATCATGCAAGAAACAGGATCGCCCGCAGGGGCTCCGGCTGCAAACCGCTATTTCAAGAAAGGCAGCACCTCCAGACCGAATCGCTCCAGCGACCGCATGGCCCTTGCCGGATCCAGACCGGGCAATTGGGTATTGATTATCAGGTCGGTGAGTTTGTCCTCCTCGATAATCCGGGCCAGGCGGCTGCGCACCTCGACCGGCGGTCCCATTACGCTGACCCGCTTGAGACGCTCGGGTTCAGGGCGGATCTGCTCTCTGGAAATGTCGGTGCCCGCATGCTGCGAGAGCCATCTCCCATAATGCTCCGCCCAGTACATCGAGGGTCCTTCGATATCCTTCCACGCCTGCTCGACGGAGTCGGCCACGTAAACCGTGCGGCTCCCGACGACGCTGAATTGAGAGGGGTCTTTACCGAGAGCTTTGAGCGCGTCGTGATAAATTCTGATTGCGCCTGCAGCGCCGACCGTGGCAAACCCCAGACCCATCTGCGCCGCGCGCTGTATCCCTTTCGGCGCTCCGACTCCCCACAGCAGTTCCGGATGCGGCTGGCTGATCGGTCGGGGGAGCACGCGCACGTCGTGCAATTCGAAGTACTTGCCGTTGAAGCTGAAGCGCTCCCCCGTCCACGCGCGCTTGAGGATTTCGACGGTTTCCAGGGTGCGGCCCAGACGCTGCTTTTTATTGATTCCGAAAGCGGCGAATTCTTCGGCGCGATACCCCTGACCTACCCCGATGCGCAGCCGGCCGCCCGAAATTACGTCCACCACCGCGATATCTTCCGCCAGCTTGATCGGATGGTAGAAAGGGAACAGCAGGACATAGGTGCCGATCTGGATGCGTTTGGTATGCGCCGCAATCGCCGCCGCCATCGGCATCAGCGAGGGCAAATAACCGTCATCGGTCAGGTGATGCTCGGTCAACCAGATGGAGTCGAACCCGAGTTCTTCCGCACGCTCAATCTGCCTGAACATCGCGTCGTAAAGTTGACTGAAGCTACGGCCCGACGCCGGCGGGTTGCGAAAATCAATCTGATAACCGAATTTGATCTGGCTCATGACTGGTTCCTTTTCCTTGCCGCTTTCAAAGACGCGCGCTTTCCGCATTACCCGATCGCGCCGCCGATGCCAAACTGTTGGTTCCCGCGCCCCCGTTTTGCCATAACATCTCAGGCTTGGGCGGCCGGCAAGCACTGACCACGTCGGGAAGAAAAGGAGCGGTCATGAGCGCTGAGATTTTGCTGAAGAACGTCAGACTGATCGATGGCCTGCGGGAACAACCGATCGAAAGGGCCGCGGTGTTGATTAGGGGCGACCGCATAGCGGCGGTCGAAACCGGCGAGATGGCCGCGCCGGCCGGCGCCCAAATCGTCGACCTTGGCGGCAAGACCGTAACCCCGGGACTGATAGACACCCATGTCCATACCGTGACCATCGGCGACGAGGGGCTCAAGCTGTTCATGGCCAACGGCATCACCTCGGTGCGCGATTGTGGCGCCAAACTGGAACTCGTACTGGCGATCAAAGAAGCGTTGGAATCGGGCCGCAAATTCGGACCGCGACTTTATTTCTGCGGACCGCTGCTCGACGGCGCCCAATCCAGTCTGCCCGGGGCAAGCGGCGCACTGATGACGCAGAATGTCCCGTCGCGCGAAGCGATACCCGCAATCGTCAAGCCGATCCTCGATGCCGGCGCCGACTCCCTCAAATTATACTTCGGACTGACCGCGGACTTGGGCGAGGCGATCATCCGTTATGCGGACGGGCGCGTTCCCGTCACCGGCCACCTCGGATACATGCGCGCCAGCGAGGCCGTGAAGGCAGGAATTAACGGGCTGGAGCATATCAGCCCATCGGTCTTCAACGACGTCTGTCCCGCGCATCTGCGCTTCGGTCCGGGTACCTCGATGGCGGGGCGTCAATTCATGGAGCGATTGCGCGCTGGATGGCTGGGGGCCGATTTCTCGGCGCCGGAGGCGCGCGCTCTGATCGACGCGATGGCGCGGCGGCAGGTCGCGATGGGTACCACTATGAACATCAACTGGCTATTCAGAGTCGGATATGAGGGCGCGGCCCGCGATCGAGATCGTAAATACATAGTTCCAAAAATCCTGAGTGGGCGGCGCGAAACCGCACAGGCGCAGGGCAAGCTTTCCAATCCCGACTGGGATCTGTACTTCAGCCGCCTGGATCAAGCGATAATAGATCAGGAACGCAGGGCCCTGGAAAAGCAGCAGGAATTTTGCCGCCGCCTGTTCGAGGCCGGCGGTCTGGTGGTAGGCGGGACAGACGCCGCAATTAATTATCCGCCGCCCGGGTTCTCTTTGATGCGCGAACTGGAATTGTTGGCCGAAGCGATCGGCGCGATGAACGCAATTCGGGCGGTAACGTCGAAAGCGGCAATCGCGCTGCGCAAGCAGGATGACATCGGCGCCGTTGCGCCGGGGCGGTTCGCCGACCTGGTTGTAATCGACAGCGATCCGCTGGCCGACATCACGCGCATGCGCAACATCAGCGCCGTCTTCAAGGGTGGCGTCCGGTACGATCCAGAATCGGTTCTGCTCGAACTGCCGGTTAACCCCAACTACCCGTCCTGATTGGCGGCTGGCTCAGATCGAGGTTTATGCCGGGCGGCTGGAGCGAAATCATGCCGCAAGCAGTTGGCGCAATACGTAGGGCAGGATGCCGCCGTGCTTGATATACTCGACCTCTTCGGGCGTATCGACCCGCGCGATAACTTCGAACTCGCGCACCTTGCCGTCCTGCTCGGCGCGCACTTTGAGCGTTTGTCCGGGTTTCAGGCCCGCCGCGATCCCGCCGATCGAATACTCCTCGCGCCCCGTCAGTCCGAGCGTTTCGCGACTTTCGCCAGGCTTGAATTGCAGCGCCAGCACCCCCATCCCGACTAGGTTGCTGCGATGGATCCGTTCGTAGCTCTCGGCAATCACCGCGCGCACGCCCAATAGCTGCGTGCCCTTGGCGGCCCAATCGCGCGAGGAGCCCGATCCATACTCCTTGCCGGCGATCACGATCAGCGGCACGTTCTCGGATCGATACTGCTCGGCTGCCTCGAAGATGGTTGTCCGGGCACCATCGGGCAGATGCAGCGTGTAGCCGCCCTCCACGCCGGGCACCAGCAGGTTGCGCAGCCGGATATTGGCAAACGTTCCCCGCACCATCACTTCGTGATTGCCGCGGCGCGCGCCGAATGAGTTGAAATCGACGGGCTGGACGCCCTTGGCAATCAGATAACGTCCCGCCGGACCGTCCGCCGGTATCGATCCCGCCGGCGAGATGTGATCGGTGGTGACGCTATGACCGAGCATCGCCAGCACGCGGGCCTTGCTGATATCGGTCAGCGGCGCGGGCTTAACGCCGACCCCGTTAAAAAATGGCGGTTCCTTGACATAGGTCGAATCCTCCTGCCATCGGAACAGCTCGCCGCCGGGGACCTTCAATCCGCGCCAGCGCTCGTCACCGTCGAAAACCTGCGCATACTCGTTGCGGAACATTGCCGAGTCGATCGACTCAACCATCGCCTTTCGCACCTCCTCCGCAGTCGGCCAGATGTCCTTGAGGAATACCGGCCGGCCGTCCTTGTCGTTGCCGATCGGGCTGCTGGCCAGATTGACGTCGATGGTCCCTGCCAGCGCATAGGCGACGACCAGCGGCGGCGAGGCGAGATAGTTGAAGCGCACGACGGGGTTGATGCGCCCCTCGAAATTGCGGTTGCCGCTTAGTACCGCCGTCGCCACCAGATTGTTGTGCTTGACCGCTGCCGCCAGCGCCTCAGCAATCGGACCGCTGTTGCCGATACAGGTGGTGCATCCATACCCGACCAGATTGAAGCCTAGTTGTTCCAGATACTGGATCAGGCCGGCGCGCTTTAGATATTGCGTCACGACCTTGGACCCGGGCGCAAGGCTGGTCTTGACCCACGGTTTGCTGCGCAAGCCGCGCTCCACCGCTTTTTTGGCCAGGATGCCTGCCCCCAACATCACCGAGGGGTTGGAAGTGTTGGTGCAACTCGTGATCGCGGCGATCAGCACCGCGCCGTGACCAATCTCGACGCTCCCGGATTCGGTCTGGACCTTGGCAGTATGCACCAGGTGTCCCAACTCGGATTCAGGCAGTACCTCCGCCGCGCCGTTGTCAGGATATCCGCCCTCGGCGACCCACTGTCCGAGCAAACCGGGATCAACGCTTTTGATATGTTCGGCGATTTCCTTGACCAGTTGCTGGCGGTAGTCATGTTGAGCGTTGGACAGAGCGACCCGATCCTGCGGCCGCCGCGGTCCCGCCATGCTGGGCTCGATCCGGGACAAATCCAA
Source organism: Pseudomonadota bacterium (assembly GCA_021324885.1). Classification (GTDB taxonomy): domain Bacteria; phylum Desulfobacterota; class Binatia; order Binatales; family Binataceae; genus JAJPJA01. The sequence goes on from JAJPIF010000022.1 coordinate 305,090, forward strand.
TTCCAGGGTATCGCTAAAGACCGGTTCGGGGGAGTTTGCGCTGTGGAACAGCCCCTGTTCCTTGCAGTAGGCCTCGACCAGTTTAACCTGGTGATCGGCGCGGCCGGTCAGGCGCAGGTAATCCAGCGTTTGCTGATCGACCGGAAAAAAGCCAATCGTGGCGCCGTATTCGGGCGACATGTTGCCGAGCGTGGCGCGGTCGGCGATGGTCAGCGTGGCGAGTCCCGGACCATAGTATTCGACGAACTTGCCAACCACTCCCCGGGCCCGCAGCATCTGCGTAACCGTCAGCACCAGGTCGGTGGCAGTCGCGCCGGGGGCCAGTTCGCCGCTAAGCCGCACTCCGACCACTTCCGGAATCAGCATCGGCACCGATCGGCCGAGCATCGCTGCTTCGGCCTCGATTCCACCGACGCCCCATCCGACCACGCCGAGACCGTTGATCATCGTCGTATGCGAGTCGGTGCCCAGTACGGTGTCGGGATAGGCCTCGCCAGCGGTTGAAGCAAACACCACCGGCGCCAGGTATTCGAGATTGACCTGGTGGACGATCCCGGTATCGGGCGGCACCACTCGGAAGTTGTTGAAGGCCTGCTGTCCCCAGCGCAGGAACAGGTAGCGCTCCTGGTTGCGTTGGAATTCAAGCTCGGCATTCCTGGCGAACGCGTCGCGGTTGCCGAAAAAATCAACCTGCACCGAATGGTCGATCACGAGGTCGGCGGGCTGGAGCGGGTTGACCTTGGCCGCGTTACCGCCCAGCCGTTTGACCGCATCGCGCATCGCCGCCAAATCTGCCACCACCGGCACCCCGGTGAAGTCCTGCAGCAGAACGCGAGCGGGCATGAAGGAGAACTCGCGCTCGGGCGGCTTGGGGCTCCATCGTGCGACCGTCTCGACCTGATCGCCGGTGACGACCGCGCCGTCTTCGCGCCGCAGCACGTTCTCGACCATCACCCGGATCGAATAGGGCAGGCGAGACAGATTGAAGCCGCGCCGCTCCAGCGCGTCGAGTTTGTAAATGGTGTATTTCTGCCCGTCTACTGCAAGGGTGGTACGCGCACCGAAACTGTCCATCGCCATCTTCCTGCTCGCATTCCTGGGATTTGGACTCCGCGCGTCAAGCGCAGGATACAGGTCCGTTAGATTCACAATAGCGCGGATCGGAGCGCCAAAAAAACTGCTGAGTCACGGCGAACGGATGCCGCCCGCGAACGGTACCTATTTGAAATGCGGCATCACTTTGCTCGCGAACAGTTCAATGTTGCGCGTCACTTTGCTCACCGGAACTCCGGGCGGAGCAATCGCGATTTCGAAGGTTTCCGCCGGCACCTCGGCGATTACCGCCTTGATCATTTGCACGGCTTCCTCGGCGGTCACCACCGTCATCAGCTTGAGCCGCTTGAGGTCGGCGGGACTGTCCAGATGGGGCCAGACGTTGGTATCGGTGCCTTCAAACCACTTGGCGTAGGAGTTGTACCAATACATCACGCCGGGAGCGAACAGGTTGAAGTCGCGTTCGGGGTCGTCGGAGACCACCATCCAGGGCAACCCGCCCGTCATCCGCGGTTTGGAAGGATCCTTGCCCGCCTTTTGAAGTTCCTCGCGGTACATTTCTACCGTCTGCTTGTTGGCGGGACCGGTATAGCCGTCGCCGTACCTGGCCGCGCGTCTTAAGGCGTGACGATTGAAGCCGCCGACCCAGATTGGCGGATTGGGCTCCTGCACCGGGCGCGGCGTGAGCCGGGCGCCGTCGATATGGAAGTGCTTGCCATGAAAGGTCACTTTCTCGCCCTGCCACAGCCGGCGGATGATCTCCAGGGCTTCGTTGGCGCGCGTTCCCCGGCTTTTCAGATCGATCCCGTAACCCGCGTATTCCTCGGGCCGATAACCCAACCCGACGCCCAGGTCCAGTCGGCCGTTGGAGATGACGTCGAGCACGGCGCCGTCTTCGGCCAGCCGCACAGGGTCGTACAACGGCAGGATTGCGATATTGGTGCCGACGCGCATCTTTTTGGTGCGCGCGGCCACCGCGGTCGCGGCGATCAGGGGCGAAGGAATATAGCCGTCGTCGGTGAAGTGATGCTCGAGAAAAGAGGAGTGCTCGAAGCCGAGGGATTCCGCCCATACCATGTGTTCGATGATATCGGCGTAAACTTCCGTCGAGGGCCGCGCCCACTGCGGTGGATTGCGGAAATCGGTCATTAATCCAAAGCGCATCGGCCTGACCTCCAGAGGCAAACTCGTGTCGTGTCTTTTACACATTTGCGCCAATCGCGCCAGAGTCCAATCCGCCGCAGCGCCCATCGGCAAGCTCGGCCGCCTGGTGTTATGCTGGTCCGGAGGGTTTGACCATGGATTGCGCAAATCGGCGAACCGAGGCGGCGCGTCTATACCATGAGGTGACCAAACATTCCTACACCAGCGTGCGCACCGACGGGCATTACCTGGACTGGAACAACCGTCCCTTCCCATTCAAGATCTACCCGCACGCGGCGTCTTTGGCACTGCCGCGCGAGCTGAATCTTTCCTCGCTGCCGGCGCTGAAGGCGATCAGTGAACAAAACGCGGTGGACCCGCAAACCCCGATCGACCTGGACCGGCTGGCCCGGCTCCTGTTCTGTGCCGGCGGGCTCACGCGCAAGCGCAAGGTTGGGATGGAGTACTACCATTTCCGCGCGGCGGCTTCGGCGGGCGCGCTCTACCCGATCGAGATCTACCTCGCCAGCGGTCCCGACATCGCAGGGCTTGAGCCCGGCCTGTATCATTTTTCGCCTGCCGATTTGAAATTGCGCGGCCTGCGCCGCGGTGACTGGCGTGGTGTGATTGCGGAGGCTTGTGCGATGCGCTCCTCGGTTGCCCAGGCGCGATGCGTTTTGGTGCTGAGCGCAATTTTCTGGCGCAGCGCATGGAAGTACCGTGCGCGATGCTATCGCTATTGCTTTTGGGATACCGGCACGATGATGGCCAATCTGCTCGCTGCCGCCAACGCCGAGGGCTTGCGCACTGATGCGGTCGTCAATTTCATCGATTCGGAAATCGAGCGGCTTATCGGTGCCGACGGCGAGCGCGAAGCGCCGCTGTGCATCGTTGCGCTCGGAAGCGGCAGCCACCCGGGGCGCACAGACATGGATATGCCGCCGCTGCAACTGGAAACGGTGCCGCTTTCGATGGAGGAAAAGAACTATCCCGATCTGATTGCGATGCATCGCGCATCCAGGCTGATCGATTCAACCGAAGTCAGCTCGATCGCCGTCGACCATAGCGTGGAGCCCGGCGGTTCCGAGCATGCGCCTGAGTGCTCCGGGCTGGGTGAAACGATTGTGCGCCGCGGTTCGACCCGCAAGTTCGCCGAGGAACCGATCTCCGCCCGTGAGCTTGAAGCGATACTGGACAATTCCAGCGGCCATCCGTATTGCGATTTTCCGCCGCTCGTCGACACGTATCTGATCGTCAATGCGGTGGAGGGAGTAGAATCTGGCGCCTATTTCTATTCGCGCCGGGACCGGCGACTGCAGTTGCTAAAGGCCGGAAATTTCCGTGGCCAGGCCGGTTATCTTTGCCTGGAGCAGCCGCTGGGTGCCGATTGCAGCGCGCTGGTTTGCTACATGGCGGACTTCAACCGCCTGCTCGACACGATGGGCAACCGCGGCTACCGCGCCGCGCAACTCGAAGCGGGACTGCACGGCGGCCGCGCCTACCTCGCCGCCTACTCCCTCGGTCGCGGCGCTACCGGCCTTACCTTTTACGACGACGACACCGTCGAATTCTTCAGCCCGCATGCCGCCGGCAAAATTCCGCTCCTGATGGTGGCAATCGGGGTTCCGGCGTGATCGGGACCTCACCCGGCACTCTCTGCCAGAAAATGCGCGAGGGGCACTTCGATTTGTAATGACCCTCACCGGCCCTCCCTGGTCGGGGTGCTTAAGCGGGATATCTTTGCCGTCCGGTTGCCTGGCCCAGGCTTGCCGTGGTTGTATTTCACGCCCTCGGATCGTTGGGAATGCGCCGCGTTGTGAATGCTATCCCAATGCCGAACGTATCGGCGCGATTTATTGCCAGCGAATCGGCGGTGCGGGACTCGATGTGCTGGCGCCTGGATTCGAGGAACTGCGCGGCACGGTCGAGATCCCTGGTCTTGAACGTCACCGCGTATAGTCCTTCGCCCGCCCGCTCCAGGTCTTTGGCTTCATCGGACTGCGCGGATAACGGCTGGGCCAACTCAACGACTGTATCCTGGCCGACGGCAAAGAACGCGCTCTGACGCTCCGCGTTCTGCTCCTCATGCAGAAGCTTTCCGCCCAGCGCGTCCTGGTAAAACGCGGCGGCCTTGTTCAGGTCGCGCACCACCACCGTGATATGCGACGCGCCCTCGATTCCCAGCGGATGGCGGTCGCGCCAGTACGCCGATGACCATCCCGGATGGAGCCGCACATCGATACTGAAATCCTCCACCTCGGCGAATTCGATCGCGCCGTGGGTGTCCTTGGGATGGGTCCAAACGGCGATGTTGCGTTTGCCGAACGGGCCCCTGGCCGGACGCCCGACCATATCGACCTGGCGGACGTTGTGCTTTGACAACTGGTTGAAAGTGTCCTTGATGCTGTCGACATACCAGGCGATCGAATGGAAATGCTGGCCGTAACGGGCGTGGAACTTGCCGATCGCGGAATTTTCGGCGCCGGGCACCGGCGCGGTCTGGATCGCTTCGAACGGTGTATCGCCGATCGCGAGCACCGACGCATTGCGCATCGCGGCCCGCATGTAGCCGCGATAATAACGGCAGGCCGAGAACACCTCGTCGTACCATTGATCGGCCGCCCGCAGACTGTCGACCACATGCGTTAGATGAAACAGCTTGCCGATTTTGAACATGGATCTTCTCCCTTCGCCGCGACGCTCGCCAAGTCTGCCAGAGCCGCGTACCAGGTCTCAAGTTCCATCCGTGTAAGGATCCAGCAGCGGCCGATCGGTCAATTCCGATCCGGCGTATGCACCAAAGCTTTCACATCCGATAACTGATGCGCGCCGACCAGCCGGCGGGCGGCTCTTCAGCGGAGTTTTAATCGAGACATCGTTTCGGTGCGGGAAGTGGAATCCTGAGCCGGGCGACGCGAATCCGCGGGGCGCTGGAGGCGCTTTACAATTCCACTTCGACGATATGGTCATCGCGTTCACGGATGTTGACGAACTCGATGTAGGGGCGCGGATTTTTCCATTCGACGTTGCCGCGCTCGTTGATTCGCGTTGAGTTAACGCCCTCACCCGCGTCCTTGCGCGTCACGTTGACCCATAGGCACTCATCGTCGGGGACGATTGCGCTGTGCCATACGCCCTTGTCGATATCGGCGGCCTGCCCGGGAGCAACGGTAAATGCGGCGACTTTCTCGTAGTCCAGTTCATAATCCTCGCGCGCCGCGTCGCGATTGCGCGGCGGCGGCGCCAGCACCAGGACCATCGAGCCGCGCACCGGGATAAACGTCTGGCGGTAAGAAAAGTGGACGGCAAAATGAGCCAGCGAGTGGTCGCGGCTTTTACGGCTGCGCTGGAACTCCAGCGCCGGACGGCCGCCTTCGTCCACCTCGGGAAACACGATCTGCTTGCCGTGCTCCATTACGACGCCGTAGGGACGAAAGGCTTCCGCGGTGAGTGGCTGGGCTTTGATTTTGACGACCTGAGGCATCGCAGTCCTCCCTGCCGGATCGCAAACCGGCGAATCGTTTATGGTTTGATGTCGAGTTTGTAAAGTTCGGCGGCGTTGTAACAGAGCACCCGCTGGCGTTGGACCTCTGAAAGACGTTCGCTGAAGCGGCTGATGAAGGACCGGCTGTCGGGCCAGGTGGAGGTTGCGAGTGGAAAATCGCTGGCCCACAGAATGTTCTTCGCGCCGACATAATCGCAGGTCTGCCGGATACCGGCATTGTCGTACCAGCTTACGGCGTAACAGTTGCGGCGGAAGATGTCCGACAGCGTCAAGTCATAATTGAACTGCCGCTGGAGTCCGCGCTGAACAAACGCATAGTCGGCGACTTCCAGGATATAAGGCACCAGTCCGACGGTGCTTTCGCCGAAGATGACCTTGAGCTTCGGATGGCGCTCGGCGATGCGCGAGACGATGAAGTTGGAGATGATCGAAGTGATTCCGGCAGGACGCGTAATCGCGCGCATCGCCTCGGTCAGGCGCGGCGACAGTCCCGCATACGGCGCCAGTTCAAGCTGCGGCAGCGAGCCCGCGTGAAAGCACACCGGCAGGTCCAGCTCCTCGCATATATTCCACAGCGGCTCGTAAGCTAGCTCGTTGATATGTGGCGCGCCTTCGCGCAAACGGTCGGGCACCGGCGGAACGATCACCGCTTTGTGACCGCGCTTGGCCGCGCGCCTGATTTCGGCTACCGCCGATTCGATCGAAGCCAACGGGATAAGACATTGCGGGACAAACCTGGGACTGACTGCCGCCCATTCGTCGATCAGAAAATCGTTGTAGGCCCGAACGCACGCCAGTTCGAGTTCCGGATCGGCGACGCGGGCGAAGGTTTCGCCTGCAACTCCCGCCACCGAAGGGTAAAGCACCGAGTAATCAATCCCGTCGCGATCCATCGCGGCCAGGCGCTGCAACGGCTTCCATGCCTGTGCGGGAACCTCCTCGAAGCGGCGCGGCTCGCCCGACCGATCTGACCTCAGCGCGCCGGCCGAGCCGGTGCCGAGCAACGGCAGGCGGTTGCCTTCGACCATCCAGCATTCGCTGCCGTCGGGTTGACGCTGCAGATGCGGCACGCGATCGCTGAAACGGCTGCGCGATATGCGGCTGGTCCAGACCTCCGGATGCTCGATCACGTGATCATCGGCGCTGACAATTGGCATGGCTCTAAAGCATCTTGTAAAGGCGCGCGGCGTTTTCCCACAGGATTTGCCGCCGCGTCGGCTCGGCGACCCCCTCGAGCATCCTACCGATAACCTTGTGCGACTGCGGATAGGTCGAAGGGTTGTGCGGAAAATCGGACTCCCACATGATGTTGGCGGGTGACAGGCGGCATCCTTTGATTCCCTCCACCTCGAACCATGACATGACATAGAATTGCCGCTGCAAACGCTCGCTGGGACGAATCGCGATCCCTTCGCTCCACAGCCGCCGCCGCTCCCATTCATGGTCGCAGGCGTCGAGCACGTAATTGAGCCATCCCACGCCCGTTTCCGCCGAGGCCCATCGCAGACGCGGATAGCGGTCGAGAATCCCGCTGAAGACCAGCAGCGGGATAAATTGCGACAGCGCCGAAAACCCCGCCGGAACGACCGAAGTCCAGACCTGGTCGGGCGCGTAGCCCTTCCACACCGGCGCCAGCACGCGAATACCAGCATTGGCGTGCCAGTGAATCGTAAGGTCGAAATCCTGGCAGGCCGCCCACAGCGGATTCCAATAAGGATCGGCAAAATGCTTTAGCTTGTACCCGGGATGGTCAGCGGCCAGGGCCCACGCGCCGCTACCGCGCACCGCGCTGGCCGGCTCCGCGACCATCACGACGCCGCGATAACCGAGCCTGGCGATGCGGCGCACTTCGGCGACGGTTTGGTCGATCCCGCCGAGGTACGGAATCAGCGCGAGCGGAACATAGCGGTCGCTGGCGCCGCGCCATTCCTCCATCAGGGCGTCGTTGTAAGCCTGCACGCAGGCCAGTTCGAACTCGGCGTCGCCCTGAAAGAACACTCCTTCCTGGGTGGGAGGATTGGGAAACAGGATTTCGGCGTCGATACCGTCGCGATCCAGTTCCTTGAGCCGCTCAAGCGGTTGGTAAACGCCGGCCGGGACCTCCTCCCAGCGCTGGGGAAAGTAGGTGCGCGACGGATCCTCCATCATGGCCGGGCAGTTGGCGACACCGCGCGGCTCCTCGATTTTGCCGTTGACGAACCAGCGCTCGACGATCCGGTCGGATTGACGGGTAAGCATCGTTTTGGGCGCGGTGGTTTCGCGCAGGTGGGGAATGCGATCGCCGAAACGAGCCTTCGACATGCGCGCCAGGAACGCGTCGGGGCCAAGCTGCGCATGGGAATCGGCACTGATCACGCCGTACTTGATCTCCATGCCGTGCTCCTCTGTCTGGCCTGATATTCCTTAGTTTTCGGGATGTCAATGGCACGTCGTAGCCCGCTTGCCGAGTAGAGGCGAACCGACTAAAGGATGCTCTGACACACGACCTGCGACGGAGATCAGCATGGCTACTGAACGGGAAATTCTGGAGCGCGCCAAAAAATTCGAATTCCAGGGCGGCATCCCCGAGATGCGCGCGTTCGTCAACAATAACGCCAAGGCGCTTAATGCCAAACCGCCCGAGATCGGCGCCTACCACCCCGACGTCGAGCTGCGGCCCGGACTGCGCGCCGATATCTGCGTGCCCAAAGGATCCGGGCCCCATCCCACATTGGTTTATTTGCATGGCGGCGGATGGGTGTCAGGCACGTCCAAAACCCATACCAAGTTGTGCATGGAGTTCGCCGCGGCCGGTTACCTGACGGTGAATGTCGATTACCGGCTCGCTCCAGAGCATCCGTTTCCCGCCGGGTTGGACGATTGCATCTTTGCCTCGAAGTGGACCGCCGAAAACGCTGGCCGCTACAACGGCGACCGCCAGCGGATGGCGATCGGCGGTGATTCAGCGGGCGGGAATCTGACTGCCGCCACGCTGATCTCACTGGCCGGGCAGCCCGACGCGCCGAAATTCAAAGCCGCGTTGCTGCTCTACGCGATGCTGGACATTCCGCGCGCGCTCAAGGCGTCCGACGGCAATCCCGAAATTACGCGCATGATGATCAAGGCGTACCTGGGCGATCGTCAGGAGCTGATCACGGATCCGCGAGTGACGCCGCTCAATGGAATCAAGGCCGGCATCATGCCGCCGACCTTCCTGATCGTCGGCACGGCGGACAACCTGGTGCCCGACACCTATGCGATGGCGGAGTTGCTGCGCAAAACCGAGACCCCCCACGAGGTTCATGTGCTGGAGGACATGCCGCACGCGTTTTTGCAAATCTGGATGGTCTCCGGATGCGCCGAAGGTCTGCGCCTGACGATGAACTTTCTAAATCGCCACGTCTGAACCAGGGCAGGAGCGGATGTGAACAGGACGCCGCGCGATCAAAGCGTCGATCAGCCGGCCGCAGCGGCGAAGCCGAATCTCGTCGAACGCGCGAAAAAACTCGCGCCGGCCTTGCGCGAACGCAGCGCGCAGGCCAATCGCCTGCGCCGTCTGCCCGAAAATTCTGCATTGCTTGTGGAGCACAAAATCAGCCAAATAAGCATGACCGACTTATCCGAGGCGGGAAGCCTGGGCGGCAGTATCTTTTTCAGATGGGCCAGGTGGCGCGGGTCCAGGACATTTCCCAGAACAGGTATTCGTAGCGGCTGCTGGTGAGGAACAAGCCTTCCAGGTGGTCGGTCTCGCGTTTTGGCAGGCCTGCGGCGAGCTCATCGAGCAGTCGTGTCAGGCGCTGCGCGCCCTCGGTAAATTCGCGCGACGTGTACGTTGCGATCCATTCGCGGTAAAAGGAATTTTCCCCGCCGCGTCCCTCGCGCGCCAATGCCGCCGCGATTTCGGCGTAGCCGAGCTGGCAGGGCAGCACCGCCGCGACGATCTCCGCAATCGTACCGGCGTAGGCTGCCGTGAGCAGATGACGCGTGTAGGCGTGCGTTACCGGGGCGGGTTGTGCATTTTCCAGAACCGGCGCTTCGATGCCCAGGCGATGGCAGTAATCGCGATGCAACTGCATTTCGACTTTGAGCGTGTCGTTCAGCAATCCCGCGAACAGGGTCATCGTCTCGAGATCGCGCGCCTTGGCCGCGGCCAGCGCGAATACGCGGCAGTATTGGATTAGGAAGAGATAATCCTGTTCAAGATAGAAGCGGAATTTATCGATTGCCAGTGAGCCGTCGCCAAGTCCGCGCACGAACGGATGCTCGAGTTCACGCCGCCAGATCTCGGCGGCCTTGACGCGGATCTCCTCGGTAAATGAATCCGCCATGGCTGATTAATCGTTCTGCGCAGCCGACACCAGATGATTCAACGGGCGCGAGCCGCTGCCAAATCCAGGCGATCGCTCGATCGCGCGCGACACGTACTTCTTGGCGGCGCCAATCGCATCAATCAGGCTCGCACCCCTGGCCAGCGATGCGGCGATAGCGGCCGACAATGTACATCCGGCGCCGTGCGCGCGTGGACCGCGCCGCGGTGCCTTGAATTCATGCGTCTGATGGCCGTCGTAAAGCACGTCGATGGCTTCGGCGCCTTCTAGCGCTCCACCCGTGATCAGTGCCGCCCGCGCGCCCATCCGTACCAGGTCGATCGCGGCGCGGCGCATCGCCGCACGATCCTTCACGTCTTCGCGCCCCAGCAGGATTTCCGCCTCGCGCAGATTCGGTGTCACCAGCAGCGCCAGCGGAAACATATGCTCTCGCATCGCGGCCACCGCTGCGGGCGCGAGCAGCAGATCGCCGCTGGCCGCGACGATTACAGGATCGACGACCAGGTTAGGAATCGCGCGCTCTCTCGCTCGTTCCGCAACCGTCTCGATTACATCCTCACGCGAGAGCATCCCGGTCTTGGCGGCGGCGACCGGCAGGTCGTCAAGCACGGCGTCGATCTGGGCAGCGATAAAGGTCGGGGGCAGGTCCGCGACGCTGCGCACCCCCACCGTGTTTTGTGCGGTCAGCGCGGTGATCACGCTGGCGCCGTAAACGCCGAAGGCACTGAAGGTCTTGAGATCGGCCTGGATACCCGCGCCGCCCGAAGAGTCCGACCCTGCGATGGTGAGAGCAACCTTGATCATCGTATGTTCGCCTGATGCAGAATCACGTCATGATTCTACTTCATCGACTGCACGAACTCGACCGGCAGGCCGTCGGGGTCCTCGGTGTAGAAACCGCGCAACTGTTTGCCCATCTGGTTGATCGGCGTGGTGATTTTCACATCGCCGCGCGCCTTAATCTCGGCGTACTTGGCGTCCACATCGGGGACGTAAAAGGAAATATGCGTGCAGCCGATGTTGTTTTGCTGCAGCTCAAGGGTCTTGCCCGGCGGATTGTATTCGATGAGCTGGAGCAGGAATGATCCTGAGGCCAGATGGATCATGCGCATACGCACGGGATTGCCGGATTGGCGGTTTTCGCCCTCAACGATCGCGCCCACATTCATTCCTGCCACATCGCGATAAAACTCGAGCGAGCGTTCCAGGTTCCTGACCGTCAGTCCGACGTGAGATAATCGAGCCATCTATTTTCGATCTCCTTCCGCTGCAGGCGCATCGCCAGGCCGTATGCCTTGATACTCGGATGCAAGCTGGCGCGAAATCAAGCTTATGCCGCTTTTTGCGAACCCGTGAACTGAAGTCGGTACGCCTTGGTGCGGCAGCACAGACGCCGTTGCGAAATAACGCGGTTGACTAAAGGATAGGCGCTGGACTTAACTCAACTCATGGCGGGAATTGTTTCCTACGGCTCCTACATTCCGTATCGGCGGCTCAAACGCTCCGCAATCGCGCAGGTGCTCGGAGTCGCGGCGGTCAAGGGCGAGCGCGCGGTGGCCAGCTTCGACGAGGACAGCGTCTCGATGGCGGTCGAGGCATTGCGCGACGCCCTGCGCGGGGCGCCGGGTCCGTCGGTGCAGGCGCTCGTGTTTGCCACCACCACGCCGCCTTATGCGGAGAAGTTAAACGCCGCAATCGTCGGCGCGGCGGCGCAACTGCCGGCCGAGATTCGCGCAGCGGACTCAACCGGTTCTTCGCGCGCGGGAATCTCCGCCCTGTTGGCGGCGGCCGACGCGGTTACCGCCGGCGCTGAACGGGCCGCGGTCGCGATGGCTGACTGCCGGCTGGCCGCGCCCGAAGCCCGGGCCGAGCAAACCAACGGCGACGGCGCCGCGGCATTCATATTGGGTGCGCGCGACGTGATCGCTGAGATCGAAGCGAGCGCTTCGGTCACGCGCGAGTTCCTCGACACCTGGCGCGGACCGGGCGAGCGCTTTCCCCATACCTGGGAGGAACGCTTCGCGCTGACCCAGGCTTACACGCCGATGCTGACTGGCGTGATCCGCAACCTGATGGCGAAGGCCAAAATAGCGGCATCGGATCTCGCCCGCATCGTCATCGACGCGCCCAATCCGCGCGCGGTCGATGAGGTGGTGCGGGCGCTCAAGCTCGATCCGGCGCGCCTGGCCGATCCGCTGGCCGCCACGGTCGGGCAGACCGGCGCCGCGCATGCGGGCGTGATGCTTACCGCCGCGTTGCCCGCGGCCAAGCCCGGTGACCGGATCCTGGTGGCTGGCGCAGGCGAGGGCGCCGACGCCTTGCTGCTGCGCGTAACGCCCGCGGCCGCGCACTTCCGCCCCCGCCATTCGGTGGGCGGGATGATCGAATCCAAGGGCGAAGTCTCCTATGCGAATTATCTGAAGTGGCGCGAAATTCTGCCGACCGAGCCGCCGCGCCGTCCCGATCCCGATCGGCCTGCAGCGCCACCCATGTTGCGGTCCGAGCGGTGGAAATTCGGTCTGGTGGGATCTCGATGTGTTGCGTGCGGCACGCCGCAGCTTCCGCCCCAGCGCGTATGTGTCAAATGCCGCACGCGTGATCAGATGGAACCGTACCCATTCGCCGATCGCTCCGCCCGCATCGCCACTTTTGCTTTCGATCGGCTGGCTTATTCATTGAATCCGCCGACTATTAACGTGGTGATCGATTTTCAAGGCGGCGGCCGCTTTTTGTGCGAGATGACCGATTGCGAGCCCGAGCGGATCGCGATCGGCGAGGAAGTCGAGATGACCTTCCGCCGGCTCTTTACCGCCGACGGCGTCCACAACTATTTCTGGAAAGCGCGCCCCCGGCGCCAGGAGAGACCATAATGGCGAGCAACGGTATC
>JAJPIF010000018.1 GCA_021324885.1 Pseudomonadota bacterium
AATCGATGTAGCGATCCCACAGATCGTACGGCTCCATCAGATGCATATCCGAATCCATCACCGGGATGCCCTTATAAGACATGGTTCAGCCTCCCAGAACCGCTGCGACTCAGCACTTTTATCACTCCAGTGAATCGCCTTCCCCGAACCTATATTCCGTACAGGCGCGCGCAATTGTCCCACAGGAATTTCCGCTTGGCGGTGCCGCTCAGCGGCAGCTTCATGAACAGCTCGACCGCGTGTGGGAACCTGCTGTCCGGATGCGGATAGTCGGTGGAAAAGACGACATTGTCGTCGCCGAACCATTCCACGAAGTTTTTGACCGCGTGCTCCTCTGGTTCGACCGAAACGAAGCAGTTGCTCTTGAAGAATTCCGAGGGCTTCTTTGACAGCTTGATTTCGAACCTGCCGGTGTAGTCCAGGTAGTGATCGTCCAACCGCCCCAACAGCCACGGCGCCCAACTGCAGTTTGCCTCCAGGAGCCCTACGCGCAGCTTCGGAAAACGGTCGAACACGCCGCCTGAACACAGACTTACTCCGGCCGACATCGGGCCCAGGCAATGCGAAAACGTATGCCGCATCATCAGCGACTCGGTCAGCCCCAGGCCGAAGTCCGTCAGTTGATCCGGGACTCCGCCGTGGAACCCGACCGGGATGTCCAGACGCTCGCATTCCGCCCACAGCGGATCGTAGTCGGGATGATGCCACGGGCGGCCCTTGATCAGGCCCGGCAGCAGGAAGATGCCCTTGAAGCCGAGTTCCTTGACGCAGCGCCGGGTTTCGGCCACCGCGGCGTCCACGTCGTGCGGGGCAACCATGGCAACCCCGATCAGGCGCCTGGGATCGGGCGAGCAGAAGTCACGCATCCAGTCGTTGTACGCGCGGGCGATCGCAACGGCGAAAGCCGGCTCGATGCCTCGCTCTCCGACGAACTCCACGCTGTCGATTCCCAGCACCGCCAGGCCTTTGGTCGGGTACTGAAAGGCAATATCAATACCTTCGCGGTCCATTGCGTGCAGTTGCGATACCCCGTCCCAATTCCGTTCCACCGCAACTGTGTAATCGGCCATCTGCGGTTCCATGTGCTGAACCAGCGGGCCAAACCATTTGAGCCCGACCAGCGGGCTGGTCAGTTGCTTGCCCGGCATCTCGACGCCATGGAGGCGCGGATGGTGAACTTCCTTCGGACCTGCGGGCGCGGCGCTTCGATAGCGGGGATCGATATAGCGCGTCCACAGATCCCCGGGCTCCATCACGTGCATATCGGAGTCCATTACCTTGAGTCCCTTGTATGCCATGGCTGGTCCTCGCTTGTGTTCTCCAAGCGGAAAGATATGATGGCCGCTCCTTAAGATTCTTGAAGGAAATCGGCGTTCTTTGAAGGAATCGGGCAAACGCACCGAGAGACAACTGGCGATTTGCGGCGCGGCTTGCTACTGCCGGCCTGACGGATCGCCGTTGAAAACGCCCAGCAATTGCCGCTTTTTATTCAAGCAATGCCGTTTCTTTTCAAGACCAGGTGAGGTGCGATAACTTTTTTGGCCGTGCCGTTGTCGAAGTCACGGTAACCCTGCGGCGAATCTTCAACGCGCCGCCGGCACGGGTGATTTGCATTACCGAATTGAGCACGCTTGCGGGATGTTTCCGGCCTGAGTCGCCGGCGTGACCACATGGATGCCGTTGGGCGGAGCAAGTTGAAGAGTCGGGGGCGCCGCAGGTGTCGGCGTGCCTCAAGTGGCGCGGCCCGGGAAACCTGGCGCCTTCGCCAACGAACAGAATGCGCCTCAGCCGCGCCCTGGCCGCGCGCCCCCGCCTGAGATCAATGCCACCTTGTCTTGGTCCATCCTACTCCCTCCTGTCTGGATCGCGAAGGGTGAAGTTAAGCCTGTCCAGTGGTCTTGAGAAAGATCGGCCGTTTCCTGAAAAAAGGCACTAATAGTTTTAACGCCTTTGACGCCCCGGCGAAGCGAGTATCGAGAAGGGTTAGCCGACTACAAAGCGCAAAAGGAGGGAAAGAACGGCGCTACTAAGTGAAGGCGGGATCAGCAGCCGAGGACGAACTTTTTCGGGGTGACACCCGTTATCTTGTGGAACACTCGAGTAAAATGGCTCTGGTCGCTGAACCCGAGCTGGAGACTTATGTCGGCGATACTTAATTTGCCTTCGCGAAGTAGCCGTTTCGCCTGCGTGACCCGCGACCTGAGAAGATACTGGTGAGGCGTCATTCCCATCCTCTTTTTGAACAGCCGGGCGAATGTATAGGGAGCCATCTGCGCATTCGCGGCCATCTCCTCCAGCCGCAGATCCCCGGCCAGATTTGCCTCGATATACTCAATTGTCTGCCGGAGCCGGTTCCCCGGCATTCCTGCGGTGATTTCCCGTAATTTTGGCGGCCACGCGCAATAATGGCGCGCGAGGTAAACCGTGAGTGACGCCCCCAGCAATTCAGCATAAAGCCGCCCGGAAGGGCAGCCCGCCGATACCTCCATCTGAAGCGCCGCTCCGAGGCTGAAGATGTTCGGATCCCTAACCGAGGTCTGATCACGCAACTCCACAATCGCGGGGGCGTCATCCTGCAACACGCGCGTGAAAATGCCGGGACCCAGCTCGATCACGAACAGCTCAAACGTTCGCTCGCAACCGCCCGCCGGCGTCGCGCTTCCCGCTGAAGCCAGATGGGCGCCGCCCGGGTTCAGGAAGGTATAGTGTTTACGGCCGTTCTCATACCAGTAGGCTGGCGTAGGGCCGGCCATGTGGATGCACAGGTGATGATTTAAGTAGGTCTTGCCGCGGTTGCTATAATCCGAGAGACGGTACTGTTCGCACAGTATGCCGTCCCATTGGGATCGCGCGCTGCTAAGAAGGGGAGCAGTTTCGAAGGCGGTAAGAGATCGACCATTCTCGACGGCGCCAATTCGGCGCTGTTCCGGCCCATGTTGCGGATCGGCCGCCGGATCCGTTTCTGTGTGCGCTGGCACTTCCGGACTTTTACGTTCGGCCATATCGGTGCCCACTTCGAAACGGTTCAGGCAAACGGTTCGGGATAAAATCCTGGCTCACCCCTTTCTAGCTCCCCCCTTTTATCTTGGCCGTTTCCGTGCGAGCGCTCAGCGTAATTATCGGCCGTGCGATCCATTCGTCAAGAGTCTCGCGCCCTATTATCGCGCGCTGCTGGCCGATGCTCCGGTAAGGGTCCGGATGAGCACACTCAGTACCCTGGCTTCTCGTTACGCCGGCGCGCTCACGATTTTTCCCGGCATGGAGCAAGGCCGACATTTCATACCAACGCTCCTTCAACGTAAAGCGCAAGCCGATGGCGCCGATTCAGCCCTGAAAACCGCGGCACCTGCAAGCCTCGTCCGCGCCATCCGAGGCAGCACAACGGTCAGGTTTGGAATCAGGTCAACCTGTAGAGTTTTGCCGCGTTCCTCCACAGCAGCTTTTCGCGTTCTTCCTGCGTGTTGTGGCGTGTCTGCGCGGCGATCGCGTCCCAGGATTTCGGCCAGGTGGTCACGCTATGCGGATAGTCCGAGGCCCACATCAGATTATCCGCGCCGGTGAACTTGACGTTGGCGCAGGCCACCTCGTCGTCCATGAAGGTAAAGAAAATCTGACGCCGGATATACTCGCTGGGCGGATTGGGCAACTCCAGCTCGGACCAGTAGCGCTGGCGCTTCCATTGATCGTCGCACAGGCGCTCATAGTAAGCGACCCAGCCGGCGTCGCTTTCCGCCGACACCAGCTTCAAATTCGGATAGCGATGCAACGCGCCGCTGAACAGGATGTGGGTCACCGGCTCCAGCGCGGCGAAGAAGCGCAGCACGATGCCCGCCACCATCAGCTTGCCGCCCACGTCCGAGGTGCCGCGAGGCACGTACTTGCCGGTGGCGCGATGGAAGTGCAGCGGGATCTGCATCTCGGACGCTGCCGCCCATAACGGCTCGTAATACTTGTCAGTGTAGAGTTTCTCGGGATAGGTCAGGAGGAAGGCGCCGCGGCAGTTCTTCTTCGCAATGCGCTCCAGTTCTTTGAGGATCTCGTCCATCCCGTCGTCGATCGGCAGCACTCCCAACGCCACCAGGCGTTGCGGGTCGACCGCCTGGAACTCGTCGAGCAACCAGTCGTTGTATGCGCGCACGCAGGCCAGCCGCAGCTCGCGATCCTTGATCGCGGCGGCGATGCCCATTCCGATCCCGCCATAGAGCACGCTGCAATCGACCCGGTCCATCGCCTGGTCGGCCAGGTGCGCCTGGGCGTCCCAGTTGCCTTTGCGCAAATCGGAGAAGCGCAGGCCGTGATCCTTGAACTGCTTGAAATCCGCCTTGCCGGCCATCGCGTCGAGGCCGAAGGAGCGCGGCTTGCGTCCCTCCCAGCTCCATCCCTGGCCGCCGTCCTCGCACTCCACGATTTTCGGGCCCGCCTCCTTCATTGCGGCGGGCAGGCGATCCTGAAATGCGTTGGGTGCTTCGAGCACGTGCGAATCGCCGGAAATTGCACGGTATTCCATGGTTAACTACGCTTCGGACTTCTGAATGCAAAAAGGCTACATCAGCGCAAAGATTTATGCCATTGGGTGCGCCGGCCCAATCTGCTATGAGCAACCGCAGTTGGATGGTGGGCGCATGCCCGGAGGTAATCGGTTTTCCAAAACGCGCCGAAGCTATGGCGCACGCGAAACCGCAAGAGGAACTCTGCTATGAAAGCCGCCGTTTTCAGAGGTGCGGGACAGCCGCTCTTGATCGAAACTGTGCCCGATCCAACTCCCGGCCCGACCGAGATGATAATCAAAATCGCGCGCTGCGGAATCTGCGGCACCGATATTTCGATGAGCGCCGGACACGGCGAAGTTCAGCCCGGTCAGATTCTTGGACATGAGATGGCCGGCGAAGTCGTGGCGATCGGATCCGCAGTCAGGAATTTCAAGGTCGGAGATTTGGTTGCACCGATGTCGTTCGTGCCGTGCGGCGCCTGTCCCGACTGCCTCAAAGGCGAACCGATGTGGTGTCCCGAATGGCTTGGCGGCAGCGGAGGTTTCGCCCAGTTCGGTAAGGGCGGCCATCTGGCGACGGTCAAGCTGCCCGAGAATCTCGCGCTCAACGACGCGGCGCTGATTGAACCGGCCGCGGTCGGACTGCACGCCGTACGGATGGCCGGGATGAAACCCGACGCGCGGGTAATGGTGATCGGCGCAGGACCGATCGCGTTGGCAACCATTTTTTGGGCGCGGCGGCTGGGCGCGGGACCAATCGCGGTCACTGCCGCATCCAATCGCCGCGCGCCGCTGGCGATGAAGATGGGCGCCACCGCGTTTGTGGCTGCGGGCGCCGAACTCGCTGCCAATGCCGCCGAGGTTTTGGGTGGACCACCCGAACTGGTCTTCGAAGCGGTGGGCAGGGAAGGAATCCTGGGCCAGGCCCTTAACTGCGTCGCCCAACGCGGCACCGTCGTGTCGCTGGGCTTCTGCACCGTGCCGGACACCGGGATGGTTCCCGCGGTAGGTCTTTTCAAGGAAGTGCGGATCCAGTTTTCGATGGTTTACGACATGCGCGACTACCGACTAACCGCTGAAGTGCTGGGCACCAGCCCTCTGCCTGCGATGGTCACCGAGACGGTCGGCTTCGATCGGTTTCCAAGCACGTTCGAATCACTGCGCGGACCCACCACCCATGGCAAGGTGATGCTGGACCCGTGGTCCTGACGCCCTCGTGTTTGGGTGTTTCATCCAGGATCGTATAACCTCCCCGGCAAAGGAAGCACCAATCATGGCTTACGGCGACACGCCATACGACGAACAGCTCAAACGGGCATGGGAAGAATTTTGCGACAAGCTCAAGAGCGCGCAGAGCCTGATCTTCAATGATACGCTGGGCGCGACGGCGCTGGATCGGGCGACCGGATTCCAGTACCTGTCGCGCTACATCTCCAAGGCGCTGAGCGAAAAATTCGAGAACGATCCGCTCTATCCGCAGTTGTGGCAGTTGCAGACGCCGACCAACAAATCCTTCGGCGACAATCCCGATTGCACTTACCTGGTGACCTGGCTCGATGGCGCACACACCTACAAAATTGCCGGCAATCGCGGCACCGTGTCATGGGTATCGTTCCTGGTCAACGGCGCCGAATTCAATATCACCCACTCCGCGATCAACAACAGCCAGCTCAAAACCGAATGGGACGGCAGTTTTCAGATCATGCTCAGCGCGCAGCAGCATCCTGGAAACTGGCTGAAACTGGGGCCCGGACCCAATTTCCTGTTTATCCGGCAGTTCTTCGGCGAATGGGATACCGAGGAGCCGATGTGGATCAGGGTCGAACGCGTCGGGGACTTCGAACCGCCGCCGCCGCTCACCCCGGAACGCCTGATTCGCGGTCTGGAGAACGCCGGCAACTGGTTCCTGTCGGACTCCAAACGATGGGTCGACTGGGTGGAGTTTTATTCGGACCAGCCCAACCAGTGGGTGAGCAAGATGCCGGGTTGGGCGGGTGACGGACAGACCGGATCGCTGGGGCGCCAACTGCAGTTCTGCTACTGGAAGATCCAGTCGGACGAGGCGCTGATCTTTGAAGTGAAGCCGCCGCGATGCGCCTACTGGAATTTTGAACTGGCTAATCGATGGTTCAATTCCACTGACTATCGTTACCGTTTCTCCTCGCTTAACGGAAAGCAGGCCGTTTACGAAGACGACGGCTCGGTGCGAATCGCCGTTTCACACGTCGATCCCGGAATCCCGAACTGGCTCGACGTCGGGGGGCACTGCGTGGGCATGGTCAATCAGCGCTGGGTCGAGGCGCAGGAGCATCCCGTGCCGACGGCGAAACTTATCAAGGTGGCTGACTTGCCGCGCCTGCTGCCGCCCAACGCGCGCCGCATCACGCCCGAGCAGCGCCGCGAACAGTTGCGCCGGCGCAAGATCGGCGTAGATCGGCGTTTTCCCGTGTAGCGACTACTAAAGGCGGTAGCGCTCGATGTAATCCGCGTACTTGCGGCGGATTTCCTGCGCGGTCAGGCCGTACTGTTCCGGCGTGTATTTGTGGAACCCCGGACGGGTATGGGCGTGCGCGTCCAGCCATGATTGCATCCTGCGCTCAGTGGGCTCGTCCAGCTTGAGGCCGAAATGCCGGTAGATGGCGCGCACGCCGCCCATCGTATCGTTCACGAACTCGCGGAAATCCACGTCCAGGAAGCGCTCGGGATTTCGATCGCGCACCTTCAGCGCGCGATCGATGCCGATCTTCCACAGCTCGAACTCGCGTCTGCCGCACTGCTTTGGGTCCGCCTTCGGTCCGAGGATAGCGCGCCGCCCGATCATTATCAGACTGCATACTGACGGCAGCACCGCGACCGGATCGCGATGGGTAAAAATGATGCTGGCGTCGGGAAACACTTCCAGCAGCGAATCCAGATACAACAGATGCGATATATTGCGCAGCAGCCATCGTCGGTTCGGATCGTTGAAACCGATGAGCTTCAGATTGTCCCGATGGCGGTAGTAGTTCGGCGTCTCGTCCTGCGCCATCCACCATTCGTCGTAGCTCGGCGTCGCCATGCTGGCGCCGAAGGTATTGTGCACGAACCGCTGAAGCATCATGTATAGACATTCGTCCGGCTCCCCCGCCACCACATCGTGAATCAGCCGCGACATCGGGTCTTCGCGGTCCGCCGCCTCCAGCGCGGCGACGGTGGCGCGATAGAGCGGGTTGCTTTCCCACGTCTGGCGCGGGGGCCGCACCATTGGATTGGGCGCTATCCAATACTCGAGTCCCTGGAATTGCGGGTCGAGCGACATCAGCTTTTGTAGCGTCGTGGTCCCTGTGCGAGGCAGGCCGACAATTACGAGCGGAGCACGAATTTCCGTGCGCAGGCATTCGGGATGCTCCGCCCATCCCTTTTGCGAATAGAGCCGCCCGCTGAGCGCGCGCAGCACCGTTGCAAACATCCGCTCGCGGCCGGATTCGCTCAGTTCAAGGTCGGTGTCGATCGCCTTGAGCAGGACCCGCAACCCCGTCAGATAATCCTTTTCGCCGAAGTCATCGTACCCGACCTGCGCGGCTGCCGCCTCGTGCAGGACTTCTTCGGCGTCAGCGAACTTCGCGGGAATTTTTATCGTTCTGGCCATCGCGCTCTCCATCGCGGGACTTGAATCCGGCTTCCAGCTTCACAACAAAGCCCGCCCGTTTGCAATGATTGTAGGGTCCTGCGCCTGGCGCTATGCTGCGCGGTAACTGACGGGCTTCACTCGATGGATTTCACACTGTCGGAAGATGATCGGAAGCTGGTCGAACTTCTCGATCGGATCGGCGCCGAGCGCTTGCGGCCCAAGGCTTGGCAACGCCGCATCGAGAATGGCCCCCCGGCCGACAATATGCGTCTGCTGGGCGAGCTGGGCGTGCTCGGTATCTGTCTGCCAGTGGAACTGGGCGGAGAAGGACGCGATGCTCTGTCGGGAATACTGGCGGTCGAACATATCGCCCGATGGTGTCCGCGGACCGGAATAAGCGCGCTGATGGCGATCGCGGGTCCCGGCATGTTCATAGCCAAATGGGGCACCGAGGAGCAGAAGGCAAAATATATTCCGCCGATCCGCAGTGGCGAAGCCAACATGGCGATCTCGCTGACCGAACCGCAAGCCGGCAGCGCGCTGACTGACCTCGCCACGCGAGCTGAGATCAGAGATGGGGTCTGCGTGCTGAACGGGCAGAAGACTTTTTGCAGCCATGCCGGCTGGGCCCGCAACATTTTGGTGTTCTGCCGCTTCGCGCCCGGCACTGGCGGCATCGGCGCGGTGATCGTGGATCGCGATACGCCCGGATTCACGCTGAGCGAGCCCCACTACCACATGTGCGGCACCCCGTGGTGGGAATTATATTTCGATAACGCCCGCCTCCCGGCCGAAAATGTCCTTTTCGCCGGCGACGGGTTCCGCAAGCTGATGTCGAGCTACAGCCTGGAGCGATGCGCCGCAGGGGCGTCGTCGATCGGAATCGCCCAGGCCGCCTTCGACATGGCCCGCGACTATGCGGTCGAGCGCAAACAGTTCGGCCGTCCAATCTGCGAATTTCAATTCGTGCAGGACAAGCTGGCCAACATGTATCTTGCACTTGAACAGGCGCGGCTGCTGCTTTACAAAGCTGTCGGCAGCAGCCAAGGGAGTGCCGGGCGGCTTGAATCCTCCGCAGCGAAGGTGGCGTGCACCGAAGCGGCGGTCTTTGTATGCGATCAGGCCATGCAAATATTCGGTGGATCCGGCATGTCCCAGGAATTGCCCTTGGAATGGATGTATCGGATGGTCAGGACCGCGACGGTGGCGGGCGGCACCTCGGATATCCATCGCGGCATGATCGCGAGCGAACTGGTTGGCCGCCGCTTCGAGCAGCGTTTGCGCACGCCGGATTGAAAGATGTTTTCTATCGGATTGCGCTTCGTTATTGAAAGCTTAACGATTGCTCACCAGGTTGGGACAGTGCACACCGTTCAACCAAAGCCCGCAGTTGGTCCGGCCTGACGCGGACAACGAGCAGTAATCGCGATGGATTTTGAATTCACTCCCGAACAGGAAAAATTCCGCCATGAGTTCCGCACCTGGCTTGAAGCCAATGTTCCCGACGACCTCAAGGGCGACTACGAGCCGATCGATTCGACGCCGCCGGATTGGGAGACTTTTCACAAGCGCGTCGCTCTTCAGAAGAAGATGTATGAAGCGGGCTGGATGGGAATCTGGTGGCCGCGCGAGTACGGCGGACGCGGCGCCAGCCTGATCGAACAGGTCATTTACGAGGAGGAATTCAAACGCGCCCGCGCGCCGCTGCCAGTCAACTTCGCGCCGATCAACCAGTGGGGGCCGACGCTGATTCATTTCGGCACGCCCGCGCAAAAACAACGTTTCCTCGCCCGGATGCTCAGCGGCGAGGACACCTGGTGCCAGGGCTACTCCGAGCCCAACGCCGGATCCGATCTCGCCGCGTTGCAGACCCGCGCCGAAGATCACGGCGATTACTTCATCCTGAACGGCCAGAAGATCTGGACCACCAGCGCGCAGTTTGCCGACTGGATGTACATGCTGGTGCGCACCGATCCGTCCGCGCCCAAGCACAAGGGCATCAGTTGTATCTACCTTGACATGCACAGTCCCGGCGTCGAGGTCCGCCCGCTGGTGACGATGAGTGGAGAGCGCCATTTCAACCAGGTCTTTTTCGACAACGTGCGGGTGCCTAAAGATTCGCTGGTCGGACCGCTCAACGAAGGCTGGCGCGTGGCGATGATCACGCTGGCGTATGAACGCGCGATCTCCGGCGGCAGCGGCCATCAGAACCAAATCGACCGGCTCAGGGATTTGGCCCGCCGACTCACCATCAATGGCCATCCGGCGAACCGGGACGCATATGTCCGTCAGCAACTGGCGCAACTTCAGATCGAATGCGAGGCGCTCAAGTACACGGGACTGCGCGCGCTCACCCGCCAGCTACGGGGCCAGCCGGCGGGGCCTGAACTTTCGCTGATGAAGATCGCGGGATGCGATCTGGTGCTGAAGATCGTCCGCTTCGCGACCGAGCTTTTGGGCAGCCATGCCGTCGTAGCCGACGGCAGCGGGCCCATCCCAGAGGCCGCCGACTGGCTGATGCGGGTGCTCAACGTGCGCGGCACGACAATCTCGGGCGGCACGACCGAGATCTCGCGCAACATTATCGGCGAGCGCACTTTGGGCCTGCCCAAGAGCACCTGAGCGGGGGGTTCGCAATGCTCAAGCCGAAATTCCATGTGATGCTTCCGCAGCGCGATTTCGCCAAAACCCGCGCGATCGCCGAGGCCGCTGATTCGCTGGGCTATCACGGCGTCGGACTCGGCGACCATCTGTTCGTCCATCGCGGCGATATGCAGATGCCCAACGAGCCGTTCCTGGAGTGCTACACGACGCTGGCGGCAATCGCCGCGCTCACCGAACGGGTGACATTGACGCAGGTGGTCGGCGCCATTTCGTTTCGCAGCCCCGCCCTGCTGGCCAAGATGACTTCGACCCTGGACAATATCAGCGACGGACGCTTCGAGCTGGGAATCGGCGCCGGATGGCTGCGCGAGGAGTATGAAGCCTACGGGTATCCGTATCCGTCAAATGCGGAGCGGATCGATCAACTCGATGAGGGACTCCAGATAATCAAGGCGATGTGGACGCAGGAGGAACCGAGCTTCCACGGCCGCCACTTTCATATTGACAAAGCCTACAATTTTCCCAAGCCGGTCCAGAAGCCGCATCCGAAAATTCTGATCGGCGGCTCGGGCAGGAAGATCCTCGAAGTGATCGCGCGCCACGCCGACATAGTTAATATCGCGCCCGCCGTGACCGAGGGTCGGATCGATCCGATCAGGTGGGCGCGTTTCAGCAAGGATTCCGTCAAGGCCAAAGCCGAGACCCTGCGCCAACTGGCCGTCGTCGCGGGCCGCCCCGCCGCCGCAATTGAAATCAGCACCAGTTCTTCGATTTTTATATCTGAGAAACCGGGAGAGGCCGAGACCACTGCGCTCAGAGCGGCCCGTGCGATGGGCATTCCGACCAAAGAGGCGGCCCGCAATGCGCCCGGCGTCATGTGGGGAACGCCTGCCGAAATCAGGCAGGAGATTCGCTCCCGGATCGATCAGGTGGGCATTACTCACTTTCCACTTTACTTCGGGTCGCCCGGCGGCCTCGAATTGTTCGCTCGCGAAGTGCTACCTGAATTCCGGTAACGAGAGATCGAAATTGCAGGCCATGCACTTCAAGCGCATGTGACACATCGCTGCGCCAAAGCGGCGCGGGAAACGAAAAAATTTTCCGCCAATGCTTCCGCCGGGGATGGAGGGAGCTTTCCGAATGGCCAATCTGCAGGCGAAGGGCCGGTCTATAGTGCATGCCGACGGTCATTTCCCGGAACCGCCGGACCTGTGGGAAAGATACCTGGAAGCGAAATGCAAGCCTCGCGCGATCCCGATCACGAAAGCGCTTGCGTGGCCCTCCTGGGGTCAGGTCGGCGTGGCTCCGTGACGAAGTCGTCAAGATTGGCCGCGCGCGTCATCTCGAAAAATTTGACATTCTTGTATGGTGAGTTGACTACCACCCTCCCCCGATCATTGCGATAGTAGGTCTCCACGCCGGGATGCGTCCAGACCATGTTCGCATGCCTCCGATCCACATCCTGATTGTACGCATCGTGCACTTCCTTGCGGCATTCGACGGCGCCAAGTCCCTGTCTGACCATCTTGGTCAGCAAATCCATGATGTAGCGCATCTGCATCTCGATCACGAACATGATGCTGCCGCCGTGGCCCGGTTGCAGGTTCGGGCCGTACAGGCAGAAGAAGTTCGGGAAGTCGGGAATGACGGTTCCCAGGTAGGCTCGCGCGTTGTCGTCCTCCCATACTTCGCGCAAACTGCGCCCCGAACGGCCGCGCGCCTCGAAACTGGTGAGAAAGCGCAGAACGTCGAACCCGGTCGCCATCACCAATACATCGGCCGGATACTCGGTGCCATCCCTGGTGACTACTCCATCGGGCTTTATCTCGGCTATGGGATCGGACACGAGCTTCACGCGTTCGTTGCGCAGCATCCGGTACCACCCGTTGTCCAGCAGCATCCGCTTGCCGAACGGCGGATAGTCGGGGAGGACCTTTTCGAGCAGATCGGTACGCTCGCCGAGTTCCGATTCGATATAGCGGGTAAAGTACGCCCGATGCGAGTCGTTGATTCTGTTCAATGACCTCCGCGCCTCGGGCCAGTTTGGATCCTTCTGCAGGGCCGGATGGAGCCGATCGCCAAAAGTCCATCCCAGGCGCAGGCGATACCATAGCCGGTACAGCGGCACCTCGCGCATCAGGAAGCGCAACGGCTGCGGTATCATCAGGCGAAATTGCGGATTGGGCGATACCCAATGCGCCGAGCGCTGAAAGATGGTGAGCGATTTGACGATGTTCTGAATTTCGGGACCGATCTGCATCGCGCTGGCGCCGTTGCCGATCATCGCCACGCGCCTGCCCCTCAGATCGAGCTCGGACGGCCATTGCGCGCTGTGAAAGCAGGGTCCGGCGAAGCTTTTCAATCCCTTGATCTCAGGCATCTTGATCGGGTTGAAAATCCCAACCGCGCTGATGAAGACGTTGGCCGTAAGCTTCTCCTGCGCGCCGTCCGACTTTACAACCGTGACCGTCCAGCGCTGCGCGCCGGCGTCGTAGGCCGCGGATTTAACTTCGGTGCCAAAGCGGATATTGGAACGAAGTTCAAACCTATCGGCTACGTACTCCAAATAGGAATGAAGCTCGTCGCGCAGCGCGAAATACATCGACCAGTCATACGGCGCGAACGAGTACGAATAGAGATGGTTCGGCGTATCGACGCCGGCGCCGGGATAGCGGTTGTCCCACCATGTCCCGCCGACGGTCTCGCTCTTCTCGATAATGGTGAAGGGAATGCCGGCTTTGCGGAGATTTACCGCAGCGCACAGGCCCGACACGCCAGCGCCGACGATCAGGACCTGGAAGCCGTCCGGGACAGGCAGTTTCTCCACGTTTAACGCCCGCTGCGGAAAAAGCTCCACCTCGATAATCGAGTCGTACTCGGGCGGAACCTCCTCCGCCATCGCGCGGCTCAGCATCGTACGCCGCAATTCCGGGGACGGTTCGGGAATCGCGACCGGTTTACCTGCGCGCCAGGCCAGGATCGCATCAAGCGCCGCGGCGCGGATTTCAGACTGGATGGGTTCCGGCAAGCCGCCGGTATCGTTGTCATTGACCCCGCGCGCCCGCGACGGCCGGTAAGGAGCCTCCAGCCACCGCAGCTCGCCGGTCAGCTGCACCAGCACCATCAACAGGGTCGGGATGTTTGCGATCGCAACCGCATCGGCAAAGAGCTGCCGGTGCGCGGGATCAATAGCTCCATTCACCTCAGGCATAATCTTGCTCCGTCGTTCCTTCCCATCATCAGGATATTACGGTCGGATGACCGCGGCCGCTGTATCAGCGCGATTTGTCTTACCTTTTCCTCAGGCCTTCGCCAGATGGAGATTCAGATACTCGTCCACGCGCGCGACGTAGCCGGGCGGGCAGACAGTGCTGGAGTCCGGCTCTTCGATGATCGCCGGTCCGGCAACCGTGTCCGCAGGAAGCAGGCGCGGGCGATCGTAGACTCTTGTTTCGACGAAGTCCTGCGCTTCGCCGAAGTAGGCTCTTCGAGTTCCCTTCAACGCGCGTCGACAATCGCCGTCGCCGCGTGCCAGCCTGCTCAGTTCCGGTTTCGGCACGATGCCGCTGGCGCGCACGCGGAAATTGACGAACTGACACGGATCGTTGGGCAGCACGCCGTACATTTCATTGTAGAGAGTGCGAAACCCGGATTCGGCCGCGCTGATAGTGGCGTCATTGACCAGTCCGTTCGGAATCGGCACGGCCAGCTCGTGCGATTGATGCTTGAAGCGGACGTCGATGAACCGCTGAATCACCATTTGGGAATCCGCTACGCCCTGGGCGCGCAGCGCACCGCGCCCGCGCGCCTCCAGATCATCGAACATCCGCCTGATCCGTTCGACATCAGCGCTGGCGCTGTCCATCAGCAGAGTTGAAACATAGTCTTCCGCCACATCCGAGACCAACAGGCCCATCGCCGATGCCACTCCGGGAGAGAGAGGGACGATGACATTGGGAATTTCGAACTCTTCGGCAACTTTTGCCGCATGGACCGGACCGGCGCCGCCGAACGCCATCACCGCAAACTCGCGCGGATCGATACCGCGCTGAATAGTCACTACTCGAACCGCTGAGCCCATGTGAGTATTGGCGATCTCGTAGATGCCCCTGGCGACCGCCACCGGATCAAGTCCCAGCCTTTTCGCCAGGGGCGCGATCGCGGCCAGGCTGCGCTCGGGATAGATCGGCATCTGCCCGCCAAGGAAATAATCCGGATCGAGATAACCGAGGATCAAGTTGGCGTCGGTGACGGTGGGCTGCTCGCCGCCGAAGCCGTAGCAGGCGGGACCGGGCGTGGCGCCCGCGCTCATGGGCCCGACCTGCAACGCACCACCCGCATCGACCCAGGCGATGCTGCCGCCACCCGCGCCGACTTCGGCCAGGTCGATCACCGGAGTTTTGATCGGGTAACCGCCGGCCCGCATCCCTGAACTCAGATGGCTCCCGACGCGGAAATCGTGCGTCATCCCCGGCTTGCCATGGCGGATCAGCCCGGCCTTGGCGGTGGTGCCGCCCATATCGAAGGATATAATGTTGGACCGGCCGCACAACTGGCCCAGGTAGGCCGCTGCAATCACACCCGCAGCGGGACCTGACTCGATGCTGTAGACCGGCTTGCGCGCGACCGCCGCCGCCGACATTACGCCGCCGCTCGACTGCATCACGTCGAAGGAGCCTGCAATTCCGATTTTGCGCAAGTCGGCTTCCAATGCCCTTACATAGGTCGAGATCGTGGGGCCGACGTAGGCGGAAATCACGGTGGTCGAAGCGCGCTCGAACTCACGGAACTCGGGCCAGATTTCGGATGAGAGGGCGACGTAAACGCCCGGAAGATGCTCGCGCGCCATTTCCGCGATTTGCCGTTCGTGCGCGGAGTTGGCGTAGGAATGCAGGAAGCAAATGGCTACCGCTTCGGGATGCTCGCGTCCCAGCCGCCGCAATCCCTCGACCGCCGCGCGCTCGTTGATCGGCTTTATCACCTCGCCGGCCCGGTTGATCCGCTCCTCGACCTCGAGCGTCAGCCGGCGCGATACCAGCGGCGGCGATTTATCGAACAGGACATTGTAACGATCCGCCCCGACCACCCGCTCCTTGCCGATTTGAAAAAGGTCGCCGAAGCCGGCGGTTGTTATATATGCAACCCGGGAACCCTTGTGTTCCAGAATCAAATTGGTGGCCAGCGTGGTCGCGTGAACCACGCGTTCGACGTCGGCGGGTTTGGCCCGCGCTCTGGCGAGCGCCTCGCCAATCGCCGTGATTACGCCGCGGCCGGGACTGTCCGGCGTCGTCAGCGTTTTGGCGGTGTAGAGACGATGTCCGGTCGCTTCGGCGAGCACCACGTCGGTGAAGGTCCCGCCGATATCGACTCCCACAAAATACCGGTCCGTTTGCATCGGGGCACGATCCTCTACATCCATTAGCGCGCCCGCCGCGGCTGAAGCAAACTACGACGGTCGAATCTCCAGCCCTATCCAATTCAGCAGCAGTCCCGAAGCTTGCCCGAAGTCTTCCTGTGCTCGATACTCGGGAAAGCCGCCTGCCGCGAGATGAAAATCCGCAACCTTTATTACTTCCCAGTACTCCATAAGCGGCTGCCCACTCATACAACCGCGCTTTCCACCTGGCGTAGGCGTATCAGCTTATTATTCGGTAAAATAAAGTATGGAAGCCTACAAGTATATTTCCGCTGACAGTCACCTGGTCGAACCGGAGGACCTCTGGGTCACCCGGATGGACCGGCGCTTTCGCACGCGGGCCCCGCGGGCCGAGATTCGCGGCGACGACAAGGTCATGGTCGTCGAGGGCAGCCTTGAAGTATCGCTCAAGGCCGACGTACTGCTGGCGACCGACGAAAAGCAGCGCCCTGTGCTGGATCAGAGTCCGGGCGGACGCCACGAGAAGATCCGTCCGGGCGGATTGAATCCATCCCTTCGGCTGCTTGACCAGGATTTGGACAATATCGCGGCCGAGGTGGTGTATCCGAACTGGGGACTTTATTTCTTCGCTACCCCAGATCCCGAATACCAGCGTGAGGCGATGCGCGTTTACAATGACTATATCGCCGAGTACTGCGCTGCTCACCCCGACGTCTGACGGCGGTCGGACTGCTGCCGCTCAAAGGCCCGATACAATGGGCGGTCGAGGAAGCCGAACGATGCGCCAGGCTCGGGATGCCCCAGGTGATGATCGCCGCCGGCGTGCCAAAACGGCCGTATCACGATCCGCATTACAAGCCGTTGTGGAACGCCTTGCAGGATCTCGATCTGATGGTTGCAATGCACGCGGGATGCTATGACGAGCCGTTCGTTGATTTCAGCTATCAGAGCGTGTTGCCGCAATCGCTGATTGTCGAAGGCAAGATCATTTTGCTCGAGCGGGGGATGGTCAACCTGATTTCCGGCGCGATTCCCCAGACCTATCCGCACCTGCGCTTCGTGCTGGTAGAAGGTGGTATCGGATGGATCGCGCCGGTGCTGCGCTTGATGGACCATTTCTGGGAGGACCATCACAAATGGATGGAGCCGCGCCTGGCCGAACCGCCGTCGTTTTATTTCAAGCGCCAGTTCTGGGCCACTTTCGAGGATGATCGTCCCGGCCTGCTGACGCGCAGCCTGATCAATCAGGATCACCTGATGTGGGGCTCCGATTATCCGCACAGCGAAGGCACGTTCCCATATTCGCGCCAGAAGATAGCTGCCGACTTCGTTGATCTGCCGGCAAGCGACACGCGCAAACTGGTCCGCGATAACGCCGCCGCGCTGTACGCGATCGAGGTTTGAAGCCCGCTTTGTTAAAGCTGCCGCTTACGCCAAATCCTGCCGACGACGCGCGTCAATCAAGATTGGGAGCGCTGTTGCCATGCATAATGTTGGGCGGTTGCCGCCTTGTGCGCCGAACCAAGGCTGAAGATCCGTTGAGGAGAAGCAAGTCATCGGCTGGCGAGGATTTCGGCCAGATGGCGGACGCGGATTCGGCTGCCTGCGCGATGCAGTCCGCCGCCCATCTGCATCAGGCATCCGCCGTCGTTGGCGACGACGAACTCGGCGCCGCTTTGCTCGATGCATTTGCACTTGTCAGCCAGCATCGCGGCGGAAATTTCCGGGAACTTGACCGAGAACAGGCCGCCGAACCCGCAGCATTCCGCGCTTCGCGCCAGCTCGCATAATTCGAGGCCGCGCACATTTTCCAGCAACCGGCGCGGCGCGTCGGTGACGTGCAATTCGCGCATCAGATGGCATGATGGATGGTAGGTCACCCGATGGGGAAAGCAGGCGCCGACATCCGTGACGCCCACAACATTGACCAGGAAGTCGGAGAATTCATGCACCCAGGGTATCAGCGCTTGCACCTTTTGGAGCAGAGCAGGTTCATTCACAAACAGGTCGGGATAGAACACCTTGATCATGCTGGTGCACGAACCCGAGGGAACCACGAGCGGCGTACCTGGTCTATGCGTATCGAGCAGGCGCACGGCCAGTTCCCGCGCGTCGCGGCGCATGCCTTCATTGAACGCGGCCTGGCCGCAGCAAAACGCCTCGCGTCGGACATTGACGCGTATCCCGAGCCGCTCGAGGACAGTTCGCGCCGCCGCAATCGCGGAGGGAAAGAATTCCTCCCCAAGGCAAGTGGAAAACAGCGTAACCTCGTCCACACGCCCACCTTTCAAACCGGCCTACAGCAGCGCTCTCCAATTATCACGACGTATAACTCCTTCGGACCGTGGACGCCGATTACGATTCGCTTTTCGATGTCGGCGGTGCGGCTGGGCCCGGTAACCATCACCATCGGATGCGCCGCGATGGTCTGCGGTCCGACCGCGCGCAGGGCCGCGGCGAGCTCGGGCAGTATGCGACTTGCGCGCAGCAGCACGACGTTGGTTGGAGGCAGGAGCGACAGGGATCGAGGCCGCGTGGGTTGGCCGATCAAAACCAGGGTGCCGGTCGGCGCGATCGCATAGTCGGCCTCGACGATGCCGGCGTCGATCGCCGACAGCGCGTCGCCAGGATTGACCGCGCTGTTTCCGACCCGCGCGATCCGGCATCCGTCGCGCGACAGACGTTGCGCCAAAGCTTCAGCGTCGACGGTAATCCCCTCGCCCAACGCCGCCGAACGAAGCCCTGCCGTTTGGACCAGCTCCGCGATTTTATCTACTGCGCTGGTTTCATCGGCAGCTTCGATCGCTTTGCCGCCGACCCCGGTCAGGGCCGCGATGAATTGCGCGCGCAGGTCACGGCCGGCGATCGCGCTGATCTGCGCATCTTCGGGGAGCGTAACGCGAGGTTCCGGTGCTCGGTCATTGCTCAGTCCGGCTCTGATACGGCTGACGATGTTGTGGAATGCGCTCACAGCTTTGAGATGCGTGACGCCTCCTCGCCCTGCGACCCGCCGTCGGGCCGCGCGCCATCTACGCCGTCGGCCACGGGAGCAGGAAAGTCGCGCACGCGCGTCCACGCGCTGAACGGACCCGGCATCCGGCGCAGGTAGCCGTCGCGTGCGAACGGCTTGAGCATCAGCGCGCCCATCCTGCCCGCGATTCTCATCAGCGCCGGATATCTCGCCGCGCGCGCGA
The DNA here is from genome assembly GCA_021324885.1 of Pseudomonadota bacterium. Lineage (GTDB taxonomy): Bacteria > Desulfobacterota > Binatia > Binatales > Binataceae > JAJPJA01. The sequence continues at coordinate 19,275 of JAJPIF010000018.1, forward strand.
ACAGGCCGGCCGCCGCTCTGACGCGGGCCGGGGCCAGCGGCCATGCGACCTTCTCGCCCTCCCCCTCAGTCATCTTCCATCGCAGATGGAGCAGGATTCGCGGGATATCGATCCTGACCGGGCAGACCTCCTTGCAGGCGCCGCACAGGGTTGACGCAAACGGCAGATGGCCCGCGGCGGCGGTGCCGAACAGCGACGGACTGACGATGGCGCCGATTGGACCCGGATATGCCGATTGGTAGGCATGACCGCCGATATGGCGATACACCGGACAGGCGTTCAGACACGCGCCGCAGCGCAGACAGTAAAGCGCCTCGCGCAAAACCGGATCCGCCAGCATCCGCGTCCGCCCGTTATCCAGCACCACCAGATGCATTTCACGCGGCCCGTCCGAATCACCTTCCCGCCGCGGCCCGTTCAGAAAGCTGGTGTAGGCTGTCAAGCGCTGCCCGGTCGCGGTGCGAGCCAGGATTTCGAGGAAATGGCTGAGGTCCTCGAATTTGGGAATCACCTTTTCGATTCCCATCACCGCAACATGAATACCGGGCGTGGTGGTGCAAAAACGCCCGTTGCCCTCGTTTTCGACGATGACCAGCGTGCCGGTCTCGGCGACCGCGAAGTTGACGCCTGTGATGCCCATCTCGGCGTTCAGAAACTTATCGCGCAGCCGCTCGCGCGCCACCGCGGTCAGAGCCGACGGATCGGCGGTATAGCCGACTCCCAGCTTCTGCGCGAAAAGCTGCCCGATGTCTTCCTTTGAAAGATGGATCGCCGGTGTGATGATGTGCGAAGGCGGCTCGCGGCGAAGTTGCACAATATACTCGCCGAGGTCGGTTTCGACCGCTTCTATTCCGGCCTGCTCCAGCGCGGGGTTGAGAGCGATTTCCTCGGTGGCCATCGATTTGCCCTTGACCACCCGCTTGACACCTGCCGTTTGCGCGACCTTGACAATATAATCGCGCGCCGCTGCCGCGTCCTGGGCAAAGAAAACTTTGACTCCGCGCTGCTCGAGCCGATCCTTGAGTTCAGCCAGAAGCTGGTCGAGCCGCTGGATTGAATCCTCCTTGATGCGGCGGGCGACGTCGCGTTCGCTCTCGTACGCAGCGAATTCTTTTTTCGCCACGGCCAGATGCTCGAAATGGCGGGCGCTCGCATTTTCCAGCTTGCGGTTGAGTTCCGTATCAGCCGCCGCCCGGTTGCTGGCGGCATAAAAAGCGTCGGGCCCGCTGGGCAGCATGGTCAACTGATCCGTGAAACCTGGCGCGCCAGGCGCATCACACCGTCACGGGCCGCTTCGGCGAACGGATGGTCCGGCGCAATCGACAGGAAGCTTTGCAGGTCGTCCAACGCGGCCTGGAAACATTCGAGCGTCTCGTAAAGCTTGGCGCGCTCCAGTAGTTCTTCGAGCGAGCGCGGCTCCAGGATCAGGATACGATCGAGCGCGGCGACCGCGCGCATCCAGTCCGCGGCGGCTACATAGATGTTCTTCAAATTGCGCAGCATCCGGCTCAGGATCTGGCGCGAGGACGCCGCCCGCAGCATCGCCGGATGCAATTCCACCGGCTGGCCATAAACCCGGTTTAGCAGCGCGCGTATCTGTTCGAGATCGAGAATTGTTCCTTCATTAAACGGATCGATAATCAGTTCGCCGCGTTCATCCGTCGCCTTGACCAGGAAATGGCCGGGAAAAGACACGCCCTCAAGCTTGAGTCCCGCGCGCCGCCCGACCTCGATGTAGACCACGGAAAGTGAAATCGGGATTCCCAGCTTGCGCTCGAGCACTTCGTTGAGGAAGGAGTTGCGCGGGTCGCCGTAGCTGGACTGGTTGCCGGCAAATCCCTGATGCTCGAACAGAAAGCGCGACAGCGCCTGCACCTTCTCGACCGTGTTGGCCGCGGTGCCCATCCATCGCGCGGCCTCGCGTCCCAACTCCGCCAGCCGCTCCAGATAGCGGTCGACTTCGAGCCCTGGATATTCCTCCTTGGCAATTACCAGGGCCGCGCGTGCCAGCGCCACCGGCTCGCGTGACGCCAACGCGACGAATTCGCTTCGCGCTTCCTGGTTCATAAGGCAGGCTTCCCTCGCGCCGGGTCCGCTTCCATGACATCCAAGCTTAGCAGGCGTCAACGCGGCGCTCTACGGAAGCGGCCCGCAAAGTGCGCCGGAAATTTCCGTGCGGACAGCGGCGTCCGCTTCAACGGCGGCGGCCGCTTGCAATGCCCGTTTTGCTGGATTTCCGCCCAGCCGGCCCAATGCCCAGGCTGCGTGCGCGCGCACCAACGGTTCGGGCTCATTGCACAGCGCATGCTCCAGCACCGGGACCGCGTCGGGATTGCCGGTATTGCCCAGCGCCACGGCGACATTGCGCAGCAGCCCGCGCCGTTTGGTCCGTTTGATTGCGCTGTTGCGGAAACGGTGGCGAAATTCTTCCTCGTCCAGCGCCAGCAGGTCGGGCAGATAGGGCTGAAGTTCAGCCATCTCGATACCGCCTGGTTCATTCCATGGACAGACTTCCTGGCAGATGTCGCAGCCGAAAATCCAGTTGCCCAAATGGGAGCGCAATGCGGGCGGAATCGCGCCGCGCAATTCGATCGTGAGATAGGAAATGCATCGGCGCGATTCCATCACATAGCCCTCTTCCAAAGCGCCGGTCGGGCACAGGTCGAGACAGCGGCGGCAGGTGCCGCAAAACTCGCCATAAGAAGGCGGCTCGCCGCCCAGTTCAAGATCGGTGAAAATTTCCGCCAGGAAGAAGTACGAACCGTAAGCCCGATTGAGCAGATTGGTGTTTTTCCCGAACCATCCGAGCGACGCTTCGCGGGCCCATTCGCGCTCGAACACCGGACCGGTATCGACGTATATGCGCGCCAACACCCCCGCGCGCAGCCGCTGAAGCTCGGCCGTCACGGCGCGGGCGCGGGCCATCACGCGGTCGTGGTAATCCTCGCCCAGCGCATACGAAGCGATGCGGCCACGCAGTTCGCGCCGCCAGTCTATGGGGGCCGGCGCAGGCGCCTGATAGGGGAAACCCAGGCTGATCACGGAGCGCAGGCGCGGGTCGATCCGGCGTGGATCCAGGCGCCGCTGTGGTTCGCGCGCCAGCCAGGCCATCTCGCCATGACGCTGTTGCGCCAGCCATCTGGTATAGAACTGCTCGCGCGGCAAGGGCTGGATCCGGCTGAATCCCACCAGCGCGAAGCCTTGCTCGCGGGCCGCTGCCGCGATTTCGCGCTCCAGCGCGCCCATTCGCATGTTGCCCATTGCGCTCATCCCTGTCGTGCTTGACTGGCCCTTTTCCCGACGATTACGCTGTTTTATACAAGGTATGGAAGCTTGAGTTTTGAGGAGTCAAGATGGCGGATAACGACATTCCATCAGAGCAGACCTCGCACCACGGCGCTGGCGCCCAGGAAATCCCGGTTCCAGCAATCGATCTTACGCCCAAAGCGGTCGAGATGGTCAAGAAGACCCGCGCCAAGGAGGGCTTGGGCGAAGCCTATGGACTGCGCGTTTCGGTGACCGGGGGCGGATGTTCCGGCTTTCAATATTCGTTGGGTTTTGACAGCGAACAACACGAAGGCGACACGGTGGTTACATTTGACGGCGTGCGCGTGATGATTGACGAGGTTTCGCTGCCCTACATCGCCGGTACGAGGTTGGATTATATCGAGGGGCTGCACGGCGCCGGGTTCAAGTTCGACAATCCTCGCGCCGCCCGGACCTGCGGCTGCGGTTCTTCCTTCAGCGTCTGAGAACCGGGGACGGCCGCGGCCATCCGTGCCGATTTGAAATATTGAGCAACCGGGCTGCCGTGACATGCCGAGGTCGCGGCGGCCCGGTTTTTTCAGAGATCATTGAGAGTGGGCCGCAAATCCGCTTCGTGGCCCTTGGATAAACAGGATGTTTGCCGCTGTGCGCTATCTGTTATCGCCGTGGCGTCTGCGCTTCATGCGCCGTTACGCCAGACCGGCGATCTACGAAATGCGCGGGCGGCTTGACCAGTTCGCATCGCGCAAGGCGCGAATCTTTACCACGACGCTGCTGGACGCCAACGCCGAATTCCTTGCCCGCGCATTTTCTCCAGCGGGTACTTTGTCGGGCTTTCGCGATCGGGTCACCATGCAATCGGTTCGCACCTGCCTTGGCTCGATGCTGATTTACTCGGCGAACCTGGTTGCGCGCAACGAGATGGCGCGCGACGGTGGTGAACTGGTGACGCTGGTAAGCCGGGTGCTTGGGGTGAGCCGTGAGAGTGTGATCATACGGCGTGAAATCCTGCGCAAGTCGCCGAGCAGCGAGGAATGGATGCTTTACACCTGGCTGTTGAAAGATCTCGACGCGCCGGCGCCGAAATTCGATCCCGCGTTGGAGCAATCCTTCGGCTACCACTATCTTTCCTACATCGGCCAGTACAAAAACATTCTTGAAAAGAACATTCCGGCGGCGAACAGGACGCGCGGACGGGCTCAAAGGCATTGATGAATCGGGCACTCGAAGGCAAAGCAATCATCGTTACCGGCGCGACCCGCGGTATCGGCCGCGCCATCGCGCTTGAGATAGCGCGGCAAGGCGCCAACGTCGCCTTCAATTATGCCAGCAACGCTGAAATGGGGGCTGCGCTCCAGGATCAATTAACCTCCACGGGCGTCAAGGCGCTGGCGTTTCGGACCGACGTCGCCGACCTCAAGGGAGCGCGAGAGATGGTCGCCGCCACCAAAGCGGAGTTCGGCAAAATCGACGGGCTCGTCAACAACGCCGGCATCACCCGCGACAAACTGCTGGCGATGATGAGCGAAGAAGACTGGGCCGCGGTAATCCAGACCAATCTGACCGGTGCCTTCAATTTTGCGCGCGCCGCCATCTTCAATATGATGAAGGCGAAAGCCGGTTCTATCCTCAATATCTCTTCGGTCAGCGGCCTGTCGGGGATGGCTGGTCAGGTCAACTATTCGGCCTCCAAAGCCGGGCTCATCGGGTTGACCAAGGCGCTGGCCAAAGAGGTCGGCCGCGTCGGCATCCGGGTTAATGCGCTGGCACTGGGTTTCATCGAGACCGACATGACAGCCGCGCTCCCCGATCAGAACCGCAAACAGGTTTTGGACCTCATACCGCTGGGCCGGTTCGGCCGCGTGGACGAGGTGGCGCCGATGGCGGCGTTCCTGATGTCCGAGGCGGCCTCCTACATCACGGGCGCCGTGATCCAAATCGACGGTGGTCTCGCAATGTGAGGAATGAGAAAAGAGCAGTCAGAAAAGAAAAGCCCTTGATTTTCTCACTGCTCTTCATACCTCGCTCTCCTCCAACTGTGGAGCGTCGTCCGCCGTTGCCGTGTGTTTCACTTGAAACGGCCTACGTCTGCCACCATAATTTAGATGTGGCGATGCAAGAAAACTCTTCGGTATTTTACGAAGCGCCGCCTCCACAGGCCTCGCGTGAGCTGGCGGAGCTGCGTCAGAATTCGGATTATTCCCCGCCTTTCCAGGTAATCCGCCGCCGCGTTATTGACGATTATAACGAAGGCAAAATGACCACCGACGCCACCGTCGTTATCCGGATTGGAGATGTCGAAGAGACCGAAGCGGCGCGCGGAGTCGGCGTGGTCAACGCCTTGGACCTGGCCTTGCGCAAGGCCTTGCTCAAGTATTTTCCTTTCCTGAGTTCGGTGCGAGTTACGGAAACCTACACCCATGGCAGCGGCGAATCGACCGAGGCCGAGGTAATCTCGGTCAAGAAGTTCTCCGACGGTCAGACCACGTGGACGACGATGGCGAAGTCGGCCAACACGGTCGAAGCGGGGTGGAACTCGCTGGTCGACGGCTATGAGTGGCGGATCAATATGGAGAATTTCCGCACCCGCCGACTAACAGGGAACCCCCGCCTGTCGAGCCGTTAGCCACGCTGCGCGACCGCGCACCAAAAGTCGGCGGACCGTTCTGTTCAACACTGCGGCGCCACGATAAGCTAGTTGCTGACGCCGTGAAACCTTTTTTTATCTACAACACCCTCAGCCGCACGGTGGAGGAGTTCGTCCCGCTCAAACCCGGCGTGGTGACGCTTTACTCGTGCGGTCCGACCGTGTACCTGCCCCAGCACCTGGGAAACATGCGCACTTATCTGTGCACCGACACGCTCAAACGCGCGCTGAGGCTCAACGGTTACCAGGTGCGCCACGTCATGAACATCACCGACGTGGGCCACATGACCTCCGACCAGGATGCCGGCGAGGACAAAATCGAAAAGACGGCTCGCGCCGAGGGCCGATCGCCAAGGGAAGTAGCCGACTACTACACCCAGTTATTCATCCGCGACCTCGAAATGCTGCGGATCGAAAGGCCGACCGTTCCGCCGGGGCAGTTTTGCCGCGCCACCGACCATATTGCCGACATGATTGCCCTGATCCAGCGTATTTTGGATCGCGGGTACGCCTACGTCGTCGGCAGCGGGGTTTACTTCGACGTCGAGAAATGGCGCGGGCCCGGCGCCAAGGGACGGCTATCGCGTCAAAGCCTGGAGGAGCAATATTCGGAACAGCGCCTCGAACACGCTTCCGACAAGCGCAGCAAGCACGATTTCGCGCTGTGGGTGCTCAATCAGCCCCACCATCTGATGCAATGGGACAGTCCCTGGGGCCGCGGCTATCCCGGATGGCATATCGAGTGTTCGGCGATGTCGATGAAATACCTGGGCGAGACGCTCGATATCCATACCGGCGGCCTGGATCACATCCCGATCCATCATGAGAACGAGATCGCGCAGTCCGAAAGTGCAACCGGGAGGCCGTTCGTGCGCTATTTCGTCCATTATGCTTTCCTGGTCGGGATGGAAGGGGCAAAAATCAGCAAAAGCTCCGGCAAATTCCCGGTGCTCACCGATCTTATCGCAGCGGGAATCGATCCGATGGCGTTCCGTTTGTTCTGTCTGGGCGCCAAATACCGGTCCGAACTCGCCTTCAGCCTCGACGCGGTGCGCGCCGCGCAAACCAACTTCGAATACTTTACGGAATTCGCCCGCAGCATGCCGCCGGACGCGTGCAGCGCGCCTGACAGCGGGTGGACGCAATCGTACTTCAACCGTTTCATCGATTCTCTCAACAACGACCTCAACACGCCGCAGGCGCTCGCGGTGACGCTGGAATTGATCGGCGAATCCTACCGCCGCAAGGACCGCTGCGTGTGGAGTACGCTGACCAAAATGGACTCGGTGCTGGGACTCGGCATGGAAGAAATCCGCCGACAGGCGGCCAGCCAGACCTTGCCCACCGAAATCGAGGCGCTGCGAGCGGAGCGCGACCAGGCGCGCCAAAAAAAGGATTTTCGCCGCTCCGACGAGTTGCGAAGAGAGCTTCAAGCGCGCGGCTACGAGGTAAAGGACACGCCTTCAGGAACAGTGCTCCAGCCACGGAGGTGAAGGATTAGGCCGGGCCGGCTCGCCTTGAATGCCGCCGAGTCTCTTTCCTACAATCGCTGGCAAAAGGAAATCAGATGTCGCTTGAGCTGAAAAAATTCGACAGCAGGATACTTGGCGAAAGCCCCGAGGTGCGCAGGCTTAACCCGGCCGACGCTCCCTTTTACTTGCCCATCACCGACGAGGTCGACATCTTCACCGCGGCTTACAAGGCCCGCCTCCCCGTGCTGCTCAAGGGCCCGACCGGATGCGGCAAGACGCGTTTCGTCGAGCACATGGCACATCGCCTGGCCGAGCTTCCCGACGGACCCAGTGAACTGGTAACCGTCGCCTGCCACGAGGATCTGACGGGCAGCGACCTGGTTGGACGCTATCTGTTGCTGGCCGACGAAACCGTATGGGTTGACGGTCCGCTGACCCAGGCCGTTCGCCGCGGCGCGATCTGCTACCTCGACGAGATTGTTGAGGCGCGCAAGGACACCACGGTACTGATCCATCCGCTGTCCGACCATCGCAGGATCCTGCCGATCGAAAAGCGCGGCGAGATAATCCAGGCGACCAGCGGCTTCCTGCTCGTGATTTCCTACAATCCGGGCTACCAGAGCATCCAGAAAAACCTCAAACATTCGACGCGCCAGCGCTTCGTGACGATCGAATTCGACTATCCACCCGCCGAAAAGGAAACGGAGATCATCCGGCACGAGGCGGGGGTGGACGAGGACATAGCCGGACAACTGGCGCTGCTCGGCGAAAAGGTGAGGAACCTCAAAGCATCGGGTTTGGAAGAAGGCGTATCGACCCGGCTGCTGATCTACGCCGGCGAATTGATCGGCCAGGGCATCAGTCCGCGCCGCGCCGCAACGGTCGCCGTCACCTGGTCGCTTACGGACGAACCCGACAGCAAGCGCGCGATCGGCGAAGTGGTCAAGGCGATCTTTCCCGAATGATGCAGGCGTGGTTGTGATCGACCTGCGCAGCGACACCGTTACTCTGCCGACGCCCGAAATGCGCGAGGCGATCGCCCACGCCGAGTTGGGCGACGACGTCTACGGCGAAGACCCTACCGTCAATCGCCTCCAGCAGATGGCCGCGCAAGTGACCGGCAAACAGGCCGGGCTGCTGGTCGCCAGCGGCACGATGGCCAATCTGATCGCGCTGCTGGTCCATTGTCCGCGCGGCGCCAAGGCGATCGTCGGATCGAAGTCGCATACGTACGTCTATGAGGCGGGCGGAGGATCGGCCGCCGGCGGAATCGTCATGACGCCGGTCGCCAATCTCGAAAACGGGGCGCTCGATCTCTCTGAACTGGAGCGCGAACTCGCAACGCCCTGCGATTCGCACTTCGCGCAGCCCGCACTGGTCACGCTGGAAAACACTCACAACAATTGCGGAGGCGTGGCCGTCCCGCTTTCGGCAATGGCGGAGGCGGCGGACATGGCGCGGCGCTACCGGGTGGCGATCCATCTGGACGGCGCGCGGATCTTCAACGCGGCCATCGCGCTTGAAACCAACGCCGCGGCGCTGGCCGCTTGCGCCGATTCGGTATCCTTCTGCCTCTCCAAGGGACTGTCCTGCCCGGTGGGATCGCTGCTGTGCGGCACCCGCGAGTTCATCGCCCAGGCCCATCGCGTGCGCAAGATGATTGGCGGCGGGATGCGCCAGGCGGGCATTATCGCGGCGGCTGGAATCGTGGCGCTGGAGAAAATGGTCGACCGTCTGGCCGAAGATCACCGCAATGCACGCGCTCTGGCCGAAGGTTTAGGCTTGATCGCCGGTCTCAACGTACAGCCGGTGTCGCGCCGCACCAACATGGTCTTTTTCGAAGTTGATGGCAGCGAGGCAACCGCGCAGAAGTTTCAGCAGGAATTGAAGGACCGCGAGGTCCTGGTAGGCCGCCGCGGCCCCACCACGTTCCGCGCCGTGACCCATTACGGAATTGATCGCCGCGCAATCGATCGCGCCGTTTCAGCCGCCGCCGAAGCCGCCGGCGAAGCCTTTTTCGGCTGAGTGGTGCAGGGCTACTGTCGAGCGGGACCCGATAGCGGCTCCGAAAAGGGTGGCGCGGTTGGTGCGCGCATCGACGCGAGCACGGCGGCGCGCATTGGGATCCCTGTTAAATCACTGAACAATTCCGTGTACCGTATTCGGACCACGGCAGGTTTCACATGGACGCATTGCATGAGCTGTTTTCGTTGCGCGGGCATATTGGGCTGGTTACCGGGGCGTCTTCCGGACTGGGCGTGGAATGCGCCAAAGCGCTCGCAATTGGCGGGGCGGACGTTGTAATCGCGGCGCGGCGCGGGGACCGTTTGGAGGCCGTCGCCGCCGAGATCCGCACGGCCTACGGCGTGCGCGTGCTTCCGATTGCCGCCGATATCACTGTCGAGGCGGACGTCGATCGGATCATTTCAAGCAGCGTTGCCGAAATGGGCGAAATCGATATCCTGGTCAACAACGCCGGTATCGCGCCCACCGGACGGGCTGAACGCATCTCCCGTCAGGTGTGGGACAGCGCAATCGCGCTCAACCTTACTGCCCCGATGTTTCTGTCGCAGAAGATCGCCGCACGCCTGATCGAACGCGGCAAACCCGGCCGCATCATCAACATGACCTCAGTCCTTGGTCAGCGCGCCAGCGCGGTCTATCGGCTCTCGCCTTATACGGCGACCAAGGCCGCAATTTCCAATCTGACCCGGCAATTGGCGGTTGAATGGGCCGCGTACAAAATCAACGTCAATGCAATCTCGCCGGGATGGATTCCCACCGAAGCAACTGAAGCCGGGATGGCCAAGCCCGGCAACCGCGAAAAAATGGAGGCGCTGACCCCGTTGGGCCGTCTCGGCTTGCCCGAGGAAGTGCGCGGCGCGGTCATATTTCTGGCCAGCAAGGCTGGCGATTACGTAACCGGATCGATCCTGTCGGTCGACGGCGGTTATACGGCATGGTAGCAACCGGCCCGCGCATTTAGCGGATTGAATCGCAATAATGCCAACCGAACGGCCAGACCTTAAAACTCAGCTTTTCCATCGCAAGCCGGTCGCGATGCTGCTGGAGGACGCCGCCTATCATGAAGGCGGCCTCAAACGCGCACTGGGAGCGCTCGACCTCACCGCGCTGGGGATCGGCGCGATCATCGGAGCGGGCATCTTCGTGCTGACCGGAGTCGCCGCCGCGAAAATGGCCGGCCCCGCGGTGACGCTTTCCTTCGTCGTCTCAGGCTTCGCCTGCGCGATGGCGGCGTTGTGCTATGCGGAATTCGCTTCGATGATCCCGGTGGCCGGCAGCGCCTACTCCTACTCCTACGCCACGATGGGCGAGCTGGTCGGATGGATCATCGGCTGGGATCTGATCCTCGAGTATGCGGTGGGCGCGGCGGCCGTGGCCGTGGGATGGTCGGGATACCTGCGCGTCATCCTCAACGGCATCGGGATCCATCTGCCGATCGCGCTGGCCAACGCGCCCGGCTCGGTCCCCGGCGCCATCATAAACCTGCCGGCGCTGCTGATCGTGCTGGCAATCACGGCGCTTTTGGTGGTCGGGATTTCGGAAAGCGCCCGGGTCAATTCGATTATCGTTGCGATCAAACTGACCGCGGTCGCCATCGTGATTGTGGTCGGCGCTTTCTTTATCCGCCCGGCGAACTGGAGTCCCTTCGTACCCTTCGGATGGCACGGGATCATGAAGGGCGCCGCCGTGATCTTCTTCGCCTACATCGGCTTCGACGCGGTCTCGACCGCAGCCGAAGAAGTCGTGGAACCGCAACGCAATTTGCCGTTGGGTATAATTGGATCGTTGGCGGTCTGCACGGTGCTCTACATCCTGGTCGCCGCCGTGCTGACCGGGATGACGCGGTACAGGACCATCGACGTCAACGCGCCGCTCGCGTCGGCTTTCGTCAACCAGGGGCTTAACTTCGTGTCGGCCATTATTTCGCTCGGGGCGGTCGCCGGGCTCACCTCGGTGCTGCTGGTCCTGCTGCTGGGACAATCGCGGATTTTCTTCGCGATCTCGCGCGACGGCCTGTTGCCGCCCGTCTTTTCGCGGATCCATCCGCAGTTCCGCACGCCTTATATACCTACCATTCTTACCGGAATCGCGGTTGGTATAACCGCCGCCTTTCTGCCCATCCAGGAGATCGCCGAACTCACCAATATCGGCACCCTGTTCGCTTTCGTGCTGGTCTGTATCGGGGTTTGGATCCTGCGCCATACCGACCCTGATCGGCGCCGTCCGTTTAAAACACCGCTGGTCCCAGTCGTCCCCATTCTGGGCGTGCTCTTTTGCGGATACCTTATGGCCAGTTTGCCACCGCTTACGTGGAAGCGCTTCTTCGTCTGGCTCACGCTGGGACTGCTGATCTACTTCACTTATGGACGATGGCACAGCCGGGTGAGCGCTGCGGGGAGCGGCGTGACGCCTGTGGCGAAGCAAACCACCGCCGAGGCCACGTCCGCGTAGGGGTCGCGAGCGGTGGGCAAACTTGACTTAATACCGCGGCGGCGTTTAATCCACCTCGTAGACCCAAGCGTATCGGTCTGAAAGACTGGGAACAGCCGCGGGTCGGCTCTGAAAATCTGAACGGAAGAGGAACATCCAATGGCACTTTTGGAAGGCAAAGTCGCAATCGTAACCGGAGCCGGACGCGGCATCGGCCGCGAAGAAGCGCTGCTGATGGCGCGCCATGGCGCCAAAATCGTCGTCAACGACCTCGGCGGGCATTTCGACGGCACCGGCCAATCCCGTTCTCCCGCTGAGGAGGTGGTCAAAGAGATCCGCGCAGCCGGCGGCGAGGCAGTGGCAAACTTCGAGAGCGTTACCGACTTCAAGGCCGCCAAGCGCATCTTCGAGTGCGCTATCGACAATTTCGGCAAGCTCAATATCGTAGTTAACAACGCCGGCATCCTGCGCGACCGCATGATCTTCAACATGTCAGAAGAGGACTGGGACGCCGTCATCGCCGTCCATCTCAAGGGCTCTTTCAACGTGTCGCGCCATGCCTGCACTTACTGGCGCGAGCAGCACAAGCTCGGCAACCATCTCAACGGCCGTATCATCATGACCAGCTCCGATTCCGGACTGCTGGGCAACGCCGGACAGAGCAACTACGGCGCCGCCAAGGCCGCGGTGGCCGCGATGGCGATAATCATCGATCGCGAGATGGCTCGCTACGGCGTCACCGCCAACGCTATCGCGCCGGTCGCGCGCACGCGCATGACGGTGGAAGGCGTGCCCTCTTCGATGTTTTCCGCAAGCGAATCGAAAGAACAATTCGACCCTTTCGACCCCGCCAACGTTGCACCGGTAGTAGCATGGCTGGCTAGCGACGACGCTAAAGATGTGCATGGTGAAGTGTTCCGCTCGGGTCTGGGCGGCGTGTGGATTCTGAAAGGATGGACCACTGCGGCGATGGTGGCGCAGAAGGCAACCTGGGACCCGATCGAATTGGGCAAGCGGCTGAAGGAAGAACTGGCCAAAGGCATCACCCAGAAAGAGACTCTGGGCAACGTGATCAAGTCGGTCCTTGCCTGACGGCGTCCGCGGATGGCTGAAGCAACGTCCGCCAGCGCGCCGCCGCGTCTGCGCTACCGGTCGGTGCTGTTCATTTGCGCCGCCAACACCGCGCGCAGCATCATGGCCGAATACATCATGAAGCGCGAACTGCAGGCGCGTGGCCTCCATGAACAGGTCACCGTGCGTTCGGCCGGAATCGCCCCTTACTCGCGCGATGGATCGCTGGTTTCGCTCGATACGCGGATCACCCTGCGCGAAGACGGTATCGATATCAGCGACGAGGCCAAATCAACCGCGCTCCGGCGCCATCCCGAGCTGCTGGAGCAAGCCGATCTCATCCTGGCGATGACGGAAAAGCAACGCGCCGAGCTGCGCGCCAACTTTTTGCGCGACTCCGAACGCCCGATCTATACCCTGCGCGAGTTCGCCGGCGAACGCGGCGATATCGAAGATCCCTGGCTCGAGGGTTTGGAGGTCTGGGTCGCCTGCCGCGAGGAAATCAAACGGTTGCTCCCGGCGGTAATCGATCGGATGCTGGAAGAAGCACCCGATAGGCGCGCCCAGTGAGTGAACAGCTATGGCTTGGAGCAATCCCCCTGACAGTGAAATCAAGCGTATTCTCTCCAACCCTACGACGGTGGCGGTGGTCGGATGCTCGGATAAGCCCGCACGCGACAGTTTCAGGATTGCGCTCCTGCTCAGGAACAAGGGCTTCAGGGTGATTCCCGTCAATCCGACCTTGCCCGCCGGCGCGCTTATGAATGCGCTGGGCCAGCCCTGTTATCCCGACCTTAATTCGATTCCCGAGCCGGTCGAGATCGTGGACGTGTTCAGGCGTCCCGAATTTCTTCCGGAAGTGGTCGATCAGGCGATCGTCAAGGGAGCGAAAATCCTCTGGTGCCAATTGGGGGTGATCGATCTTGGGCAGGCCGAACGCGCCACCAGGGCCGGCATGACGGTCGTGATGGATCGCTGTCCGGCAATCGAGTATGGGCGGCTGTTCTGATGCGGCCACGCGGCAAACCCGGTCCCGCCACCTGGAAAACGCTGGAGAGCCGCAAGGTTTACAGCACGCGCATCTTTGATTTGCATCACCATCGACGTTATCACCATCAACGCGGCCATCATGATTTCTACGTGCTCGAAGCTCCCGACTGGGTGAATATTATCCCTTTGACGGAAGACGAGCACGTTGTAATGGTGCGGCAGTTCCGCCACGGCACGGAGGATTTCACGCTGGAAATTCCGGGTGGGATGGTCGATCCGGAGGATCTCAGCCCGATGGCCGCCGCGCGGCGCGAGATGCGCGAGGAAAGCGGTTACGATTCCGACGACATAATCGAACTGGGCAAGGTCCATCCCAATCCTGCCATCCAAGGCAATTACTGCCATACGTTCCTGGCGCGTGACGCGCGTCCCGGAGCGAAAATCCAACTCGATACCACCGAAGAGACGGAAGTGGTACTCGTCCCACTGGCCTCAATTAAGGAATTGATCGCGGGCGGCGAAATCACGCACGCTCTGGTCATCGCTGCTTTCTCATTTTTCCACTTCTATAATCCGCCTGCCTGATCGAAAGCTCGAAACTGCCAATGGTCAGAAAACCGCGTACCGCGCTGCTGTGGCTGATCGCAGGCTTGCTGACCAGTGCAACCTGTGCGGCCCGGGACGTGCGGAAAACCACCGTGACGGTGTTTACTCCGCGGGTGCCGGTTGAACGAAGCCGCAGCGGCGAATGTTGGACGGATTCGATCGCGGTCACGCGCCGGGGTGCCTACCGATGCATGGTCGGCAACGAAATTTACGACCCGTGCTTCACGAACCTGAATCTGGCGGACGCGGTGATCTGCGGCGCCAATCCGGCCAACGCCAGCACCGGTTTCATTGTCAATTTGACCAAGCCGCTGCCCAAGCCTCCGGCCCATCAATCGGTCCATCCGCGTCCATGGCTGGTCAAGCTCGCCGACGGGACGATCTGCGAAATCCAGACCGGAACGATTGCCTTTGTGGCCGGAATCGAGGTTCCCTACGGCTGCTCGGATTCAAAAAAATGCGACGCAAAAGGCTGCCCATACATGACCGGCCTGACCGCTAAATTCAAGCGTGATAAAGTCTGGACCGCGGACAAGGTAGCCTTCAGCTCAAGTGCCAGCGGGCTCAAGTTGCTGAACCACAAACCAATCGCAGTCAGCGAGATTTGGGAATAGTGTGCGCGGCTGTGCCGCGCCGCTTTTCAAAGCTCGATGCGCTCGGCCAATTGCAGCAGCGTCCGATCCCATCCGCGCGGTGCCATGATGCCGAGTCCGATCGGGCATCCGTCCACCGTTGCCGCCGGGATGCATATCTGCGGCAGTCCGCACAGCGATGAGATCGACGTCAAGACCAGCATCGCCGCGCGGCATTCCGGACTGTCGGCCTCGGCTCGCAGCGGGGCGATGAACGGCGTCATCGGCATGCAGGCCACAGTCCCTGCACCAAGCACGGCGTCAAGACGCGCGCGCGCATCCTCGCGCACCTTGAGCGCCGCCTGATACTGTTCGCGGGTGACGCGCGACGCAGCCTGGTAGCGCTCCGCCGTCGCGGGGCCGAAATTGGGCCGGAACTTTTCGAACCACGCGCCGTGATTCGACCACGCCTCGAACCCTGTAATTGTGCTGTGCGCGTCGCGCCAGTGCTCCAGTCCCTGCGGGCTGAGCGTCACATGATGTGCGACGCCAATCGCCTCGCCGACACGCCGCAACGCCATATCCAGCGCGGCGCGTTCCCGGACCTGGGTCAGCACGATGGGATCGTCGAGCACCAGCAGGCGCTGGGGTGCTTGGGGCGGCGGCAAATGCGATAGCAGTACTTCCCCGACCCGGCGCAGCGTCGTGGCGTCGCGCGCGAACCATCCTGCAGTATCAGCGGTATGCGCATGCGGCACCAGGCCCGTGGTCGGCACGGCGCCATAAGTGGGACGGATTCCAAATATTCCGCAAAAACTCGCCGGCACTCTCACCGACCCTCCGGTGTCGCTCCCCAAGGCGAAATCGCACAGCTCGCCGGCCACCGCCGCCGCCGAACCGCTGGACGATCCGCCGGTGGCGCGCTGCGGCGCGCGCGGATTTATCGGCATCCCGTAATGGACGTTATCGCCGCTCAGCCCATAGGCCATCTCAACCAGCGTGGTCTTTCCGATCAGGTCCGCGCCGGCGTCGAGCAGCGCCGTGATCGCAACAGCGGTCGCCGTTGCCGCCGGATGGGTCCGCAGCCAGTCTGGATTGCCCGCGCAGCAGACAAAACCGGCGACGTCGAAATTGTCCTTGGCGGCGAATGTCAGTCCCGCCAGCGGTCCGTTCCGCCGGCCCCTGATCGAAACGTCGCAATGCTTACAAAACGCTCCAAACGGGTCATTGATTGCCATAGCACCGAAGTTACTACGGATCAGGACTGCGGGTCATCGGCGCTGCGATCGCGAAACGACGCGAAATGGTCTCGCCTGCGGGTCCAGCCTCGCCCGCAACCGCGGTTTTGCGTTATTGAATGGGTATGGACCTTCAACTTCAGGGCAAGCGGGCGTTGGTGACGGGCAGCAGTTCGGGAATTGGCGCGGCGATCGCGGCAACACTAGCCGGCGAGGGCGCGGCGGTCGTCGTGCACGGGCGCAATCGCGAGCGCGCCGACCGCGTGGCCGATGAGATCCGCCGCCGCGGCGGCCGCGTCGAAGTCGTAATTGGAGATTTAACCGACAACGAACAGGCGCGGCAGGTCGCACAAACCGCCGACGCCGCGTTGGGTGGAATCGACATCCTGATCAACAACGCCGGCGGGACGTCAAGCCGCCAGCAGCAGGACTGGCTCGGCACGACTCCCGAAACGTGGGTTGCAACCTACGAGATGAATGTGGTCTCGGCGGTGCGCCTGATCCGCTACTTTATCCCGCAGATGAAAAGTCGCGGATGGGGCCGGATCATCCAGATGGCCAGCGCCTCCGCCACGCAGCCCCTGCCCTTTTCGATTCCCGACTACCAGGCCTCCAAGGCCGGCGTCGTGAATTTGACCGTGGGTCTGTCAAAGTATCTCGGCGGCACCGGAATTACGGTCAACACGATCACGCCCGGAACGATCCTGACACCCGCGTTGGAACAGACCTTTCGCGATTGGGCACGCGCCCGCAACTGGGGCGAGCAATGGCCGGAGATCGAGCGGCGCGCGGTGGCGGAGATGTTTCCCAATCCATCGGGGCGCGTTGGGCGCGTCGAGGATATCGCCGCCATGGCCGCGTTCCTCGCCAGTCCGCTGGCCGGCTACGTCAATGGCGCCAACATCCGGGTTGACGGCGGGCGCGTCCCTACTATCAACTGATGGTCACGGGCAGCGACGCCCGTTGTCAAAATCCAGGAGTGGCCATGAAGTACGCTCTTTCCATTTTCCCGACCGAGTATGCGATCAGAATCGACGAACTGGCGCGCGCCGCCGAGGAGCGCGGCTTCGAGTCGCTGTGGGTGCCCGAACATACGCATATCCCCACCTCGCGCCGCACGCCTTATCCTGGCGGCGCGGAGCTGCCCAGGGAATACTCACACACTTTGGACCCGTTCGTAGCGCTGTCGACAGCCGCTGCAGTAACAACCAGATTGAAAGTCGGGACCGCGATCTGCCTGGTGGTCGAACGCGATCCGATTGTGCTGGCCAAGGAAGTCGCCAGCCTCGACCTGCTTTCCAATGGCCGCTTCATGTTCGGAGTCGGCGTCGGATGGAACGCTGAAGAAATGGAGAATCACGGCACCAACTTCAAAACGCGCCGCAGCCTGATGAAGGAACGGATCGAGGCGATGAAGGCGATATGGACCCAGGAGGAGCCGCAGTACCATGGCCGTTTCGTCAATTTCGACCCAATCTGGAGCTATCCCAAGCCGGTGCAGAAGCCACACCCGCCGATCCTGATGGGTGGCCAGGGGAGCAAGGCGCTGCGCGGCGTGATCGCGTATTGTGACGGATGGATGCCGATTCCGGCGCGGATCGAAAATCTCGCTGCGCAGGTAGCCGCCTTGCGGCGCCAGGCGGAGGAGGCCGGCCGCGACCCCAAATCGATCTCAATCACGATCTTCTGGGGCCAGGCGAACAAGGCGGCCATCCAGAAATACGAGGAAGCCGGCGCCGAACGAGTGATAATATTGCTGCCGCCGGCGCCTCGCGACACGGTGATGCCGAAGATCGACGAATATTCAAAGCTGATCGGAAGCTGAAAAGGCTTAAAATACGCCTGAAGCATAATTTTGCTAGTAGGCCGGCGGCGCTACCCATCTTCGGCGCGCCTTGCAGTGGAATGGAATGCGGGACCGAATAAAGAAATGAGCGTGGCCGCCACTATTAGAGGAAGAGGAAATGAACATCTAATCAGTTCATTGAATTTTGCTTAAGTAATGGCTGATGACAATCAGAATAAACCCACCGGCGAGGAGCTGATCCGGCTCACCGCGCGCTGCAAGGCGGCGGGTTGAGCGGGTAAGCTGGGTCCGGCGGACCTGAAGGGAGTCCTTGGCCGGCTCAAGCTGGCTGGCCATCCTGATTTGCTGGTCGGAATCTCCACCGGCGACGACGCGGGGGTGTATCGTCTGACACCCGACCTCGCAATCGTCAATACGGTTGATTTTTTCACTCCCGTGGTTGACGACCCCTACACCTATGGCCAGATCGCCGCGGCCAACTCGATGTCGGACATCTACGCGATGGGCGGCACACCGCTCACCACGCTCAATATAGTATGCTGGCCGCAAGCCGGGCTGCCGCCGCACCTGCTCGCCGAAATTCTGCGTGGGGGTGCCGACAAGGCGCAGGAAGCCGGCGCTGTCGTCGTCGGCGGCCACACCGTGGCGGATGAGGAAGTGAAATACGGGATGGCGGTGACGGGCATCATTAATCCCAATCGTGTCGTACGCAATGTCGGCGCGAAGGCTGGAGACGTGCTGGTGCTCACCAAGGCGCTCGGCACGGGCGTCCTGATGACCGCGTTCAAGCGCGACCGCCTGCCGGCGGAGTTTTATGATGCCGCGGTGCGGTCGATGGCCGAACTGAATGCTGCCGCTGCGGCCACGATGCTGAAATACAAGGTCCATGCCGCCACCGACATCACCGGGTTTGGCCTGGTCGGCCACGCCTGCGGGATGGCGCAGGGCAGCGGCGTAACTCTGGTCTTCGAGGAATCGGATTTACCACTGCTGCCCGGAGCATTGGAACTGTGCCGCGCAGGCATGATTCCGGGGGGCGGCGCGCGCAATCGCCAATTCTACGCGCCGTATACTCATATCAGCGACGAGGTCGCCGACGCGATGGCCGAGCTTGCGTTCGATCCCCAGACCTCGGGCGGATTGCTGATCGCACTGCCTGAAGCCGAGGCAGCCAAACTTCTCTCCGACCTGCAACAGGCGGGCAATCTGGATGCCGCCATCGTCGGCCGCGTCGAACCACAGCAGGAGTTCCTGATCCAGTTGGTGTGAGATCCATTCGTGATCGGCGCCGAAGGCACGATCAGGACGCGACCCTGTAATAATTGGAAGTTCGTGGCGTTTGACCATATCGCATTTGCTCACTATCCGCTATCTCATGCGGACTGCGAAATTCAGGCCGAGGCTGGCTCCTGCGCCAGGGTCTCAGGCATCAGGAACCCTAGCGCCGCGAAGGCGACCGCGGCTATCGATGCAAGAAACACAAAGGCGCCATCGAATGAGTAATGATGAACGACCGCGCCGGCGATCGTCTGGCTGAGCGCGGCCCCGATTCCAACCGCCGTCGCAATCGCGCCCAGAGTCAGGTTGAAACGACCCGTGCCGCGCGTCAGGTCGGCAATCACCAGCACGGAAACCACGCCAAAGACGCCCGCGCCAATCCCGTCGAGCACCTGGATGCTGACGAGCAGCAAGGGGCTGCGGGTCATGACGTAGAGAATTCCGCGTATGGGCAGGACTCCGAATCCGATCAGCAAGAGTGGTTTTCTTCCCCAGGATCGCGCAAGCCGCCCCAACAATCCCGCGATCAGCGTGATCGTAAGTTGAGTGGTTACAACGCACGCCGACATGAACATCATCGAAGCGCGGCCCTTACCTCTGGCAAGCATTTCACCGAGCAACGGCAGCATGGCCGCATTGGCAAAATGGAAAAGCACTGCGCAACCGAGGAATATCGCCAGCGGACGATCCTTGAGCAAATTTCTGATGCGGACGGTCTTGCCGTCATCCTTGCCATTTCCGATCCCGCGCGCCAACTCGTAGTCGATCTCATTCGAACGGATGAGCAGCAGCACAAGCATCGTTGGGGCCGCCAGAACGCTTACCAAAAAGAAGACCGCGCGGTTGGAGATGAAATATCCGATCAATCCCATGCTCACCGCGGCGGTTACGTTTCCCGCTGAGTTGAACGCCTGGTTGCGTCCCTGGCGCAGGTCGAAAAGATTGCGCCCGACCATTCCCAGCGAGATTGCAGCAATTGCGGGCATGAAGACGCTCGAGCTTATCCCGATCAGCGTTTGCGCCGTCACGACCGGCCAGAACGACGGCAATAGCGCGATCACAAAAGCGCCCACGGCTAGAGCGCTTATTCCTGCGCCGATTAATGCGCGCTTGCATTCGAGCTGGTCCACCAGCCCGCCCGCGGGCGTCTGCGAGACGATGCCCGCAATTCCGCCCACGGTCAGCGTCAGTCCCACCCGCTCCGCGTTCCAGTGATAGCCGGCAAGATAGATAGCAAGGAACGGCCCCACACCGGTCTGCACGTCGGCCAGCAGAAAGTTGAGCCAGTCTAATCCGCGCAAGCTTCGATTCGAAATGTTCGGCCGCGAAGGCGCGGCCTGGGCCGGGTTCGGTACTCCCTGATCGCTCAGCATGTTTTTCAAAAGTCCATCCAGCGGTCATGGCCTGCGTTAACAACGCGAAAATGCAAACCAGGCCATACCGAAGTCCGATTACAGATGATAGCGTGCGGCGGGGATTCGGAATGTATTCTTAATCAGAAACGCGATAGGCCACGATTTTCGAGCGATCAAGCGTATCGCCGAAACCGGTGGAGCGAGCCGTCCGCTCGCGTTCGCGTACATCGAAAAAGATCAGAGGCTGTAACCACGTTTCCGGTCAATCTTGCCGAGTTACAGCTCTGCTCACTTTCTCTTCTCGCCTCCTCACATTAATGCACGATGGCGCCGCTTAGTTCGGTGCCGCCCGGCGCGACCGAGCCGAGCGGCGATTCCGAATACGCGCCAATCGCCGTCGTTTTTGGAACTATGCCCAGGTCGCTCTCGGCCCGCTCAAAGTCCGCCATCGCTTGCTCTGCATGGTTGGATTCCAGTGCGCCGTCGCCCTTGCGCCGATCGGCCTCGGCCGCAGCAACGCTCCTGCCCGACGTGCGCGCCTGCTCGATCTCGGCGGCGATCTGCGCCTCGCGCTGCCGTGCTTCCATGCTTGCGACAGCAGGGTTGGTGGCCGCCGGGCTGCCATGCCCATAGGCAAGACTACCCATCATCGACGAGCCGCCCATGGATACGCCGACCCCAACCGCACCCGGCGCGCCCATGCCGAACCCGGCCGCCGTCGCAATCGGCCAAAGAACGAAACCCACTAGCCCAGCCAGCACGATTTTAGTGAGGCGCATCATGGTTCACCTCGCAACAGTGTGCTCGCTAAACGACGGCCAACCCCCCGAAGTTCCACAGACCAGCACGAGATCACCCCCTGAAAAATTCTACCCAAGACCGTTCGACCAGATCAAAAGAAGATAAACACGCACTTGCGGCTGTTTAATTTCATTCAGGCTCGACTCGTGTCGCCAGCATGCGCTGCTTCGGGCAGGGAAGGATTGCCAGTTCGCCGTCTGGCCCCCGACTATCTAGCCATATGCTTGCACGCTGTGCTTACTTAGCATCCGGAGCACAGGGAGGCTTTATGGGAAAACTAGACGGAAAAGTCGCGGTGATAACCGGCGCGGCCAGCGGTATGGGCCGCGCTTCGGCGCTTCGCTTTGCAAAAGAAGGCGCGGCCGTGGTCATCGCCGATCTCAATTCCCAGGCGGGTGAGCAAACAATCTCTGAAATCACCGCGGGCGGCGGCCGCGCGGTGTTTCAACACACCGACGTAGGCAGCGAGAAGCACCTCAAAGCGCTGTTCGATCGCGCGCTTGACGAATACGGACGGCTCGATATCACGTTCAACAACGCGGGCCTCGGCGGCGCAACCGGTAAACTCTCGGAGATCAGCGCGGAGGACTGGGACAAGACGTTCGTAATCCTCACTCGCGCGGTGTTTCTGGGTATCAGGTTTTCAATCGAGCCGATGCGCAAGGCGGGTGGCGGCTCAATCATTTCGACCGCGTCAGTCGGGGCCCTGAGGCCCGCCGCCGGACTTCATGCCTACTGCGCCGCCAAGGCGGCGGTGGTAAGCCTTACGCAAAGCGCGGCGATCGAACTCGGCCAGCATAATATCCGCGTCAACTGCATCTGTCCGGGCGGAATTGTCACGCCACTGGTATACAAGGGAATGCCTGGCGGCGAAGAAGAAGCCCGCCGCAATATGGCGCGCCAGCAGCCGATTCCGCGCGCCGGCAACCCCGAGGACATCGCTGCGATGGCGACGTTTTTAGCCAGCGACGACGCCGAATGGATTACCGGCACCTCGATGGTCGTCGATGGGGGCATGAACACCGGCAACTCGCGAATCAGCTTTGCTCCGGGCTTTTCAGGCCCATCCTTCCAGCGCCGCGATCGCACCGGCGAACCGCATCGGGCCAGGTAAGGCCGACGGATAGGTGGGAATCACAACGGCCGACGCAGGGAGAAAAATGATGGAACACCCATACCGCGAACTGCCAAATACCGGACCTTATGAAGCACGCCTCGGGCATGCACTGATCACGATGGTCGAACCGCATCCGGGAGAAGAGCGCGTTTACAATCGCTGGTACGAGGATGACCACTTTATTGCCGGCGCGATGGCGATGCCGTGGATGTTCGCGGGACGGCGCTGGGTCGCGACGCGGGACTTGCAGTCGATGCGATACCCGCAGGACTCCGTGCTGGCGCAGCCTGTCACCAAAGGCTGCTATATTTCCATTTACTGGGTCACGCAGGGCCGGATGCAGGACCATCTGGAGTGGACGATAGCGACCAATCAGCGCCTGATTCGCGACGGGCGTCTGGCCAATCATCTGCATCGTATCGAGCAGGTCTACACTTCGTTCCAGGATCACGCCGGGACGGTTTATCGCGACCAACAGGGTCCGCGCGATATCCACGCGCTTAATTATCCATATCAGGGACTCGTCCTCGAAGTCGTCGATGCACCCGAGGCGGCCGGCCGTGCCGCGCTCGAACAATGGCTGCTGCGCGAGCATCTTGCCGAAGCGATGCGGAATTCGCCGGCTGCTATCTGCACCGTCTTTCGTCCTCAGCCTTTCCCCGAGGGCTCGTTGTCCCTGGTCAGGAAAACCGACCCGTCGCGCGAAGGCCGCCGCCTGACGGTGCTGTGGTTTTTGGAAGCCGATCCGCGCTCATGCTGGACCGATCATTTCGCGCGGGAGGGTGAAGCTGTCGCGCGGTCCGGTCATGGCCGCGTCGAGTTGATGGCGCCCTTCATCCCGACCCTGCACGGCACCGACACCTACGTAGATCAACTGCGCTGACTTTGCTTATGCGCGTTTGACGCCTGCGATAAGAGTGCCTAATAGTTTGGTTGAAAGCACAGCCGACACTGGAAGCTGCGAATCGGGTTGTGCGCGGCCAGTGGAATGGCGCTCTATGCACGTTTAATCAATGAGCAGCGGCGATCTGGCCTGAAAGCGGGCGCACTATTTTGCGCTCCTGCCAGATCCAAAGCAGCAGCAGGAGGGGAACTACAAAGGTTTCGATGTAGAGCAGCATCCGGTAGATGTCGTTGAACGCCAGCATCGAGGACTGCGCTCGAATCTGCCCGTAAACCATCGCGAGGCTCTGGGTGCGGCCCGCCATTAGATGCGGCGCGCCCGGCATCCGCTCCGGCGCCATTTGCATCCGCCACGCGTCAAAGACCGAGAAATGTTCGGCCAGATAACTCTGATGGATTTGCTGATGGCTGACCAGCATCGAGGTCATCAGCGAGATTCCCATCGAGGCGCCGGTGTTGCGGATCATGCTGAACAGGCTGGCCGCGTAGCCCATCCGCTCGCGCTCCACGCACGAGAGCGTGGCGGCGGCCAGCGGCGGAAAGATCGTCGAGAAGCCGAAACCAAACATCACGGTGGGAACCACCACCTGCCAGTAGCCAATTTGCAGGTTCCAGGTCGCCATTTCGTACAGCGAAAGGACCTGGAAGAAATAGCCCATTATCCACACGGGTCGGCTGGCGCCGAACTTGTAACGTTCGATCTGCCCCACCAGCAGCATCGCAGCCATTGCCCCAACCGCGCGCGGAGCCAGCACCAGCGCGGCCTGCAGCGAGCTGTAGCCCATGAACTCCTGCAGGAATATCGGATTCAGCAGATTGACGCTGAACAGCATGAAGGTGAGCGGGATCATCGCCATCAGAGCCAGCGTGAAGGTCGGCTTAGACAGAATTCCCAGGTCCAGAATCGGCTCGGGGAAGGTCAGCTCGCGGCGCACCAGCAGGACCAACGAGATGGCCGATCCTGCCGTTGCGTAACTGACCCAGGGCGAGGCGAACCAGTCGGCGCGCTGCCCGCGATCGAGCACCAGTTGCAGCAACCCCAGCGTGGAGATGATCAGGAAGATGCCGGCGTAGTCCACGTGCCGGCTCGCAGCGCGAGCCTTGCGCAGATAAGGCGGATCGTGAAGGAACGTCGATACCATGATCACCGCCAAAATCCCGATCGGGATATTGATATAGAAGTTCCATCGCCACGACCAGTTGTCGGTAATCCAGCCGCCGATCGTAGGCCCAAGGATCGGCGCGACCATCATCCCAATCCCCCACAACGCCATTGCCATCGCCTGCTCTTCCGGCGGAAAGGTCTCCATCAGGATCGCCTGCGACGACGGCTGCATCGCGGCGCCAGCCGTTCCCTGCAGCACGCGGAAGATGACCATCTCCTGCAGGCTTCGCGCGGCCCCGCATGCCGCCGACGCCATCACAAAACCGGTTACCGAGATGAGAAAGTAGCGCTTGCGCCCAAGCCGCGAGGAGATCCATCCGGTCATCGGGATCATGATGCCGTTGGCGACCAGATAGCTGGTCACAATCCAGGTGATTTCGTCGACGCTGGCGGAAAAGCTGCCCTGCATGTGCGGCAGCGAAACATTGACGATCGTGGTGTCCAGAATCTCCAGGATCGTCCCCAGCATGATGGACAATGCGATGATCCATCGATGCGGATTGGCCGGCTCCACGGCGGCAGTGGCGGCGGCTTCCGCGACAGCAAAAGACTGGCGATTTGTACTCATTAGACTGGATGTCGGCGGAAGATGACGGTCACGGTTGAGCCCCAAAACCCAACCGAGCAAGCCGCAGCGCCTGGCTCAGCCTGGAGGTCAGGCACAATAGCTTGCCCGGCCGGTGCAACAACATGGCGAAAAACCTATGGCAGAAGGGGGTGGTAGTAAAGAAGGTGCTGGATGCCGCCGCTGTAGGTGACCGTCAGTCGCCAACGCCTGCAAGTTTCGGTAAAACCGACGATGACCCGTTTTTGGATTACTGACGTTATGAGAGATTCAACCGGGCCGCTTTCAAGTCCGGATCCACAGCGGCTGCAGTCCATTCACCGATTACCGGCAGCTCCTCAGCAAAGCGTGAGTATTGGCGCGCGACGCCGCATAGTCTAACCACACGGGCACAGACTTCAATGCGCCCATTGCGGTGGACGCGCAAGCCGGATTTGCTAAAACCACCCATGCGAGGTGATCATTGTGGCGCACAGCATAAACCTGGAGGGACGAAGAGCGTTGGTGACCGGCGGCGGCCGCGGAATTGGACGCTCGATCGCGCTGGCGCTTGCGCAGGCCGGCGCGGATGTAGCCGTCGCGGCGCGCTCGCGCGATGAACTGCAAGAGGTGGCGCGCGAGATCGACAAATTGGGCAGGCGCGGCGTGGCGACGGTGGTCGACCTGATGGACCGCAGCGCGATTGCCGATGGTTTCGCACAGGCTTCGCAAACGCTGGGCGGCGTGGATATCCTCGTCAATAATGCCGGCGGTACGGTTCACGCCGGGAGCGAATTGCTCAACCCGCTCAACCATGACGCCCGAGCCTTCGAGGATAACCTTTTCCTCAATCTCCTGCAGGCGGTTTACATGACCAAGGCCGCCTTGCCGTTCATGATCGCACAGAGCTGGGGCCGTATCATCAACATCGGATCCTCCGGCGGCGACCATCATGGGATGGGTCCGGTATCCTACACGACGGCCAAGCACGGACTGGTCGGATTCACGCGCGCGATGGCATACGCGCTGGCTCCCCACGGGATCAACATCAACGTGATTTCTCCGGGGCTGACCGAGACCCGGGTGCTGGACTGGGAGCATATGGCGCATCTGTACCAAGTCGCGACTGCCGAGGAGGCCCGGCGCAAAGCGGTGGACAAGACCGCATTGAAGCGACTACTTGCTCCAGACGAGTTCGGTCCAGTCGCGGTACTGCTGGCCTCGGATGCTGGCGCCGCCATCACCGGCCAAATCATCGGAGTGGACGGCGGATACCTGGTGTAGCGCGCGACCAGTCTCCGGGAGGCCTCGCCAAAAGAATTCACTAACGAAGGAGCATCCAGTGTCGGAACTGAGATTCGACCGTCGGGTAGCCGTAATCACGGGCGCGGGCAGAGGGCTGGGACGCGCTTACGCCCTGCTTCTCGCGTCCAGAGGCGCGAGCGTCGTCGTCAATGACACCGGGGGCAGCCTTAAGGGAGAAGGTCTCGATGCCGCTCCGGCAGAAGAAGTCACGCGGGAGATCAGATCCGCGGGCGGCGAAGCAGTCGCCAGTACCGCTTCGGTTGCTACCCCCGAAGGCGGACACTCGATTATCGAAACCGCGCTGGAGCATTACGGCCGCATCGACATTCTGATCCACAACGCCGGCATTGTTCGCGCGGCGCCGCTTAGGGAGATGACGCTGGAAGACTTCAACGCGGTTCTTGACGTCCACCTGCGGGGCGCCTTCCACGTCGTTCAGCCTGCCTTCATTGAAATGTGCAAGGCGCGCTATGGCCGTATCGTGCTGACTTCATCGATTGGCGGTTTATACGGCAATCATCGCCAGGCCAATTACGGCGCTGCCAAGGCAGGCATCATCGGACTATCCAATGTCATCGCGCTTGAGGGCGCCGCCGACGGCGTCAAGTGCAACGTTATCGTTCCCGCCGCCGTGACCCGGATGGCCGAGGGATTGGATACCAGCGCCTACCCGCCGATGTCGCCCGAGATGGTGGCGCCGGTGGTGGCATGGCTCGCTCATGAATCCTGCACGATCTCGGGCGAGATGTTGATTTCAATCGCCGGCCGTGTTGCGAAAGCGTTTATCGCGGAATCGCAAGGCGTCTACAGACCCGCATGGTCGATCGAAGATGTGGCCGCACAGATGGACGCGATCCGCAACACGGACGCGCCATTCATCGCCGCGGGCGAGCCCCATGTCGATCATATCCGCTACAGTTTCGAAATGGCCAGGAGCGGCCGGCGCCCCGAAGTTGAATCGAAATGAGTGGCCCCACATCGGCGATTCATGGGACCAACGCACAAACCATCCCCGCGAATCGCCGCGGGGCCCCACCAATTCGAATCAATTGCAATACTGCTAACGTTTGACGCGGCGCAGGGTCATCGAATGGCGGAAGCGCGAGGCCGGATGGGTATTGATTGTGACCTGGGCGATTTCGCCGTCAGACATTTTGTAGGTGCGCCGGAACTCGAGCGCGGGCGTTCCCGTCTTGACCTTGAGGCGGTTGGCCAGTGCCGGCGAGATCAGCGTTGCAGCGATTTCCTGGTGGACCTCCTCGATTTTTCGGCCGAACAAATCCTCAATCAACGGGAAGATTGGACCGGTGTGGCGCTGCAGCAATCTGCCGACGGCGGCAAATTCCCGCTTGATGTAATACTCAGTCCAACACAGCGGAGCTTCCACGTTGTCTTTGTGTCTGAAGCCGCATACCGATAACCATTCCTGCCCGCCGGCAAGTCCAGTGCGCAATGCCAGCTTGCCGTCCATCGAAACCATCCTGACCGACTCGATAGCGAAGCGTGTGCCGATCGCGAAGGCCAGCAGATCATTGATCGACATGACGTCGTGAACGTAGACGTCCGAGGAGCGCGGGGGAACGACGATAGTGCCCGCGCCCTGCCGCGAGGATACCAGGTTGTCTTCGCGCAGCCGTCTCAGCGCTTCCCGCACGGTAAACCGGCTGATGGAGAAACGCTCGCGCAGTTCATCTTCGCTTGGAAGTTGCGATCCGACGGGATATACGCCGCCCACGATCTCATCCTTCAATGCACGCGCAACCCTCAGATACAGAGGGCCGGCAGGCTTGAGATCAGCCCTGGCGGTTCGTGATGGTTTTGCGCGAGATGCCTTCACTCCAGTCCTCGACAGCATGACCCGTTTTACCACTCGCCCGCACGGCCAAGCGGACGACCTCGTGGCGCTGGATTTGTCCGGACAGGTTGCAACGATCAGGGAAGTTTGTTTATCAGATTTGTCTGTCAATCGCGAGGGCACGGAAGTAAACTGGCTCAAACGGCGCACAGGCACGTTAGTTCAGCGGGGTAAAGGAGACGATCCGGATGGCGCTGCAACAGGGACGCTACGCGGCCCCAAAACCGGCTGCTATCGCCCAAGGATGGAGTCTGGAACGGCTCACCCCGCCCAGCCGCCTGTTCGGCGCCAACGGTTTGCGCACCGGCCCAGACGGACGCATCTATGTTGCGCAGGTGACGGGCAGCCAGATCAGCGCAATCGATCTGCGAAGCGGTGAGGTCGAAACCATCAGCCCCATGGGCGGCGAGATCATCGCGCCCGACGACGTTGCCTTCGACCCGTTGGGCAGCCTCTATGCGACCGAGGTGATGGACGGGCGGGTGAGCTTACTGGCCGCCGATAGGCGCCCGCGGGTGTTGCGGGGCGACCTGCCTTCCGCCAATGGCATCACATTCTATAAGGGCCGATTGTTCATCGACGAATGCCGGTTGGGCGGCCGTCTGTTGGAGCTCGACCTCAACGGCGGTGCGCCGCGCATTTTGCTCGACAACCTGCCGCTACCCAACGCCTTGGAGGCCGGTCCGGACGGCCGCTTATATTTTCCGGTAATGGGCGCCAACGAGATCTGGCGCGTCAATCCCGAAGGCGGCGCAGCAGAGCGCGTCGCTGGCGATTTAGGGATGCCGGATGCCGTCAAGTTCGATTCCCAAGGCTGGATCATTTCGACCCAGGTCCGGACCGGCGAGGTCCTGCGCATCGATCCGCGCACCGGCAATCGCAGCGTTCTGGCCACTCTCGCTCCAGGCCTGGACAACCTCACCTTCGTTGACCAGCGGCTATTCGTCTCCAATTTCGACGGCCAGATCACCGAGATTCTCACCAATGGCGATAGCCGAACCGTCTTGCCAGGAGGATTTAACTGGCCCCTGGATTTGACCGTCGGCGCCGACGGCCAACTCTACGTCGCCGATGGGACCCGCTTCTATCAGCTAACGCCCGGGGGCAAACCGAAGTCCATCGGTATGCTTTTCAGCCCCGGCTATCCCGGTTTCCTGCGCGGTGCCGAAGCAGCCGCTGGCCAGGCTTTCGCGGTCACCACCGCGAGCGGCCACGTGGCCTTGTACCGACCTGACGCGCAGCAAAGCCAGGTACTGGCCGACGGGCTGGACCAGCCCTATGGTGTGGCGGTTGCGGCCGGCGGGGCGATCCTCGTCGCGGAACTCGGCGCGGGACGCGTGCTGTCGGTGGAAGCTGGCGAAGTTCGGGTTTTGGCTGGCCGTTTGCGCGAACCCCTGGGTGTGGCCATCGGCCCTGACGGCGCCTGCCTGGTCTCGGAAATGGGCGCGGGCCGGGTCGTCAAGCTGAGTCGGACCGGCGTCGAAACCGTGTTGGACGGCTTGCAGCAACCGCAGGGCTTGGCCGTCCGCGACCGCCGACTCTACGTTGTCGATGCGGGCGCCAAGGTGCTCATCGCCCTGGATTTGGAAAATTACAAACCGCAGATCATAGCGGCCGACCTGCCGGTAGGCGCTCCGCCGGGCGTCATCCCCAAGCCACTACGCGGACTGCCGCCGTTTTCAGGCCCCCAGGGCCCGTTTGCGGGCATCGCCGCCGGCCCTGACGGCACTATCTATTTTTCGGCTGACGCCGAAGGCAGCGTGATGGCGCTGCGGCCGGAAGCGGCCGCTTAGTTCGACAAGCTTGAGGAACCTCCGATGGAAGAAAATCTTCTGAACCTGGCAGGCCGCATCGTTGTGGTATCCGGCGCCGCGGGCGGCGGCATCGGGACCACTATCACACACCTGATTGCCCGCGCCGGCGCCACCGTGGTGGCGGTAGGCCGCTCCCGCGCCAACCTCGACCGGCACATCGCGCCGCTGATCTCGCAGGGACTTTCGATCACGCCGCTTGCCGCCGACGCACAGACCGAAGCAGGAGTGGCCGCCGTGATGGAGCGCGTGCGCGCAACCCGAGGCGAGCTTTATGGGCTGGTCAACGTGGCGGGCGGCGCGGCGCCTTCGACCTGGGGCCGCTGCACCCGCCTTTCACGTGCTGACTGGCAAGCTCTGTTCTCGCAGAACCTCGACTCGATGTTCTTCATGAGCGGGGCGGTCGCCGCGGAATTAAGGACCCAGGGACGTCCGGGTTCCCTGGTCTCGATTTCGTCGATCAGCGGCGTGAACTCGGCGCCGTTTCATGTCGGCTACGGCGCCGCCAAGGCTGCGATGTTGTCGGTGGTGCGCACGATGGCGCTGGAACTGGCGCTGGAGGGTATCCGGGTCAACGCCGTGGCGCCCGGACCGACCGCGACCCCGGCTTCCACCACCTATGTCGGAGATGATCCGGAGCGCGATCGCCGGGCGATCCCGATGGGACGGCGCGGGCGCCCCGAGGAGATCGCCGGTGCCGTGCTTTTTCTGCTCTCGGATCTGTCCAGCTACATCACGGGCCAGTGCCTGATTGTTGACGGCGGCATCAATCTCAGATGGTCGCATCTGGCACCAGATAACACGCCGGCCTTCCTCAAGGACGAAGCGTTTCGTGCGGCGATGAAGCGCTGAAAGTTGTCCGGACAAATTGGAGAAAGCTATTGGCGCGAACGCGCCAAAAGTCTAAGGTGAACGCCAGGGACTCGCTGATATTGTCTGAACAGGATCGATTCAATGGTTGCGGGAGCACTGGCAGGCGCGGCCGGTGCCGGCTCATTGCGGACTACCCGCCGCCATTCATAAACAGGAGGACGTCATGAACGAACCCGAGGGTATCGCGGATTTGGTTCAAAACGCCGAAGATCTGACCGAGCCGGTAACCATTGGCCCCGAGGCCTACATCTCACCGGAGTATGCGCGGCAGGAGCGTGACAAGCTGTGGCGCAGAGTGTGGCAACAGGCTGGCCGCGTCGAGGAGATCCCGGAAATCGGCGATTATCTCACTTACGAGATTCTCGACGATTCGATTATCGTGGTGCGCACAGGGCCGGATAAAATCTCCGCCTACTATAACGTCTGCCCCCATCGCGGGCGTCGGCTGGTCGACACTCCCAATGGCGCGCACAACGCCTGTGGCAAGCGGCGGCAGTTCATCTGCAACTTTCACGGGTTCCGCTACAACCTCAACGGCGAATGCGTCCATGTTTTTGAAAAAGAGGACTGGAAAGGCGCGCTGACACCGCAGCGCACGCATCTGGGTGAGGTCAGGGTCGATACATGGGGCGGATGGGTCTGGATCAACATGGACCCTGACTGCGAACCCTTGCGCGACTACCTGGAGCCTGCCGCCACGATGCTGGATCCGTTCGAGCTGCAAAATATGCGTTACCGATGGCGCCGGTGGGTCATCTTCGATTGCAACTGGAAGGTCGCGATGGAGGCGTTTAACGAAACCTACCACGTCCCCGCGACCCATCCGGAGTTCACCAAGTTCGGCGACTTCCGCGGATGGGCCCGGGTGCAGGGAAAACACAGCAACATCGGCTACGACGCGCCCAAGGATTTGGACGAGAACCAGGCCAAACTGCGGCTGGGCAAGGGCGACCCGCGCATCTCGACGGCGGAGATGCAGCTTTACACCTGGGAGCATGTGAAGACCAACACCACGCAAACGCTGGTGGACGCAGCGGTGCGCCTGGTGGACGAGTTGCCCGAGGGAACTCCGGCCGACAAGGTGCTCAAGCATTGGCTCGACTCCGCGCGACGCGACGATGCCGCCCGCGGCGTGATTTGGCCGACTATCGATCCCAAACACGTGGGCGCCAGCGGCACCGCCTGGCAGATTTTCCCCAACTTTCAAATCGGGCATGCCTTGAACAACGCCCTGTGCTACAGCGCCCGTCCGTTCGGCTATGACCCCGACAAATGCATCTTCGAGGCCGTTACTTACGAGCTGTATCCAAAAGGGCAGGAGCCGAAAACGCAGTGGCTGTACACGCCGGTGGACGATCCGGCATGGTTGAGTGTGCTGCCCCAGGATTTTTCCAACATGGCCGCCGTGCAGCAGGGGATGAAGTGCGCAGGCTTTCGTGGTACTCTGCCCAATCCATACCGCGAGCGCAGCATAGCCAATCTACATCGCAACCTGGCCAAATATATGGGCACCGGCGCGCCCCGCAAACTGAAGTAAACCACTGTGCGTATGGGGCTGCGTCGGACAGGCTTTCGGGGCCCACCAATTGGACAACGCGCGAGCAGGTAATCGATGAAGGTCAATTTCGGTGTCTTCGCACACAATTCCAGGGACTGGGAGCGGGTCCAGGCCGGCGATTACAGCCGCCCGCCGGCCACGCCCGATTACGAGTTGGTCCAGCGCGCGTTCGCCCTGGCCGATTTGGCCGAACCGCTGGGCTTCGACGGAATCTGGGCGCCCGAACACCAGGGCACTCCGTATGGAATGACGCCCAATCCGCTCCAGGCGCTGACCTATTTCGCCGCACGCACCAGGCACATCAGTTTGGGATCGATGGTCGTCGTGACGCCGTGGTGGAATCCGATTCGGCTGGCCCACCAGATCGCTTATCTCGATATCTTATCCAACGGACGTTACGACACGATCGGGCTGGGGCGCGGGGTTTCCAAATCGGAGTTCGCCGCGGTCGGTGTTCCGCGCGAGGAAAGCCGCCAGCGCTTCGACGAAACTCTGGATATCCTGAAACTGGCTTTCTCCCAGGAACGATTCTCCTACGAGGGGAAAATCTTCAAAATCCCGGAAATGTCACTGCGGCCCGCGCCCAAGAGCCGCGACCTCTACTCCCGCATCTACGGCTCATCCTCGACGCTCGATTCGCTGGAGATACTCTCGCGCCGCGGGATGGTGCCATTGTTCGTCGGCAACAAGCCGCTTGAGGAGGCCGGCAAAGAAGTTCAGATGGTGAACACGATCCGCCGGGAAATCGGGCTGCCACCCTGCCAGCCAAAAAACGTCGTGTTCATGTACTGCACGCCCACGGCCGAAGAGGCGAGCAGAGCTGACGAGTATATTTTGACCGCCGGCAGAGATGTCGCGCTGCATTACGGATTTGCCGATCCCTCCAACTTTATCGGCGTTGCGGGGTACGAAGCCTACGCCAACCGAGCGGCCGGCGCGACCGCGCTGCTGGCCGCTGCCGCACGCGGAACCGAACAAAACCAGCCCAAAGCTCCCGGATACCATCCTTCCAACCTGATGATCGGAACGCCCGACGAAGTGATTAAGCGAATCATGGCGGCCCAGCAGGCGTGCTCGTTTTCGGAAGTCACGATCGTGGCGCAATTCGGCACCATGCCTTACGACGAGGCCGAGCGGAGCACGAAATTGTTTGCCAAAGAGGTTTTGCCGGTGATTCACAAAATGGAAGCGCCGCTCAACCCGCCCGCGCTTCCGCCCGAGGCTGCCGCTTAAACTCATCGGATCGGACATGATCTGCAAGCCAACCCAAACACCTGAAATCGACCTACCCGCGCTGCGCGACAAATACCGCCAGGAGCGCGACAAGCGCATCCGGGCCGACGGCGGCAATCAATATGTCGAAGCCGCTGACGGCTTCGCCGAATACTACGAAGCCGATCCATATTCGCCGCCAGTGATTCGCGAACCGGTCTCGCAGGAACTCGACGTCGCGG
Organism: Pseudomonadota bacterium; assembly: GCA_021324885.1. Taxonomy (GTDB): domain Bacteria; phylum Desulfobacterota; class Binatia; order Binatales; family Binataceae; genus JAJPJA01. The sequence goes on from JAJPIF010000018.1 coordinate 53,419, forward strand.
TCCTCGGCGGGGGCTTTGCGGGTCTAATCGCCGCCGCGCGCCTCAAGCAGGCCGGCGTCTTGAATTTGCGCATCATCGATTTGGCTGGCGACTTCGGCGGCGCCTGGTACTGGAACCGGTATCCGGGTATCCAATGCGATACCGATTCCTGCTGCTACCTGCCGATGCTCGAAGAGGTGAACTATATTCCGAAGGACAAATACGCCTACGGCGCCGAGGTTTACGAGCATTGCCGCAGGATCGGCAGACATTTCGGCCTCTACGAGACTGCCCTGTTCGGCACGCTGGTCCGCTCCCTGCGCTGGGATGAATCGATCAGGCGATGGCGCGTCGGCACCAATCGTGGCGACGACCTCCGATCGCGCTTCGTCGTCATGTGTCCGGGTCCCTTTAATCGGCCAAAACTGCCGGGCATACCGGGAATCCAGAGCTTCAGGGGCCACACGTTCCATACGGCGCGCTGGGACTATGACTATACCGGCGGCGACACGACTGGCGGGCTGCACAAGCTGGGCGACAAGCTGGTTGCCATCATCGGCACCGGCGCCAGCGCTATCCAGGTCATCCCGTTTCTCGCCCGTCACGCGCGCCATCTGTACGTGTTCCAGCGTACGCCGTCCTACATTGACGATCGCGGCAACCAGCCGGTCGATGTAGAAATGATAAAGGCGCAGGGACCGGGATGGCAGAAGAAGCGGCAAGCCAATTTCCACACGGCCGCGTTCGTCGGTTTTGGTCCGGGTGAGCCGGACCTGGTCTGCGACGGCTGGACTGAGGTCAGCCGCAATATGGCGGCGAAGTTGGAGGCCATGGGATGGCCCCAATTGACGTTCTTGCAGTTGATCGAAATGCGCGAGATTGAAGACTACAAGGCGATGGAGCGGCTGCGCCGGCGGATCGACAGCGTGGTTAAGGACAGGCAGACGGCCGAGGCGCTGAAACCCTATTACCGCTTCCTGTGCAAGCGGCCGTGTTTTTCCGACGAATATCTGCCCACATTCAATCGCCCCAACGTCACCTTGATCGATGTGTCGCAATCAAAGGGGGTCGAACGGATTACCCAGATGGGTATTGTCGCGAACGGAGCCGAATACCAGGTCGATTGCATTATCTTCGCCAGCGGCTTTGAGATCACCACGGAACTGAGACGCCGCTTCGGGATCGAGCCGCTCGCAGGCCGCGGCGGGCTTTCACTCTACGATCACTGGGCCGATGGCTACCGGACGCTGCACGGCATGATGACCTATGGTTTCCCCAACCTGTGCTTCACCGGCTTCACCCAGGCGGGCGTGTCGGCCAACACGACCGCGATGTTCGAGCAGCAGGGCAATCATATCGCCTACATAATCAAGGAAACGCTGGCGCGCGGAGCGGCCACCGTCGAACCCACCCAGCAAGCGCAGGACCAATGGGTCAGGATCATCCGCGAAACGTCGATAACCGACCGGCAATTCTGGCGCGAGTGCACGCCCGGCTACTACAACAACGAAGGAGAAGAAGTGTTCCGCTCGCATCTCGGCGAGCCTTACGGCCCCGGCTTTTACGCCTTCGACCAACTGCTGCAGCAATGGCGAGATGATGGCAACATGGAAGGACTTCTGCTCGGAAAATGAGCCGCGTTGACGGGATTGGTAGGGTGATGCTACTTGGATAGCAAGGCCGAATCGCGAGTATCGAGCGCGCCGAACAAGGAGAAGAGCGATGAAGTACCGAGTCATCTCGACCGATGATCATTTGCAAGAAGCGCCGGATACCTGGACTTCCCGAATGTCGGCGGCGAAATGGGGCGATAAGATCCCGCAGATCAAGCCGCTCGACAAGGAGCGCGACGCCTGGTTCGTTTACGGCGAACCCAACAAACGCCTGGGTGTCGCGATTGTTCACGGCGCGCTGGCCGACCGGGCCAAGTCAGTCAATCGATGGGAAGACGTGCCAAAAATCGCCTACGTGCCCGCGGAGCGGGTCAAGGCGATGGACCAGGACGGGGTCGACGCCCATACCTTCTTCGGCAACATTGCCGGAGTCGCGGGCGGCACCTTCAGCAATCCCAAGTATGACGAACAGTTCCGCCTGGAGGCGATCCGCGCTTTCAATGACTTCCAGATCGAGGAATACGACCGTCCCTTCCCCGGCCGCTTCATCACCATCGCGATCGTGCCGTTGTGGAACGCCGCCGCGGCGGTGGCCGAGGTCGAGCGAACGCGCAAGATGGGAATCAAAGGCATCAGCTTCGCATTTCCTCAACAGTTCGGTTACCCGCATATCGCCGACCCGCACTGGGATCCACTGTGGCGGGTGTGCCAGGAAACCGGGCTGTCGGTCAACCTGCACATCGGCTCCGGCGGCAGCATGGGGCTCGGACCGATGAACGACTTCGCCGGTCACAGCGAGATGCGCTGGCTGGCCGAGGCCTCGACCAAGGCTATCTCGGCCAATACCCAGGTGATGAGCACGATCCTGTTTTCAGGCATCCTCGAGCGGTTCCCCTCGCTCAAGATCGTCTCGTCAGAAAGCGGTCTGGGATGGGTGCCCTACCTGCTCGAGACCGCCGATCACCAGTGGGAGCGGCAAAAGCTGTGGCGCGAGGGGATGAGCATCAAGCCCAGCGAGTACTTCCATCGCCAGTGCTACGTGAACTTCTGGTATGAGCAGGTTGGAATCGAAAATCGCCACCATATCGGTGTCGATAACATCATGTGGGAGTCGGATTTTCCGCATCCAACCTGCACCTGGCCCAACTCGCAGGAGTTCATCGCGCGCTCGCTTGAAGGAGTCCCGCAGGATGAACGGCAGAAGATCCTGGTTGACAACGCAGTCCGGGTCTTCAATCTGACCAACAACTAGCTTGGCTGCGAGGCAGCAGTAAATGGCGCGAGGTAAATCAGTCCTCGCGCCATTTTTTCACTGACTCGGCGGTTGCGGCTGCATTTGCTGCAGCTCTTGCTCGGTGAATTCTTTTTGCACGTGGTGCTTAGCTAGATGACGCCGATGGTGATGGCTGAGATGATGCCTCGGCTTGGACGCGGCTGCGGATTCGGGCTTGGAAGATGGCGCAGCCTGCGCTGTCGCCGAGGCTGCCGGCGCAGGTGCGCCCTGCGCAAGACAGGTACCGGTGCCGGCGCATAAAAGCACGGCGGCCGCGCCAGCGATTAGGGTTCTGATTTTCATGTATCCTCCTTTTATGCGCCTGAAGCGCTCTGAATCGTTGAAAGTCTGCTCACCCGGCCGTCGATTCGGATTTGCCTGCGTCGCTACCCTGGGAAAAATCAAGTCTTGTACTTGCGCGATCAACGCGTCGGGCCGCCGAACAGAGCGCGCTTGAGCGCGTCGTCGCGTTCGGCCTTGAATTGCTTTGACACACGCGCCGATGGCGCAAAGACATCGAACCCGTGAAACGCGCCGGGATAAACATGGAGTTCGGTCGGCACACCAGCCTGGATCAGGCGCTGCGCGTACTCGATATTCTCGTCCACGAAAAGATCCAGCGCGCCGGTCGGAATGTAAGCCGGCGGCAGATTGGTCAAATCCGTGGCCCGCGTCGCCGCCGCGTAGGGCGATACGTCGGGTCCGCCGCCGTCGCGACCGAGGTAGGCCTTCCACGCCAGGCGGTTGCTCTCGCGATTCCACATGCGCGGATCGGTGATCGCATAACTGGCGGCGGTGACGTTGCGATCGTCGATCATCGGGTAGATGAGGAGTTGGAAACACACCTGCATTTCAGCGCGGTCGCGGACCATCAAGGCCAATCCCGCGCACAGGCCGCCCCCGCCGCTGGCGCCGCCGATTGCGATGCGGGAGGGTTCGACCTGAAGCTCGCCGGCATGGCCAAAGAGCCACTTCAAGCCGGCATAGCAATCCTCCACCGGAGCGGGAAAGGGATGCTCGGGCGCCAGGCGGTAGTCCACTGAAGCTATCACGCAACCGATTCGCTTGACCATCTGCTTCATCAGCCGGTCATCCTGCTCGATGTCGCCCATCACATAGCCGCCGCCGTGAATCCAATACAAAGCAGGCAACTTGCCCGCCTGATCCTTTGGCCGATAAACGCGCACCGGCACATCCGGAGCACCCTGAGGACCGGGCGCCAAATGATCCTTGCTGCTGACACCCTCGACGGGCGGCAACCCCTCCACCGCCGCCACCATCATTTTCTTCATTTTGGCCCGCGCCGCAGCAATCTGACTGATGTCCAGTCCGCGGTCAGGCGGCAACTTCTCCACGACAGCTCGAAGCTCAGGGTCCAATTGGTCGACAAAGTTCATGCTGCAAGCTCCTCGGCAGTGTCCGCCAGTTATCGCGAAGGTTATTGCACGATTCAAGGACGAGATAAATGGCGACGATGACGGGGGAGATCGAACGGAGACCGGTAAGATCGGCCTGCTTGTGCAACAGGGACTTCGCTTCGTATGCTCCCTGGGGTAGGTTTGCGCGTTTGGAGATATGTTCGAGTGACCGATGATCAAGACGAGCGGAGGACCGGATCATGAGCGGCAGGACTGAAGAGTTTGAAGGCGGTTGCCTGTGTGGCGCGGTCCGTTTCATCGCGCATGGGACACCCAAGGGGGTTTACTGGTGTCATTGCCAAAGTTGCCGAAAACATACGGGCGCGCCGGTTTCCGTCTTCGTGGCCTTCGATCGCGAAGCGTACACGGTTACCAGGGGCGAGATCGCCAAATTCGATTCCACGCCGGGCAAAACACGGCGCGGATTCTGCGCCACGTGCGGGACAACCCTGACCTGCGAAAGCCTGCCCTCGCTGGCGCTAACCCATTTCCACGTCGGCGCATTCGATCGGGCCGCGCAACTCGCGCCGACCAAACAGTACTTTGTCGAAGAGCGGCTGCCCTGGTTACACACCGGCGACTCTTAGCTGTTGGTTTGGAAGTGCGGCGCCTTGTCCTCCGATTTCCGGTCTCGAAGGCGCTGCTTGAGGCTGCTCTGGCTCACTCGACCAGCTTTCAGGGTAGCTTGCAAAGGCCGCCTTCGCATGCATGCGAGGCGTGGGGCTGAAAGTCATCTGCCGTTTGCGGGTAGAAGTCGTAGCGTTGACCGCTTAGCAACCTCCGCCAACGTCCAGCCAAGGGCGGCGTTCAGAAATTCAAACCGGTCGCGGACGGGGATCAGCCAAACCGCCGTTGCGGTGGAGGATTACTCACTCCATCACAAGATCTTCCCCAAAGTAGGGCCGGACGGTGCGGCTGGCCAGGGCTTCCGGATCGCCCCATCGGCGGCCTTCGGCGCGGCCGTCGGCGGGGTCGCGCAGCCAGGTCCAGATTTTTCTTACGTCGATCGGGCAGTTGGCGGCTGAGCGCCCGGCGTCGTTCTTGTAGTAGTTGTGGGCGCGCGGGTCCTTGTAGATCATCAGGGCTTCGCAACGATCCACCTCGTCGTTGTAGCGCCAGTAGGCTTCGGGCGTGACGTCGATCGCGCGCTTTTTCTGCGTGATCACTCCCGCCAGGCATTCGAGCGCGAACCTCGTGACCATCTCTTCGAAATCGACGATTTGCAGTCCGCCGAAGTTGTTGGTGTTGGGCCCGTAGATCATGAAGAAATTCGGGAACCCCGGCAGCATCGTGCCAAGATACGCGCGGGCGCCGTCCTTCGCCCACAGATCCTCGATACTCCGGCCGCCTCGCCCGCGCACCTCCATCGGCCACAGGAAATCGTTGGCTTTGAACCCGGTGGCATAGACGATGATATCCAGCTTGTACTCAAAGCCGCCTTCCACCTCGATTCCATTCGGCGTGATCCTGCGAATCGGATCTGTGACCAGGGTGACGTCGTCGCGCATCAGCGCATCATAGATGCAGTAGTTCGAATCGACGATAATCGGCCGCGCCGAATATGGCGGAGCGACCGGGATCATCTTCTCGATCAGGTCGGGGCGCCCAGCCAGCTTGCGTTTGATGAACTCGATCTGTTGCTCCCGGACCTTCTTGTTGCGCTCGCTCCTTGCATGCTCGTCCTTGAAGTCAGGATCGATCCGCATCGTTTTCATCACGCTTTCCGGACCCGTAAGCCAGCTCACGCGCAGCCGGATGAAATTTCTGATGTAAGGGAAGTTGCGGTCCAGCCAGTTGACTTGCGGCGGGAAAGGTTCGAGGTATCCTTTGACGTCGAAGCACCAATTCGGAGTGCGCTGAAATACAAAGGTGTGGCCGGCCATCTTGGCCAGTTCCGGGACTAACTGGTATCCGGTAGCGCCCGTCCCGATTACCGCGACCCGTTTGCCTTTGACCTCCAGGCCACGGGGCCAGCGGGCGGTATGGAATGCCGGGCCTTTGAACGTCTGCATCCCTTCGATGTTCGGCAGATTGGGGCGCGACAGGAATCCAACGCTGGTGATCACCGCGTTGGCGTGCCACACGCGCGGCCCCTGAGGACCTTCTGCTTTGATTTTCCACAGCTTCCCCGCCTCGTCCCAGATAATCGACTTGACCTCGGTCCTGAAGGTAATGTCCTTGCGGACATCGAAGTGGTCGGCCACCCACCTGAAATATTTCAGGTTCTCACTCTGCGGGCAGTACGCATTAGGATACTCGAAATCCACCCCATAGATATGGGTGTAGGTGCGGCTGGGAGAATCGACGCGCGCACCTGGGTAACGGTTTTCATGCCAGGTGCCGCCGACTTCGTCGTTCTTTTCGATCACAAAGTATGGAATACCGGCATGCTTCAGTTGGACCGCGGCGTTGAGGCCGCCCATCCCGGCGCCGATCACGGCGACGACGAAATTTTGCAGTTCCTGGGCGGGAGGCGGCTCCTTCCAGACCAGGCTTCGCGCCCACGGATCCAGCGCCAATTGCTCCAGCCACAGTTCGAACTCGGACTGCGGAAGATCGGTTCCAAGGGTCAGATTGATGCTGCGGCGCAGACGCTCGGGCGGACCGTAAGAGATATCGGGAGCGCCCTGATCGCGGTAGGATTTCAGAAACGCCGCCGCTTTGGACTGGATCAGTTCCACGTCGGAGCGGTCGGCGACCATCGGAATGTCGGCGTTTCGGATGGTCATGATTGCAACCCTGGTGGCCGCGACGCTCTCGTCACCGGTCAACTGGTAAAGCAGACCGCGCAACACCATCGGGTCGGCATACTTCACCGCGTCTTCGATCACCTCGTCAGTTGCCGCAAGCAATTCGGGTCGTTCGGTCATGGGTGCGATCTCCCTGAATCGTGATAACAGCAGCGCCTCCGCCGCGCCCATAAAGCACTAGAGATTTGCCGAAATCCGGCCTGTGTATTCTTTATGCCAAGTCTGACGGACTTTCAAAAGCCCCTGCCCCCGGTTCAAGCCGTTCGGGGACCAAGTGGGCTGGCGCCGGCTTTTGATTTTCAGCCGTTCGCAGATCGGGTGTGAATGATATCGTGGGCGAAGCGGCCCACGCCGCGTCCTGAATCCGCCTACACGTTGACGAGAGCTCGTCTTTGCCTGGATTTATCGATATGCCTGATATTTCTGCCTTCGACCAGGAATACCACCAACTCGGCAATGTTGGTGGCGTGGTCGGCGATGCGTTCCAGATACTTGGATACAAACAGTATCGCGGTTGCGCTCCTGATCGTACGGGGTCTTCCGACATATAGCTTAGAAGCTCGCGATAGATTTGGTAGTTGAGCTGATCCACCTCATTGTCGCGGTCTATCACCTGTGCCGCCAGCTTAGCGTCGTGGTTGAGAAAGGCGCGCAGGCTGTCCTTGACCATCGCAGTGCCCGCGTATGCTTCCGCGTATTCCTGCGGCTGCTTGGGCGCAGCTCATGCATCAGCTTCGGTCAGTTTGATGGTCAGCGGAATCGCCCGAACGCGGGGGAGATTGAAGGACAGCAGACCGGCTGCAAGCACCAGGGTAGCCGATGCCAGCAGACACCCGCTGAAGCCGTGCCACTCGAAAATCACACCGGATAACAGCGTTCCCAGCAGCCTGCCGCCGGCGTTGGCCATGTAATAGAACCCGACGTTGGCCGCCACCTGGTCGTCTTCCGAATAGGCGAGGATCAGATAAGAATGCACAGCCGAGTTGATGGCGAAGATGATCATGAAGATGGCGAGTCCAACCATCAAGACCGCGGCCGGGCTGACGTGCAGTTTCAGCGCCGATGCCAAAGCCATCGGAATGACGGCCAGAATTAAGGCCCACAGGCGGGCGGTATCCCCGGTTACGCCCTGGCGGGCGCCCAATCGGCGGAGAATCTCGGGCACGATCGCCTGAACCATTCCGTAACCGATAAACCAGGCGGCGACGAAAGCGCCCACCTGCATGAAGCTCCAGCCCAGTATCGACGCCAAAAAAACCGGTAATCCCACGACGAACCAGACATCGCGCGCGGAAAACAAAAACAGCCGCGCGGCCGAAAGCCAGTTCACGGCGGCACTTTTCGAGAACAAGGTGGTGAATTTGACTTTTGCTCGTGCTTTCCCCATCCCGCTGGGAAGCGCGACCACAGTACCAACCAGCACCACGGCCAGTCCCACGGCCATCGCCGCGAGCGACCCGACGAAACCGAGCCCACCAAGAAGCGCAGCGCCAAGAAAGAAGCCGGCTCCCTTGAGCGCATTCTTGGATCCGGTGAGGCGAGCGACCCATTTGAACAGGGCGCCGTCTTCACCTTCGGGCACCACGACTTTGATGGCGCTCTTGGCGCTCATCTTGGTCAGGTCCTTGGCGATCCCCGAGAGCGCCTGTGCAGCCGTCACGTAAGCGACGGAGGTCAGGCGAGACCAGGCCGGCTGCAGCAAAGCGAGCATGATCAGCGCAACGATTTGGAGCAGCAGGCCGCCGTAAAGGGTGACCTTGAGTCCGGAGCGGAGGGCAATCCAGCCACCCAGAAGGTTAGTGACAACGCCAAAGAACTCGTAGAAAAGAAATAGAAAGGCGATCTGGACCGGGCTGTATCCGAGCCGGTCAAAGTGCAGCAAAACCAGCATTCGCAAAGCGCCATCGGTAAGCGTGAAACCCCAATAGGCGCCCGTCACGAGAGCGTAATTGCGTATGGAGGCTGTCATGGTGCTCCCGCCGCGGCCCTGCCCTGGACCGAAGGCAGGCCGCACGCAACCTTCGCCGCCAGTTCGACGAGCCGGTTCGCGTAACCCCATTCATTGTCATACCAGGCGATGACTTTGACTTGGGTGCCGTCAACGACCATCGTCGAAGGGCCATCGACGATCGAGGACCTCGAATCGTTGACGAAATCCACCGAGACGAGCGGGCGCTCCTCAAAACCGAGGATGCCCCGCAGCTCCCCTTGCGCCGCCTCTTTCAGAAAGCCGTTAACCTGTTGCGTTGTCGTTGGGCGAGCGACCTCGAAAACGCAGTCGGTCAACGAGGCGTTGAGCAGCGGCACGCGGACTGCGATGCCATTAAGCTTTCCCTGCAACTCGGGATAAATGAGGCCAATGGCGGTGGCGGAGCCGGTCGTGGTCGGCACCAGCGACATCAGGGCTGATCGCGCGCGACGCAGATCTCTGGTGGGTGAATCCACCAGCGTCTGGGTGTTGGTTGCGTCGTGAATAGTGGTGATGACGCCGTGGCGGATGCCAAGCTTGCGGTGGATCACTTTGACTATGGGAGCCAGGCAATTCGTCGTGCATGAGGCGGCCGTGACGATATGATGTCGCCCGGGGTCATACAAGTCATCGTTGACTCCCATCACGATATTGAGAGCGCCCTGCCTGACCGGCGCCGCCACGATGACTTTGCGCACACCCAGATCGAAATACCTTTGGAGCAGCTCCGATGTAAGGAACTTGCCTGAACATTCGAGAACGATTTGTACCTGCGCCTAGACCCATGGCGCTTTCCAGGGCGCATCGACGTTGCTGTAACCGATGCGTTCACCTTGCACATTGAGCCCATGCGCATTCGCCGCTATCGGCACTCGCCAGCGCCCGTGCACACTGTCGAATTCGAGCAGGTGAGCGGCGGTGTCCGGGCCGCCAGCCAATTCGTTGATGTGGACGATTTTGATTTCGGGATTGCCAAACGCGGCGCGCAGGGCCAGGCGTCCGATGCGTCCAAACCCATTAATTCCAACCCGTACCATAACCCTTTTAACCCCGCCTCAGAAAACCATCACGCCGCCAGATCCAGCTTGCCGATTTCCGTAACCCAGCGCTGGAGGGCGAAATGTTCGAGGGTTTCGATCGGCAGAGCGGCGAAGATCCTGATGCGCCGCTCGAGCTCCCTGTAAACTCTGAAGAAGGCCTTTTTTCTGACGGCACTGGAACCCGCAACCGAAACCGGGTCCTGCACGCCCCAATGCGCCATGATCGGTTGCCCCGGCCAGGTTGGGCAGACCTCCGCGGCGGCGCGGTTGCAAAGCGTGAAAACGAAATCAAGCGGGGCGCTGCCGGGCTGGGCGAATTCGTTCCAGTCCTTGCTCCGCAACCCTTCGGTCTCGTAATTCAATTCGTGCAGCAGCTTGAGTGTCATCGGATGTACGCTCCCGCGCGGTTTGCTCCCGGCACTGAACGCCTGAAATCTCCCGCTGCCCCAGCGATTCAGTATGCATTCGGCCATGATGCTGCGGGCGGAGTTATTGGTGCATAAAAACAGAACATTGAATGCGCGTCCCGGAGCCGAGCTTCGAGGGGCGCGGCCGCCTGGTTTGTCCGCCTGGCCCGCGCAACAATTGCGGGTCAGATACTCGATCAGGCCCTGTATTGTCCGAAATTTAGCGGCGTAGATAATCAGCCGGCTTTGCCTGTGCGAGGTCACCAGTCCGCCGTACCGGAGCTGGTTCAAGTGGAATGAGAGAGTGGGCGAGGGCAACCGCAGCCGCTCACCGATTTCTCCAGCCGGCATGCCTTGCGGACCGCGCTCAACCAGCAGGCGGAAGATGTCCAGGCGAGTGTCCTGCGCAAGTGCAGCCAGCCCACCAATAACTTCCGATTTTCTCATGATTCCATATCTATGAAACTGTTTTGCAGTTTGCAACAGCCGCCTTCGCCTGACAGGTCCCAAACTGCAATGCTAAGCGCCGGCTCTCCGGGCGAGTGCCAGGCGTGCAATCAGGTTGAGCAAGAACACCACAACGATCAGAAGGAGTGCGCCGGCCCATGCCTGTTGATGCCAGGATTCATAGGGCGACAATGCGTAGGTGAAAATCTGCAGGGACAGCTCGGCCATCGGACGAAATGGATCAAGCACCCAGAATTGGCTGCCGAAGGCCGTGAACAGCAGCGGTGCGGTCTCGCCGGTGACACGGGCGATCGCGAGCAGCAGGCCGGTGACGATCGCCGGACGCGCCGCAGGCAGTACGGCTCGGACGATGGCGGCATAAGGCGAGGAGCCGAGGGCCACAGCGCTTTCGTACACCGAACGCGGGACGCTGTCGAGGGCGCTCTCCGTGGCCCTCACTATAATCGGCAGCATCATGACCATAAAAGCGAAGGACGCCGAAACCGCCGAAAAGTGACCCAGGGGCTGCACCAACACCGTATATGCGAAAAGCCCAATCGCGATGCTCGGGATGCCGGACAACACGTCGGACATGAAACGCACCACATGCGGAAATTTCCCCCGCCCATACAGCGCCAGGTAGATGCCGGTCAGCACGCCAATCGGAATCGCAAAGACGGCGGCGATCCCGACGATGATCAGGCTGCCCACGATTCCGTTGGCAACTCCTCCGCCAGGGACGCCCACCGGATGCGGCACTTGGGTCAGAAACGGGATGTTGATCTCAGTTGCTCCGCGGCGCGCGACGTACCCCAGGATGACGAGCAGCAGGGTTGCCGCCGTTCCCGCGCACAGCGCGGTGCCAAAGATGCCTATGAGGCCGCGCAGGCGTCTCCATCTACCGTAACCGGCACCGATCATTTCCTGCCCACCGCTCCGAACACAGCTCGCATCAGCAGCCGCGCCAGTGAATTAACCAGGACGCTGATCAGGAAAAGCACCAGACCGAGTTCGATCAAGGCGCTGAGGTAGAGTTTCGTTGTCGCTTCGGTGAATTCGTTGGCGATAACGCTGGAGAGCGTGTAGCTGGGAGCAAACAGCGACATCGATATGGCCGGCCGATTACCGATTACCATGGTCGTGGCAATGGTCTCGCCCAAGGCGCGGCCCAAGGCCAGAATGCAGGCACCGAAAATGCCGGTTCGGGCGTATGGCAGAACGACCATTCTGAACGACTCCCAAGGCGTGGCTCCCAGCGCAAGCATTGCCTCGCGCTGTTCAGACGGGACCGTCTGCAGAAGGTCCCGCGATATCGCGATCACCGTGGGAACTATCATGATGGCCAGAATCAAGGCGGCGGTTATGAGTCCCACCCCATAGGCAGGACCGTCGAAGATGGGCAGAAAGCCGAGGTAGCGCTGCAGTGCGGGCTCAATGTAGTGCTGCATCGCAGGCGCGAGCGAAAATAAACCCCACAAGCCGTAAACGACGCTTGGTACCGCCGCCAGCAGCTCAATTACAAAACCGAGGGGAGTCGCGATGTAGCGCGGCGCGAATTCCGCAAGAAAAGCGGCCCCGAGAATTCCAACCCACGCGGCGAGCGCCAACGCGATGAGGGAACTGACCACGGTACCATAAATAAAGGCCAGCGCGCCGAAGCGTTCGGTTACCGGATTCCATTCGCTCGTCCACAAAAAACTCAGTCCAAATTGCCGGATTGAGGGCAGAGAATTAAGCAAAAGCTCCATGAACAGTCCGGCAATCAGAAGCACAAAAATTCCGGTTGCGCCCCGCACCATTAAAGGAAACCAGCGTGCCATCAAGGAGTCCGCAGCGCGCGGCTTGGCCGCCACGGCCGCGCGTACCTCAACCTCGGTCACGAGCGCGGGGTATTTTTGGCGTTCAGTAGTTGCTTCGATTTCAGCCATAGATCGAAACCAACCGGGTTCTTCCTCCGATAACCGAGCCGAAGCGGCGCCCCAGGCGACACCCTCGCATCTCCTCAGTTGCCGACTTCCATCTGACCAATCGCGTTAAGCGCTCGGCAACCGGCTTGGCGATTGCGACGAATGCCTTGACCGGAGCTTCGCGCTGTTCGGGCCCAAAACTCGGAAATGCCTGAGCGAAACGGCCGTCCTCGAATGCCGCAGTTGCGCGGATGTAAGCAGCAATGACGTTGCCCTGCCCTCCACGATACGGATCTCGACAAAGAGACGCTCGCAATTGTTCATCACTTCATTTGTCATCGCATCGCGACGAGGTGCGCAGGCCGCTTGACGTCGACTGCATTCAATCGTATCTTAACGATTAAGCATGCGCGAACCCAACAATCAGCGAATTTCAGCCGCAAACGGTTCCAACCAATGCTGTCCGGGCGATCCCGGACCGGACGTGCGGCCCGTTGAGGGACCGGGAGCTGACGATGAACTGGCGCGTTTGGCCAAAGCGTTGGCGCATCCGGCGCGGGTGCAGATAATGCGTATTCTCTCGCATCGTGAAACCTGTATGTATGGCGACCTCGCGGAGGCTTTGCCGCTCGCTCAATCCACCGTATCGCAGCATCTGAAGATTTTGAAGGAAGCAGGACTAGTCCGCGGTGAGGTCGAGGGACCACGCGTCTGCTACTGCATTGACTGGCGCAGCCTGCGACGGCTTAAAGCACTATTCGCGGCTCTATAGTTGGAAACATTTTTTTGTCCAAGTGTTCGTAATTCAACGATTAAAGAACAGAAGGAGAGAGATTGTTGAAACGACTTCATATTCACGTTGCGGTAAAGGACCTCGCCGACAGCATGAGGTTTTATTCCACGCTGTTCGCCGCCGAACCGAGCGTCGTCAAACCAGATTACGCCAAATGGGAGCTTGAAGACCCGCGGGTGAACTTCGCAATATCCACGCATCGCGCAAAGGCGGGGGTCGACCATCTCGGCATTCAGGTGGAAAGCGCGGAGGAACTCCAAACAGTTGCGTCGCGGCTGAGGAACGCGGGTCGTTTTGTGGTTCAACAGAATGGAGCCACTTGCTGTTATGCGCGTGGTGACAAGGAATGGGCGAAAGACTCGCAAGGCGTCATTTGGGAAACCTTTCTCACCACGAGCGCGAGTGTGGTGTTCGGCGAGGATGCAATCCCCGCGCAACTTAACCTGGCCCGGACTGCCGCCTGTAGCGCTCCTGCGATTGCAGTGTTTGACCCGCCGCTGTGTTGCTCCACCGGCGTCTGCGGCCCCTCCGTTGACCCGGCACTCGCCCGCTTTGCCGCTGATCTGGATTGGCTGCGCCAACAGGGAGTCAGGGTGGAACGGCATAACCTGGCTCAGGAGCCCCGATCGTTTGCAAATCCGACGGTCAAGAAGGCTATCGAAAAAGGAGGCAACGGATGCCTTCCGCTGGTATTGGCCGGGGAGACCATCGTTTCCAGTGGGATTTACCCTGACCGTGATGCTCTGGCGCGCGCGGCCGGGGTCGAGTCGACTACTCCGAAGACGATTTTTTCCGAAGCGGTCGCGGAACTGGTCGCGATCGGCGCCGCGGTCGCGGCTAACTGTGAGCCATGCTTCAAGTTTCACTTCGACCGGGCCCGCAAGCTCGGCGTCTCACGCGAAGATATGGAGCAAGCCGTCGCGACTGCGCAGGCGGTAAAGGAGACGCCAGCGCGAGCAATTTTGGCACTGGCTGATCGGCTGCTCAGCGCGCGCAAAGTGTCGCAGGCGCGCGCCACCGAAGCCGCCTGCTGTGGCTCCGCAGAGAAAGCGTCCGCGGCATCAGAGGCAACGAGCAGCGCAACCCCCGCGCCGTGCTGCGGCGGTCAGAGCGAACGCGCTGGTGAATCGGAAATTGATGCGACTGCGAAGGGTTCGGGATGCTGCGGTGGCGAGCCGAGTGCGGTGATCGAGGCCGTGAAACCGGCGGGCAAGTGCTGCTGACGTTACACTAATCCTTCTCCTCAACCAGACCCGCGATGGCGCGAAACGCATCATTTTGACCGCGTGAAAGCGCTTTCGGAATCACGCGACCGGAGAAGAAAGAGTTATCGCGGCTGTGAAAGCGGTATGAATCTTGCGCCCAACTAAAAGCAAGGCTTCAAGAGGTATGCGACCACGATGCAGAAATATGAAGTTTCGGCGTCGGTTCGAAGGGGTGGCGAGGCGAGCGCGCAAGCCAGGGGGAGCGAAATCCGCTTCGACGGTTCCGCGCGACAAGACCCGGTGCTGCCGGGGCCGGCCGAGTTGCTGGCCGCGGCATTCGCCGCGTGCGCACTGAAGAACGTGGAGCGATTCTCGCAGATTTTGCGCTTTCGCTACGATTCAGCGTCAATCCATGTAGTAGCCGAACGCGAGGAGCATCCGCCGCGAATCGTCAGGATCCGGTATACGCTTAGGGTCGACACCGATGAACCGCAGCAGCGCGTAGACCTGCTCCACCTCAACCTCCGCAAATACGGCACGGTATATAACACGCTGGCCGCAGCGTGCTCCGTCGACGGAGAAATTATCGCCGCGGGAGGGCGTGATTGTTCTCACTCATTCAAAAATTCTTGAAGCGGAAATGCCGCAAGGAGGTAAGTTCAATGACATTATGGGTACGATCGCTGGCGGTCGCGACGCTCGCTGTCGGATTTATGCTGCCCGGCGGCATTGCACATGCGCAGGCAACTTCGCTGCCTCCCCGTTCTCATTCCGGAGCCACGCTCATGAGCATCAAGGCCGAGAAGATGCAGCATGATGTGGGCGATCAGATTGCCGCTGCCAAGGCCAAAGGGCGGGACGTGTCCGAGGCGGAAAGGCACAAGACCGAAGGAGATGCTGCACTCCAAGCCGGCCATCTGCGAATCGCGGTGGAGCATTACGAGGCGGCAGAGAAGACGCTGCAGCATTCGGCTAAGTAAGAGATAAACACGAGTCCCAGGCGCAGGTGACCACGGAATGGAATGAAGCAGGCACCCGGAAGCCGGAGAGCCGCCTTACGGGTCGAGCGCCCGCAAGGAGTCGCGCAATGAAGGGACTGCTTTTTCTGTGCGTTCAGAACTCGGCGCGCAGTCAAATGGCCGAAGGATTGGCGCGCGCGATCTTCGCCGACGCCGTGCGTGTGCAAAATGCCGGGTCGACACCCACCGGCGTTAACCCGCTCGCGGTTGCGGCGATGGCGGAAATTGGAATCGATATTTCCGCCCAGACCTCAAAGTCTGTCGACCGCATCGAGACAAGCACAGTCGCAACCGTGATCGCGCTGTGCTCCGATGAGTTATGTCCGGTGTTTCCTGGCAATGCGCGGCGGCTGCACTGGCCGATTGCGGATCCTGCGGCGCCAGATTCTTCGCTTGGCGACGCCGAGCGCCTCGCAAAGTTCCGCCTCGCCCGTGATCAGATCAAAGCGCGGATCGAGGTTCTGGCGGCGTTGCGCGACATACCGCCCGGTCCTTCCGCAATTGAATTTCATTCCAGCATCCGAGTGCACGATCTGGCGCGCAGCGCGCCTTTCTATTCCTGGCTGCTGGGAACTCAACCGCGCGAATGGACTCATCGCTACGTGACCTTCATCTGCCCTGAATTCAGGCTCAACTTCGTGCTGCTGGTATCGGACGGGAAGGAACTTCACCACGACACGCTGTACCATTTCGGGATCGCGCTTGCGGACAAGGGCGGCGTAATCGATGCCTATCATCGCGCGGTCCAGGCGGGGTGGCACATCGAGAAGCCGCCACGCACCACCTGGATGGGTACGCCGTTGCACGAGCTCTGGCTGAAAGATCCTGACGGCAACCTAATCGAGATCTATGCGCGGCTGACTGCTGACGAATTGGCGCAGCGTCCCGCCGACGAGCAACCCGTCGCGCTTGCATAGGTCTCGGAAGGCCGAGAGGAGCACGATCCATATGTTTGAAAAGATTGTAGTGGCGACCGACCTCTC
This sequence comes from Pseudomonadota bacterium, assembly GCA_021324885.1. Taxonomy (GTDB): domain Bacteria; phylum Desulfobacterota; class Binatia; order Binatales; family Binataceae; genus JAJPJA01. The sequence goes on from JAJPIF010000018.1 coordinate 70,222, forward strand.
TCCAGCTTCGGATCGCTTGATTTCTTGTCTGCAAGGACTCCGGCCGTTTGGCGCAAGGGAAGCGATTTTGGTCCACGCGCTGGGAATTAGACATCTCGAAGCAATGAAGTACGAGCTGGCGCGGCTGGTTGAACCCCGGCTTGCCCAGCAAAGAACGGAAATGGAGGTTCACGGCTTCAAGACGGATACCCGAATCGCCGTAGGGCCGCCGCCGCTCGAAGTTGACCGGGTCGCTAAAGCCGAAGGGGCTTCCCTGGTGGTGGTTGGTTCGCATGGAGGTACCCTCGCGTTCGAAATGCCTCTTGGAAGCTGCGCGCACGCCTTGATCCACCATGCGACGCTTCCGACACTCGTTATCCGAATGCGCATGATCGAAAAGGATACGCTCGGACGCTGCGATGCTCTCTGCATAGACCTCAGTAAGCGCATCCTGTTCCCGACCGACTTCTCCGACAATGCCGAGCGGGCCTTCGCCTATGTTGAAAAAATGGCGGAAACAGGCGTACATCACATTACGCTCCTGCACGTGCAGGACCGCGAGCGAATCGAACCGCATCTGCAAGATCGGCTTGAAGAGTTCAATTCCATCGATCGCGCCAGGCTGGACAGGCTAGCGACTAGTCTGCGAAGCCGGGCTACTGCGACGGTCGCTATCGAAATCGCCTACGGGTCTCCAATTCGCGAGATTGTGAATCGCGCGAACGCACAAGCGGATACGATGATTGTAATGGGCAGCCAGGGCCGGGGCCGTATACCGGAGACGTTTTTGGGCAGCGTCAGCCACCAGGTCGTCTGGCTGGCCACGGTCCCTGTTTTGCTCGTGCCGGCTGTGGCGCCTGCACCCTGAGGACGCTCAAGCATTACTCAATGGCAGAGGACAAGGAAATGGACAATTTACGAGCGTCAACTGTGGAGGCTGTGGGGGTCGGTACACAACCTTCACGGGCACGCCGGCTTTCATTTCTCGATCGCTTTCTTACTGTGTGGATTTTTTTAGCCATGGCAGGCGGTGTTGCTCTCGGCTATTTCGTCCCGGACACCAAGGCCGTAATCGATCGGCTGAGTATCGGCACAACCTCAATTCCGATCGCGGCGGGGCTGATTCTCATGATGTATCCGCCGCTGGCCAAGGTGAACTACGACGAGCTGGGCCAGGTCTTTCGCGACTGGAAGGTTCTGGGGCTTTCCCTGATCCAGAACTGGATCGTCGGTCCGCTGCTGATGTTCGCGCTCGCGGTGTTGTTTCTGCGCGGGCATCCGGCGTACATGGTCGGCCTGATCATGATCGGGCTCGCCCGCTGCATCGCGATGGTGATCGTGTGGAACGATCTCGCCGAGGGCGATGCTGAGTACTGCGCGGGTCTGGTCGCCTTCAATTCGATCTTCCAGGTACTGTTTTATTCGGTCTATGCGCTCATTTTTGTGACGATGATTCCGCGTTGGCTTGGCCTGGAGGGCGGAATCGTGCATGTCACCATCGGTCAAATCGCCGAGAGCGTCGGCATCTACCTGGGCGTACCATTCGCCGCCGGCCTGCTGACGTGGGCGGTCCTTACCCGGGCAAGGGGCAAGAAGTGGTACCGCGAACGCTTCATCCCGAAGATCAGCCCGATCACGCTCGTCGCGCTGCTATTCACGATCGTGGTGATGTTTTCGCTCAAGGGTGAAGCGATCGTGGATCTGCCTCTGGACGTGGTGCGCATCGCAATCCCGCTGCTGTTCTACTTCGTGATCATGTTTGTCACGTCGTTTGCAATGAGCTATCAGGTCGGCGCTAATTATGCTCAATCCGCGACATTGTCGTTCACTGCTGCCTCAAACAATTTTGAGTTGGCGATCGCGGTGGCCGTCGCAACCTTCGGGCTCAATAGTGGCGAAGCTTTCGCCGCGGTTATCGGGCCGCTGGTCGAGGTGCCGGTGCTCATCACCCTGGTGAACGTGGCGCTGTGGGCTCGACGCAGGTATTTTCCGCAGTCACGTGCGAGCATCGCGGCAGTCGAATGTTCCAGCGTTGCAGCGGCGCAAAGCGGTGAGCAAAGACGCGCGTAGCGTCAGACCGTTTCTATGGCTCGACCACGATTTCGGATTCGAGTGGTACCGGGGTCGAAAGCGAAGCGGTCACGGAGCAGGCCTTCTCGCCTTTCTCGGACATGTGCGCCGCGCGGCAAGCGGTAGATGCTCGGACTCCATGCGTCGCCGTCAAAATCCTTCGGTGGCGCCGAGCGCAGCTCGGGAAGTCCGTCCGCCGAGAGTGCCGCGTAATCCGTCGGACCGCCGCAAAGCGTGACTTCGTACAGATGTGGCAGTGGCTTCATTGCGTGTAAACTCGTTTCCGGGCGATCGCGACCTTCATCTATCGCAATGGCAAGGACTGGCGGGAACGTCTCGAAATCCTGACTAAAAGCGCATGACAAGCATTCTCAGAGTTACAAATCTCACGGTCAGAGTGGACTCTTCAGTCCTTCTGCGTGATGTGAGCTTCGACCTTGACGCCGGCGACGCACTACTGGTACTGGGCCCTAACGGCGCGGGCAAGACTGTGCTGCTCAGAGCTCTTTTGGGCCTCATGCCGGCTGAAGGCGGGGTGCGCTGGTCGGCTCCTGGACCCGCGCCCGGCTATCTGCCTCAGCGCCTGGACGTGGAGCGGCATCTGCCCATGTGCGGCGAAGATCTGCTACGGGCCAAGGCGGCGCTTTTGCGCGTGGGTGAGAGCGAAATTTCGGCGGCGCTGAAAAGGGTCGGGGTTTCGGCTGAAATCGTGAGGTCGCCGATCGGCCATCTGTCGGGCGGTCAGTTCCAGAAGGTGCTGATTGCGCTCGCCTTGCTCGGCGCTCCACGGGTCTTGATGCTCGACGAGCCCACGACGGGGTTGGACGAGCCCAGCGCCGAACATATTTATGACTTGTTGCGGCGGCTTCGGGCCGAGGGCGTCACGATCATTCTCGTTTCCCATGATCTTGGTCTCGCGCACCGCTTC
>JAJPIF010000024.1 GCA_021324885.1 Pseudomonadota bacterium
ACGAGCTGGTGGTGGGGTGCGATTTCGCCCAACTGGACGACGATTTACGATCCGAACGGGACGACGTTCCTGTCCTTCCCGAGCATCCAGTTGACGCCTCCATGGACTAACAAGTACTTCATGAAGCTGGAGTGGGTCGACGTGCAGGGCACCAACAAGTACGGTCTGGACGGCGGCGTGTTCAAGGGCAAGGATCTGATCTTCGCCCAATTCCAGTACAACTTCTCGCTTATGTAAGCTGAAACGGGAAGCCCAACCAAAACGGCCGGGCGGCGATGCCGCCCGGCCGTTTTGCATTGAGAGAGCTATCCGACCTATTTGACGGGCGTTGAGTTGGAGCCGTCGGCCGCCTCGGGCACGCAACCGCGCGCTTCATTGATGCTTGTGATGTACTGCGCGCGGCAGCCCGGCGTCAGCACCACGCCGGGAATCCAGCTACAGGGCGGATTGGTGTGGGCAATAAACCGGCGATCCGAAGGGCATTTCCATCCGGCGATCGGCGCTTTCGGATCGGGGACATAAACCATGCTCACAGGCGGAGCGCATCCCGCCAGCAACAATCCGCACGCTATTATAAAATGGGTTCTTCTTTTCCAACGCATGACCGACTCTCAAGGAGTGCAACATGAAAACCAGGCAGATGGGACGCACCGGGCTCAAGGTTTCCGAGATATGTCTGGGCACGATGACTTTTGGATTGCAATGCGACGAGGCCACCAGCGCCGCGATTATGGATACCGCCGTCGAGTGCGGCGTGGATTTCTTTGACACCTCGGACGCCTATCCAATCGGCGGGGATCTCACCACGGTCGGGCGCACCGAGGAGATAATCGGGCGATGGCTCAAGGGGCGGCGCCAGCAGATTGTTCTGGCCACCAAATGCTTCGCAGCGACGGGAAAGGGGCCCAATCAGGCGGGACTGTCGCGCAAGCATATCTTCGAAGCTGTGGAAGCGAGCCTGCGCCGCCTGCAGACCGATTACATTGACCTCTACCAGACGCATTTCCCTGATCCCGCCGTTCCCATTGACGAAACGATGCGGGCGCTGGACGATTTGGTGCATCAGGGCAAGGTCCGCTATCTGGGATGCTCGAATTATTCCGCGTGGATGCTGGCGAACGCGCTGTGGACCGCGGATAAGCATGATCTGGCGCGCTACGACTGCGTGCAGCCCCGCTACAATCTGCTGTTTCGCGAGATCGAGCATGAACTATTGCCGCTGTGCCGTTTTCATGGCGTCGGCGTGATTGCGTACAATCCCTTGGCGGGCGGGTTTCTCAGCGGCAAATACAAGCCCGATGCGCCGCCGCCCTCAAACGCGCGATTTGGCTTTCTCTCCGGACGCACCCGCAACATCTATCACGGCCGCTACTGGCATCAGGAGCAGTTCGCAGCGGTCGAGCGTCTTAAGGAATTCTTCGCGGCGCGCAACCGTTCGCTGGTCCAGGCTGCGATTGCGTGGGTGCTGGCCCAACCGGGAATCACGTCGGCGATCGTCGGCGCCAGTTCGGCCGCGCAATTGCGCCAATCGCTGCCGGCAGCGGAAATCACGCTCGACGCTGAAGAGATGGAAGCATGCAATGACGTGTGGTTCACGCTTCCACGTCTGCGCGATCCGTCGCTCGCCCTGCGGTAAGAGGGAAAAGGCGATTTTCCAAAGTCGCTAATTTTCCGTTCCCGACTTGTTCAGCCCGAGGATGCCTTTGAGTAATACGAGAGCCTCGGCAGTTCCTGCCTCCGCTACGCTCGCGTCGACGACGATTTTGGTCATCGCTCGTGGCGCCCCTCTCTCACCAAAACCCCCGCAGGCGTATGCCTGCGGCCTCTGGCGGAGTGCCCTCAACTTTGCCGCCATTTCGTGAAAAATGGAAAGCCTGTAAACGCTTTTCCACCTGTGGCTAGTGGTATAACGTGCGTTTCAGAACGGAGGACGCCTAATGAAAAACGGGGAATTGGTGATCGATGCCGATGGTCACATTCTTGAGCCTCCTGACCTCTGGGAGCGCTATCTTGAACCGAAGTATCGCGACCGGGCGATGCGGCTTAAGCGCGATGCTGAAGGCTGGGAGTACCTGGAGATCGCCGGCAAGCCTTCAAAGTATTGCGCCCGCGGCGCGCTCACGAGGCTGGGTTCGATGGGCCGCGAAATCGATCGGATGAAGGAGCGGCGCGAGCTGTGGAAGGCCGGCAAAATCGACAAACCATTTATCGCGCTCAGCCCCGACGAGGGCTACATGAAAGACCTCGCTTTCGGCGCGATGGATCCGAAGGAACGGGTGCAGCGGTTGGATCAGGAAGGTCTCAGCAAGGCCGTGATCTATCCGACGATCGGGATAATGTGGGAGCCGGAGTGTCCCGATATCGAACTGACTTACGCCTACTGCCGGGCTTACAATCGATGGATCGCCGACTTCTGCCGCGATTCGGGCGGCCGGCTCGTTCCCATCGCGCATATCTCGCTGGCCGACCCCGAATTGGCCGTCGCCGAGCTGCAGCGTGCGGTCAAGGACGGATGCAAGGGCGCGTTCTGCATCCCGTTCACGATTACGCGCAAACCGCACGGCCATCCCTTCCATGATCCGATTTTCGCCGCGCTTCAGGATCTCGATATACCGTTGGGCATCCATCCCAACGGCACCGAGCCTCCGGACCTGACCCTGCATCAGCGCTACGACGGGATGAGAGGCCCCGCGCGCGTGTGGTATTCGGACATGTTCGTCGGAGCGGGCACGCAGATGCCGTTCGACACCCTGTTCATGTATGGCGTGTTCGACAAATTTCCGAAGCTGAAAGTGGTGGTGCTGGAATCGGGCGCCGGATGGATCGGATGGTGGTTGGACCGCGCCGACGCGCTTTACAAGGGCACGATCCTGGGCAGCGCGCTGCCGCTGCGCGAACTGCCGTCGTTTTATTTCACTCGCCAGTGCTACATCTCGGCGGATCCCGACGAAAAGCGGCTGGCGTTGATCGCCGATTCCGTCGGCGCCGACAGGTTCTTCTGGGCCAGCGATTTCCCGCATGCCGACCATCCGGGCAACTACATGCAAGAGCTGGCGGAATTGGTCGAGCGGATGTCGCCGCAGGCGGCCCGCGGAATCCTGGGCGAAAACGTAGCCCGCGCGTACAACCTGATGTGATGTTTCGGCGGGACCGGCGTCTGTGCGGGGTCCCGCCTGCTACACGTTCAGCTTCAGACCGTTGTGGCCCAGCTTTTCGTACTCCAGGCCGGCGAAGGCGGCCTCGCGCGCTGCCATTTCAGCAAAGATTCGATCGGCCGCTTGCGGCCGCTCGACGCCGTCCAGCAGCATGCTCAAATCGGTGATGGCCTCGATGGCGGATTTCGCTTCGCCCGGCGGATCGAAAGCTCGATGCAGCCGCTGCACCACGCCCTGGAAGTTGGTGAACGTCCCTTCAATTTCGGGATATGCGGCGATAGGAATCACCTGGTTGGCCATCTGCGCAGTTTCATTGACGTCGGTGTCGAACACCAGCAGGTAATCCAGCGGGCCGAATCTTTTAATGAACTCTGCCTCGCCCAGGGCCGTGCACGCGTCGGCGCGCAGCGCGATCAGCATCTTGAGCCGTCCCGAGGAAACCTCCTGCGCCAGCGTATCGAGCCCGTCGAGCGCGATCCCCTGAGCGCTGAGGCCGCGCGTGTTGGGGTTCTTATTGGCGCGGATCAACAGATCGTCGTCGCCGCTTGATCCCGGCGGCGAGTAGCTCATGCCGCCGATCACGTCGGAGCCGATGACGTCATTCATGAAACTCTTGAGCGCGAAGATCTCCTCATTGGTGGCTTGCGCTCCGACCAGTGCCCCGATCGCGCGGGCGCCGTTGGCTTCGCCGCATTTGCGGATAGCGCCGGCGGCGCGTCTGAGTCCCGCGCTGAAAGTTTCCGGCACCAAACGGCCGTCGGACTGATACAGAGCCCGCGTGATGCGGCGTTCGGTTTGAAGGTTGGTGAAACTGTGCCGGCCTTCATCGCACATCCAGTAGCCGTTGACCAGCGGATTGTGGCGGGGCTTGTAGCGGTAAATCCGCCCATGATTCTCGTAGATATCGATCGCGCATCCGCGCTCGCATCCGGCGCACACCGAGGGTGTGCGATGCATGTACCAGACACGCATGCGGAAGCGGAAGTCCTTCTCGGTCAGCGCGCCGACGGGGCAGATATCGATAATGTTGCCGGCGTATTTGTTGTTCAGCTTGCGGCCCGGGTAGGTGTCGATCCGGTTGTGGTCGCCGCGCTCGAAGATCGCCAGTTCGCTGGTATGCGTTACCTCGTCCAGGAAGCGCGTGCAGCGCGCGCACAGGATACATCGCTCCTGGTCCAGCATCACGTCGCTTCCGATATCGATCGCCTTGCCCTTCTTGTTCTTCTTGCCCAAGGGAAAGCGCGAGGGCTGGCGGTCGTAGTCCATGTAATAGTCCTGGAGCTTGCACTCGCCCGCCTGGTCGCATACCGGGCAATCGATCGGATGGTTGATCAGCAGGAACTCGAGCACCGCCTGCTGCGCGGCCCTGGCGCGCTCGCTGTTGGTATGGACCACCATCCCGTCGCTAACCTGCGTATTGCAGGCGATTTGGAGCTTGGGTGCTTTTTCCACTTCGACCAGACACATTCGGCAGTTGCCGACCACGGTCAGGGCCGGATGGTAGCAGTAGTGCGGGATTTCCATCCCGAGCATCTCGGCGGCCTGGATCAGGTTGATCCCGGCGGGCGCGTCAAGTTCCTTACCGTTGATGGTTACCTTGGGCATCTGGTGGGCTCGCTGAAATTTTCAAGAGGCGGCGCGTAGCGACTGCGCGCCGTTGGCGCGAAATGGGCAGCGCTTTTGCTTTACGTGTTCGATGAACTCGTCCTTGTACTTGGGCACGAAGCTCTTGACCGGCATCGACAAACTGTCGGCCAGCACGCATATCGTGTTGCCTTCCATGTTGGTCGCGACACTGATCAGATAATCGAGATCCTGCATGGTGCCGCAACCGGCCTCCAGATCGATCAGCATCTTCTCGATCCAGCCCGTACCCTCGCGGCACGGCGTGCACTGCCCGCATGACTCGTGATGGTAAAAGTGGGCGATCGTGCGCAGCGCCCGCACCATGCAGGTGTCCTCGTTCATTACCATCACGCCCGCCGTGCCCATCAGCGATCCCGCGGCGCGAACCGAGTCGAAGTCCATGTTGACCTTGACCGCTTCCTCGGCGGTGAAAATGGGAAACGACGAGCCGCCGGGGATTACGCCTTTGAGCTTGCGGCCGCCCAGGATTCCGCCGCCGACCTCGTAAATGAGGTCCTTCAGCGGAAAGCCCATCGGCAATTCGTACAGGCCCGGTCTGTTGATATGGCCGGACAGACAGAAGAGCTTGGGGCCGGGGCTTTTCTCCGGACCGATCGATTTGTACCAGTCGGCGCCGCGGTTGATGATCCACGGCACGTTGCTCAGCGTCTCGACGTTGTTGACCACGGTGGGGCATCCGAACGCGCCCTGAATAGCGGGGAAGGGCGGGCGATTGCGGGGATAGGCGCGCTTGCCCTCCAGCGATTCCAGAAGTCCGGTCTCCTCGCCGCAGATGTAAGCGCCGGCTCCGCGATGTGTATAAATCTCGACGCTGAAACCGGACCCCATCACGTCGGGTCCGATGATTCCCTTGGCGCGCGCCTGCGCCAGCGCAGCGTCGAAGATTTGCTTTTGAATCGCGAATTCGCCCCGCATGTAGACGTAGCAGACGTGCGCGCCCACCGCGCGGCAGGTGATCAGGATGCCTTCGATGATGCCGTGCGGATCGTTTTCCAGTTGATAGCGGTTGGCGAAGGTCCCCGGTTCGCTCTCGTCGGCGTTGCAGCACACGTACACCGGCTTAGGCGAGTTCTTGGGGATGAAGCTCCACTTCATGCCGGTGGGAAAGGCGGCGCCGCCCCGCCCGCGCAGGTTGGAGTTCTTAACTTCGTCAATAATCTCCTCCGGCTTCATGTCGAAGAATGCCTTGCGCGCGGCCTTGTAGCCGTCGTGCGCCAGGTAAACGTCGATATCCCGCAGGTTGGGGATATCCAGCCAACGGGTCAGAATTCTTTCCATTTTACTTCAAATAAACGCCCGGAATCAGGAAACCACGACGGTTTCGTCGCGCCGATCGATCAGCTTCTGCTTCTGGCTCTGGATTTTGCGCTGCAAGGCCATCAGGCCGTCGAGCACGCCTTCCGGACGCGGCGGGCATCCGGGTACGTAAACGTCGACCGGGATAATCCGGTCGATGCCGGGAAGCGTCGAGTAATTGTCGTAAAAACCGCCGGTGGAAGCGCACGCGCCGAAGGCCATCACCCATTTCGGCTCGGCCATCTGATCGTAAACCCGGCGCAGAATCGGTCCCTGACGCACGGTCACCGTGCCCACGACCATTAGCAGGTCGGCCTGACGCGGCGTAAACCGTGGCAGTAGCGCGCCAAAACGATCGATGTCGTACGGCGTCGTCGACAGGACCATGTATTCCATCGCGCAGCACGCGGTCGCGAACGGATAGGGGAAAATCGAAAATTTGCGGGCCCATCCCACCGCCTTGTCCAAACGGGTCAGGATAGCAGTGTCGGCCAGCATCGCCTCGTCACCTTTGCCAACGCCTGAAATCTGTTTGATGTTTGCCATTGTGGCCTTTTTGCCCTTGTTCACCCCTGTCGTTAAAGCTATCAAGCCGCCGCCAAGCGGGTCAATTACCGTTGGGAATTGACCCGCTTGGCGGCGGCGCGTTCAGTGAGAGTTCGCCGGCGCGGGCACAGCCTGTCCTGTTTTGCTGCTCGCGGCTCCGGTGCTTTTGGCGCCGTGATCGTGCGGGTGATCGCGGCCTGTTCCTGAATGCACGTGCTCCTGCGTGCCCCCGGCCTGATGGCGCTTGTGGAAATGGGCATGGGGAGCGGGAGCAGGGGGCGGGGGCGGCGGCAGCCCGCGCTTCTTGCGCAGCTCCTCGGCCTGTCCCTTGCGGTCGTCGTACTCGGCGCCGCGTCCTTGCGCGTAAGCCACCGCGCGTTCGGCGGTCGGCTTGTCCATGTGGCACAAAAGCGGGATATGCGGATAGCGCAGGCAAATCGGCGCCTGGGGAGCTTTCGGTGATTTGGCCGTCACGGCTGTCTGCGGCGAGGCGCCCGACGCGATCGCAAAGGTGGAAATCACCCGCGGACTCATTCGTCCGCAATTGGGACAGGCGCGCTCGAGTTGCCCATCGCTTAACGCCGCGAGTTCCTCGAATCTGATATCGCAGGCCAGGCATTCCCATTCGTAAAGCGGCATGATTGCACCCGGCGATTATTCTATAGGAGTGGGCGCATGGGGAAACTCCGCCCAATCCTCGGGGTCGTGGCTGATCAGCAGGGTCGCTTCCTGAAAATCTCGAATCGCCTTGAGCCGACGCATCGAGAGCACCGCGGCCGCCGGGTCGACGTCGCCCGGCATCGTGATCTCGCCCTCCAAGGCGGCGCGCAGATGGGTGGTGTCGCCGGTCAGCACCACCTTGCGATTGGGCAGGCGCACGAACAAAGAGCATTCGCCGGGCGTGTGACCCGGCGTCTTGAGCATCTGGATCGCGCCGTCGCCGAACAGATCGAAGTCGCCGTTGATTTCGAGCCAGTTGAAGTTGCGGATCGGCACCAGATCGTTGATGTTCAGGATCAGGCGATGCTCGGGGATTGGCCACCACGCATAGCGCAGTTCGTCGGCCATGACGAGGAACCGCGCGTGCGGGAACAGGTACAGCCCGCCGGCGTGATCGAAATGCAGATGCGAGGCGACCACGTACTTGACGTCGCCAGGCTTGTAGCCCAAGGCGCGGATTTGCGCGTCCACCACCAGTTCCCTGCTGAAGCGGAGCCGGATCGCGCCGGCGAACGTGCCGAGGTATTCGTTGATATCGTCGATCATCCGCGGCGAGCATCCGGTGTCGAACAGTACCAATCCTCTGGGATGCTCGATCAGATAACACGGCACCGGCATCGCGTAGGGTTCGAGCGAACCGCCATGCATGATCGCCGCCGCGTTGGCGATAAACTCGGCGCCGGGCAGCGCCCACATCCGCTTCGCTTTGCCTTCCGCCATTGATTTCTCCAGCCCCGGTCCGGCCGCCGTTTTTCCTGCGCGCTTATTGCGTAACGCACAAGCGGGTAGCTTTGCAACCGCGCGTCGTTTGACGCGCGCGCCGGGAGTTCGATTAGATTGAGCGCGCGTTCAGAGAAATCAGGAGGAGAAGACAAGTGGAACTCAAAGATCAGGTGGCAGTGATCACGGGTGCGGCAAGCGGACTGGGCCGGGCGATCGCGCTGCGCTACGCGCAGGCCGGCGCCAACATCGCAATTGCAGATCTAAACGATACGGGGGCCGAAGAGACGGCGGAGCAGGTGCGAAAAATCGGGACGCGGGCGCTGACCAAAGTTACCGATGTGGCTGAATACGAGCAGGTTGAGGCGCTGATGGCCCAGACGGTCAAGACCTTTGGCCGGATCGATATTCTGGTCAGCAATGCGGGTATCGGCGGATTCGGTCATTTGGTTGATCTCTCCAGGGAGGTCTTCGAACGGGTCGTGAGGGTCCATCTGTTTGGCGCGTTTTATTGCTCGCAACTGGCGGCGCGCGAAATGATCAAACGCAAGTACGGCCGTATCATCCTGATGTCATCGATCACCGCGGTACAGGGGCCGATCGGAACCAATCTTCCCTATGGCGCCGCCAAGACCGGGCTCCTGGGCCTGATGCGCGGGATGACGTTGGACCTGGCCGAGCACAACATTACCGTCAATGCGATCGCGCCCGGACCCACCGATACGCCGATGCTGCGCGCGGGCTCGCCCGATTTGTCGCTGCGCTCGCATCACGTGCCGATGGGCCGGATAGGGAATCCCAGCGACATCGCAAACGCCGCATGGTTTTTCGCCCTGCCCTCATCGGGCTACGTAACTGGAACGGTTCTCCCGGTTGACGGCGGCGCCCTGGCCGGCGGCTGCTACATGGTCGAGTACCATCGCAATCGGAGTCAGGCGAAGTGAAAAATCTGGAATAATGTCGAAACCGGCGCGCCGATTACGGCGCGCCGGTGCGCCGGAGTAACGTCCCTCACTTGCAGAACATCCCGCTCGGGACGCTCGGATACTTGCACTGCTGCCCGGCCAGGCCGGCCGATACCGGGTTGAAGCTGATGTTGAAGTTGCTGTCGTCGGCCTTGATGCAGTTCACCGACGGCGGCGGTATCCGCACGGCATTGCTGAAGTCTGAAGCCAGCGTCACGGCGAAGCCGTAGCACCCGCCCTCCGGGCAGTCGACGTCCTTGCCCGCCCATCCGCAGATTGGGCTTACTCCGGTCTTGGGGTCGTCCTTGCACTGCAGATAAAGGTCATGCTGAACGGGATCGGTCGGATTATCTTTCAGATTACATCCGCAGTACGATACTTTTTCCTTTTTTGGATCATCCGGCATCGTGGTTTTCACCGTGCAAAAGCTTGCCGGCTGACAAGCATCCTTTTTTGCCGCCGAGTATTGATCACTGAATTTGGTAACCTTTGACATATCCACGTTCACGGTTAGGATACCGTTGCTGTCCAAAGCGGCATTCCAACCGTCCGGGACCTTGCCCAAATCTGTAATCGTATAGGGCGCCGACTTCGGACTTACCTGCACCAGCGACAACTGCTTGCTCTTGTCAAATGACTTACCGACATAGAGTTGGTACTTCTGCTGAGTATCCGGCTTGGCGTAGAGCAGGAACACGTAGAATTTCATGCCAGGCTCGAAAACGCTCAGACTGCTCGGCGCCGTCGGCAAAATGGCCGCCTCCTGGGCCGCCTTACTGACCGTGGTATCGATGTAGTAGGTAGCGTGGTTGACGCTCAAGCTGCTGCGTTGGAAAACGTCCTGGCCGGCCAAAATGATCGGCTTGGCATTGCCGCCATCCATCGGAGTTATGGATTCACGGAACATCGGGACGCCGTAGCAGCCGTTCTCGGTACAGGAGCTATACCAGACCGGACCGCTGCACACCGGAGCCATGGGCCCTGCCGTCAGAGCGCAGTCCGGATAGACCACGGTGCTCACGTAGTCATAGGGACTGGTCTTGGCGGTGCCGCCGGGAGATAAAGGTGCGATGGCGGCGTCGGAGGCGCATTCGCTGGTCTCGACCGGCGCGTTGAAAAACGGGTCTTCATTGACCGAGATCGTGTTCTTCAAGCCGGTCAGCGAACCGTCATCGTCATTCAGCTCGGTTTGCCGGTCGATATCGGTGTAGCCGTTGAACAGCCCTACCGCGAAGTAGTTGATCGGCGGAGTCAGTACTTGATTGGTGTAGGTGCAGTATCGCTTCTGGACCGCAGCGTAATCCGTCCAGAAGATGTGGGGATCAGTCAGGTCGAACTCCGGCTCGATAACGAAGTGACGAATGTCAACATTGTCAAAAGAAAGATTGGTCGAGTGGAAGGCCGGCGGGTAGAAAAAGCCATTAGGCTGCTTCCACGCGATTGCCGCATTGGGCAGATAACATTGACCAATCGCCGGCTCCTTATCGTTGAGCGGCGTGGTAATCCCCTGGGGTATGCCGGTCACTCCAATCTGGAGCTGCATGTACTTGCTGCTGTTCGCGCAGGGATTTCCATTGCCTGCCTGCGGCTTGCAATCCGTGAGGGGAATCAACGTCGGATTGATGTCCAGGTAAGCGTTGGAATCCTGGTAGGAAGGGCCGTCGTAGATGTTGAACAGGCGCTGATTGTTGGCAAAACCAGCGGAGGGGATGCTCAGATCAAACTGCCGGTTGAAACATACATTGCCGGGATAGGCACCGTTGGTCTGCTTCTCGCAAACCATCGGATTGGGAGTTTTGTATTTGGCATCGAAGGCGGCGCTGAAGGGATTAACCGGTCCCGAGTTCAGCGCGAACGGATTATCGCATTTCTTCGCATCACAGGTCTGGGTGTTGCCGACAAAAGCCGTTTTGCGGGTCAGGGCCCAAAAACCCAGCGGCGCGTCGGACAGCGTGTAGCCGCCTCCCGTGACCATCGTGATACCGCCGTTGAGCACGTCGGTGATCGCACTTTGGGTCAGCAGGTACCAACCCGACCGCAGCCAGATCGCGGAAAAAGTGGTCGGCGCCCAGGTGAATGACGACGTAAAACCGTCGAGCACGGTGACCGCGCAGTTTGCGATTTTGTCAGTTTCACATCGGGGCACCTCGGCCGCTTTGCTGCAATCCTTGCCGGCAGGGCATAAGGTGCCAAAGCGGCCGCCGCCGTTGGTGATCGGATAGTACGTTTCATCGTTGATGTGAGCTTTGTCGACGGGCAACGGCGCTCCCGGCGCGCTCAACGGCTTGACGCTGGGAGCCAATCCTCCACCGGGGTTCAGGATTCCAAAGCAAGGATCCGTTGTCTGAACGGTTTCGAACGCGGTCATCGCCGACACGCACGAGTTGCCGACGAATCGGTAAAGCGGCGAGGTGCTGGCACGGTCCAGGTTGTACTGCTCGGCGGCGTAGCTCTTGCCCCAATACTGATAAAGCGAGGGACCGCTGTTGGCGCCTGGCACCAGCCAGTAACAGGCGCCACAGGTGCCGGCGCCTGCTGCCATGTTGTACTCAAAATCATTCCATCCGTTCATGATCCAAAACACGGAAGGATGATTGGCGTCCGAATAGTAAGGAAATTTGTCGGTTGGGGCGTTGGGATAGTTCGGCGCGACCAGGATGCCCGGTACCTTCAGCGGATTCTGCGGTCCATCGGTTGCCGAGCGCGCGAAGACGCCCAAATTAGCGTAGAGCTTGTTGTTGATCTCGGTCCCGTCCTCGATAAAGAAGCCGTGCCCGATGGACTTGTAGCCCACGTTGCGCGACACCAGCGTCCCCTGCGTCGCATGAATCGTGATCCAACGGGTCATCGATTCGTTGATCGAGCAGTCCTTCACAAACGTTCCATCCGCCACCATGCGGTCCATGTGGAAGTGCACCGGATAGTGGCCGATGCTTCCGCCCTGACCCAACTGCCTGAATTCAACCCCCTGCACCTGGAATGTCTTGAAGCCCTGCCGAGCGATGGTGTGCCCGCCGTAAAAATAGCCCGTCACCTTGTCAAAGGAGTCGTTGGGGCCGTCGCCCTTGGATACGATTCGGATGCTGCGGGTCAGCAGTCCCACCGCCGCCCGGGTGTCGATGAAGTTGGACAGCGCCAGCCCGGAACTATCCGGTCCGGTGCCCGGCCGCGCTTTGGCCAGCGAATACCTGACGCCGTTGTGCGGCCAGGTGACTTTCCCGTTGATCGTAAAGGTGCGTCCGTGTCCCTGAACCTTCTTTATGGTCAGCACTTCGGAATGGGCCGCAACGTAGTCGGTAGTGGTCAGCACCACCTGCACGGTTTCCCCTATGGCCGGGTCCCAACCACTGACGTCGCGATCCACCGTCAGGGTGGTGTCTCCGGGAGCTGCTGAAGAATCCAGCCGTACCCAACTCGTACCAGTGTTGGAGGGTTGGCTGTCATCCTTGCAAGCCTTTGATGTGGGATTAGCTGGATCGCAAATGGTGGCGCCGCGGGCGCCGTAAAGCTGCAGCGAACCGCCATAGGACACCGCCAGGACCTTGTGCCCGAAATAGGCGCCGGCGACGTCACCCTTGTCGAAAACGTCGTACTGGTAAAAGCAGTCTTTCTTGCCGTTGACGAGCTGCATTTCATTGCACGAGCCAGGGCGCCGCATGCTCGCCATCATCATGTTGGAGTTCCAGATGTCGTTGGGGCTGGTGGCCGGCACTCCACACGTTCCCCCCGGGCTCTTGCAGGTAATGCCGGGGTCGGTCGACAGGTTTGATGCGCCATACAAATCGATTTCGAGCGAACCCTGCCTTCCGATGGGTGCGGAGGGCGTGCCGGCGCGCAGCGTGCCGCCGTTCTCGATCAGGATCGACTCGGCCTTGAATATGATCTTAGTGTCGTCGAAGCGCAGGATGCCACCGGTCGCCGCGCCTGAGGCGGTGTAAATATTGACGTTGTGATAAAAGTAGGTGCCGTTGGGAACATTGCCATCGACCTCGCAATCCCCGGTGACCTCCAAATCTTCGCCGCTGCCGGCCGGCAACACTTTCAACGCCTTGCCGTCGCAAATCGTGGCTGGTGCAGCGAGCCCCACCGTGGAGGGGTGCAGGATCGCGTTGGAATCCGCCGGACTGGGAACCCAGCCCGCGGAACCCGGCATCGGGATACCAGCGTTGGCGCCTGCGACCGCCCATGGCGACAGCATCAGCGTGACCAGCAGCGCCACGTTTATGGTCAGTCCAGTGCATACTTTCATCCCAGTCCTCCAAAGTTTGAGGTCGCACTCGATTCGGCGAGGAGATGTCGCAAACCGAGGGTGAAAAAAATCAGCAAGCTTTTACTCTAAATCCGGGCGACTGGCCCAAGACTATTTAGATGGCGTTAAGATTGCAATAGTCACCAAAAATAATATTAAAAAGAATTTTTAAGAAAATTGCTGTGTTGTCCCGTCGCTGCCCGGCTCGATGGTCGGTCAAGCTTTCGCGCTTCAGGAATTTTGGAATTTGGTGATCGTCGCTTATCCAATGCGCAGCACGCCGGCGCCCTTGAGTTCGTCGTGCTTTAACATCTGGAGCGCCTGATTTGCCTGGTCCAATCCGAAAGCTATTGTGGTCGTGCGGATCGGAATCTTGGCCGCCAGCTCCAGGAATTCCTCGCCGTCGGCGCGGGTGTTGGCGGTGACGCTGCGCAGTTCCTTTTCATGGAACAGATGGCGCTCGTAATCCAGCGGTGGAATCGGGCTTAGATAAATTCCGGCGACCGCGAGGATACCGCCCTGATCCAACGCTTCCAACGCCGGTAAAACGAGATTGCCTGCTGGCGCGTACAGGATCGCCGAGTCGAGCAGCCGCGGCGGACGTTCCTGCGCGGTTCCCACCCAGTCGGCTCCCAGTTCTTTGGCATGTTCGCGATGCTTGCCGCCGCGCGTCATCACAAACACGTTGCAGCCCCAATACCTGGCTACCTGCAATGAGATATGCGCCGACCCGCCGAAGCCATAAAGACCAACCGTGGTGTTGGGCTTGACGCCAGCACGCTTGAGCGCGCGGTATCCGATAATCCCC
The DNA here is from genome assembly GCA_021324885.1 of Pseudomonadota bacterium. GTDB lineage: Bacteria > Desulfobacterota > Binatia > Binatales > Binataceae > JAJPJA01. The sequence goes on from JAJPIF010000024.1 coordinate 14,107, forward strand.
GCGCATAGCAGCGGCGCGCTCTCTTCGATTCCCAGTTGTTGCGGCAGGTGGTAGGCAAAATCCTCGCGCACGACCGCGTACTCGGCGTAGCCGCCGTCGTGGTCATAGCCGGTGAAGCGAGCGTGGGGGCATAGATTTTCGCTGCCCCGCCGGCAATAGAGGCATACGCCGCAAGTCTCGCGCAGCCACGCGATTCCAACCCGCTCGCCCGGCTTGAACCGATTCGCCTGTGGACCGCATCGCTCGACCACGCCGACCACCTCATGGCCGGGGACTATCCGTGGATGGCGCGGCGGCAGGTCGCCCTCGCTGACATGCAGATCGGTCCGGCACACCCCGCAGGCCAGCACGCGGACGAGAATTTCCCCTCGATTCGGGATGGGTACGTCGAGTTCAATCAGCTTGAGCGGGCTGCTCTCGATCGGTTTAGGCTCGTATACGGCTGCGGCTTTCATGGATATAAATTATACATGGTGAACGCGGCTCTGGCCGGCTCGACCAAAGCCAGCGCCACTGTTAGCATCTCGCATCCGCAATGGAGGTTCCAGCAATGGCACTATGGAAGCCGGACCCCAGTTTTTACCCGTCAGCACGGATGGCCAGTCAGGCTCCGCCTGAGAAGCTCGCCTATGTCGTAACCTTCGACCCACAAACAGCGCTTGGGCGATCCAGGAATGGCAAGCCGGACTCGCTGGTCGTGGTTGACGTGGACCCATCGTCGGCGAGTTGCGGGAAAATCGTTGGCCGGCTCGAACTCGGGACCGGCAACGAGCTGCATCACTTCGGATGGAACGCGTGCAGCGCCGCGCTTTGCCCCTATGCACCGCATCCGCACGTTGAGCGCCGCTATTTCATTATCCCAGGCCTGCGCTCTTCACGAATCTTCATCGTCGATACCAAACCCGACCCGCGCAAGCCGGCTCTGGTCCGCACGATCGAACCCGAGGAGGTGGCCGCGCGCACCGGATACAGCCGGCCGCACACCGTGCATTGCGGCCCCGACGCCATCTACATGAACGCGCTGGGTGCGCCCAACGGTGAAGGTCCGGGCGGCGTTTTCCTGCTCGATCATGACAGCTTTGACGTGCTGGGCCGCTGGGAAGTGGATCGCGGCCCGCAGTACCTGGCCTACGATTTCTGGTGGCATCTGGGCCACGACGTTGCGATCACCAGCGAGTGGGGCACGCCGAGCATGGTCGAAAACGGCGTCAATCCCGACCTGCTGCTGGCCGGACGATACGGCCACGCGATCCATATCTGGGATTTGCGCAAGCGCCGCCATCTCCAGACCCTTGATCTGGGAGCGGAGCAGCAGATGGTGCTGGAGCTGCGGCCCTCGCACGATCCGACCCGGTTGTTCGGCTTCGTCGGCGTGGTAGTCTCGACCAGGGATTTGTCGGCGTCGGTATGGACCTGGTTCCGCGACGATAAAGGATGGCAGATCCGCAAGACGATCGAAGTCCCGGCCGAGCCCGCCGACCCCGCTCAACTGCCCCCCGCGCTCAAGCCCTTCAAAGCCGTGCCGCCGCTCATCACCGATATCAACCTCAGCCTGGATGATCGATTTCTCTACGTTTCGTGCTGGGGCACCGGCGAATTCCAGCAATACGACGTCAGCGATCCGATGAAACCCAAGCTGACCGGCTCGGTCCATCTCGGTGGCATCACGCGCAAGGCGCAGCATCCCCGCGCCGGCGAGCTGAACGGAGGCCCGCAGATGGTGGAACTCAGCCGCGACGGCCGCCGGGTGTATCTGACCAATTCGCTGTACGCTGCGTGGGACGAACAGTTCTTTCCCGACGGTGTGCGCGGATGGATGACGAAAATCGACACCAATCCCAACGGCGGCATGAGTCTGGACAAAAACTTCTTCGTCCCGTTCGAGGGCGAACGACCGCATCAGGTGCGACTTGAAGGCGGCGACTGCTCCTCCGACTCCTTCTGCTATCCATGATCAATGACTGGCCCTGGCTGGCCGTGGCCGCAATGGGCGCGTACCACGGCCTCAATCCCGCGATGGGATGGCTGTTTGCCGTGTCGCTCGGGCTGCAGGAGCGCAGCCGCAGGAAGGTGATTTCCGCGATGGCGCCGATCGCCGCCGGGCACATGGTCTCGATTGCTCTCGTGGTGGCGCTGGTCGGCTGGGGCGCGATGGAGATCAGGCCGCATCTGCTGCAAATCATCGGCGGCAGCGCCGTCGCCTTGTTTGGCGCATTGCGGCTGTTCTCCTCGCGCTTGCATTACAAATGGGTCGGGATGCGCGTGAATTGGTGGGACCTGCTCGTTTGGTCGTTTTTGATGGCGTCGGCGCACGGCGCCGGCCTGATGCTGTTCCCGGTGCTGATCAACCTGCCGGTCTGCTCGACATCAGCATCACTCGCACGCGGCAGCGGTGTCGGCGCGATGGCGATGGCGCAGACGGGTTTATGGGTGGTGCTTGTGCACACCGCCGCGATGCTGGCCGTAATGGGACCGGTCGCAATCGCGGTGTACGATTGGATCGGACTGGGTATCCTGCGCAAAGCCTGGATCAATGTCGACAAGCTGTGGGCCGCAACCCTGATGGGCAGCGGCCTGCTGGTCCTCGTGATCTAGCTGGCCGCAATTTTGATTGCCCTGGCGGACCTGCGTAGGCTTGTCTCATGGACATCGCAGCGCTGCAGAACTTCGTCAATCGGCGATGGGACGAGTCGATCGTACCCACGCTGATGGATTACATCCGCATCCCCAACAAATCGCCCGCCTTCGATCCAGATTGGCAAGCGCACGGCTTCATCGATCAGGTGATCGAACGCTTCCATCAATGGGCGCTGGACCATCCTTTACGCGGGATGCAGATCGATGTGGTTCGCCTCGCGGGCCGCACCCCACTGCTCAAGATCGACGTGGCGGGGCAGGGCGATGATTGCGTGCTGATGTATGGTCATCTCGACAAGCAACCTGAGATGGCCGGATGGAGCCAGGGGCTCGGTCCATGGCAGCCGGTGATCCGCGGCGATAAACTTTACGGACGCGGCGCGGCGGACGACGGCTATGCGATGTTTGCCGGTTTGAGCGCGCTGGCCGCGTTGCAGGAGCAGGGCATTCCCCACGCGCGCTGCGTCATGTTGATCGAGGCGTGCGAGGAAAGCGGCAGCTACGACCTGCCGCCGATAATCGAGCATCTGGGCGACCGTATAGGCAATCCCAGCCTGGTCGTGGCGTTGGATTCGGGATGCGGCAACTATGATCAGTTGTGGTGCACCACCTCCCTGCGCGGTCTGGTCGGCGGCACCTTGCGTGTCGCCGTGCTTACAGAGGGCGTTCATTCAGGCGATGCTGGGGGAGTGGTGCCGTGCAGTTTCCGAATCGCGCGGATGCTGCTGTCGCGGATCGAGAACGAACAGACCGGGGAGATTCTTTCACCGGCCTTTCACTGTGCGATACCGTCGGCGCGGCAAAAGCAGGCTGCTGCCGCCGCCGCGATTCTGGACGGCTCGCTGTACCGCAAATTTCCCTTTGCCGGCGGCGCGGGTCCAATTACCAGCGATCCGACAGAGCTGATTCTGAATCGCACCTGGCGGCCGGCCCTTTCAATAATCGGCGCTGAAGGTTTGCCGCCAGCCGCCAACGCAGGCAACGTGCTGCGCCCGTTTACGGAATTGAAGTTGTCGTTGCGCGTGCCGCCGCTATGCGATGCGGCGGCCGCGGCGGCTGAACTCAAGTCGCTGTTGGAGCGCGATCCGCCTTACGGCGCCAAGGTCAGCTTCGAGCCGAATTGGGGCTCCAGCGGATGGGACGCGCCGGAACTGGCGACATGGCTGGAACAATCGCTGGAGCGGGCTTCGCGCGATTTCTTCGGCAAATCCGCTGCCTACATGGGCGAAGGCGGCACGATCCCGTTCATGGGGATGCTGGGCGAGCGTTTCCCGCAAGCCCAATTTCTGATCACAGGAGTCCTCGGTCCCGGTTCAAACGCGCACGGCCCCAATGAGTTTTTGCATCTCCCCGCCGCCAAGCGCTTAACCTGCTGCGTGGCCCAGGTCATCGCGGACCATTTTCGGAAAGCCCAATCCTGACAACAGCGCGACCGCTTATGGGACATGAAATTGAAAATCAGCGGCGGCGCGATCGCACAGGATGGCCGCCGCGGAGCGGCCATCCTTGCGCAGGAGCTTTAAACGGTGGTTCGTCCGCCCCGTCCAAAGATGAGACCGACGAGGAACAGGATGAGGAAAATTACAAACAAAATCTTTGCAATTCCCGCAGCCGTTCCGGCGATACCACCAAAGCCGAACACCGCGGCGACGATGGCGACAATCAGAAAAACAAACGCCCAATAAAGCATATAGCTTCCTCTTTCCGCGAAATTCCGGTTCCGGATCCCGCAGTATGAAATGCAAAACCCTGCAGTAACCTTTTAATCTCGGCTATCAGCTTTGCCGGGCGGGTTGCTCCAGACGCTGTTCACCCTTCCAGAGCATCAACGGCCGAGAGAGTAACGCCTAAGCAGCAAGGCATATGCCAGAAACGCAGCCTTGCGGCGCTTGACTCCACTACGGATTCATCAGCCGGAAGCTTGAATTTGGAATGTTTTACCGACAATCGGGGTCACCTACCAAGCAGTTGGTTTAATTCACGGTCACAGGCGCAAACGAACGGTGTTCCGTTGCCGTCAGCCGGCTTGCACCACCGCAGCGATTCAATTTCGTTATTGATTCCATTATCGTGGCGCTGACGGCGCCGCGCGACCCAGCATCAGGCCTGAAAAGGCGATGCGCTGGCGGCGTCAAAAGGAGGTCCATATGAAAGACCGGATTGTCTCTTCGGATTCGCACGTGGTGGAACCAGCCGATTTGTGGACCGAACGCCTCGACAATCGCTTCAAGGACCAGGCGCCCAGGGTGATCAAAAATGAGGAACGCCCGGGCTATTTCTTCGTTGCTCCCGGAGTGGTCCCATTCCCGGTCGCCTCGATTTCCGCCATCGGCAAAAGCGGCGACGAACTGAAAAAGCATCTGAGCACCGGTTACGAGGCCGCCCGTCCCAGCGGATGGGACCCGGCTGAGCGGCTCAAAGACCAGGACCTCGACGGGGTTTGCGCGGAAGTTATCTACACGTCGCTGGGAATGCCGCTGTTCTCGCTGCCCGACAGCGAACTGCAGCGCGCCTGCTTCAGGGCGTATAACGACTGGCTGGCGGATTTCGCGTCCTATAGTCCGAAGCGGCTGTATCCGATCGCCCTGATCTCGCTCGATGACGTGGCCGACGGTGTAAGCGAGATGGAACGCTGCGTCAAACGGGGCCATCATGGCGTCCAGATCTGCGGCGTCGCGCCGCCCGAGCGCCCCTATTATTCAAGCGACTACGATCCGTTCTGGACCGCGGCGCAGGAGATGCAGATCCCGGTCTCGCTGCATCTGGGCACCGGGCGCAAGTCATTGCAGGGCCGCGGCGGGCAGGTGAAGCTCACCGGACGCGATTTCATGATCAACACCACGCTGGCGCCGGTGCATGAAATCCAGCGCTCGCTCTGCAGCCTGATTTTCGGCGGCGTGCTGGAACGATTTCCGCGGCTGCGCATTGTATCGGCCGAAAACGACAGCGGATGGTTCCCGCACATGCTCTACCGCATCGACCATTTCTACCAGAAATTCGGCACCATGTCGGACGAGATGAACCTGACGATGAAGCCCAGCGAATACGTGCGGCGCAACGTATGGGTGACGTTCCAGGACGACATGGTCGGTCCGATGACGTGGAAAATCTTCGGCGAGGACAACTACATGTGGGCGTCCGATTTTCCGCACAGCGATTCCACCTGGCCCCATTCGCGGCAGGTAATCGAGCGCAGCTTTGAAGGCGTGCCGGAAACGGTCAAACGCAAGATCGTCTGCGACAACGCGGCACGCCTGTACCGGATGGAACTGGAGTGGAAGGGTCCGGGTTCACTCTCAATTTTGATCGCGAAACCAGGCATGGAGCATCTAATGAAGACGCTTGAACAGCAGGTGCGGGAACTCGCGGACCGCGAGGAAATCAAGGAATTGACGGCCAAATATGCGCATTGGGTAGCGATGGGCCAGGGCGCGAAGGTCGCCCAGCTGTTTACCGACGATGGTGCGTTTATTAACGAGTTGATGGGCGAGGAACCCAACATCACCGTGCGCGGACGCAAACAGTTGGACGAGTTCTATCCAAATCTGAAAAAAGGAATGGCGCTGCCGTGCATCCATAACCATATTATCGAGATCGACGGCGACAACGCCAAAGGAACCTGCACGATCGAGGTCCGCATCACGCAAAACAACCAAAGCGTTATCGGCTCGGGCTATTACGCGGACACCTACCGGCGCGTGAACGGCCAATGGAAATTCGTCGAGCGCCATTCCTACTTCCATCACTTCGTCCCGCTGCTCAAAGGATGGGCCGAGCAAGGCTGATTATTTGGTTTGCGGCCGCGACTCAATGCTGGATGTGCCTGCTGTGCCCACGCCTTGATCAGGGACGTGGCGGCTCCGCGCCCCGCCGATTCGATATCCCGAACTGCGGCGCATCGGCCAAAAACTGGCCGAGTCTGTGGACAATGTTAAATCAAGTAGAGTTAACAATTCCGATTGGGTAATTTTCACGTTCGCAACTCATAAGGGAGACTTCTCATGAGCATCATCGACGACGCACTTAAAGCTAATGAGGCTTATGCTCATAATTTCAAGCTCGGGGAGCTGCCGGCTCCGCCGAAGAAAAAGCTCGCCGTTCTCGCCTGTATGGACGCGCGGCTGACGATCGAGCCGATGCTGGGACTGAACACCGGTGACGCGCACATCATCCGCAACGCCGGCGCAATCGCCACCGAAGACGCGATCCGCTCGCTGCTCATCTCACATTACCTGCTCGGCACCATGGAGTTCATGGTGATCAATCACACGGGTTGCGGGATGTTGACCTTCAAGGATAGCGAGCTGCTGGAGCGGCTGGAGCGGGAAACAGGCGTATCGGCGGTCACGCCTAGCCATTTCCACGCATTTGACAATCTTGAAGCTAATGTGCGCCGCCAGGTGGCAAGAATTAAGGCGCACCCCTGGATTTCCCGGGATATTAGCGTGCGTGGGTTCGTATTCGATGTTAGAACTGGGAAGCTGAGTGAAATTAAAGCATGATAAATTGAGTTGTCGGAAGAATTGCAATGCTGTGAATCTTACCGGAAGACAGAGGTTTGCACTGACTGATTGGCAAAATAAAGAAAGGTGATTCTCTAAACTACTTGCTTCTTTTTTCCACACTGCGCTGCCAGGATCGTTTTCCATGTCCAAGATATCCACAAGTGATGCGAATCAGGAAAACATTCAAAAATCGATTATGCGGGATTTGGAGTGAAGTAAGAGACCGCAAGAAAAATTGGCGGATTCGTGATTTAGGACGCCAAGACGCAGCCGCAACCGTTCGGCCCATCTCTAAAAAAGCTAGCTGCAACTGGCGACGGTTCTTAAGAGGCATTGATGGGCAATATTGGCATACATCTTGCTTTACCGCCTGCGGCTATGTTTAAAACATTTCGCTAAAGTTTGTTTTCGCCGAACAGTCTCTCGCTGCTGGCTGGTGGAGCTCAGTCAGGTCGCGGACCGGCAAGCGCACTGAGTTAAAAGGACGTTGCAAATGAAACGGCTGCGCGATTTCGAGGCACCTTTGCCGCCCGTACACGGATTGCGTCAGCAAATCGTTGAATCCTGGAATCGATGCCGGGCGGCGGGCCTGCATCCCTCGAAGATCCGCGCGCGCAAAGTCGCAGAAACCGATTTGGCTCGCCGTTTGGAGCAAAATCGTCTTTTGATTGAGATCGCGCAATCCCATTTGCATCACCTGGCTATCACCATGGCCGGGAGTCCGCACTCGGCCTGCCTGACCGACGCCGACGGCATCGTGCTTGCCGCTGTTACGTCGGGCCCGGCAAACAAGCCGGCTGCTCTTCTCCCAGGCGCTGATTGGTCCGAAACCGCCATCGGGACCAATGGAGCAGGGACAGCTCTGGCGGCAAATCAGCCCGTGGCAATTGTCCGTATGGAGCACTATGCGAGCGCCTGGGCCGAATGGACCTGTACGGGCGCTCCCTTGCACGCGACTGACGGGTCGCTGATAGGTGCGATTGACGCGAGCACAACCGATCATGAGGATTGTTATGAGCGCTTGCAGCTGGTAGTCGAAGCGGCACGAAAAATTGAATCCGAACACGCCCGGCGCCTGCTGGCGGTTTCCTCAGAAGATAAACGGCCCGTGTCAGTCGGGCTGATCGCGCACTTGTGCGAACTGGGGCATGCGATGGTGCGCGATCTGGACGGCACTATCCGGTTATGGGGTGCGCAGAATCTGTATGGATGGAGCAGTGGGGAAGCGGCCCGCAGACTTTCCCACGAACTGCTGAAAACGCAATTTCCGCGGCCATTGGAAGAGATCAATCAAATCCTGCTGCGGCAAGGATTCTGGACCGGCGAGCTTGGCCATACGACCAAAGCCGGAGGGCGCATCACGGTCTTGAGCTACTGGGCCCTGCTGCACGACAAGGAGGGCTCGGTGGGTGGCGTGGTCGAGACCAGCATCGACGTCACCGCACTCAGGACGGCCTGTCAGACATTGTATGAAAGCGATCGTCACAAAGACGAATTCCTTTCGATTCTGGCCCATGAAATCAGAAATCCGCTCGGCGCGATTATCGCCGCCCGCGACCTTCTCGAACCGGACCGGAAAAAAGATCCGAGGCAGCGCAATGCGCTTGCAATTATAGAGCGCCAGGTCAGCCATTTGAGCCGGCTGACCGATGATCTGATCGACCTTCAGCAAATCAGCAAGGGAAAATTGGATTACCGTCCCGAACCCATCCAGCTCTCGGCGATAATCCGCGGCGCGATTGAAATTGCCCAACCGAAAATCGACGCCCAACGGCATAAACTGGCCGTTTCCATGCCGCAGGATGAGATCCAGTTGTCCGGCGATCGCGTCCGGCTGATTCAGGCAATTTCAAACCTGCTCGACAATGCCGCCAAGTACACGCCCGAAGGCGGCAGCATTTTCTTAAAGGCTGAAATTGATGAAGATCACGTTGTCATTGAAGTGCGCGACAACGGGATCGGCGTACCCCCTGAATTGCTCCCCGGTATCTTCGAGCTTTATTCACGGTCGGCACGTCAAGGCGAAAAGTCTTTTAAAGGGCTTGGAGTCGGACTGGCGCTGGTCAGGAGCATCGTCCACATGCATGGCGGCGAAGTCGAAGCGTTCAGCAAAGGCCTCGGTCAAGGCAGTGACTTCGTGGTGAGATTGCCCATTTCCGGCAAGCCGCAAAGCGCCGGTTGACGGTTGAACTCGGGTGCAGGTCCTGTCCCTTTCCCTGATGCCGGTTGCAGTTGGTCTTCTTTCGCTGGTCTGAATCTGAACCCCGCGTCGCAACCGCTCCAGGCGCCATCGCTTTGCCGGGCGTAGGCATGGACGCGATCCCTGGTCGGGGTTGCCGCTGTTGTCTCCAACCCCAATCTTGGTTGACATGTAGCGAAGAAAATACGAAAGTAACTCCATGGCCGCCGCTCTTCCCGCCGTTGGAGCTGCTTCCCTTGATGCTCTGCCGGGAGTTTTCAAGGGCCGGGAACTGACCCGCAAGGACCGCCGTCTGAGCGCCTCCTTGGCGCCGATCAATACCCTGCTGGAAGGCGGAATCCCACGCGGGCGCATCAGCGAAATCGTTGGTCGTCGCAGTTGTGGCAAGACGTCGATCGCCGCCAATTTTATTGGCAGCACCACCCGCCGTGGCGAGGTTGTCGCGGTAATCGATCTGGCCAACGCCTTCGACCCGTCCACGATGGCAGAGGCGGGCGTCGATCTATCCAGGGTGTTATGGATTCGGCCGGGACAAAGCTCTTTTTCCGCCCCCAGTTTTTGCCGCGCATCCAATTCCCCTCTGTCTCTTTTCCCTGATCATGGCGATCCTTTGCCGTCCCCGCTCTCTGGTCAGGACGAGGGCGAATCGCAAGTGCTCTCTCAAGTTAGCTGCCAGTTATGGCCGTGCCGGCGAAGCTTAAAGGATCGCTCCCCTCGCAGCTTTCTGCGCGCGGCCGAGTTAGTGCTCGAAGCCGGAGGCTTCGGTCTGCTGATCATGGATTTCGGCGAGAGTATTTTCACCATAAGCCAAAGCAGTGCGCTGCGGCTGGCCCGGATGGCGGAGCGCAGCGCCACCGCCGTGCTGATGCTGGTCACGCGCCCGGTATGCGGCACCTTTGCAGCGTTAAGCGTGGACCTGGCTTTAACACGCGCGATTTTCAGCTACCGGCAGAACTGTCTGCGCCAAGGTCCTGACGCAAAACCAATGCATTCCCTGGCGCTGTTCGAAGGATTGGAAACAAGCGCAACGCTCAGGCGCAACAAAATCGGTCGCTGCGGAACCAGCGCGCGATGGCGCACACTGGTTAATCCTTCCGACTTCATCCTCATCGATCATCAAAAGCCCAGGAAAAATAGAGCCGCGCGCCAAGGTTCCTCAATTTAATCCTCTCCCGATCCGGGGAGGAAATCAGGAATTGCCCGCGTGGAAAGCTTTCTCCTTGCAGGGATTCGACATTGCCCAGGGGGAGAGAATTTTTCCCTATGAACCGCGCGCCTACGTCCGATTCTCCGCGGCGGATTGCCTGCCTGCTGGTCAGGGAACTTCCGCTCGCGGCGATGGTCCGGGCCAATCCCGAACTGCGCGACGCCGCCTTTGCCTTGAGTATTGGCACGGGACCGCGCGCTGCGCTCGGATTTGTCTCCGCCCCGGCCCGGCGCGCCGGCGTTGTCCCCGCAATGACGGTGGCGCAGGCCAGCGCCGTCGTTCCCGACCTGACGATTCTGGCCTGCAATCCCGCCCTTGAACAAGCGGCTGCCGACGCCCTGATTGATGTAGCCGAATCGTTTTCGCCGATCGTTGAAGACGGCGGCCCGGGCCGTGTCTATCTCGATCTGGCTGGCCTGAACGGACTTTACGGCGGCGAAGATGAAATGTCTGCGGAGCTGGCGCGGCGCGTCCGCCAGGTCGGGATGGAAGCTGATATCGGCATCGCCGCCAGCAAGGACATCGCGTGGATTGCCGCCCGCTGCGGCGGAGTCAGGATCATAGACGCCGGACGCGAAACCGAATTTCTCCAATGGGTGCCGCTGGAACTGCTCGGCCTCGAAGTAGATGTTGAACTTCAACTTGAACGTTTGGGGATTCGCCGCCTGGGCGATTTGGCGCGGCTTGACGTCCGTGAATTGGGCAGCCGGATGGGTGCCGGTGCGGTCGAATTGATGCGTCTGGTCAGAGGCCAGACCGGCGGACCCTTGAACTGCCGTCGTCCGGGCGAAATCTTCACCGAAAAGATCGAGCTGGACTACGCGATCGAATTGCTGGAACCACTGGGGTTCATCCTGCGCGGGATGCTGGATCGGCTGACCGCCAGGCTTAAGCTGCGCGGCTTGGTCGCGGGTGACCTGACGCTCTCGCTCGAAATGGCGGGACGCCGCCGCGACGAGCGCCGGGTAACGATTGGAGCCGCCACTAATGAAGTCCGTTCGCTGCTGGCACTGATATTGCTCGATTTGGAAAAATCGCCGCCTTCTGAGGGCGTCGAGGCGGTGCAATTGTCGGTGCAGGCGCGTGTTTCCCGTCCGGCTCAAAGCGATATGTTCCTGCCGCCCGCACCGGCGCCCGAGCGCTTGCAGACCACGCTGGCCCGGCTGTCCGCGTTGTGCGGACCGGACAATGTCGGAACTCTGCTCCCCGCCAACTCCCATCGCCCGGATGCGATCAAGCGGGTTGATTTCGCGCCGCCTTGCGGCCCGTCGCAAGCGCAGGATCATGCGCAGACGGTAAATCGAATCGTGCTACGAGCGATTCGTCCGCCCCAGGAAGTTGAGGTGATGTCATCGCGCGGCGTGCCGCAATTCGTGCGCGGACAACATATCTGCGCTCGCGTGGTTTCGATCGCCGGACCATGGCGGCGTCAGGGTGAATGGTGGAAGACGGCGCTGGAGTCCGGCAACAGAACCGCGAATGGTACTGCCAAAGTCCCGCAAAATGGCCTGGCCGGCGGCTTCGCCCATGATTACTACGAGATGGCCCTGGATGACGGCGGGGTTTACCGCGTCTATCGCGACCTGCGCTCCGATCGATGGTTCGTTGACGGAATCTATGACTGAACCATTCAATCGCGCAGCGCTTGCGGATGGCGCCGGACTTCTGAAAGATCGCGCAATATCATCACTATGCGTCAGTTCGATCGGCAACAAAAGGACATCTGGGATGAGTGAAGGATTGTTTTCGGACCTCCGCGTCCTCGAGCTGGGCCAATTTATCGCCGGACCGCGAGTCGGTCGTCTGATGGCGGACCTTGGCGCCGAGGTGATCAAAATCGAACTGGCGCCCAGCGGCGATCTCATGCGCACTTATCCGCCGCTCAAGTCCGGCCAAAGCGGCGTCTTTATCCTGGAAAACCGCGGCAAGCAAAGTATCTGCGTTGACCTCAATCGTCCAGAAGGCGCCGAAATCGTAAAAAATCTGGCCGCCAAAACCGATGTGGTGGTCGAAAATTTCAGTCCCGGAGTGCTGCCCCGCCGCGGCCTTGGTTACGAAGAACTGTCCCGCGCCAATCCCGGACTGATCATGTGCTCGATCACCGGTTTCGGCCAGACCGGGCCATTTGCCAATCGCCCCAGCAATGACCGCCTCGCGCTCGCGATGAGCGGCATCATGCATCTGACGGGCGAACCCGACGGCCCGCCGATGCCGATCGGCACCTCGATGGCAGACTCCACCGCCGGCATCACCGCGTTTTCCGCTATCTGCGCCGCTCTGTTCGGACGCAGCCGCACCGGCCGCGGCCAATACATCGATATCTCGCTGATGGAGAGCCTGTTTCACACCCTCGACCTGCCGCTCTCGATGTACCTGCTTGGCGACGGCCAGATCAGCCCGACTCGATTCGGTGTTCACAATCCGACCACGGCGCCGACCGGCACGTTCAAAGCCCGGGACGGCTACGTTGTGATTTCCGCGTTTATCCATCAGTGGGAATCCTTCGTCGAGGCGATTGGCAAGCCCGAGTTGCTGACCGATCCGCGCTTCAGCACGCCGGCCGAGCGGGCTAAAAACCGTTGCGCGCTCGCCGAGATCATCGAGGAATGGCTGCAATCGTTTGCGTCGCGCGACGAGCCATTGGCGATCCTCGCCGCGCATCGGGTGATCAGCGGTCCGGTGCTCGACGTTGGTGGTGCGATGAACCATCCGCAGATGGCGGCGCGGGGCGCAATCCAGAACGTGGAGCATCCGGGAATCGGTCCGATACCGCTGCCGGTCGCGCCATTGCGCTTTTCCAACGCACGGGTCGCGATTAGGGGGCGCACTCCCGCGCTGGGCGAGCACAACGCGGCCGTGCTGTCGCGCCTTCTGGGTTACAGCGCCGAGCAGATCGCGGCGCTCACGGATTCGGGCGTCCTGGTCAGCAAGGTGCCATCGCCATGGAGTGCCGGGGAGTGAACCAAAGCGGCGCGGCACTTGTGGCGATCGCCATTGTGCTGGGCCTGGGCGGCTGCGTGAAAGCGGAAAACATCCGTGCCGACCGCGACTGGTACACGCTGAAGGAAGCCACCAACGGCCGCAACATGGTGCTCGGCTCATTGCAAATATGCCAGAACGATCCCTCCTGCTCCGCCCAGCAGCGGATGGAACTGCAGAGCGAGTTCAATCGCGCCGAAGCTGAGTATGAAAAAGCCTGGTCGGCGGTCCAGTATGACCACGCCCACGGATGGTATGCCGACGTCGGTTCGATGCCGGCGTTCGCCCGCGACCAGTCGCTGGGGCTTTCGCCCTGAAAGATGCCGATCGGCGCTGCTTTCCATTGCGCCGTCAGTTGCGCTACCTGTGGCATGGTGATGCCGCTGCGGAGGCAAGCCAATGGATCAGCATTACACCGAGCGCGAGCAACGTTTTATCGACCTGGCAGCGGAACTGGCCGGCGATTTTGCCACGCGCGCCGCCCAACATGACGAAGACGGATCATTCCCGTATGAAAATTACGCCCGCTTGAAGGAAAGCGGTTACACCGTGCTGACGATTCCAGAGGAGCTGGGCGGGATGGGCGCGACTTTGCTCGAGCGGATCAAGGCGCAGGAACGGCTGGCCCAGGGCGACGGCGCTACGGCCCTGGCGATCAACATGCATTTCAACACGCTGGGTTTGCTGATCGATGTGTGGCAGCGATCGCGCCCGCCGCATGTGGAGGCGAAACTCAAAAGGATCGCGCGCGAACGGCTGATCTGCGGGGGATCGGGATCGGAACCGGACAACGCTATCTACAGCCTGCGTCCGCGCACCACCGCGCGCCGCGTCCAGGGCGGATTCATCGTCAACGGCCGCAAGATCTTCGGCACGCAAAGCGAGGCGATCGATTACTTTTTCGGACAGGCGCTGTGGGAAGACGGGCCGCAGGGACCGACGGTCCTGACCTTCTTCATTCCGGCCAAACAAACGCCGGGACTGATCTTTAAGGACGACTGGTACGTGATGGGGATGCGCTCGACGGCGTCGCGCAGTTCGGAACTGAAGGACGCCTTCGTCGCCGACGAGGACGTGGCGGCGCAATACCGGGTGGGCAGGACCCTGCGCGTCACCAAGATTTTCGCCAAGGCGCCGTTTTCGATCGGCGCGCCGTATATCGGTATCGCGATTGCGGCGCGCGATTTCGTGGTCGAGTTCATGCGCGATCGGCCGCGTTTCCCGCTCAAACATCCGATGAGCCATCTCCCCAGCGTCTACAACAAAGTCGGCGAGATGGACATGCTGATCGAGGGCGCGCGCGCCGCGATGTGGAAGGCGGCGGCGGAACTTGACCTTGACGATTCGGTCAACTGGTCGCGCAAAGCGGTGGCCGCGCGGATGATCGCGATCGAGAACTCGGTGCGCGTCGTTGACCTGGCGATGCGCGCGGTCGGCGGCGCCTCTTATTTCAAACGCTTTCCGCTCGAGCGCATGTTCCGCGACGTCCGCGCCGGCATCTATCATCCCTTCGACAGCGACGAGACGCTGGAACTGCTGGGCAAGACCGCCTTCAATATTCCGTGGCGAGCCGATCCCGAGGAGTGAATGGCAGAGCGCGGAAATCGTATCCGCTACAAGATCGTCCAACCGCCGTCGACCACGAACGGCGCGCCGGTGGCGAAGGAGCCTTCCTCACTGGCCAAAAACAGGGCCATCCGCGCGATTTCCTCCGGCCGGCCCATCCGCTCCAGCACGGAGATGCGGTTTATCGCGTTTTGCTTGGGTTGTGCGCCTTTGCGGATTCGCACCGCCATCGGAGTCTCGATCGCGCCCGGACAGATGCAGTTGACGCGGATGTTGTAGCGGCCGTTCTCGACCGCCGCTACTCGCGTCATCGCGATAACTCCGGCCTTCGCCGCAGCGTATCCGGCGCCGCCGCGAATCCCAATCAGACCCGCAATCGAAGCCTGATTGATAATCGAACCGCCGCCCGCCCTGATCATGTGCGGAATCGTGTACTTCATACCGAGGAAAACGCCGCGCAGGTTGATCGCAATCACCTGGTCGAATGCCTCTTCCGGCATCTTGCTGAGGTAGGCTGATTCGCCTTCGATGCCGGCATTGTTGTAGAGCACGGTTGGCGCTCCGAGTTGCTCGACCGTCGCAGCGACCATCTTCTGAACGTCTTCGCTTTTGGAAACGTCGGCGCGCAATCCGATCGCCTGACCACCGCTGGCCTTGATTTGCGCAACGGTTTCCTTCACGCCCTGTTCGGAAATATCGGCAACGGCGACTTTGGCGCCCTCGCTGGCGAACAATAGCGCCGTCGCCTGGCCCATCCCGGAGCCGGCGCCGGTGATAAGCGCAATTTTGTTGGCGAGCCTCATCCTGCAAACCTCCATGGAGCGCGATGCGCCGGGCGCAACCATAACGCCGTGCGCCGGTATCCTGCAAACGCCGACGGTCGGGCAGCGGCCGCTTTACTCGATCCCGTAGCGCTTGCGCTTGCGCCACAGCGTGGCGACGCTGATCCCGAGGGTGTCGGCGGCTTCTTCCAGCGTGACCGCGTCGGCCAGCACGCGCCGGATGTGTTCGCGCTCCACTTCCTCGAGCGAGACGGAGCTTTCGGGCGCCGGACGAGGCGGTGTCTGCGCACGGAAGATGCTGTCCGGCAGATCCTCATGACGAATAGTGTCGCCGCGGCTGAGCACGACGGCGCGCTCGATTGCGTTGCGCAACTCACGCACGTTGCCCGGCCATCGATAGTGCGATAGCGCCTGTTCCGCCTCGGGCGCCAGTCTCAGTTTGGGACGGCGATTACGCGCCGCGGCGGTAGCCAGGAACCGCTGCGCCAGGGTCATGATGTCTTCGGACCGCTCGCGCAACGCCGGGACTGACAGCACAATCACATTGATCCGGTAATAGAGGTCCTCGCGAAAGCGCCCTTGGGCGACTTCCAATTCGAGATTGCGGTTGGTCGCGGCGATGATACGGGCGTCCACTTCGACGGTAGAGGTCGCACCCACGCGCTCGAACCTTCGCTCCTGGAGAAAGCGCAGAAGCTTAGCCTGAAGCGTTACTGGCAGGTCCGCAATCTCGTCGAGGAAGACGGTGCCGCCATCGGCCGCTTCCAGGCGTCCTGGTTTGTCCTTGACCGCTCCGGTAAACGCGCCCCGCACGTGCCCGAACAATTCGCTTTCCAGCAACTGTTCGGAAAGCGTGGTGCAGCTTACCACCACGAACGGACGATCCGCGCGCGGGCTCCATCGATGAATCTCGCGCGCCAGCACGTTCTTGCCGGTGCCGCTTTCTCCCAGCAGCAGAATTGTAGCCTCACTGAGAGCGGCCAGATGCGCGGTTTCGATTAGCGTGCGCATGATCGGGCTGCGCGATTCCAGAATTGGCGTTTCCTCCAGTGCGGCACGCAGAGCGCGATTTTCAACCCGTAGATTGCCCAGCTCCAGCGCTCGTTCAACCACATGCTGCACTTCCTGGAGCGAGAAGGGCTTGCTCAGGTAATCGGTGGCCCCGGCCTTCATCGCGGCGACCGCATTTTCCACCGTCGCGTACGCCGTCATCAGGACGACAGCGGCGTCGGGGGAGCGGCGTTTGATCTCCTTGAGCAGTTCCAGGCCGTTCATCTCGGCCATGCGGAAGTCGGTGAGGACCAAATCGAACCCGCCCCCATGAGCCATCGCTTCGAGGGCGCAGTGGGCATCAGGCGCGGTCGCGACAGTATGGCCGCAAGAGAGGAAGAAAGTTTCCAGCGAGCGCCGGATGTTTTTTTCGTCGTCAACTACGAGCAGCCTGGCCATCGGAGGCTCCCATCGGCAGTTCCACCGTGAATTCGCTGCCGCCGGCGGAACTCTCCACAAAGATACGCCCGCCGTGCCCTTCGACGATATCCTTGACGATGGCCAGACCGAGGCCGCCTCCGCCCGGCTCCAGGCCGTTCGGATTCCATTGAGCGAAGCGCTCGAACAGATGCTGGCGAATCTGGGGCGCGATCCCCGGACCGCTGTCGCGGACCCGCAGCCGCACGCCGTCTTCGCAGGGTTGGACGCCGACCGTGATGGTGCCGCCGTTGGGAGTGTAGCGAAGAGCGTTGCCTACGAGGTTTGAAACCACCCACGAAAGCTTCACCGGATCTCCCATTACCGCCAGATGCGGCGCGGCGATTTCCGTTTGCAGTCTCACTTGTTTCTGCTCGGCCTGAATCGCGAAACTTTTGACCACCGAGTTCACCACATCGCTCAGATTAAGCGATACGCGGTGGATAGCGATCGCGGCCGCCTCGCCATGCGCCAATCCCAGCAGGCTTTCCGCCAGATTGCGCATCCGAGCGGCCTCTTCCCGAATGGTGCTGACCCACTCGCGCTGTCTGGCATCCAGATTGTTCGCGGAGCGTTCGAGCAGCTCGGCCGCCAGCGCCAGCGAGGTCAGCGGCGTTTTGAGTTCATGGGAAAGAGTGGCGACCAGGTTGGCGCGCGCGCGATCCTTGTCGCGCAGATAGGTGATGTCCTGGAGGATCAGGATGGTTCCGAACGAAGGCCCCTGTGCCTGACGCAGGGGAACGGCCTTGAGCACGTAAGTATGGTCGCGCCCGCGCACGTGCAAATCCACTTCGATCTGCCGCCCGTCCGTCCGGGTGCGCATCTCGGCCAGAGCGGCGCGAATCCGCAAATAATGGGGATGGCTGCTGTCGAGATCGTCGAACGGGCTGCCCAGCGCAGCCTCGCGTTCGACGCCCAGGATAATGGCCGCCAGTTCGTTGATGTGGGCCACAATTCCCCGCGGATCGATCATTACGATACCGTCTTCAAGGCTTTCGATGATCGCCTCGGTCTTGCTCTTCTCGTAGATCAGCCGGTCGACATTGAGCTTGTCGAATTCCTCCAGCCGTTGCGCCATCCGGTTGAATTCCTGCGCCACCGCCTGCAGTTCGGCGATCGGCTGCTCGCCCAGGCGCAGGGAAGGTCCGCGCAGGCTGAAACTGCGCAGACGATCAGTAAGTTCGTCCAGGGGTTTCGAAATCGTCCAGGCCAGAGTCCAGGAAAGCGCGATTCCGAGGATGAAGAGCAGCGCCAGGCCGGCCGCGTATTCATAGGCCAGCCGCTTGCCCATTAAGCTGGCCCGGCTGTCGGCCCGGAACATCGCCTCCTGGTTGATCCGCACCAGTTCGTCCAGGCGGCCGCGGATGGCGTCGAACTCATCGCCGACTTGCGCCTTCGGGTTCCCGGCCAGGGTGTCGAAAAGCGCGATAGCCCGTCGATCGATGTCGTCCGCGAGCTTGTCCTCGCCGACTTCCGTGATGTCGCCAAGTTCCACGTTGATCCAATGCATGAACTCCTGGCGATTTGCGGCCAGCACCTCGGGCGTCAGGTTGCCTTGCGCCTGCGCGAGCTGGGTTGCGTCCAGCGCGGCGGTCATGTGCTGCGCGGCCTCGATACTGAGGTAGTTGCGATACAGGGTGCTGCGAATCGCCCCGGCCAGGCGATACACTCTGGGCAGCGCGATCACGCCCAAGGCCAGCGCAATGGCGAGCATCAGCAAGGTGCCGTTGCGAATCCTGCTTCTGAGCGGAGGCGCTTTCATCGTGGCGGCTTTTGCTGCCAATCCTGTCGACACGCCGTTTCCATCCACGATATTTTGTGCCGAAAGTATAAGTCGGGGAAAGCCCAAGTCGGGGAAAGCCCGATTCCGGCCGGTTCAGGCCCCTTGTCTGGCAGTCATGATTTGAATGATGCCGTCGGCGCGGCGGATCGCCTTGCGCGATCTCGCCGCCAGCGGTTGGATCGCTGGCTGTTGGTGCCGGCGAGGGGCTCTGGCCGAATCTGGTTGACAGGGACCGTCGCTGAACGTGCTCACCCGCGCGATGGTTTCGCAGTCTGACAGCAGCTGGCCCGCATCTCCCAGCGCGCGGACCTTGCCGCTCCAGTTCTCGACCACAAAGGCCCATCCGCAACGCAGGCAGGTATAGCGGTACCGATGTGCCTTGAACCAGCCGCGCGGCCGACCCAGGTCCTTTATGAGGTAATCGTGTTTAAGCGGTCCAGTGGCTCGTTGCATCGGCACCCTGGGATGCCGTCAGAGCACGAGCTGTGCCGTGGCGGGAATGGCCGGTTTTACACGTCCGATGCGATTCATTTCCAATTCCGCTTTTCAGCTTGCATGAACTCATTTTCACTTTGAAACGTGATTGAGCCGGGCGCGTCGTGTAACCATTGAGGCATGCTTTTGATACGGCTTTTCGCGACGCTGACGGGGGCGGCGATGCTTGAGGTGGGTGGCGACGCCCTGATGCGGATGGGACTTCACAGGCATGCGGCCGCGCTGGCGGCGGGCGCGGGCTGCCTGATCCTGTACGGCGTTGTGGTCAATTTTGGCGGAATCGATTTTGGCCGGCTGATGGGCGCCTACATCGTTGTCTTTTTTATCGTCTCGCAAATCTTCGCGATGCTCGCTTTCGGCCAGTTGCCAACGGTCCGCGCCGTGTTGGCCGGCGCTTTGATGATTGCCGCGGCGGGAGTGCTGTTGACGCCAGCGCCGGTCCATCAGCTGTGGTCCACGCCGATCGCGTCACGGCCGCCAGTTCCTGGAACTGCAGCCGCTGCATCGGACGATCCCGGCCGACGTTGAAACGGCGATCACGGCGATCTATGTCTGTTGTTCCTCCTCGGCGTCGCTGACGACCTGAACGTCGAAATCGCGGGCCTGATCGATCAGCCGGCGGGTGAGCGAACGATTGAACAGGCGGTTGAGCAGCGTGGGGCGCGTGCGTCCGACCATGATGCGGGTGATGCGCTTTTCGTGGGCGAAATCCAGCAGCGCCTTGACCACGTCCGGACCCTTGAGCCATTCAACCTGTGCCCCCATGTCGGCGGCCAGGTTGATCGAGTCAAGCAGGGCGCGGAAATCGCGGGTGCTGATCTTCTGTTTGGTTTCATCCGGGGTTTCGACGTGCACCGCGTACCAGTCCGTGTTGGCTTCGCCCGCCGCGCGGCTGGCCTTGCGCAGGAGCTGCATGCTGCTGTCCGGGCGCGAGGACAGGCAGACCATGATGCGCTCTTCTACGGCGGGTTGTCTTCCGCCTTCGCGCTTGACCATCTCGCGCTCTTCGCGTTTACGCCGCTGATCGCGGGCAACCTGCTGCAGCGCCAATTCACGCAGCGCGCCCAGATTGGCCGGCCGGAAGAAGTTCCTGAAAGCGTTTTCGATCTGCGCGGGGGGATAGATCTTTCCTTCGCGCAGGCGCTGGCGCAGCGCCTCAACCGAAATATCGACATCGATGATCTGGTCGGCGCGAGCAAGAAATGAGTCAGGTACGGTCTCGCGCACCTCGACGCCGGTAATGCGCTTGACGATGGGAGCGATGCTCTCCAAATGCTGTACGTTGACCGCCGTGATGACGTTGATGCCGGCGGCGAGCAGTTCTTCGACATCCTGATAGCGTTTGGCGTGGCGCGAACCAGGTACGTTGGTGTGGGCCAGCTCATCGACGATAACGTATTCGGGCCGGCGTGCCTTGATGGCATCGAGATCCATCTCCTTGAGCGTCGCGCCGCGATAGGAAACCTCGCGCAGCGGCACCAATTCGAGGTCGCCGATTTGTGCGATGGTTTCCATCCGCTGGTGTGGCTCGATCAGGCCCAGGACGACATCATGGCCTTCGCGGCGCAACTGATGCGCCTCTTCGAGCATCCGGTAGGTCTTGCCTACGCCCGCCGCGCCACCCAGATAAACCTTGAGCTTGCCCCTGGAGGCTTCGGCTTCCAGACCAAGGAATGATTCAGGATCGCGGCGCTGGTCCTGGTCGGCCATCCCAAATCAGATCAGTGCCGCGAGGCGCGGTTTGTAAACGGCTTCATCTCAACCCCGATTCAACCTTAATTGTGTGAGGCTGTCCACGCGGCCGATCGCCCCTGGCGCCGCGCGAGTTTGTGAGAGAAAGGCGGCTGGCACCGCCGCTGCGAACGGCGGCAGCGGCGGTGCGTACGGATTTTCTACTGCAGGATACGGTCGAGTCCGCCGGGCGAACTGAGGACCGCGACGTCCCGGTACGGCCCCGGTACCTGATCGTCGATGGTGGGGCGCGTCGCCCAACCGATCGTGGTGTGCGAGTTCTGAAAGTCGATCATCTGGGGCGCGGAGTAACCGTCAAGGAACAGGAACGGGCTACCGTGAAACTCAAGCGGCGCGTACTTGTTCCAGCCGAACTTCCACAATTTCCCCTCGTTGTCATATTCGTCAATCATCATTGGCACCCAGGTCTCGCGATCCACGTAAAAGACCCGGTGGGAGAAGCAATACGGCCCCATTGTCGGCATCCATCGCAAGTCGATTATATCCATGGTGCGAGGCTCGAAATGCCCGGTTCCCGCTTTCGGCCAGCCAGGAAATGCTCCGCTGGTCGGGTCAGAAATGCCGACGTATGCCTTCGCGTTGAACGCCTGGTCCGGATCCTGAACGTTCGTCAGGACTTTCTTCTCGCCCAGGAAGGCCACCTCGAAGTACGGCGGATTCCACGCGTTGTCGTCCTGCACCCAGTCGGTGCCCAGGATCGGCGAGCATCGCGCGGCGCTCGACAGGCGCAGCGATCGCCGCAGCGAGGGGAGAAAGACGTAGGTCTCGGGAACCCGGGTTGGATTGTCGGGCTGCGACTGCAATTGCGTGGTGTACTTGGACTGCTCCGGCTCCAGCACCATGAAACGCGAGACATAAAACATCCCGCCGGCATACGGCATGTTGACCGGCATGCCCGGTTCGCTCAGATGGGAAAGCTGGAAGAAGCTGTCGTCACTGGTGTTCTGAGTGCGATTGCCGTACTTGTCAACCAGCCATCCGTCGGACAGCGAATGCATGTTGAACGGACGCAGCGGCGTCCAGGCGTTGTACATGATCTCGATCCCTTCGGTGGGTCCGGAGGGGTTCGGGAACGGCGGACCTGCCACCCAGTTGTGCATGATGTAACCGCCTTGCGCGGTGCGCTCCAGACGGGTCTGGCCGCCGTACCTTTCGCCGTCTTCCTTCCACTTCTGCGGCATCGCGAAGTGCGTCGTTGGTTTCACCACGATCGTGTATTCGGGGTCCGCGGTAACGTGGAACTGATAGGCGCCGCTAAAAGCCGCCCACAGGCTCACCGGGAGAAAACTTTTGTACTTCTGCCAGTTCGCGATGGTAATCCGGGTTCCCGGCGCAACGGTAGCGGCCGAACTCGCGTCCGTCAGGTTACGATAGTTCTGTTCGTTCCACTTCATCTGCGCACTCGCGATTCCGGCAGCCCAAAACAGGCATGACGCCAGGCACACGAATGCTATCGATCTTTTCATAATCGTTCCCCTGTTGGTTTTCTTCCTTTGGTCCCGGCAAACAGAGCCAAAACCATCCGAGCAGGCCTGTTCCCGATTTACTGCATCACCTGGTCCATCCCGGCCGGTGTCCCCCAGCGGTCGTAATTGTCGTATTCCGCGGCATCCTGGTCGATCTGGCCGCCGCTTTGTATGTCAAACGTCATATGGAGGTTCTGCACGTCCCAGAACGTGTATTCACCATCACCGGGACCGCCCGCTCCGGTACATACGTCGCCGTTGGTGCCGGGCAGTGGCATCGGGCGGTAAATTGAAGGTCCGGTCTTCCAGAGCTTGAGTCCGGAGTCGTACAGGTCCATCCAAATCGGCTGCCATGTCTCCTTATCGATGTATGCCATCCGGCTGCCGTAACAATAGCCAGCCTGCATCGAGGGTACGCGCCGGATATCCAGCACCGCCACGGGGCGAACCTGCCAGACCACGGCGTTGGGACCGGGATAATACAAGGGCTTGAAGTAGTTATTTTTGTCGGTGTAACCCTCTACCGGGTAGCCAACAAGGATTTTCTTGTAACCCAGGAAACGCGCCTGAAAAATCGGCGGCTGCAGGTTCATCGAACGTTCGTCGTCCTGCGTGTAATCGCTGCCGACCAGAGGCGAGCAGCGCGCCGCGGTAGTCAGGCGCAGCGAGCGTCGCAACGACGGAACGAACACGTAGGACTCGGGCAAATCCGCCGGATCATCGTGGAAGATCTGCAGAGAATTGACGTATTTGGACTGCTCCGGCTCCATGATGACGTTGTTCTGGGTGAGAAAGACGTTCGGTGTATTGGTTGGAATCGTAATCGGCTTGCCCGGGTCGCTGACGTGCCGGATCTTGAAATTTACCTCCCTGACCTCGTTGACGTATTTATTGCCGTACCGATCCATGCCGAAACCCAGCTTGGCATACGTAGTAATGAGGTATGGGATATAGGCGTAATATTCATTGTAAAGAATCTGGATACCGGCCAGCGGACCGCTGGGATTCGGGAATGGCGCCCCCGCGACGTAGCCTTTGATCTCATAGCCACCATACGAGGATTTTACGAGGGAAACCTGATTGGCATACTTTTCCGTATCCGCCTGATATTGTTTGGGGAGCGGCGTCGGAGTTGTGGCTACCACCTTCATTTGCGCATCGGCCGGCAGGCGCCAGAAAAATTTGCCGGCCCATATATCCTGCATCCCAACCGGCATAAAGTCCTTGTACTGCTGCCAGTTCTGCATCGTGATCATCGTTCCCGGCGGGATGGTTCTGGCGGAATCCGAAGGGATCAGCGTGCTGTACGCTTGTTCGCTCCATGGTACCGCCTGGGCTCCGGCGATAGCCGGACACAATACACAGATTGCAGTCACCACTAACAATAGTGCTTTGATTCTTCTCATGGTCGGCCTCGCTAAATTTTAGAATTTTCCAAGTAGTGAAACGGCAGCGGAGTGAAAAACCCACTGCCAACCTGTCCGTACGCATCAAATGTAAGGGAGACCCGGATCTGCCGGGCCGAAACTAGTGGCCGTCAGGTTCGGCCGACACGATACGGCGTAGTATCCGGCCCGTCCAGAACAGACCCGGCGCAATAAAGGCGCGCTGAGACGCCGGAGAAGCGGGCGGCGTCAAAGTGAAATCGCTTTCCGTAAGCGTGATCCCGCAATCCTGGGGAGCTTGAATATCACTCGCGCCGCTGGGAACCTCCAACGTCACATGGCGGCTCGAAGCCCCTCTGGCAGCGGATAAGGATGAGCAGGGGACGAGGCTGATCGATCCCAGGGAGCGTACTCCGCGCACACCCGCGAGTGCCGCGAAGCTCGCCAGCAGAAATGACGTGGTGAATAGCTTGATGCGCCGTCTCATGGTTGACGCCAAATCCCCAGCGTCCGTCAGCGTGTCTAAAAATCACGCTGCTAAAAAACACAGACTCTGACTAATACATCAAACCACTAGACCAAAGCCTGTCACAAAGTGATGGGTTGAGCAACAGATTTGAGAAGGGTGCATTACAGGGTTTGCGAAGGGGAGGTTGCGCCTCGGCTCGGAGCAGCACTAACCGCGGCGCGAACCACGCCCATTGGAGGTCCGGGCGCAGAAAATCGGGTCCTGACGGCGCAACTGCCGCCAGGACCCGCAATCACGATGTTATGGATGATGCGAGCGGATCTTACTGCATGATTTCGTCCATACCGCTCGGAGTTCCCCAGCGGGTGTAATTGTCGAATCTGCCGGCATCCTGATTGATTTCTCCCCCGTTCTGTATATCCAGCGTCAGGTGATTATTCTGAATATCCCAGAAGGTGTAGATGCCGTCTCCGGGACCCCCGGCACCGGTGGAAACGTCGCCGTCGGTGCCCGGAATCGGCATCGGCCGGTAAACCGAAGGGCCGATTTTCCACAGATGCATTCCGGAGTCGTACAGGTCCATCCAGACAGGCTGCCACGTTTGTTTGTCGATGTATGCCATCCGGGTGCCATAGCAGTACCCGGCGCTCATCGAAGGTACGCGCCTGATATCCAGCACCGCGACCGGCCGGACCTGCCAAATCACCGCGTTGGGGCTGGGGAAATACAGCGGCGGGTAGTAGTTGGCCGTGTCGATGTAGCCCGGCTCAGGATAGCCTACGAGGATCTTCTTATAGCCAAGAAAGCGCGCCTGAAAAATCGGCGGCTGCAGATTCATCGAACGCTCATCGTCCTGGGTGTAGTCGCTGCCGACCAGCGGCGAACATCGCGCTGCGGTGGTCAGGCGAATGGACCGGCGCAGCGATGGAACGAAGACGTAAGATTCGGGCAAATCAGCCGGATTATCATGGAAGATCTGAAGCGAATTAACGTATTTGGACTGCTCTGGTTCCATGATGACGTTGTTCTGAGTGAGGAAGACATTGGCCGTGTCGGGGATATCGACCGGTTTGCCCGGGTCGCTGAGATGCTTGACCTTGAAGTTAACCTCCCGCACTTCCTGGACGTACTTGTTTCCAAATCTGTCCATGCTAAAGCCCAGCTTGGCGTACGTCGTAATCACGTATGGAATATACGCATAATATTCGTTGTACATGATCTCATCGCCGGCATCGGGTCCGCTTGGATGGGGAAACGGCACTCCGGCGACGTACCCGCCGATGTCGTGGCCGCCGTCCGGGTTTTTAATCAACTTTACCTGATTTGAATACTTTTCAGTATCTGCTTGATATTTCCTGGGCAGCGGTGTGGACGTGGTTTTTCCCACTACTATTTGCGCATTGGCGGGTAGCTTCCAGAAGAATTTACCCGCCCACAGCTCCTGCATTCCAACCGGCATAAATTCCTTATATTTCTGCCAGTTCTGCGCCGTGATGACCGTTCCAGGCGCGATCGTTGCGGGTGAATTCCCCGAAGCCAGACTGTCGTAGTTTGACTCGCTCCAGGCTATTGGCTGGGCCTTGGCCACGCCGGTGCAGCATAACCACACCGTCGCCACCGCGGCGAGCACAAACGGCTTTGTCCTTTTCATAGTTCTCCTCTCTGTGGTGTTCTCCAACGTAATAGAGACAGAAACGGCCACCCACCCGGCCGGTGGGTCGACCTCAAATGCAAGCGGCTCATCGTTGTCGCGCGCGGAGGATGCTAATGTCCGTCAGGTTCGGCGGAAACGATCCGGCGAATTCGCCCGAACCAGAACGGCCCGAGCGCAAGCAAGACGTGCTCGCGCATCGGCGAATCCGGAGGCGCGAAGACCTGATTTGACGCCGAGACAAAATCGCGGGACATGCTGCGGGACACGAGCGGAGACTCGACATTTCCAATTCCGCCGGCTACCTCCAGCACCGTGTGGCGAACCAGCGAGGCAGCCGCGCCGGATGATACGCGCACATCATTGGACCCCGTCGAGAACCGGGCGTGTACTGCGCGGGGGCCTTCGAGTACCAGGAAAGAGATCAGCAACACCGAGGTGGTGATCAATTTCAGGGTTCTGCTCATTTTAGTTACGATAAAGGCCACCTGGCGGCGTTCTTTCCAGAACTGACTATTCGGACGCCCGCACTGATTACTTGACGCTAATGTATCAAGCCTTCCACAGATTGAATGTTTGAGCAATATGTTTGCTTGTCCGCCATCCAGCAATCCTGGCCCGGAGCCGTCCGAACAAACGGTTTACCCGCTTATCGCATGTGCGGTCCTTTGAGATCCTCTATCATTTCATAAGCTTGCCGATCGCACTTCACGATCTCGACCACCGAGCCGACCGCTGGCAGCAGCCGCAGCGACGGCGAGATTTACCACGACGAACTCGCGCTTATCGATCTGGTGGAACCGCTTGATTTTGACTCCCTGATGCGTGTCGAGCATCATTTCACCGGCTTCGCGCAGGCCGCGGAGCGGAATCAGTGCGCACTGGCGCGGGCTTTGCCCGGCTCGACGCGTTGCAGCAGAAAAATCAGCGGCAACAGGCACAGCGCCACCACGGCCAGAATCCAGAACGTATCTATGTAGGCCAGAGTTTGCGCTTGCGCCATCAGCGCCTGATAAATGACGCCGTAAGCCTGAAGGGTCGCATCGGCCGTGCTTGCGCCCGCCTGATGCAGGGTCTGGGCCAGGCCGGCAACGGCCGCACGCATCTTCGGACTGTACATCGATGCGCTCTGCACCAGAAAATGCTGATGGCCCTGCGCGAAATTGGTCACCATCACCTCGGTCAGCGAAATGCCGACACTGCCGCCGATGTTGCGCATCAGGTTCATCATCCCGGAGACCTGGTTGTTTTGTTCGGGCGCTACGCCAGCATAGGACACGGTGTTGATCGGCACGAAAAGAAAGGCAAGCCCGATCGACTGATACACGCGCAGCATCATCATGTGGTTCCAGCTCATTTCGAGGTTGATGCCAGTCATGTGGTAGAGCGCCGCGGCGATCGAAACGAAGCCGAAGCCGATCACCCAGCGTGCGTCCACATGGGAGAGCAGATAGCCGACGAAGGGCAACAGACAGATAATCACCAGCCCGCCGGGAGAAAGCATCATACCAGCCTCTTCGGCCGTGTAGCCCATCAACTCCTGCGCGAATTGCGGTAACAGCACCGTGGTCCCATAAAGCACGACGCCGAGCGCGAACATCATGACGGCCGACGTCGCGAAGCTGCGGTTGGTGAACAGGCGCAGGTTGACGATCGGATGCTTGTGGTGGAGTTCCCAGACAATTCCGATCAGCAGGGCCAGGGCGGCAATCACTGCCAGCGCGACGATCAAATGAGACGCGAACCAGTTGTCCTCTTCGCCCTTGTCGAGCACCACCTGGAGCGGACCGAAGGTCAACGCCAGCAGGGCGATGCCGAGGAAATCGATCGGCACGCCGCGGCGGCGGGCAAGCTGACGTTCGCGCACCAGATGGGGAGGATCCTCGATCATCCGGTAACTGAGCAGCAGCGAGATAATTCCAATTGGTATATTGATGAAGAAAATCCAGCGCCAGTCGTAATTGTCCGTAATCCACCCGCCCAGGGTGGGTCCGATTGCCGGCGCCAGTACGATCGCCATCCCATAGACCGCGAAAGCCATCCCGCGTTCCTGCTCCGAAAAGGTGTCGGCGAGGATACTTTGTTCGCTGGGCTGCAAACCACCGCCGCCCGCGCCCTGAAGCACGCGGAAAACAATCAGCATGGTCAGGCTGGGCGCCAGGCCGCAGAGAAAGGAGCTGATGGTGAACAAGGCGACGCAGCCCATGTAAAAGCGCTTGCGTCCGATAATGGTCGAAAACCAGGCGCTCATCGGCAGCACGATCGCGTTGGAAACCAGGTAGGAAGTCAGGACCCACGTGGACTCGTCGTATGTGGCCGAAAGACCGCCAGCGATATGGGGCAGCGCGACGTTGGCGATACTCGTGTCGAGCACTTCCATGAACGTCGCCATCGTGACCGTCAGCGCGATCGCCCACGGATTGTGACGCGGCCTCCACGCGGGTGGGGTGCCGATTGACCCGAAGGGGGGCGGGGCGGACCGCCGGTTCGCGGGCGTTCGGGATGGCGTTGCGACCTCCGCGCTCCCGCGTCCGGCGCGAGCGTACGCGGTTTGCGTCTTAGTTCTGCAGCCACACCGTCGGCTCCACTGACATTCCGGGCCGCAGGCGCCCAAGATCCTGACCGGGATCGAATTTGATGCGCACCGGCAAACGCTGTACGACTTTGACGTAGTTGCCCGTCGCGTTTTCGGGCGGCAGCAGGGCGTACTCCGAGCCGGTCGCGCCAGGCATCCTTTCGACATAACCGCGGAAGTCGCGCCCCAGCGCATCGACGTGGATGGTGACCGGCTCTCCCGGATGCATCCGTGCGATGTCGGTTTCCTTGAAGTTGGCGGTCACCCAGATGTCGTCGAGCTGCGTCAGGGCCATCAGGCCTTGACCGGGTGTAACCGCCTCGCCGACTTCGGCTGTGCGCTTGCCGATAATCCCTGACGCCGGCGCGGCGATTCGCGTATAGCTGAGGTTCAACTCCGCCTGGTCCAACCGGGCCTGGGCCGCTTCGACCTGGGCCTGGCGCGAGGCGACGGTGCGCAGGGCGCTGGCAGCATCAGCCTGGTCGGCCTTAACGTCGGCCGCCTGCACTCGGGCGGTGGCCAGGTATTGCTGATACTCGGCCGGCGCGACGACGCCCATCTTCAGCAGCGTCGCGTAGCGCCGTTCATTGCTCTGCGCCAACGCGTTTTGCGCCTGCGCCTGATTGACCCGGGCGAGCGCGGACGCATACTGCTGGCGCGCCGCATTGACCTGAGCCTGAGCCTCGTCGAGGTTGGCCTGCGCCTGCTGAACGGCAACCTGATAATCGCGGGGATCGAGCTCGACCAGGAGCTGCCCTTTTTCGACCCGCTGATTGTCCTCGACCAGGACTTTGATGATGGTGCCGGTAATCCGGGAACTGATCGGATCGATGTGAGCGCCCACTTCGGCATCGTCGGTGCTCGCATAGGATTGAAAATAGTTCCACAGGCGCCATCCACCAATCGCTGCGCCGGTCAGGAGCAGAGCCAGCAGCGCCGCGACCACCGGATGACGCCTGAAACGGGACAGGATCTCAGGTGGCGCGCCTGCTCCACCAGTGTCATCGGGCGGAGCGGATTCGTCCAGGTAAAGCTCATGTTCGGTTTCCTGCTCGCCGGGATTCTGAAGAAAATCCAGGGAGGGATTGGAAGTGGGATGCTCGGTTTCAGGATGACGTGCAGTGTCGTTATCCATATTATTACGGATGCTAATTGTATGGCCGCTAACTATTTCGACGCAAAAAGGGTTTCAGGGCTTCAACAGGACTGAGACGCCTTCCCGTACTCTGCCCAGCAGCTCCATCATCTTGCGGCGCTCGTTTTCACTCAGGTTTGACATCATGCCCGCAATCTTGCGGAAGTGATCGGGCAAGATCCGTTCCAGAAGCCTGCGGCCGTTTGCGGTCAGCCTGACCATGATGCGCCGGCGATCCTCGCGATCGTCCGCGCGTTTGATGAGCCCCTCGCGTTCCAATCCGTCCAGCAGCCCGGTGATGGTGGCGCGGGATACTCCGATCGAATCGGCGATGTCGGAACAGTACATTTCGGCTTCGGACGCGGTGTAAAGCATGATCAAAACGACGAAACGCCCTTGCGAAAGATTGTAGCGGGCGAAATGCTGGTTTAAGGCGCCTTGAAGCTCCGCGGCAACCTTGAGCAGAGTCAAAGCGGAAGAAATCGCGCTGGGTTCCAGTTCGTTATAGCGCTGCGACAGCGTCTGAAGGACCTGATTTGAGGGAACCTCCTTGGGGATCACCAATTCGTTGCTCATTGGGTACATTGTAAGGCGCCTAATTAACTGTGTCAAGTCGGCCCTTCATAATTGCAACCGGCGCGGACCGCCCTGCGCAGAACTAAGCGGAAACGGATGTGTTCGAAAAAATAGCTTGAAATCTCGCTTTTTGTTAAAGCCCTGTATAGGATGCCTCAGCAACAACGCCGCCTGGTAAAAGTGGCATTCTGCAGCAGCCTGTTGCCGAAGTTTTTGCGGGCGGCTAAAGGCAGTGGAATTGTCCGTGAAAAGTGCTCCTGCCGCTGAACGCGTGATGACACAGAGCGGGTGAGCGTTGTAGAAGAAAGCCGTTGAACTTGGTGAGCGTGAATTCCGGATGAAAGTTGAAGTAATCTCGATCTTGCTCCTCGCGATCGCTTTTGGGCTGATTTTCCCGGCGCCCTCATGGGCCTATATCGATCCCAATACCCTGGGGTTCGCCTCGCAAATTCTCGCTCCGCTCGGGACTTTGTTGGTCTCCTGCCTGATCTATTTCCGACGCAAGGTGAGCGCTGCCGCCTCCGTAGGTTGGCAGTGGGTGAGAGGTTTGGTCTCCAAGCCGCGCACTGATGACACGATTGGTTGAAACCTGGCGGCTCCTCTTCCGTTCCATTGCGGTTCCCAGCCTGCTGTTCGTCTGTCCGACGGTGTTGGCGAAGTATTGGCGCGCCTGGAGCCATTTCCTGCATCCGCTGGACGTCCTCACGCAATGCGTGCTGATTGCCGCGCCGGCGCTGCTGCTGCAGGGCGCCGCAGTCGGCGTGCTCGCGCTCGTGCTGGTATTGCTGATCCGGCGGGGGCGGCTCGAAGCGGACGCCACCGCGAAATGTGCGGATATCCTGACCCTGGTGATACTCGGCTACGGTGCGTCGCGCGTATTGTCGGTATGGCAATGGTTTGATTGGCTGCATCCCACGCTGCTGGCGGCAGCCGTGATCGCCCCGGTGGTTTGGACACGCCTGCGCAGCAGGGAGGCGTGGCCGTCGATCGACCAGTACAACCGGTCATCGGAATTCGTGCTCCCGCTGTTTTTTGCCGCCGCCGCGATTCTGCTGCCATGGCGACTGAGCTGGCGCGGCTTCGACCCGATACCCGCGGACCCGCCCGTCGTGAAGG
Source organism: Pseudomonadota bacterium (assembly GCA_021324885.1). Classification (GTDB taxonomy): domain Bacteria; phylum Desulfobacterota; class Binatia; order Binatales; family Binataceae; genus JAJPJA01. The sequence goes on from JAJPIF010000024.1 coordinate 45,853, forward strand.
ATTCAAACCGCAGGCCGGACATAATCCTGATCACTTTCGACGCGATGTCGGCCGAGGACATGTCGTTGTTCCATTACGCCCGGCGGACTACGCCCAATTTCGAGCGCCTGGCGAAAACCAGCCACGTATTCACCCATTTCTACTCCAGCTCCGACTTCACCACTCCCGCGGTAACGTCGCTGCTCACCGGCAAGGACTTGTTCGCTCATCGTGTGTACCAGCTCACCGGGATGGTGCCGGCAGCGCTGCGCAACCAGAATCTGGCTCAGGTATTGAAGGCGGCGGGCTATAAGACCGCCGCGGTGGTGACCAACAATTACGCCAATCCGCTACATCTGGGGATTGATGGATCATTCGACTATTTGCCCGCTCCGCCGCTCAATCCGTGGTTGCGAACGACGGCCTGGCCGCTGCAGATCGGCCATAGTCTGTTATTCGATTCTGATGCGATGCCGACTTCCTGGGTGATGCCGTTTCTGGGAGTGGCGGGAAAATATTTCCCAAGCTTTAATTTGGCGCCCAGCGTGGATCCCGCCGCGGTGTTTGCGCTCAGCGAGCGCCTGATCGATTCAACCGCAGGGCCGTTATTTTTGTGGATTCACGTGTTCCCGCCCCATTTCCCCTACATGACGACCGCGCGATTCAGGGGACTTTTTCTGGCCGGTGCGCGTTACACGACGCAGGCGGATTTCCAGGCCGCCCGCCGTTTTGGGCATTACGAGCGCACCAAACAGGCGATTTTCGACCAACTGCGCGCGCGCTATGACGAATCGATCGCCGAGTGCGACGCCGCGCTGGGGTCGTTTCTGCAATGGCTTGACGCCCGCGCAAGACGCGACCACACGCTGCTGGTGGTGACCGCCGATCATGGCGAAAGCTTCCATCAATGGTGGGGCCACGAGTCGCCATTCCTGCTTAATCCCGAAGTGCATATTCCTCTGCTAATCTCGACGCCGGGTCAGAAAAACGAGGTGAGGCACGACGAAGACGCCGGGCTGCCCGATGTCGCTCCTACGACTCTCAGCCTGGTGGGCGTCGCACCGCCTTTCTGGATGACGGGTCACGTGCTGCTGGGGGCCGCAACCGGCGATGCGCAGCAGCCCGCCTTTGCCGCCTATCTGGCGCGATCATATATATTTGGTCCGCCACACGTGGGGGCGGTAGCCGCCTTCTCAGGTGACTATGAACTCGTCTGGTTTTTTCCGGCAGGGACCAGGGAACTGTTCGATTTGCGCAATAATCCTGAGGGAACCGTCAATGTCATAAGCGATGATCCCAATGTCGCCGCCAGGCTGAGCCGCGCAATCCGGGCGCGATACGGTTCGCAGGTTCCAGCGCTAGGAAATGCGTCGGCCCTTGCAGATGAGTGAACGGCCGGGGGTCTGGACAAGACCGCTCTTCAATATCAATCTGGCTGGATGGCGCCGGCTGTTCGCCCGGTATCAGGCGCGTCTGGACCGCCGGTTGCGCGTACGCGCGCTGACCACCGGCGGCCTGTTCTCCGCTCTCCAGGCGATGCAGGAGCGGTTGTTCGCCGCGCAATTGAATGCGCTGGCGTTGCAGGACCCGGTCTTTATCGTCGGCCATTGGCGCTCGGGCACCACCCTGCTGCACGAGTTGATGGCGCTGGACGAGGGTCTGCTAAGCCCCACCACGAGACAGTGCTTCAACCCGCACTCGTTCCTGCTATCGGGCAAATCGGCGGATGCCGGCACGGCCGTAGTGCGGCCTTCTGGCGATCGCGCGGTGTCGTCGGATTCGCCGCAGGAGGAGGAATTCGCGCTGCTCTGCCTCGGCTGCCCGTCGCCGTACGAGGCTTTCATTTTTCCCGGCGCGATGCGCAATATCGGCGCGCTTACCGATCCGCAGGAGTTCAGCGAAGATTGCCGCAGGCAGTGGGAGCAATCCCTGATCCGCTTCCTCAAAGGGGTAAGTCTGGGTAAGGCAGGACGCCTGCTGCTGAAATCGCCGACCAACACGTTTCGCATCGCGGCTTTACGCCGGCTTTTCCCCGGCGCGGCAGTTGTTCAAATCGTTCGTAATCCCGCGCCAGTCATTGTCTCCACCATGGATTTATGGAACCGGATGTGGGAACGATATGCGCTGGGTCCGCGCCTGGACAATGTCGAGCTTCGAGAGACGGTTATCGATAGCTGGGTGGCGATGGAGAGGAAGCTTCGGGATCAGATGCAAGATTGGCGGGGCGAAGCTTTCACAACTATCAAATACGAAGAGCTGACCGCGCAGCCGTATCGGACGATCGAACGGATATATTCGGAACTCAGGCTGGGAACCTGTCCATCCGCCGAACGAGTCAGCCGCTTTCTTGCCGACTCACCGCAGCTACGCCCAAGTCCGGCCGTTGATCCGGAACTTGAAGCGGTATTGCGCAAACGCTGCGCGGAAATATTCGATCGATATGGCTATTGAAAGGCGCGGGACTGTGGTGCGGATACAGACGTAATCCAAGGAGCGTAAAGCCGCCCGGAGGCTGTTCAGAACCGGGCGGCCTGACGTATTGTGGCAAGGCCGAACGCGGCGGCGAAAAAAGCGCGGTTAGATTTCGTGTTCGACCATCGAGATGGTAACGCCGAAGGCGTCGCGCGGATCGATCGTCACGCGGCGTCTGGCGTCTCCGACAAGACGCAGCCCCTTGGATTTGAGATAATCGGCCGCCTTGCTCAGTGATTTCACCTTGAAATTAATCGCGTAGATCCCGCCGCCGTATTTCGAAACATAATCGGCCGCAGGCGTGCCTTTGCCGGCCGGTTCCCAGACCTCGATCACGAACGGTTTTTTGTTGCCGATTCGGAAGGCCGCGGCTTTTACCCCCTCCTCGGGAACTTCCCTGCGGCCAAGATCCTCAAGACCGAAGGTCTCCTTGTAGAAGCGGGTGGCCTTGCCGAGGTCATCTGTGACCGTCGCGATGCTGGCCAGCTTCTCGATTCCCAGCGGATGGCTGTCGCGCCACCAGTTGGCCGACCATTCCGGACGCAGGCGCACGTCATTGGGCATCTCGACCGCGCACAACTCGAAACGGATGTTAAGCGTTTCCTTCGGATCGGTCATGAAGAAGATCTTCTTGTAAACCGGATGCAGACAGATCGGATTGAGCCCGTGCTGGCGGAAATGCGCCTCGGTCGAGTCGGTGTCAGGGATTTTGATCGCCATCTGGGCGAAGCGCCCCGCGTATGAAGCCCTCAATTTTCCCTGTTCGGAATTGAGATTGGTGGAGCACTGCGGGATCAGGCACAGCTCCCCGATCACGATCAGCGTTTCGTCGCGATCGAGTCCTTCGACGGGACGCGCTTCGAAATAGGTCTGGGCCGCGAAGACGTCGAGATAAAAGTTTTCCAGGGCGCGGCGCGCGGACTGGTCCGCCGCGACATGGGTCATGTGCAGCAATTTTTCGGGAGCAAACATTTCGCCTCCTTTAATCGAGCTTGTTATTCACAATCCCAGGCGATACGCCTTGTTTGCGTTCTCGCCCAGGATCAGACGCTGCGCCGGTTCTGGAAGCACACTGAGCTTTGATTTCAACTGGCTGACGACTTCAGGACGATACTCGGGATGAGGAAAATCCGAGGCCCAGATTACCCGATCGGGGCCGAGGAACTCCGCGCACGCCGTCAGGTTCCACTCGCCGGGATCGAAACTGACGTAGCACTGGCGCTTGAAGTACTCGCTGGGCAGCATCTTGAGCCATCGGCGTTCCAGCCAGAACGTCTCGACCTGTTCATCCATTCGCTCAAGCTGGGTCGGACACCATCCGCCGCCGGATTCCAGGAAAATAAAGTTGAGCCGCGGAAAGCGCTCGCACACCCCGCCCATCAGCAGCCGGCCCATCGACACAATCATGTCGACGGCGTTGCCCACCGCCTGACCTAACCCGGAGCCGCCGTAGATCGGATCTACATTGGAGTTGGTATCGGTGAAGCAGGGGCTCGGACGGACGAGCCGAAATTGGCGGCAGGCGCCGGGCGTGTCGATGTGGACGCCGGGATGCAGCGCGATGGGGATATCCAGATCCTGGCAAGCGGCCCAGAACCGATCGTAAACGCTGTGGCTGAACGGCAACTCGTCGATATACGCGGACGGACGGATGAATACGCCCTTAAGCCCCAGCTTGTTCACTGCGCGCTGCGCTTCCGCAATCGCCATCTCGATGTTCTGAAGCGGGACCGCGGCGAGCCCGAACAGGCGTTTGGGCGCGACGCTGCAGAAGTCGGCCAGCCATTCGTTGTACGCCCGCTGGCAATCGAGCACGAACTCATGGTTGTGAAAGGCCTCGATTGGGTCGAGCGGACCGAAAAACAGGGCGGTGGACGGATAAATGATCGCGGCGTCCATGCCGTCGCGATCCATTACCTTTATTCGCTCGTGCGGATCGAAGCCGCCCGGCTCCATGACCATCTTCGCGGTCGGCGCCATCACTTCTTCCACCGTCATGCCGTTGGCGTCCGCGATTTGTTTGACCATCTTGAGCCCGCCGCCGCGGCAGATGTTGCCGACGAAGACGCCTTCGTCCTCGGAAACGAAATGTGGAATCAAATCGCCCCATTTCTTGTGGTCCATGCGCTCGGACCACAAGGTCGGCGGCTCCATGATATGCCCGTCACCGTCGACCACCAGAGCCTTACCGTTGGTCGCCATAAAACCCTCGCTGCGTATGCCGAAGAACGGCTTTCCGACCTTTTACACCGCTTTGCTCCCGATTTCCAATTGTGCAAAACGCAACGGTAGCCGGGAAGCGGCCCTGTACCTGGGAGCGGGCGCTACATTCGCGCATTTCTCGACCGCGCGCCGCCGCCCCGTCAACCTGGCGTTCGCTGGGATCAACTTTCTCACGTTCGGATCCTCGGCGCGGCTGCGTTTTTCGCAAATCGCTGGTCCGCCACTCATTTCCTGGCGAAATGAATGGTCTCGATCATCTTCTGCTCAACCAGGTTGGCCAACGGCTGCGGCACATCGAGTTCGCGCCCGTACTGGTTGGCCACCATCTGGTCTTTGCGCGTGATATGGCCCATGCCGAAATCGGCCCATTTGAAATCGCCGCCGATTACCGCGCGGGGCAGCATGTTGAGCAGATTGCCATAGGCGCCGTCGCGGGCGACCTTCAGCAGGATTTCCGATGAAAGCCCCGCCTTCACGCCCATCGCGAAGCTTTCCGCGATCACCTGAAGGGTGGAATACAGCATCTGGTTGTGCACCAGTTTGGCCGTCAAGCCCATACCAATTGCGCCCATGTACGTGAGCTTGTTGCCGAAGGTGGAAAGAACCGGTTTGACCTGCTCGTAGGTCCGGGCGTCGCCGCCAATCCATACCGCCAGTTCGCCGGTAGCTGCACGGGGGGCGCCACCGCTTACCGGCGCATCGATCGCATGAGCGCCCCTGCTTTGCAGCGCGTCGTGAATCCGGCGCATGTTGGAGGGCAGGGTGGTGCTTAATTCGACGTAAACCGCGCCGGGCTTGACGGTCTGCAGGATGCCCTGAGGGCCGAACACGACCTGATCGATTTCCGCTGGTCCCGGCACCGAAACCAGGATCACGTCGCTTTGGGCAGCAAGCGTGGCGGCGCTGTCGGCCCATTCGGCCCCGGCCTTCAGATGAGGATCGGCAGCCTCGCGTTTGATATCGAAGACGGCCGTTTGGTATCCGCCCTTGACGACCCGCAAGGCCATCGGGCCGCCGATGTTACCCAGTCCGATAAATCCCACTCGCATGGCGATCTCCTTTGCAGCTGCGGTTTACCACAATCGCTTACTGGCCAGTGCCGCGCCGTCAACCATGGACTTCAGCTTCATCCAGACGATGTCCGGATGGACCGCCATGAAGCTGGCGCCGCTGGCGAATCCGCAATCATTGCCGGCGATCAGGTTTTCACGCCCAACGACCCTGGCCCAGCGTTCGATCCGCTGCGCGACCAGTTCCGGATGCTCAACGAAATTAGTGACAGTGTCGATCACGCCGGGAATCATGACCTTCTCCGGCGGAAGCTTGATTTTTTCGAAGAGCTGCCATTCGTGTTCGTGCCGTGGATTGCATGCTTCCAGGACGATTCCCGCCGGGCGCGCCTTGAGTACGATGTTGATGATTTCCTTGAGTTCGATATCGTGATGATGGGGGCCTTCGTAGTTGCCCCAGCACAGATGCATCCGCATCGCTTCGGGCGGGATGGCGGCGACGGCGCGATTGAGCGCTTCAATCCGCAGTTCCGCCGCCTCGCAGAATTGCTTGTTGGTGAGCTGGGCGAACTTCTTCTGGCCGCGCGCCATCGCCAGGTCAGGACAATCGACCTGGAGCAAAATTCCCGCCTGATGGAGCCGCTCGTACTCGACCTTCATCGCGTCCGCCAGCGCCATCAGATAGGCCTCGTCGTTCGGGTAGTATTCGTTATCGAGGAAATGGGCGATCACGCCGGGCGAGGCGGCGCTCATGAACACCTCCTGGCAGGACTGGCCGGCAATCGCCTGCTTGAGATTTTCGATATCGCGTTCGAGTTCGGCCATGCCGGTGTATGAAACCGGACCGTTACAGCCGCCCATCGGCACGCGCGCGGCGCCCATCACGCGGTCGCGGTATTCCGGAACCGCTTCGAGATCGGAAAGGGTCATCGGCTGGCCGACGCCGCCAAACCCGCTGAGCCGCTGCTTGACGTAGGTGGCGTAACTGGGCCGGCCCTGCTCTCCGTCGTTGACGATATCGATTCCGGTCTGAACCTGGCGGCGCACAACATCGGTGACGGCCCGGCGGACCGCCGCCTGAAATGCGTCGTCGTCCTGCTTGCGCCGCAAATCGCCGGCCTCGATCATCGCCAACAGATCTTTTGGTCTGGTCAGACTTCCAGTGTGCGTCGTCAAAATCCGCTCAACGCTGCGCTTCATATCAACCTCCCGATGCTTTCCGTCATCAGCCGCTTAGCATATGTTGGGCAACGCCGAAAACCGATCCGCCGGATCGAAAAACCGAAGACGCTCGCGAGCTCATCTTCATTTGGGCGGCTGATCCGAGATCAGTCCAGGCGCACGGAGCCAGTGGGTTGCTTGACAGTTGCGGGCGCGAGGGGTGCGTGTGCGGGTCGCGCATCGTAAGGGAAATCTTCCAGATGGCGCTTTACATCCGCTTCGGTGGCGCGGCTGCCCGGGCGCGTCAGGGTGTTTGCGGCGAGCGTCAGAAAGGGCAGGAAAATGAAGATCGACGACCATGCAATGGTGGGCGCATCGATATAAAACGCCACCGTAATCCCGAAGGCCACGATCCCCAGATAAAGAGTGGGGCCCAGCAGCCATCGCAGCGGCAGATGCGGCATCACGCCCATTGGTTTGCGCGTGCCGCCCGCCATCCGCGCGTCCAAAAACTGAAACAGCGCGACTGCGATGACGGCCACGAAGAACCATCCGAGATAATTGCTAATCGGCACTCCAAAATGCGGACCGGGCGGATCGTACCAGAAAATCTTTCCCAGGAACCATCGATTACCCAGCACTGTGATCGGATCGATGACCAAATCGATCATCACCATGAATAGCGCCGACATGAGCCACACGCGCGGCGAGCGGCGAATCGACCGCGTATCGTAAAGCCGCAAATCCAGTCCATCCCACTGAATCGGCGCAACCAGTATCAACGCGACCGTGTAGCTGGCGAACGACAGAAACGTAAACGACAGCGAATCCATGAACGGCACGCCAAATACCCAGATCTCCCGCCCAGCGGTCGCCGGAATATAATGATACAAGCCGAACGGGAATCCGTTATGCACGGAACTCCATTCGCATCCCAACGCCACCACATAGGTGAGCACGGTGAAAATCGCGGTCGTCCGCAATCCGAAATTGACGATCGAGATGAATAGATACGCCGCCAGGAAGAGGAAGACATAGGGGCGGAGCAGGATGGTCGAGATCAGTAGGTGCATGGCGAGGGGAGAGGAGATTAAAAAGAGGAGTGAATAGCGAGAGGGGGGAGTTTGGAAACGAGGAAAGAGAAATGAGAAAAGAGATTCCAGAAAAAATCAGGGCGACTCGCCGCACTGCAGCTTCAGCGGATTTCGAACGGCTGAATCAACTTTATCTTTTCTCATTTCTTTTTCTGATTCTCACTTCTCTCCGTCACTTTTCTCTTTTTTTCTTTGCTCCTCCTTCTCTCACTTCTCCGTGGTCGGCGCGGCGCCGGTCATTCGATAGTATGCGACGGCGTCGCTCAACGCGGTGTCGATCGGACCGGGCTCGTAGCCCAGCTCGCGGCGCGCCTTGCTATGGTCGAAGAACATCTTCTTGCGCGCCATCCGGACCTCGGTCAGGCTGGCGCGCGGCGGCCGCCGGGTAATTCGGCGGGCGACAAAGTCGGCGCCGATCGCGAATCCAAGCGCGACGCCGTAAGGGATTCTAATCCGCGGCGCGGGTACCCCCGAAATCGAGGCCAGACGCTGGAACAGTTGTTGAAGGGTCAGGTTCTCGCCGCCCAGGATGTATTTATGTCCGGGTTTGCCATGTTCGGCAGCCAGCAGATGACCCCGCGCACAATGGGTTACATCGACCAGATTGAGCCCGGTATCGAGATAGGCGGGCATGCGGCCATTGAGAAAATCCACAATGATACGGCCGGTCGGCGTCGGCTTATGATCGAGCGGGCCGATTGGGGTTGACGGGTTCACGACCACGACCGGCATACCCTCCCGCGCGGCACGCAACGCGGCCTGTTCGGCCAGGAATTTCGATCGTTTGTAGGGGCCGACCATGTCATTGAGGCTGACGGGAGTGTCCTCGGTGCCGACTCCGCTTTTGGGAACGCCCAGCGCGCCGACGGTGCTGGTATGGATGACGCGCGCGGCCTTGTGCAGGCGCGCGGCGGCCAGCACGTTGAGCGTGCCCTGGACGTTGGTGGCATACATCGGGCCCTCATCCAGCACCCATAGACGATAGTCGGCGGCGACATTGTAAATTTCCTCGCAGCCGCGAGCCGCGGCGGCGACCGCGTCCGGGTCGCGCAGATCGCCGATTACCGGTTCGCAATCCACGCCCTGCAGGGCGCGCAGGTCAGCATTGGCCCTGACCAGGACCCGCACGTGATCGCCGCGCGCGACCAGAGCCCGCACGACGTGGCAGCCGACGAAACCGTTGCCGCCGGTTACCAGGGAAGTCTTGGCCATAGAGCAGAGTTTACTCCAGCACGGGTACGGGCGAGATGGGTCCGACTCTTTTTTTAACGGCGGCGGCAGCGGCGCATCCGGAGATCACCGCACTTTCGATCGTAGCGGGCAGGCCAGTCTGAATCCAATCGCCGGCCAGAAACAGGTTGTCGATCGGCGTGTCAGAGCCAGGCCGCAACCGATCTGACTCGCAATCGGGCGCGATTGTTGCCTGCTTCTCCTTGATCACCAGGGCCTTGATCAGTCTGGCGTCGCGCGAGGCAGGGATCATTTTGTGCAGATCGTCGAGCACCAGGTCCAACAGTTGCTCGTTGGTGCGTTCCACCAGCGCGCGGGCGCCGCTAATCACGAAACTTAAATAACCGCCCTGCTCGCTGCCGCGCTCGGAGAAAATCGCCCGCTTGTTGAACAGCCATTGCGTGGTTGAGCCGATGAAACCGACGAAAGCGCAGTCGGTAACCTCGCGATCGAGCCACACGTGAACACAAATGATTGGAGATGGTCTAAGCTGCGTCAGGCGGGTGAAAAAGGGTTCGTCCTGAAGCGGCGCCGGCAGCATGGCGAGCAGGGCGCCGGCGGGCACCGCGGAGATAAAATTGGCGGCTTCAACTTTTTTTCCATCGCGCAACCGTACGCATCCCACCGCGTGATTGCCGTCCAGTTCCAGGCGGTCAACCCCGGTGTGAGCGGCGACGAAGCCGCCGCGCTGTTCGATAAAATCCTCAGCCGCCTGGCAGTAGAGATCGCTCAGTCCGACTTTGGAATAAACAAAAGCCGAATCGCGACGGCGGCCGAAGAAGGCGCGCTTCCAGACCTCGGCCAGCAGCGCTGCCGACGCTTTATCCGGTTCCTCGTTGAGCGTGGCGATCGCCAGCGGATACCAAAACCGTTCGCAGGCGCGGTCGGATTGACCTAATTCCTTAAGCGCGGCGGAGACAGTGGTGTGTTCGAGCCGGTTTCGGCGCAGGCGCGCCTGCGCTATCAACCACGCTCCCGCCTTCAGGACCGAGACGCGTTCACCGAAACTCAGCATCGAGTAGCGCATCAGGGCCGAGACCATGTGGAGCGGACCCGGAAGATATCCGGCCTTGATTCGCCCGCGCTCGCCGTTGGCCGCGACCATCTCCATCTCGATCCGGTCGCGGAATACAAGCTTGTCGTAAGTGCCGATTTTTTTGAGGAAATCGAAGGTCTGCGTATAGCAGCCCATCATCACGTGCTGGCCGTTATCGATCCAGTCGCCGCCTTCGGGGTCCTTGAAGGAATAGGCGCGACCGCCAAGTTTGGGCTTGCGTTCCAGCACCGCAACTCTGAAACCAGCGTCGGCCAGCGCCACTGCCGCGCTCAGCCCCGCGAAACCGCCACCGACCACCACGACATCGCGCGGATCGGGCATCACCGTCCGATCAATCTCGGGCACGCCTCAACCTCCCACTGGCCCACGCACGTCCAACCAGCAAAATTTTGTGCGGAGCCGACAAACTGAGCTTCCCATCCATCACACGATAGCGCGACTTCACTATACGGCGCAGCAAGGCGCTGTAAATCAGGCGCATCGCTTCCGCGGTGAGCAGGCTGGCGCGGTCCTCCTGGGGCAGCGTCTGCTGTGCGAGCGCATAAAACTGCTCGGCCCGCGTGGCCTCGAATTCCATCAGCCGCTCGAAGCGTGCACTGTGCTGGCGGCTCAGGATTTCCGCTTCCTTGACATCGAAGCGCTCCAGATCTTCGAGCGGAAGATAGATACGGCCGCGTTCAGCGTCTTCGCGCACGTCGCGGATGATGTTGGTGAGCTGGAAGGCGATACCGAGATTCTCGGCATAGGTGCGGGCCTGGGGGTTGCGGTAGCCGAAGATTTCGATACAGACGAGGCCGACGGCGGAAGCGACGCGATAGCAGTAAAGCCGAAGTTCTTCGAAGGTGCGATAGCGCCGGTGCGCCAGGTCCATTTCGACGCCGTCGATGATCTCCTCGAAATAGCGGCGCGGGATCGAAAAGCGGCGCACGCTGTCGGCCAGCGCGCGAGATATGGGATAGCGCGGGTCGCCAGAATAGACGCGATCCAACTCCTCGCGCCATCGTTCCAAAACAATTGCGGGCTCGCGCACGTTGCTGTCGTCGGCGATATCGTCAACGAAGCGGCAAAAGGCATAGGTGGCATACAAGGCGCGGCGGCGCGGCGGCGCAAGCAGCTTGAAGGCGTAATAAAAATTGGAGGACGCTTTGCGCGTAACCGTCGCGCAGTGCGCGAAATCGCCGGCGAGGCTGGAGCCGAAGTCCGTCAGCGTCCCCATTTCATCCACTCTCTCAGACACGGACCCTGCCTCTTAATGCATGCCAACCTAAGCGCAGATAGTCCAGCTTATGCAAGCTGGGACGGGCGCGAAAAACGTCGTAATCCACAGCCTCGATTGCCCGCAGGATCGCCAGACCGCCGCCCGCGAACATCAGGATATCGCGGCGCAGGCGCGGTCCGACCATCTCACTGAGCGCGGCACCCGAACTGAGCAGGGCGCGCGCGAACTCAATCTCATGGCGCATCAGGGCGACAAAGGCGGGATTGACCACCTGGGCCTGCAATTGGTCGATCGAATACCCGAAACGGCTGAGATCCTGACGCGGGAAATAAACGCGTCCCTTGGCCCAGTCGATTGCAACATCCTGCCAGAAATTCGCCAATTGCAGTCCCGTGCAAATGCGATCGGACAGTTCCTGGCGGCGCTGGTCGCGAAAGCCGAATAGATAAAGCACCAGCCGCCCTACCGGATTGGCGGAATAGCGCGCATACTCCAGCAGATCGTCAATCGTCTCGAAACCCTTGAACTCCACGTCCGAGCGAAAGGCCTTTAACAGATCGGCAAACGGCTGGCGCGGAATATCGAACCGGCGAACCGTGTCCGCCAGGGCAACGAACACCGGATGCTGCGGCTTTCCGGCATAGGCCAGATCCAATTCACTTTCCCATCGGTCAAGCTTGCCCAGGTCGTGCTCTTCGTCGGCAAAGTCGTCGGCGATCCGAGCGTACGCATAAATCGCATACATGTGCGGGCGCATTTCCCGCGGCATCAGCCACGACGCGATGGTGAAATTTTCATAATGAGAGCGCGCCAGCCGTGCGCAGTAGGCGTATGCGTCGTCGAGGATGGCGGAGGCTTGGTGATTGGCGGCTTCCATGAACAAGAATTCAGGAACGAAGGAAGATGGTTGAGAAATGAGACAGACGAGCAATCAGGATCTTATGCGTCACTCCTGAGGTTCTCTCTAGTCAGGCGGCGATCAGCTCGCGGGTCGCGGCCCTGGCCCAGCTATCGGTTTCCAGCACGTCCTCCAGGCTTCGGGCCGGGCCGCCCTGATGGCGTTCCATGACGGTTTCGAGATGGCGGGGAATTTCCGGGAAGCGGATCTTTTTGGCCAGAAAGCCCGCCACCAGTTCCTCGTTGGCGGCGTTCAGGCAGGCCGGCATCGTGCCGCCCGCTTTCAGTGCTTCGTAGGCCAGACGCAGGCACGGGAAGCGGATCAGATCGGGCTGTTCGAAGGTCAGCGCTCCGCAGTCCATCAATGAGAGCGGCCGCAGATGATCCATGGGCAGCCGTTCAGGAAATGCCAACGCATAGGCGACCGGGATCGCCATATCCGGTATCGCCATCTCGGCCAACACCGACCCATCGATCATCTCGACCATCGAATGGACGATGCTTTGCGGATGGATAATCACGGAGATCTGTGAAACATCCAGGCCGAAGAGCCATCGCGCCTCGATCACTTCCAGCCCCTTGTTCATCAGCGTGGCTGAATCGATCGTGATCTTGGCGCCCATCTGCCAGGTCGGATGTTTGAGCGCGTCGGCGACGGTGATAGCCTCGAAGCGCTCGCTTGGCCATGTACGGAAAGGGCCGCCGGAGGCGGTAAGAATAATCCGTTTGACGGCGGAGCGCTTGCGGCCCTCCAGACATTGGAACAGCGCGTTGTGCTCGCTGTCGACGGGCAGCAGCCGGACCTGATTGGCTTGTGCCGCGCGGGTCACGACCTCGCCGGCTACAACCAGGACTTCCTTGTTGGCGAAGGCGATATCCTTGCCAGCCTCGATGGCGCGCAGCGTGGGACGCAATCCCAAGGCCCCGACCAGCGCGGAGACTACCAATTGTGCTCCCGACAACGTTGCGACTGCGATCGCGCCTTCCATGCCGGTCATGATTTCGACCTTGTGACTTCCCAAAAGTTGCTCGAGGCCGGAGGCTGCTTCGCGATCGGCGACCGACACCAGTTCGGGACGGAAACGGCGAATCTGTTCGGCCAGCAGTTTGATGTTTCGGCCAGCGGCCATCGCGCCCACCCGGAAGCGATCGCCAAAGCGGCTCACGACGTCGAGGGTGGTCACGCCAACAGACCCGGTGGAACCAAGTACCGCGATCGTCTTCATCGCCATTCACCCCGCCGCTTCGCGGTTGAGCCGCGATCGGAATCTGCCAAGCGCCATCAGGGGAAAATAGTGCGGGTAGAGGTGGTAGCGCAGGTAAAAATGATTGGGAAACCCGGTGCCAGTGAATTCGGACTCATCCCAGCTTCCGCTCTCGTTCTGGCGCTCAAGCAGCCAATCCACTCCGCGGCGTACGGCAGCGCTGATTTCATCCTCGCCGGCCAGCAGACCAATCAGCGCCCATGCGGTCTGGCTGGCGGTGCTGGTGCCGCGTCCGCGCCAGGCGCGATCCTGGTCACTGAGCGGACTCTCGCCCCAGCCGCCGTCGGCGTTCTGATGGTCCTTGAGCCACTGCACGGCGCGCTTAATCCACGGCTCGGACATGTTGACGCCGATTGCGCGCAGGCCGGCGAGCGCGGAAAAAGTGCCGTAAATATAGTTGACGCCCCAGCGCCCCCACCATGCGCCGTCGGCGTCCTGAGCCTTTCTGAGCCAGGCGATTGCGCGCCGCGCCACCGGATGGTCGGCGCTATATCCCACCGCCGCCATCATTTCCAGCACGCGCCCTGTCAGGTCCGGGCAACTGGGATCGGTGACAGCCTCCACGTCAGCGAAAGGCATATGGTTGAGCCAGGTCGAGTCGTTGTCGGCGTCGAAAGCCGCAAACCCGCCGTCTCTCGACTGCATCCCCATCACCCAGTTCGCACCTGCACTGATCGCTTTTTCCCTGGCCGCGGCATCATAAAAAGGAGTGCACGCAAGCACATAGAGAATGACAGCGGAATCATCAACGTCCGGATACCAGTCGTTGTAGAACTCGAATGCCCACCCGCCGGGCGCCAGATTGGGCCGCTTAACCGCCCAGTCGCCGCGTTTGAATATCTGATGATCTATAAGCCATCGCGAGGCTTTGATCAGCGCCTCGTCATCCGGCCGCAGACCCGAGTCGATCAGCGCCTTGGCCGCCAATGCGGTGTCCCAGTTGGGAGACACGCAGGGCTGGCACAGCAGCTTGTCGCCCATGTCCCAGAGCAACTCGCGGCTGGCTTCGATCGCCTTTTTGAGGACCGGATGATCCGGGCGGTACCCGATCGCCTTCAGTGCCATCGCACTGAGCAGATAGCAGGGCTCGATTCCACCCCATGAGCCGTTGGCTTCCTGATGCTCCAGGATCCATTTCTCGGCCGCGCTCACGGCGCGAGCCCGCAGCGCCGGCAGCGGACGGCGGTTCCAGGCGCGCAGTACGGGATCGAGCAGGTTGAAGGCGCCACGCATGGACAGACGCCGTCGCGGGGCGGGCGGTCGAAAACGGGTGAAATGCGGTGGTTCGATATACAATTCGAGGATGCCGGCTTCGTAGCTCACCTTGACCGTGGGCCGCATCGCCTGCAGCAACATCAGGCCGAATACGGTGCCGCGCGCCCATGAAGAGAGTTCGTAAACATTGACCGGGAACCAGTTGGGGAGCAGGGCCAATTCAATCGGCAGGGCAGTGGTCGCCTCCCACGGAAGCTGACCCATCGCCGCAAGGTAAAAACGGGCGAGCGCGCCGCATTTGGCGACGCCGCCTCGCGAGAGAATCCAACGCCGCCCCTGTGTCATCTCCTCGTCGCCCGCCCGCATCCCGGCCAGCTTCAGCGCGAAATAGGCCTCGATGCTGGTGGAGAGGTAGCCTTCGCCTCCCTCGAACAAGCTCCAACTGCCGTCGGGTTGCTGAAGGTCGAGCAGCATCTTCTTGAGCTTGGCTTCCTGCTGCGGATCGACGCAATCCATGAAGTGGGTGAAGATGATGTACTCGGCGTTCATCTCCGCGTTGGCTTCCAGCGGACCCTGCCAGTAGCCCTCGGGCCGTTGAAGCGCAAGCAACGCCCGCTGGGCGCGAGTAATTACCTGGTCGAGGCGGGAACCGATGCGGCCGTCGGCCGATTGCGATTCCTGCGCCGATGCGCTACTGGTTTCAATCGTCTCGTTCATTTCCCGCAACTGTATTCCCTCTTCACCACACATCTCCCAGCGTCGGTCGGGTTGACATTGTTAATTGGTCACCGGCGATTCGATCAAATACCGGTTGTGCCCTGCCAAACTGAAAGACCCTGGCCCTCGCCCTGGTCGTAAAGATGTTGCGGCCCAGCGGGCGAGATACAGGCGTTTTCTTTGTCCTCTCCCGCAGCATCACGGGATAATCGCGCACTTCAGAACGTCGCCTCGCTCGAGCATATCGAACACCTGCGGCAATTCGCTCAAGCGCCTGTGCTCGTTGATGATTCGGCCTACGCCCAGGTTGCGCTCGGCCAGCAATTGGCGGGCCCGTATTACATCAGCCGGGCGAAAATGGAAAGGCGCCAGCAACGTCAAACTATCGTAATGCATCCGGCGAGTATCGAGCTGGACCGAAGTTCCCGCCGCGCAGCCGCCGAAGAACACGACGCGTCCACCGCGCCGCACGCAGCGCAGCGCGCTTTCCCATCCGGAGACCTGACCGGTCGCCTCAATCACCAGGTCGGGGCCATAACCGCCGTTGAGCGCGGTGGCTTTGCTGGCCACGTCTTCATGGCGCGCGTCGATCACGAGATCAGCGCCCATGTCGGCCGCCCATCGCAGTCGTGAATCGCCGCGTCCCGCGACCACGACTCTGGCCACACCGGCGGCCTTGAGCAGTATCGCATGCATCAGCCCGAAGGCGCCCGCGCCGAGCACCATGCAGGTTTCCACTTTGCGGGGAAGCGCCACCGCCTGGGCGTGAACCACGCAGGCCAGCGGTTCCAGCAGCGCCGCTTCGTCGAAAGGCAGGCCGGGGGGTTTTCGGAACGCATTGCGTGCAACGACATGGGCGGGGAGCAACAGCAGGTCCGCATACGCGCCCATAACCATCGTGTCGATCACCTGGACGCACAGATTTTCCTGGCCGCGTGCGCAAAAAAAACATTTACCGCACGGTGCCGTGGGCGCCGCCATCAGCTCGTCGCCGGGCTTGAAGTTCTCAACCCCGGCGCCAGTTTCGACGACCACGCCGGAGAACTCGTGTCCGAAGGGCGTCGGAAAGCTGAACAACGGATGGCCGCGGCGGTAGAATTTCAAATCGGTGCCGCAACTCAGGGCGCATTTGACCCGGATCAGGACTTCGCCGGGCCCCGGACGGGGTGGAGTCATTTCGCGCAACTCGAAATGCCGCGGTTCGATCAACACGGCCTGGCGCGACGATGGAGTCTGCGTCACAGGGAGCGCTCCACCACGAAATTTGCGATCTCGCGAAGCGGACGCGCGCGCTCGTCGAAGGCCGCCAGAGCATCGATCGCGCGCTGTTTGAGTTCACGCGCGAACTGACGCGACTTCGCAACCCCCATCAAGGCGGGATAGGTCGCCTTGCCGTGGGCGTCGTCCTTGTGAGTGCGCTTGCCCAGCTGATCGGCGGACGCCTCGACGTCGAGCACGTCATCGACGACTTGAAAGGCGAGGCCGATCGAGCGGCCATAGCGGGTCAGCGCGTCAATTTGATCGGGATTCCCGCCGCCAAGCAAGCCGCCGCCGCGCACCGCCGCCAGGAACAGCGCGCCGGTCTTGCGGGCATGCAGATATTCAAGCGTGGCGAGATCGGTTGCCTTGCCTTCGCAAAGAATGTCGAGCGCCTGCCCGATCACCATACCGGAAGAGCCCGCCGCCTGAGCAAGTTCCGCGACCACGTCGAGCACCGCGGCGCTCGATGCACGATTGGGATGGGAACGCGCCAGCACGATAAAGGCGTCGGTCAGCAAAGCGTCGCCCGCCAGCGTCGCCATCGCCTCGCCGTAAACCTTGTGATTGGTGGGGCGGCCGCGGCGCAGGTCGTCGTCGTCCATGCAGGGCAGGTCGTCATGGATCAGCGAGTAGGTGTGGATCATTTCAAGCGCGCAGGCCAGGCCGAGCGCGTCAGCAGGGTCGCCGCCGACGGCCTCGCAGGCCGCGATGGCCAGGATCGGGCGCAGACGTTTGCCGCCCGCAAACAGACTGTAGCGCATCGCTTCCAGCAGTTGCGCTCCGGGACGGCCATCGCTGGCGACGACGCTGTCCAGCGCGCGTTCCACGAACTCGGCCCGTTGCTTGAGATAGCTGTCGATCCTAAAGGCGGACGGGTCGCTGTCCGGATGACGGCCAGGTTCGGCGAGATGGGTGGGGCCAGAGCGGGAATTTTCCATCGGTTTTCTCGGGAGCGGCAGCGAACTTCCCCATAACGCAAAGTAAGCGGGACGCGCGGGACCTCAGGAAACGTAATAGCGCACCATCTTCCACGTGTCTTTGAGGTTTTTGCCGAATTCCAAGGCTACGGTTCCGTCGAAGCCGGAATGGAGCTTGCAGTCACGGCAGCGAATGTCCTGCTTGGTGCGATAGTATTCCCAATCGGTCGCCTCGTGCATCTCCTTGAACGTTTTGTAGTGTCCGTTGGTTATTAAATAGCAGGGCCCTTTCCATCCGCGCGGATTGCGGGTCACCGTCGTCCACGGGCTGCACAAGAGGTCGCGCTCGCCAGTCAGGTATTCGAGATAAATCGGCGTGTTGATGATCTTGTAATCGTCGGCCAGTTTTTTCACCCGCATGAACTTGTATGGCATCTCATCCGCCTTCAGATAGATGTCGTTGGTCAGCACCTGGTAATGGTAGCCCGGTGTGATCATCATTCCGTCCACTTTGAGCGAAGTCAGCAGCTTGACCATCTCCTCGATCTCATCGGCGGTGGTTTCGCGATAGATCGTCGTGTTGGTCTGCACCCAGTAGCCCTTTTCCTTGAGCAACTTGATCATCTTGATGCAGGTGTCGAAGACGCCGTCGCGATCGACCACGCGGTCATGCGTCTCGCGCATCCCGTCCAGGTGGATGTTGAAGCTGAGGTAGGGGCTGGGCGGTACCTGCCTGATAAAGCGTTCCAGCAGGATCGCATTGGTGCAGATCATGGTATGGCGGCCCTGGTCAATGAGTCCCCTGGTGAGCGGGACGATATGCTTGTACATCAGGGGTTCGCCACCGCAGACGGCCACGATCGGGGCGTCGGCTTCCCGGGCGGCGCCAAGCGCTTCCTCCAGCGGCATCTGGTCGCGGATGGTGTCTTTATATTCGACAATCCGGCCGCATCCGACACAGGCAAGATTGCACGCGTGCAGCGGTTCAAGCATCAACACAATCGGGAAATATTTATGGCCGGCGCGCTTTTGCCGTGACATGTAACGGGCGAGGTCGGCCATGAATTTAAAGCGCATGCGCATGGCGGCTAAGTCTCCGTTCTTTAATTGGATGGGGGCCCGGCGTCCGCTGCCGGATCTGATAATTGACCGAACAACAGTCCGTAGAGCATGGTCAATGCGCTGTCCAGATTGCCGGGCTCCTGGCTCATGAACAGCAGGTTAATCAACAGCCCGTTGAGCGCAGCCATCACAAAATTGGCCATCACGTGGGGCTGAGTGGAGCGGGAACACAGCCCCTGTTCCTGAGCCAGACGAATCCGGTCCGTTAGCAGCGCCTGATATAGATCGTACAGGCGCCGGATCTGTTGCGTAAACGATTCAGGCATCTCCTCGCCGCTCATGAAGCGGCGTAAAAAGAAACTGACCGAACTGCCGTTTTCGCGCACGAAATTGACATAGCCATTGACCAGCTTCCTGATTTGCTCGCGCGCATCCAGTTTTTCCGACTCTTCGGCGAAGTCGATAACATAAGGTTCCAGCAATTTGTCAAGAACCGCCAGAAAGAGCTCTTCCTTGGTCTTGAAATGCCAGAATATCAGCGCCTTGCTGACCTTGGCCTCGCGCGCCACCTCGGACATCGAGGTCTCATGAAAGCCACGGCTGGCGAACAGCCTGATCGCCGCCTTGAGAATCTCCTCGCGCGAATCCTGCGATTGTGTTTGCTCTCCCGCCGTTACCATTGCCTTCCATCAGCCTGGAATCCCCACCGTGACGCGAGAATTAGACTGGCCGAGCTCCTTATCCATGGCGCAGTGACGGCGAAAATATCGCCGAACCGTCGGTTGATCTCCCATCCGAGGGAGCCGCCACCAACCCATCCCTAACCTGTCGGTCAATGATGACTCTTGCGCGCCGGTTGGAACAAGTCAAGGGCTGCGCAAGAAGCGGGGGCGAAGGTAGAGAAGTAAGAAAACGAGAAAGAAACGTAACCCCCTGCCCCTTTTCTTGCAAGAGAAGGGTAGAACCATCTCGTTTTGGGCAAAGGGTGCCGTCCACAGCCGGTTGTCGGCGGTGTCGTAGCGCTGCTGAGGTTAAGGAACGACGCGGAGCTCGACCTGGAACCCCTGCGCGAGGGTCCTGAGGCGATGCGGACTGGTTCGTAATTCCCTGTGTGGACCTTGCCGGCTGTCCAGCAAGGTCGCGAATCATCGGTGCTATGACCCAGCAGGGGCCGATCGCCGCCAGGTTGAGCAGCAGGAAGACCAGGATTGCGATCTCTGAAAGCTTCGTGCCCGCGCGAACGCGCCGCTTGAGCATCCAACCGGCGCGTTCCCCCTCCTTGCGGGCAATGAATCCGCAGTCATTTCAGTTACTCCCTCAGGGACTCCCCCTGATCGCCCAACCGGAGCCCAGCGGGTTGTTAGGACTGTCGGGGCGGTACGGATTGCCGGGACCGTAGGGATTGTTGACGCTGTCGGGCGAATATGGACTGCCGTAGCGTCCGTAGGGATTGCTGGTCGAATCGGGGTCGTAAGGATTGCTGCTCAACCTGCCGCGGTAGTCACCCGACTGGTCGTACAGCTTGGGCGCCTGCGTCGCGTATGGATTATTGACGCTGCGCGGGCTGTAGGGACTGCCGTAAATTCCGTCGGGGTTGTGGATCGAGTTGGGTGAATAGGGGTTGCCATAGATGCCGTACGGGTTCGAGGTGGAATTGGGTGCGTACGGATTGGTGCTGAACTGGCCCAGGTATTGAGCCAGCGCGCGCCCCGCGGTAGCAGCCAGAAAGGCCACAACCGCAACTGCTGCGAGACAGTTGGCCTTGGTTCTCATGCGGGTCCGCCTCCCATCCCAAACTTAGCGCCGAGCGTCTTTCTGGCAATATCAAATCGTAATTTAAATATGACCAGACGCTTTTCATCCTTAAATACAATTTGCTTCCGGCGAGAGCGTTTGATATGGAGTGCTGCGGATGGCTACCAACGCGCGCAGGAACTCCATGGGACCGCAGCGTCCGCAGGCAATGAGGAAGGAGCGCACCGTCTCATGGCTGGTGGAATTCTCGCATGCCGATGCTCAAGGGCTCGCCATGGGACGGCCCGGAGATCTGCCAAACCTGATCTACGAGTTGCGCCAATGGCTCGATCTCGAACCGGATGAACCGGTTGAAGCCGCGCCGGTTTCCTTTCGAGCCGATCGACTTCAGCGTTGAGCGGTCATCGACGCGGTCCGGCGGGTGATTGAAGCGGTGGCGGATCGCCGGCGCTTGCAGGCGTTCTACCAGGCCGGCAAGGTGGTTCTTGACGCCGCCAAACTGGGTACTGAAGGAGGCCGGGCGCTCAGTTACCGCGACGCCAGGCTGATCGACGCCGCGGTGCGCGTGGCGATCGATGATATCTGCGAAGATCCCCAATCGGCGCTGCAGATCAGGCGCTGCCAGCAACCTCAGTGCTCGAAAATCTTTTATGCGCAGCGGAAAAATCAGAAATATTGCAGCCATCGATGCGCCAACAAGGTGGCCAGCCTTGCCTACCGCCAGAGCCATCGAAGGGAGCGCGCAACGCGTGAGCGGATCCGCTACCGTCAGAAGATGAGGCAACGCACCGGCCCCAACGTCAAAGTGGGCCGGCAGTGACGCATTCGGGCCGACCGGCCTGAGTGGTAAGCGGCCCCCGCCCATTTACCTCGGCGGGCATGACGGCCCGCCCTGTTAACAGAGAGAAGTCCTGTGCCGTCAGAGCAGCGGGCGCAGGGCGACGCTGGTGCCGCCCGCGCTGTGTGAGGCCTTGGCGGCTTCAAGCATTGCCAATGCGGTTGCCGCTTCGTGCTGGTTTTGCATCGCTACGGCGCCCAGCGGCCCCTGGACGATTGCGGTTTCGAATTCCTGCGCCAACGATGCGAACCATCCCGGATGGTACGAATTGTCGGCTTCCTCGACGACCGATAGATCCTCGACCGCGCCACTGCGGTGGGTCAGGCGGACACTGCCGTCTTCGATTTCCAGCATTCCCTGCTCACCGTACAGCACGGCGGAGGTCCGGCGGGCGGGCGCGCGCCATGACAGATGGATATGTCCGAGCGCGCCGTTTTCGAAGCTTACGCTCACCTCAGCAACTTCCTCGATTACGCCGGGCGGAAATATACCCAGGCGGGCTGCAACCGAAGCCGGGGCGTTTGCGCCCATCAACCACTGCATCAGGTAAAACACGTGCCATCCGTGATCGATGAGGATACCGCCGCCGCCGATCAGCGGGTCCAGGCGCCATAACGCACCCCCTGCCTGGCGTGTGCGCAGCCGCGTCAGAGCGCAGTAGCGCAATTCGCCTAGCCGTCCGGCGCTGATCGTCTGGAATGCGCGGCGGTAGGCAGGCGAATGCTTCCAATTGTGGACGCAAAACAGGATCCGTCCGCGCGCCTGGGCCAACGAGCACAGGCTGCGCAGATCGTCCAGGTTCAGACACAGAGGCTTTTCCACCAGCACGTGAGCGCCGGCCTCAAGCGCGGCGCGGGCGGCATCGGCGTGAAAGGCGGGGGGGCTGGCGATATCGACGAAATCGGGAGACTCGCCCGCCAGCAGCAGGTCGAGGTCTTCATAGACGCGGAGGTTGTTATTTGCGCGCAGCGCCGCCTGCCGGCGCTGCGCCAGCGGTTCGTGGACCGCCACGATTTCGACGTCAGGCCGCTGACGCCATCCGGGGAGATGGCCCTGTTCGGCGACCTGGCCGAAGCCGGAGATGGCGCCGCGCAGCTTCAGCTTTGGAGCCCCGTATTAAGTGTGATGACTGCGTGGAGACAGGCAGCCATTTTTTAAGCAGCTGGCTTTTCTACCCGGCCAGTTCGATTCCGCTGAAGAAAAACGCGATCTCACGGGCGGCCGTTTCTTTGGCGTCAGAGCCGTGGACCGCGTTCTGCTCGATATTCTGGCCGAACTTTTTCCGGATCGTGCCTTCCGCCGCTTTGGCCGGATCGGTGGCGCCCATCAACTCGCGCCAGCGCTCGATCGCGCGTTCGCCCTCCAGCGCGGCCACGACCACCGGACCCGAGGTCATGTAGTCGCACAGCGAGGAAAAGAACGGCCGCTCCTTGTGGACGTCGTAAAAAGCTTCGGCCTGCCTGCGCGTCAGCGTCAGCCGCTTGAGCGCTTTGATTTGCAGGCCCGATGCCTCGATTTGACCAAGGATTTGCCCGACCAGGTTGCGTTTGACCGAATCGGGCTTACAGATTGCGAGCGTCTGTTCCATCGCACTACTTGCGGGCATCGAGCACCTGCTTCATGGTCGAGCCCAGATCGGCGGGACTCATCGCGACGGTGATTCCGGCCGCCTTCAGCGCCGCGATTTTGTCCGCCGCCGTGCCGCGTCCGCCTGAAATGATCGCGCCCGCATGGCCCATCCGCCGCCCCTTCGGAGCGGTCTGTCCGGCGATAAATGCAACTACCGGTTTTTTGAAATTCTGTTGGATGTACTGGGCGGCTTCCTCCTCGGCTGTGCCGCCGATTTCGCCAATCAGGATCACGGCTTCGGTATCGGGGTCTTCATTAAACATCTTTAGCGCATCGATATGCCCGGTGCCGATAATCGGATCGCCGCCTATCCCGATGCAGGTGGATTGGCCGATCCCCAGTTGGGTCAGTTGATAGACCGCCTCATAGGTCAGCGTGCCCGAACGCGACACCACGCCGACCTTGCCCGGCTTATGAATGTAACCCGGCATGATCCCGATTTTGCATTCGCCCGGCGTGATGATGCCGGGGCAGTTCGGGCCGATCAGCCGCGACTTCGTTGCGTTGATGTATCGCTTCACCTTCACCATGTCCAAAACCGGGATGCCTTCGGTGATGCAGACGATCAGTTCGACACCCGCATCCGCGGCTTCCATGATTGCGTCGGCGGCGAACGGCGGCGGAACGTAGATCACGCTGGCGTTGCATCCGGTGGCTTTGCGCGCCTGCTCGACGGTGTCGAAGATTGGGATACCCTCGAAATCGGTGCCGCCCTTTCCGGGCACCACCCCGGCGACCATCTGCGTGCCATACTCCTTGCACGCCCGGGTATGGAGCTGACCGGTCGCGCCGGTGATTCCCTGGGTCACGACCCGGGTGTTCCTGTTGACCAGAATACTCATGTTTAGCTCCGCCCCCCGATTGCTTCGACCACTCGGCGCGCCGCGTCAGCCATATCTGCGGCGGCGATTACGGCAATTCCGGAGTCCTTTAAGATCTTCTTGCCCTGGTCGACGTTGGTGCCTTCCATCCGCACCACCAGCGGCACCTTAAGGTTGACCTGGCGCGCGGCCTCGACCACGCCCTGCGCCAGCACGTCGCAGCGCATGATGCCGCCGAAGATATTGATCAGGACGCCTCTGACACGATGATCGGAAAGCAGGATGCGGAAGGCCGCCGCGACCTTCTCGGTATTGGCGCCGCCGCCGACGTCGAGAAAGTTGGCCGGTTCCGCGCCGTAATATTTGACGATGTCCATCGTCGCCATCGCCAGGCCCGCTCCGTTGACCATGCATCCGATGTTGCCGTCCAGATGGACGTAGCTGAGATCGTACTTGGCCGCCTCGGTTTCCGTCGGATCCTCTTCGTTGGGGTCGCGCAGCTCACGGATATCGGGATGGCGGAACAGGCCGTTGTCGTCAAAGGACATCTTGGCATCCAAACACAGCAAAACGCCCTGTTTTGTCACGACCAAAGGATTGATTTCGATCAACGAGGCGTCGGTTTCATTAAACGCGCGGTACATCGAGTTGAGCAGGCCGGCGAACTGGTTGACCTGCTTGTCCCTCAGCCCGAGGGCAAAGGCGATCTTGCGCGCCTGGAATCCGGCCATCCCGGCGATCTGATCGATTGGCTCGGTGATAATCCGCTGCGGAGTTTTGGCGGCGACTTCCTCGATATCCATGCCGCCTTCGGTGCTGGCGACAACCGCGATCCGCTCGGCCTTGCGATCGACCAGCATCGCCAGGTACAGCTCGCGCGCTACGTCGCTGGCTTCTTCGAGGTACAGCTTGCGCACGATGCGGCCCTCGGGCCCGGTCTGATGCGTCACCAGCGGCTTGTTGAGCATCTGTTGGGCGAAGTCGCGTGCTTGCGCCGCGCTCTCCACGATTTTGACGCCGCCGGCCTTGCCGCGTCCGCCGGCATGGATCTGGACCTTGGCGACGGCCCTGGGCTGGCCCAGCGCTTTGAACGCCGCCTCCATTTCCGCCGCGGAAGCGGCGGGCTGGCCTTTGGGCACCGGGGCACCGAAGCGCGCCAGAATCTGCTTGGCCTGAAATTCATGTATATTCATTCAAGTTTCCCTGGGGTCGAGGTCGGACGGCGCGTCAGCCCGCCAGCACCTTGTCCATCGCCTCGACCAGTTCGCGGACATGATTGACGGAGCTGGCGAAAGCTTTTTTCTCCGCCTCGGTGAGATCGATCGGAACGATTTTCTCGACTCCGCCACCGCCGATAATCACCGGTACCCCAGCGTACAGCCCCTTCACGCCATATTCGCCGTCCAGATAAGCAGCGGCGGGAAGGACTTCCTTGCGGTCCAGGATGTAAGCCTCGACCATCCGATACACCGCCGAGCCGGCCGCATAATAAGATGACGTTTTCATCAGGTTGACGATCTCGGCGCCGCCGTCGCGGGTGCGCTTCTCGATCTCATCCAGGCGTCTGGGGTTAATCAGCTTCTCGATCGGTACCCCTCCCACGGTGGTGTAGCTGCGAACAGGCACCATATCGTCGCCGTGCCCACCCAGCACCATCGCATGGACGCTTTCCACCGAAACCTTAAGCTCCTGGGCGATAAAGGTGCGGTAGCGGGCGGAATCCAGGACGCCCGCCTGTCCGACGACCTGATGCCTGGGGAAGCCGGTTACGCGTTTGATCTGCGTGACCATCGCATCGAGCGGATTGGTGACGACGATCACGAAGGCGTCGGGCGCGTAATTTTTGATCGCTTCGCCCACCTGGTTCATTACGCCGGCGTTGATCTTGAGCAAATCGTCGCGGCTCATCCCCGGCTTGCGCGGCGAACCCGAGGTGACTACGCAGCAGTCCGCCCCTTCGATTTCGCTGAAATCCAGTGTGCCGGTGACTTTCACGTCCACGCCCATCACCGGCGCGGATTCGAGCATGTCGAGCGCCTTGCCCTGGGGCAGACCGTCGATAATGTCGTACAGGACGATATCGCCCAGTCCGCGCAGGAAGCACAGATGGGCGCAGGTGGCGCCCACGTTGCCGGCACCGATGAATGCAATTTTTTTGCGCGTCATAAAAAGCCTCGTCAAAGGTCGGGGCGGTTTAAGCAAGACTTATCAACCAGCCATCCGTTAGTCAGTACAACTTAAACCCGCATGAGCAAAGACCCGCCTGCGTTCAGCCTCTTTGGCAGCAGAGTTGCGAATTGCCGGAGCTATTTTTGCAGAAACGGCAGGTGGGTCAAACTCTGCCCTCGGCAGCCGAAATTTATTTGGCGGACTTGACTGCCAGGTTTACGTCGCAGGCACCGCCGGAGGCGCCGTAGCAGAGATTGGTGAGGGTGCCGGGGACGTCGGTCTGGTTGGCCGGGCCGGGGCAAATCCAATGTCCGCCCGAACTGTAGAGCGCCACCGCAAAAAACTGGCCGGCATCCAGGTTGTCGCTGGCGTGACGATGGCCGGGGCCGAGGTCGTAGGAATTGGATATGGTGAAACCGTCATGACCGCCGGAGGGATCGAATTTCATTAAAAAAACCTGCCATCGGCGGTTGTCATGCCTGCTCATGTCGATGTGCGCGGGGCCCGAAGTGGAAAAGACCGGCTTGTCGCGGCACAGCCATGGCCGCGGCTCAGTGGCGCGCGCGGTGCCGCACACGACTGCACTCACCATCAAGGCGCAAAACCATCCGAACAACCTGATCAGCCGCAACTGTGAACACTCATCCTGGCCTGCCATCTTGTCTTCCCTCCTGAGCCGCTACTGCGAGCACGCGCTCCACAATATCATGGAGCATCGCATCATGCGGTGTGAACACCGCCTTGACGCCCAAATTGGTCAAAGCGGCGCGGTCGCGTTCGGGAATGATGCCGCCGATTATGACGCTGACGTGTTGCGCGTTATGGCGACGCAGCAGCTCCATGATCTCGGCGGCAATCGTCAGATGCGCTCCGGCCATACTGCTGACGCCGAGGATTTCCGCGTCTTCCTGCAACGCAGTCTCGACCAGTTGTGCCGGGGTCTGCTTGAACCCCGCGATTATCACTTCCATCCCGGCCTGGCGGCAGGCATGCGCCAGCAGCTTGACCGCGTTGACATGTCCGTCAAGTCCGGCCTTGCCCAGCGCGATTCGGACGGGCCGCCTTGCCTTGGGCACGCGCAGCATCTGCATCGCGCCGGCGCTGTCCAGCACGGGGGGCGTGTAGCGTCCGCGCGTCGCGCGTTCCAGTGACTGCGTCCATTCCCCTACCGTGGCGCCCGCCCGCGCCATTTCCAAAGTCGCTTCCATTATGTCGGATTGCGCCGCCGCGGCGCGTTCGAGTTTGTCGCGCGCCGAAGCCACGGCGCCATTATCGCGCCTCGATCGCCATTGCCGGAGATCGTCGATTCTCCGCGCTTGCGCCGCAGCCTGCGCGGCAACGTCATCCTGCGCGGGTTCGACGGCGGCAAGGCCAATCTCGCCGGTGAAGGCGTTGACCCCGACCTGGATGATCTCGCCTGCCTCCAGCCTCGCCTGGCGTTCGGTCAGCCGGCGCGTGAGCTGGCCGCTGATGATCTCGATGGCGCGCTGGTAGCCGGCCTGCCGCAGTTCCATCGCGATCGCGCGGGCGCGATCGGCGATCTCGGCGGTTTGCGCCTCGATTATTTTGCTGCCCTCGAAAATATCGCCATAGCGGGCCACTTCGGTTTCGTACATGAGAATTTGCTGCGTGCGCAGGCTGAGGAGCTGTTCGGCCTGATCGGGCAGACCCAGCGCCTCGCGGAAGCCCGGAAGCTGAAGCGCGTTGACGCGGGCGTTGGCCGAGAGCACCACCGGCAGCGCCTCGTAAGCGATGCGCACGATATTGATTTCGGGCTGCTGCGCAGTCAGCGTCAGTGAACGCACCTGGCATCCGGCGCGGAAGGCAACGCCCGGGATTGCGTATTCGTGCGCGCACAAATCGCGCCAGAGTTGGAAGTACGCGCGCACCTTACAAATCTCGGGCACCAGTTCGATGCCGCTGTTGATAAAGAACGAGATGCGCCGGACGGTCTGCTCGAACGCGGCGGGTGCAAGATGCGGCCGCAGCGCGTCGAGAATCATCATGGCGTTGCCGAACGCGTACCCGATCTCCTCGGCGGGCGTGGCGCCGCTTTCCATATAATGATAGCCGCAGCAATTGATCGGGTTCCAGTTGGGCACCCGTTCAACGCAAAAGCGAATCAGTTCGGTGGAAAGCCGCAGAGAAACTTCGGGCTGGAATATGGAGGTGCCGCGCGCGACGTATTCCTTGAGCAGATCGTTCTGGGTGGTGCCGCGCAGCTTGTCCCACGGCACCCCGCGTTTTTCCGCGACCACCAGATACAGCGCCAGCAGCCACGGAGCGGTGGCGTTGATCGTCATCGAGGTGTTGATCGCGCCGAGGTCGATCCCCTCGAACAACGCGTCCATGTCCTGCCAATGGCTGACCGACACGCCCGCCTTGCCGACCTCGCCGCGCGCAATCGGGGCGTCGCAGTCATAACCGTTTTGCGTGGGCAGGTCGAACGCGATCGAGAGTCCACGCTGACCCTGTTTAAGGTTTTCATGAAACCGCCGATTGGCCTGTACGGCATCGCCGAATCCGGCATAGGTGCGGATAATCCAGGGCTCGCGCGGCGGAGCTTGTTGAGTGCCGCCAGCCGCAGGGGATGCTGGTTTGGGATTGGACATGATGCCTCAAAGCACCTCTTCATCGCAGAATTTCATGTTCTGCCTGTCTTTGGTAGTAGGGCGTCCCGCTCTTCTACCGCAACATTTGGCGGTAGCCGCTATTTCGCGGCGCAAGCGTTGCGGGGTTCAGTGCTGAGTTCGGCGGCGAGGCGGGCCATCAAGGCGGGCCCGGAGAATTCGCTGAAGTCGGGCAGAGGCAGGATTGGGCATCGCACCCGGGATTGCAGGATTTTCAGCGCGCGGCGGGTTTCGGCTTGCTGGGCGAGCCCTGCGGAAGCGACGGCGCAGATGTATTTGGCCTGCGCGCGCCCCCGCATCGCGGCCGAATTTTTGAGCCGGGTCAGGTCGGCGGGCGTGAAGCCGGCCGGGTTGTGGCGGTTCAAAACGACCGCGGCGAGCGGGATTTCCAGGCGGGCCAGTTCAGCGCTGTTCTCCACCGTCTCGGCGACCGCCATCGGTTCAGGCGTGGTAACCGCGATGACGGCGCAGCGCTGCGGATCGCGCAGCAGGGCGCCGATATTGCTGGCCTCGCGGCCGACCACGCTGGTGCCAAAGGTTTCGTGCGCCGCAAACGGCATCCGTAAAAGGCTCAGCGCGTGACCGCTGGAGGGCGCATCAAAGATGATCGTCTGCCAATTCGGCGTCGCTTTTTTTTCACTGGTCGCTTCATAATAAATCTTTCCCAGCATCATCAATTCGCGCAGACCGGGTGCTGCCTGGACGAAGTACTGATAAAACCTGCTGGACGCTACCGCGTGAAAAATCGCGCGCGATGGAATTACCAGTTTCAGGTATTCGTCCAGCGCATGCCCGCCCTCCAGGACCATCACCGAAAGGTTGGGTGACACCACGATCGGCGAAAACGAGGCGCGCGATCCCAGCAATGCCGCCATCGGCGCCCGCCCATCTGATTCCATCGCCAGCGTTGGACCTTTGCGCCGCGCCGACAGCCATGCGATCGCCGCACTCAGCGTGGTTTTACCTACCCCGCCTTTGCCGAGGAGGAAGAGGACGCGGCGGCGCAGCAGCGCGTCGAGCATCAGGAGTGAGGGGAGAGCAGTGAGAAGGAGAGGTAGAGAAACGAGAAATGAGAAATGAGAAAAGAGAGAGGAAAAGGGGAGCGCGTTTTATGCCCGTCTTTTCTCATTTCGCGCTTCTCTTTTCTGCTCTCACTCCTCACTCCTCTTGCCTCATTCTCATCGCTACCAGCGCAGCAGGCTCGCGCCCCAGGTCAGGCCGCCGCCGCAGGCGTTGAGCAGGACCAGATCATTGTCGCCGAAGCGGCCAGCTTCCAAAGCTTCATCGAGCGCGATCGGAACTGAGGCGGCGGAGGTGTTGCCGTAGCGCTCGAGATTGACGAAGACCTTGTCATAGGGGAGGCCGAGGCGGTCGGCGACAGCGTTGAGGATGCGGATATTGGCCTGATGGGGAATAACGACGCGGACATCGGCCAGGGTAAAGCCAGCGCGTTCGACCACCTGGCGGGTGATATCGGCCATGCTCTTGACGGCAATTTTGAACAGTTCGGGACCGCGCATTTTGAGCGTGTCGGCAACGTCGCGGCGCCATTCAGAATCGGCGCTGGCGCGGACTCCAGTGGCGCGCAGCGACAGCAGATCCCACGCTTCACCCGCCGACCGTAGCAGCGTTTCCAGCACGCCGCGCGGACCCGGCTCGCTGACCATGACCGCAGCTCCGGCGCCGTCGCCAAACAACACCGCCGTGCGGCGATCACCCCAGTCAACCATCGTGGAGAGGGCGTCAGCGCCGATTACCAGAACTTTCTTCCACACTCCCGCCCGCATCGAATTATCGGCGACCGACAGCGCGAAGACGAAGCCCGAACAGGCCGCGGCGACGTCGAAGGCTGGAATCGAAGTGACTCCCAAGGTGCGCTGGACCTGGCAAGCGAAGGACGGGAACGCGTACTCCGAAGACACCGTACCGGCAATAATCGCATCGAGTTCGCCGGCCTTAATCCCGGCCTTGTCCAGCGCGTGACGGCTGGCCTCAGTCGCGATATCCAGCAGCGATTCGCCAGTGCGCATCAGATAGCGGCTGGAAATTCCGGTGCGCGAACGGATCCATTCGTCGGACGTATCAAGTTGGCGTTCAAGGTCCTGATTGCTGAACGAGACCGGCGGAACGGCCCGCCCCGTGCCGATAATTCGTGAGCCCATAATCCGTCCTGTCAGTCTGCGTTGTGGGGCCTGAAGGCCAGGGTCGTGTTGGTGCCGCCAAATCCGAATGAATTATTCAGGGCCAGCCGGATTTTTGCCGGGCGCGGATGGTTGGGCACGTAGTCCAGGTCACATTCGGGATCGGGATAGTCGTAGTTAATCGTCGGCGGAATCATCTGCCGCTGCACCGCCAGCGCGGTGAACACCGACTCGACGGCGCCGGCGGCCCCCAGCAGATGGCCGGTCATCGACTTGGTTGAACTGACGGCAATCCGCGCCGCATGCTCGCCGAAGACCTGCTTGATCGCCTGGGTCTCGGCCAAATCACCCTGCGGGGTCGAGGTGCCGTGAGCGTTGATATAATCGACTTCAGCTGGATCCAGGTCGTCGTCCATCAGGCACATCCGCATGCAGCGCGCGGCGCCCTCGCCGTTGGGTGATGGAGCGGTGATATGATGCGCGTCGCCGTTGGCGCCATAGCCGACAATCTCGGCGATGATCGGCGCTCCCCGTTTCAAAGCGCGCTCGCGTTCCTCCAGGATCAAGGCGGCGCCGCCGTCGGCCATCACAAAGCCGTCGCGTTCGCGATCGAATGGACGGCTGGCGCGTTCGGGTTCGTCATTGCGGGTTGAGAGCGCGCGCATTACCGCGAATCCACCCAGACCCAGCGGCGTCAGCGCGGCTTCGGTACCGCCGGTGATAGCGGCATTGAGGTAGCCCTGGCGGATCATCCGGTAAGCCTCACCGATCGCATGGCTGCCCGAGGCGCAAGCGCTGGTTGTGGCGAGATTGATGCCCTTGGCGCCATATTTAATCGCGATATTGCCGGGGGCCAGATTGCTGATGAGTTTGGGAATAAAGAATGGCGTGACCCGCTTGAGTCCCGACGCGATGAAGGTTTTATGGATTTCCTCGATCGTAATCAGGCCGCCGATCCCAACTCCGAAGATGACCCCGATCAACGGCGCCTCCTCTTCGTCGAATTTCAGTCCGGACTGCTGCATCGCCTGCTCGGCGGTGGCCATCGCGTACTGGATGAAGGGGTCCATCTTTTTGATTTCTTTTTTCTCGATCCAATCCTCGGGATTGAAATCGCGCACTTCGCCGGCGATTTTGGTGGGGAAATCGGAGACGTCGAACCCCTCGATCAATCGGATGCCCGAGCGTCCTGCCATCAGGGCCTCCCAATTCTTTTCCACACCGGTGCCCAGCGGAGTTAGGAGTCCGACTCCTGTTATCACCACCCGGCGGTCCAAAATTCGTCTCATCGAGCCCGAAGCCCTCCACTTTAATCCATCAGGATTTTCTATCATTGATCCTGCCCCGTCGATATACCTGCGGCGTGGCATCCCTGACCGGCCTTGATAAGAGGCCGGCACCAGTGAAAAGATTGAATGTGGCCAGCTTATCACAATCGGATTCTTTTCTTCAGCTAATCGATCGGCTCGGCGAGCTCGAGGTCGTGATCGGTCCACAGGCCCGTCCCGCGGTCGCCGAGGTTCGCAATCTCTTGCGCGAAGCCGCCGCTGCGCGCCAACGGGGCGACGTGCCGGGAGCCCTGGGGATTATCAGCGCGGCGATGCAACGTTTGGCGGCGCTGGCCGGCGGCGTGGACGGCGAGGAAGGAGCGATGATGCGCGCGATTTCGGCCAGCTTTGCACAATCCCTGGGCGCGGGCGACAAGGGCGGCGCCAAGCGGGCGTTGGAAACGATGCGAATCAAGGCCGGAGATTGTACGAAAAAAGAAGACCCGGACTGGTGACCCGACTTTGCTGAATACCTGGCCCACCCGACCTACAACTTAATTAGAGGAGCTGATCAGCCGGGGTTTGGCCAGAGTTCCGCCGCTCCCGATGTTGAAAACACGCGGGAGCGCGTCTTGCTTCCCGGCTCCTTTCTAAGCATTTTTCCAGAGCGACTTCAAAGCTTAAGCTTCGGGCGCCCGTCAGGAGGAAGTGGTGGCACTCGCGACCAATATTGGACAGAGCCCGTCCAAGGCCGATCTCGACCGCCTCTGCATCAACTCGATTCGTGTTTTGTCGATCGATGCGGTGCAAAAGGCCAATTCCGGGCATCCCGGCATGCCGATGGGGACCGCGCCGATTGCCTATTTACTGTTCACCCGCTTCATGCGCCACAATCCGGCCAATCCCGCCTGGTACGGCCGTGACCGCTTCGTGCTTTCCGCCGGACACGGTTCGATGCTCTTGTACAGCACGCTGTACCTGACCGGCTACGACCTGCCGCTGGAGGAGATCAAGCGCTTTCGCCAACTGGGCAGCAAAACCCCGGGTCATCCGGAATACAACTGCGCGCCCGGAGTCGAGACCACTACCGGCCCCCTGGGGCAGGGATTTGCCACGGGCGTGGGGATGGCGATCGCGGCGAAACATATGGCGGCGCTGTTCGAGCGCGACGCCAGCGGCCTGTTCGACCATCGTATTTTCGCCATCTGCAGCGACGGCGACATGATGGAAGGGGTTTCCAGCGAGGCCGCGTCGATCGCCGGTCATCTGCGGCTGGGCAATATCGTTTATCTTTATGACGACAATCACATCACCATCGACGGCAATACCGAGATCACCTTTTCCGAAGATGTGAACAAGCGCTTTGAAGCCTACGGATGGCATACCCAGGCTGTCGAGGACGGCAACGATCTGGAAGCACTGTCGGCGGCGATCGAGCGGGCCTGTGCCGAGCAGGAGCGCCCGTCGCTGATCCGAGTGCGCACTCATATCGGCTATGGCAGCCCGCATCGGCAGGACAGCGCCGAGGCACACGGCAAGGCGCTGGGTGTCGAGGAGGTCAAGCTGACCAAGAAGAATTACGGATGGCCGACGGAGCCGGAATTTTATGTGCCCGAGGAAGCATTGCGCGAATTACGCAAATGCCGCGAGCGAGGCGCGCGGGCCGAGGCGGAATGGACCAAACGGTTCGAGGATTACGCGCGCCGCCATCCGCAGCCGGCGGGGTTGTTCAAGGCGATGCTTGCTGGCGAGCTGCCCGGCGGATGGGATGCCGAGCTGCCGACCTTCACTCCTAAGGACACTCTCGCCACGCGCGAGTCGGCGTCCAAAGCCGAAGCTGCGATTGCCAAGCACGTACCGGCCTTGATCGGCGGGTCGGGCGATCTCAACGAGTCCACCTTTACAGACATCAAGGACGGAGGCGATTTCGAGGCCGGGAACTACTCAGGACGGAATTTACACTTCGGCATCCGCGAGCATGCAATGTGCGCGATTCTCAACGGCATCGCCCTGCATGGCGGACTGGTGCCGCTGGGCTCCACGTTTCTGGTTTTCAGCGATTATGCGCGCGCGTCAATTCGTCTAGCCGCACTGATGGGCGCGCACGTGATTTACGTCTTCACCCACGACTCGATCGGACTTGGGGAGGACGGACCGACCCATCAGCCAGTCGAGCATTTGACGGCGTTGCGCGCGATGCCCAATCTCACCGTGATCCGCCCGGGTGACGCGAATGAGGCGGTGGAAGCGTGGCGCGTCGCCATGCAGCATCGCCGCGGCCCGGTCCTGATGGCGTTGAGCCGGCAAAAGGTCCCGACGCTGGATCGCACAAACATGGCTCCTGCAAACATGCTGTCGCGCGGTGCGTATGTGCTGAGCGAGACTGCGGGACGCAAACCGGAGATCATCCTGATCGCGACCGGATCGGAATTGCAGCTTGCCGTCGGCGCCAAGCCTGTGCTGGAGCAGCGCGGTCACGCAGTCCGCGTGGTGAGCATGCCCAGCTTCGAGTTGTTCGAGCGGCAGGACGCCGCCTACCAGGAGTCGGTGCTGCCGGCGGAGATCGATCGGCGCCTGGCGATAGAGGCGGGCTCGCCGATGTGCTGGTGGCGTTGGGTCGGACCACGCGGCGACGTGATCGGAATGACCACCTTCGGCGCCTCGGGGCCGTACGCGGAAGTGCTCAAGCATTTTGGCTTTACCGTTGACAATGTCGTCGAGCATGCGCTGCGTCTGCTCGAGGGGAGACAAGCAGGGGGAAGGAAGTGAGAGAGGTCGATAGTTTGGCGCCCGGGTTTCATTCAGCATCTTTCAGATATGAGTAAGCCGGAAATTGTAGTTCTAAATGATTACGAAGCCCTGGCGGTGCGGGCGGCGGAAGAGATCGTGCACATATCCGGCGAGGCGATTTGCACGCACGGTCAGTTCACGCTGTGTCTGACCGGGGGCAACACCCCCGCCGGTGTGTACACCCTGATCGCCACCCGCTTTCAGTTGAGCGTGGATTGGAATGCCGTGCATCTGTTCTGGGGCGACGAGCGATGCGTGCCGCCCGACCATCCGGCCAGCAATTTCGCGATGGCCAATCGCACGATGCTGTCCAGATTGAATCTTAATGCGAGTCAGATTCATCGGATACGCGGCGAGGACGAAGCGGAAATCGCGGCCGCAAAATACGAAAAAGACCTGGTTGAATTTTTCTCATTGGAGGAGGGCGAGTTCCCGTGCTTTGACCTGGTCTTGCTCGGTCTGGGCGAGAACGTTCACATCGCGTCGCTGTTTCCGGGAAATCCCGCCATTCACGAAAACCGCCGCCTCGCGGTCGCCGTCGAGGTCGACGCGCCGCAGCCGCGCCGTATTTCGCTCACGCCGCCGGTGCTCAACCATGCCGCCCGCGTCATGTTTATCGTGTCGGGCGCCAACAAGGCCGAGGCGGTCAAGCTGGCTCTGGAGGGCCCGCGCGATATAGATCGGTACCCTGCGCAACTTATCGATCCCGACCGCACAGAAGTCATGTGGCTGCTGGATCGCCCGGCCGCAAGCCAGATCAAATTGTAATAATCGCGCGAGACCATACCGCCCTGATGGCGCCATTCCCTTTATGTGTTGCCCGGACCCGTCTGTTTGAAATGCGGCATGACCGCTTGGGCGAACAGTTCAATATTATGCACGACCTTGCTGACTGGCTGTCCCGGCGGGGCAATCGAGATGCCGAAGCTTTCCAGGGGCGCCTCGGCCACCGCCGCCCTGATGCGTTTGACGGCTTCTTCGAGTGTGACCACGGTAATGAGGTTGCGGCGCTTCAGCTCATCGACGCTGTCCAGATGCCGCCAGAATCCGGTGTCGGTGCCTTCGAACCATCTGGCATAGGCGTTGTACCAGTACATAACGCCGGGAGCCCACAGTTTGAAGTCGCGCTCGGGGTCATTGGATACCACCAGCCACGACACCCCATGCAGGCTGCCGGTTATGCGCGCCTTCGCCGGATCCTTGCCGAGCTTGCGCAACTCCTCGCGATACATCTGCACGTTGCGCTTGTGGGCGGGTCCGATATAACCGTCGCCGTATTTGGCCGCGCGCCTGATCGCAGCCGGGCCGAAGCCGCCCACCCATAGAGGGGGGTTGGGTTGCTGTATTGGGCGCGGCGTAATTTGGGCGCCGTCGATATGGAAATGCTTGCCATGAAAGGTGACCTTCTCGCCTTGCCACAGCCGCCGGATGATCTCCAGGGCTTCGTTGGCGCGTGAGGCGCGGGTTTTAAGATTGATTCCATAGCCGGCGAATTCCTCGGGGCGGTACCCAAGCCCGACGCCCAGATCGAGCCGGCCGTTGGAAATCACATCCAGCACGGCGCCGTCCTCGGCCAGCCGCACCGGATCGTACAGCGGCAGAATCGCGATATTGGTGAACACGCGCATTTTTTTGGTGCGCGCGGCAACCGCAGTGGCAGGAATCAGCGGCGAGGGAACATAGTCATCGTCGGCGAAGTGATGCTCGATGGAAGAAGGCATCCTCGAAACCAAGTGATTCCGCCCATGCCATATGATCGATGATATCGGCATAAACTTCCGCCGAGGTTCGCCCCGAATCCGGAGGGTTGCGAAAATCCGTCAACAGTCCAAAGCGCATTAGTCCCGTGCTCCAGCGATTTGAAATAAGACCATCCCGCTTTCCCTCGAGTACGGAGCCTCCATCTGATGCCGGCTCGAGATGAAGCAAGCAGGCCGACCATAGGCCCGGAGGCCCGGACGTTCAAGCGAAAGATTTCAGCGAAATGCCGCCGCTGGCCTGTTCGAGGCACCTCGCTCGCCAGTCACAGCATCCGAATCGTTGCCCGGCCGGGCAAGGGACACTAAAATTGCCCCATGGTGCTGGGCGTTGGCATGTTCGCCGCCGGCCTGTTGAGCTGGACGCTGCTGGAGTACGCGATCCACGGCTGGATGGCGCATCTGCATGGTACGTTCGTGACGCCGATGCACGCGGGTCACCATCGCGATCCGCGCGCGGTCTTCGCCATCGGCGCATGGCCGCCTTCAACCGCGATCGCGGCGGTGCTGTTCGCGTTTTTCGGTTTGGCTCCCGGAGCGGTTTTCTATTATGGACTGTTGTGCGGCTTCATCGCCTACGAGATCATCCATTACCGGCTTCATTTTGCCGCGGCTCTGACCCCGTACGAACGCGGCCTGCGCGATCGCCACATCGTCCATCATCTGCGGCGCCCGATGATGTGTCTGGGCGTGATTTCCGGTTTCTGGGATCGCCTTTTCGGTACGGAGCCTGCGCCTCACGAGTTGTCGGCGCTGCGCGCTTCGTTGGGCGAGATCCGGCCGCTGAGCGGGCCCACCAACTTTCACCAGATGGTGTCCTGGGTCCTTTCATCATTTAAGCGCGGCTAGCAGACTGAGCCATAGCCATTGCGGCGTTGGAGCGTCCGCCGTTTGGCGCGGCATCGAAGACCGGATCCCGGTGTTGCGTTGAGCCAGGCGTTCCCGGCGCGGAGGGAAGATGGATTACAAAACCATTTCTTTTGAACTGCGCGAAGGCGTCGTGCACCTCACGCTGAATCGGCCCGACGCGGCCAATTCGATCAACCTGGAACTCTCGCAGGATTTATATGACGCGCTTCTGCGCTGTGATGAGGATCCCGCGGTACGCGCCGTGTTGCTTTCGGGCTCCGGCAGGATGTTTTGTGCGGGAGGCGATCTCAAGGCCTTTTCGACCCATCACGACGACCTCGGCGCTCATCTGAAAAGGCTGACGCATTTTATTCACGGGGCGGTTTCCCTGATGGCGCGGATGGACGCTCCGGTGGTCACGGCGGTCAACGGCACCGTCGCCGGCGGCGGACTCGGTCTGGTGTTCGGCGCCGATCTGGTGATTGCCGCCGAGTCGGCGCGATTTACGATGGCGTATACGCGGGCGGCTTTATCGCCCGATGCGTCCACCAGTTTCTTTCTGCCCAGACTCGTCGGGCTCAGGCGCGCCCTGGACCTGACGCTTACCAATCGCCCGCTTTCCGCGAGAGAGGCGCTGGACTGGGGTATCGTCAACCGCGTTGTTGCGGATAACGAACTGGCCGATGCGGCGCAAAAACTGGCTCGGGAGATTGCTGACGGGCCGACAGCGGCGCTCGGAGCGGCCAAACGCCTGCTGCGCCAAAGCTTCGACGACACACTCGAGACCCATCTGCAAAGCGAGGCGCGCACCATCGCGCAACGATCGCGCAGCGCCGAAGCGCGCGAAGGGATCGCCGCGTTCCTGGAAAAGCGGCCGCCGCGCTATCACCAGAGCTGACGCATTAATGCAGCGAGGGCGCCCTGAACCAGGGCCGATCCCGGTCATGGGAAGAATTGCGCGGCTGCGGAATTGATCCGTAATTTCCAGTCGCCCGGCAGCGTTGCTCGAGAAGTTCCCTGTTCGAAAAGCTTTTACTCCTTGGAAAAAGCAGAACGGGCGCTCAGACGCGTTTGATAATCCGATCGCGATCTGGTATCGGCCATTACGGCCTGCGAATTTCAGACCCGCAGGCGGGCAGGGCTGGTGCCGCGTTTTTAGGAGAGTCATCATGAGAACGCGAGCTCTCGAAGAGAAAAAAGTCTCCGCATTCCTTCTATCCGCGTTGTTGCTTTGCGTGATCGCCTGCACCGCGAGGGCCGAGGTGAGTTATGATCCCAACGCATATGCATCACTGGCCCCGTCCGACTCGCGGGCCACGATACCCGATGGCACCAGGATAACCACGTCGAACTGGCAGCAATATAAACAGTTCATGTCGGTAGGGATGCAGGCGCTGTTCGGCGGCGGCTACGATTGGAGAATCGACTCGACTCCGCAATCAGCGATGGTCGTTGGGCCCACTATCCCCACGGTGCAACCAAAGCAGTTCCTTACCGATACGGAGAAGTACTCCAACCGGGTCCAGCTCATCAAGTTGCCTCACGAAAGCTACACGGTGAAGGGTTACGTGGCGGGTTTGCCATTTCCAAATCCCGCCGAACCTGATTTGGCCGCCAAAGCCTACTTCAACGCCTATTACGAATACCGGCCTTTCGTTGCCTGGTACGACGATCCCGGCTGGCTGGTGGACAAATACCACAACACCACCAACAGCGACACCGAGGTAGCGGCCTTTCGTCTCAGCCATTTAAGCGATCCGGGCTATCCGACCAATCCGCCCTTTGGAAAGGGCTACATTTTTTCCGACCGTTATCTTCAGCTTCTTCCCGAGCAGTCGAAGTACACAACTGAAGTCGCTATGTATCGCGACGATCCCTCGCTGCCGCAGGAGCTCTATGTTTTTCTTCCTTCGCTGCGGCGCTCGCTCAGACTCTCGAGCCGCGCGCGCTGCAGCCCGATTCTGGGCAGCGACTACGCTCAGGACGACAACAACGATTTCCTGGGTGTGTTGATAACCGAGTTTTCGTTGAAACTGCTGGGCCGAAAAAAAATCCTCGCCTTGATTCACGAAGACCCCGCCAACACCGGACATCCAAGCTCGTTCGTCCAGCCCAGCGGCGGTATGCCCGGATGGCCGACCCCGAAGCTGGGTAAATGGGAACTGCGGGATGTTTACGCCCTGGACCTTTTCCCATTGCCGGACCTGGCAAAAGGATACTGTTACGGCCATAAAGTTGTCTATGTCGATACGCAATCGTGGGTGCCTTTATCCGCTGACATTTACGATCCATACGGAAAATTGTGGAAAGTAGGACTGGTTAATTATCATCCCTGGAAGATACCGGGCGGCAGCGATGAAGTAATAGTTCCGCAGGTGGTGGATATCATTTTGTGGGACCTGCAAAACAGCCACACGACTCTTTCAACGGTGGGACAGGGGCTCATTAATCAGGAAGCGCCGAAAAAGTATCAGGAAGTCAGCGTGATGGCGTTCCCCGCGTCGCTGGACCAGGTGATGCAGTAACTTCAGCGGCCGGAGAGCCTCAGGAGAGACAGTCTTCCAGGTTTCTCTCCCGGCCCGCGTAGCGCCCTCTGAGCCTTGGCCCATGGGCCCGCATACCAGGCTGGCCGACCTGGATTACGTTCCCGCTGTGTCGGCTGGCAGAAGGTCGGAATATGATCCGGCGATCAGGTCGGATGGCGGTATTCCGAGCCGATTGACCAATTGAGCGGCCTGCGCGCGGCATCCTTCGATATCGCGGCCGGGCAGGACTTCGACTTCGAATTCGATGAACGAGCCGAGTCCTTCGACTTCGTCGAGA
Source organism: Pseudomonadota bacterium (assembly GCA_021324885.1). Taxonomy (GTDB): domain Bacteria; phylum Desulfobacterota; class Binatia; order Binatales; family Binataceae; genus JAJPJA01. The sequence goes on from JAJPIF010000024.1 coordinate 86,101, forward strand.
TGGATGCGAATATTGTCCAGACGCCATAACTGACGCCGTTTGCGTACCCTGGTCTTGACTCCCAGTGCCTGTTCGAGAATTGAGACGATCTTCTGATTCGGCGCGATCGGTACTACTTCGTATCGACTTACTTTGGCTGAATGACTATCCGGGCGGCGATAGTAAATCAGCGCCTCGTGCTGGCTGTCCTCGCGCCGCAATTTCAGGCGTCCCTGGTTGACGATGAAGTAGATATCGACCTGGTTTAGATTGCCTTCCCAAACCGCGCCGGCGGCCCTGACTGCCTGTTCCATCCGGCGCAAGTCCGCGCAGCGCGCCTTGATCTCGACGTTCTCCATCAACGGGGCGCGCGTTTGCGCTGCTCGGCCAGTCTGGGCGCCTCCGCCAGCAGCCCGCTTTGCGTCAAAGCGGCAACTTGCTGCGCTGAGTAACCGAGGTATTTGCTCAAGACGCGCTCGTTGTCCTGGCCGAGCATGCTCAACTCCGGCGGGATTTCAGTGGGCGTCTGCGAAAAATGAAAGGGGGCCTTGGGCAGCGGGACATCGCCGAAGCCGGGCACATTGACGCGCTGGAAGGCGTTGCGCGCCTTCATCTGTGGATGGTTGATCACGCCGGGCAAATCCAGAACCGGCACGCCGATCAGATGATTTTCCTGCAGCAGGCGCACGGGAATGTCGCGCGTGGGAAAAGTCTGCAGCCATTCCTCGATGATGGCAACGGTCTCGTATTTGTGCTGATTGCGGGCTTCCTGCGTGGCGTAGCGCGGATCTTCAATCAGTTCCGGCTTGCCCATCAGTTTGCAGAAGCCGGGCCATTGATGCGCCAGCACCACCACGATCATGTATCCGTCACGGGCCTTGAAAATGCCGCAGGGAGTGGCTTCGTCGCGATGAGCGCCGCACGGGCCCGGATTAACGCCGGTGAACAGGTGATTAATCAGTGGAATGTCGTGGATATGGAACAGGCATTCGAACAGCGCCAGATCTATATACTGTCCTTCTCCCGTTTTTTCCCGGTAATACAATGCCGCGAGGATTGCCGCCAAAGCATTGACACCGCCGTTGTTGTCGGCGATGTAAGCGCCGGTATAAACGGGAGAGCCGCCGGGATTGCCGGTTAGATAGGTCATCCCGCTGAGCGCCTGCGCCACCGCGTCGGTGCCCGGCAGCTTCGCCATCGGACCGGTCTGGCCGAAGGCGGAAACCGAACACATGATCAAACGCGGATTGACTTGCTTCAGATTGTCGTAATCAAAACCGTACTTGGCCAGCACCCCGGGGGTGAAGTTCTCGAGCAGCACATCGAAGTGGCGCACCAGGTCGCGCGCGATGGCCGCGCCTTCGGGCTTCTTGATGTCGATGCAGACGCTTTGCTTGCCCCGATTCCAATAGGTGAAGCCGGGGGTGAACCCGGCGGGACCGGTCTCGCCGCCGTAGCCGCGCGTATAATCGCCGATCGGCGGCATTTCCAGCTTGACCACTTCCGCGCCCATGTCGGCCATCATCTTGCCGGCCACCGGACCGGCGATATATTGGCCCATTTCCAGCACCCGCACTCCGCTAAGCGCCCGCTTTTCCATCGTTCACCTGTTCCCTGGTTGACAAACCCGCGCCACCCAACTCAGCTCTGGCGCGACGGTCCAATCCCCGTCGGCATCGATTTGATCGCATCGGCCAGACTGGGATCGTCGGGCGCAAAGTCCAGCCGATCCATCCCCATATAATCGTTGGGGATTTTTGGACGGTCCTGCGGTGCGACATCGCAATAGACTTCGAGCTGATTGCCGTCTGGATCCAGAAAATACACGCTCTTGGTTATGCCGTGATGAACCGTAAACGAGATCGGCACCTGACGTTCCTTCAATTCCCGATATGCCTTGATCAGTTCGGCCTCGTCAGCCAGCCTGAAGGCTACGTGCGAAAGCCCGACCTGCGAACCGGTGGGCGCTGGCGCGCCGGCGCCGACTTCCATCAGTGCCAATTCGTGATGGTCCCGGCGATGGCTGGCTAAAAACGCCATCCCAGGCATTTCGAACATCAGTTCCAGCCCCAACACTTCGGTGTAAAATTGCTGCGATCGTTTGAGATCCCTGATCTTGAGCACGACGTGGCCGATTCGGTCCGGATTAATCATCGATCAGTCCACCTCCTGATAAAGACAACGGCCCCAGCTCGGCGGCCACTGCAGGGTCGTCCCTCAAGCCATAGCACTTTTGCCCCCGAGACGGACAGATTCGGCATGGGTCCGGCCGCTTGCCCGCGGGGCTCTGGCTTTGCTAGGATGTGTCAATTTGACGCAAAGGGTGGTTCCGGCTGATCCGGCCAACCGCAGCGGTGACTCATTATGGCACCTGCAACCCATACAGCCTTAGATGGCGACCAGCTTTATCACAAACTTAGCGTTCTCGGGCAATACGATTATGACCGCGCCACCTGCGATCGGTACGCGTCGATGATCGCCGAGATCCGTCGGCTGAAGGAACAACTCCGGGCCGTGGTGCTGGCGCACAATTATCAGCGTCCGGAGATTTTCGAGGTCGCCGACTTCATTGGGGATTCCCTGGAGCTGGCGCGCAAGGCCCGTGAGGTACGCGACGCGGAAATAATCGTGTTTTGCGGCGTTCACTTCATGGCCGAGACTGCCAAGGTGTTCAACCCTGAACGCACCGTGCTGCTGCCCTACCTCAAGGCCGGATGCTCGCTGGCCGACAGCGTCACGGCCGAGGCGCTGGCGGATCGCAAGGCCGAACTGAGGCGGATTTATCCCGACCTCAAGGTGGTCTCGTACGTCAACTGCACCGCTGACGTGAAAGCCCTTTCCGACGCCTGCTGCACCTCCGCCAACGCCACCAAAATCGTTGATGCGATAGACGGGGATCATATCCTGTTCGTGCCCGATCAGAATCTGGCCAACTACGTCCAGGGACAGACCAAAAAGCAGATCATCTCGTGGGACGGCAACTGCTATGTCCATCATCAGATTACGGTGGCCGAAGTCGAGAAGGTCAAACGCGGGCTGCCGGGCGTCAAGGTGCTGGCCCATCCGGAATGCCGCGCCGACGTGCTTGAGGTCGCCGACGCGGTGCTTTCGACCAGCGCGATGGTGCGGTACGCGGAGCAAAGCGACGCCACCGAATTCCTGATCGTAACCGAATGCGGCCTGTCCGATCGCCTGTTGCTGGAAATACCGGGCAAGCATTTCTACAAGGCGTGCAAGTTGTGCCGCTACATGAAGATGATCACGCTGGAGAGCACGCTCGATTCGCTGCGCAACCTGCGCTACCCAATCGAACTGGACGACGACGTTCGCGAAGGCGCCCGCCAGGCGTTGGAACGGATGCTTGAGCTGAGCGCCTGAACCGGCATGGTGGGCGAAGGGTTGGCCGGCTTCAGGCTCGCAGGCCCGATCACGTGTCGCGAAGCGCGGATGAGAAGCTACCGGCGCCGGGCTTCGACAGCGCCGCCTCTTTCAGCCATCCCCGCTTCAAGCGCCGGTTTGGCGGGCTGTCTGTCGGGCAACAGTTGAGTAATGCCGTGTACGAGCGCTCGATGCATAGCACGGGAGGCGCGGTGGCCTCCAGGCCGCGCGTCCTCAGCGGCCGCTACGAGCGCCCCAAGGTGGCGGTCGATACGGTGCTGTTCGCGGTTGAGCAAGGCCGTCTCAAGACTTGCCTGGTGCAGCTGAAGTCGGGGCCGTTGCGTGGACGATGGGCCTTTCCCGGCGGCCTGGTGCGAGTGGGTGAGATGCTTGACGATGCGGCGCGGCGCGAATTGCGCTCGACCACGGGCATCGAATGCGCCTGGCTGGAGCAGCTATTCACCTTTGGCGATCCTTCCCGCGACCCGCGCGCCCATGTTGTTTCGGTTGCCTACCTGGGGCTGATTGGGGATGCGGCCCGCGTGATTGCGCCGTCGGAGAAATATGCTGGCGGCGGATGGTTCGAGGTTCCCGGGCAGCTTCCGCCCCTTGCCTACGATCATTCGGTGATGGCAGATTACGCGCTGTCGCGGCTGCGGGCCAAACTCGTCTACACCAACGTCGCGGCGTTTGCCTTGCCGGAGTCATTCACTTTCAAGGAATTGGAAGCTTTGTACACCGCGATTTTAGGGCGCGGCCTGGACCGCAGAAACTTCCGCCGCCGCATCCTGGCGATGGGTTTGCTGAAGAAGATGCCGGAAAAACGCCGCGGCCCCCATCGTCCTGCCGCCCTTTACAGTTTTCAAAACAAGAGCCTGCAGGTCGTGCAAACGCTATAAACTGATATACTGCGGTTATGAATAAGAGCCGAAAGAGCGGGCTTCTGATCGCAAGCTGCGCAGTCATGGTTCTGGCCGCGGCCTATTTTGGCGCGGGCGCTTTGCGCGCGCGCCCGGCTGCCGTTTCAGCCGGAGATTACGCCGGCACGGTTACGCTGGATCCGGCTCTTTACCAGGGTCCGGCTCGCGACGCCTATCGCATCGCGCGGGAACGCCCCGAATTACTCGCGCAATTGCACTGCTATTGCGGATGCGACCGATCGATGGGTCATAAAAACCTCCTCGACTGCTTTCGCGGCACTCACGCCGGCTATTGCGCGATATGCATAGGTGAAGCGATCGACGCCGAACGGTTGCACGATGGCGGTACTCCGATGGATCAAATTCGCGATACGCTGCGCCAACGCTACAGCCGCCACGAGAGCTAGATTTTGGTCGCCATCGTTTCCACATATCTCGAGCATTTCACTTATATCGGGATACTGGTTGTGCTGGTGCTGTGCGGTCTGGGACTGCCTGTTCCCGAGGACGCGGTATTGCTCACCGGCGGTTTTCTGGCCCATCGCGGAATCGTCGAATACCCCGTAACGCTGGTAGTCTCATTCGTGGGAGTTATCACCGGCGACTGTTCGCTGTATTTTCTGGGGCGGCGCTTTGGCACCGGCCTGCTGCGTTATTTCGCCATTATTCATCCCGGTTCCAAAGGCGGCATCGCCCGGATGCAATCCTTTATGGATCGCCATGGTCATCGCGCGGTCTTCTATGGGCGGTTCCTGGCCGGATTGCGCGCGCTGGTCTATCTGAGCGCCGGTTCGCTGGGGGTGCCAATCTCGCGTTTCCTGATGTACGATTTGCTGGGAGCCGTGATTTCCGTTCCGCTCGTGGTTTCGCTCGGTTATCTGTGCGGCGGTGAAATCGAGGAGATTCTCCGTTACCTGGGCGGCATCCAGCGCGCCCTGCTCATCCTGGTTGTGCTGTCGGTGTTAATCTGGCTTATGCGTGTATTGGTGATGTCCAGACCGGTTGGAAAAAATCCGCAGGTGGAGGCTGAGTAGAGGCCCTGGGGGGCCAGGCGGAAAGGCTGCGACGGTGTTGGCCGCAACAATCAAGGAAAACGCCGCGGCAGGGAACCCGCAATGGAACTGAGGTTTCCAGCTTTAAGTCTCAAAGCCAAGCTGCTGGTGATAATCATTGTACTGCTGGCCGCCACGCTCGGCGCGGTGGTCGTGATCAGCCTGCGCACGCAGCAGGCGATCGCGCATGCCGAGCAGAAAAACGTCAAGGATCTGGCCGGCGCTATCCAGATCAGCGTCCAGGAACTCACCGCGGTGGGCGCCACCGACCGCGACAGCCTGCAAAACTATGTCCGTAACCTGCACAACAGCGGTATCGAGGTTTCGATTGCTTCCAGCGAAAACCTGATCATCAACAGCTCCAACCCCAGGCTGATCGGAGCCTCGGTCAATCCCCGCACCAAGCAAATCATAATCAACGCACACTCCAGGTCCGACGCGCGCCGGCCTGCCCCCTACGACCTGGTTCCGAACAATCGTGAAACGACCGTTTACCTGATTCCGATCGTGGTCGAGGATCACCTGATGGGCTACGTGCAGGTGATTGCGAATTTCGGCGACTACACACAACTGCTGAGTCAGGCGCGGGTGCGTCTGGTCACGCTGGCGCTGGTGATTTTCGCCGTCGGTATCGTGCTCTCCTACGCGCTGGCCGACCGCTACACGCGCCCGATCAAGGTGGTTACCTCTGCCGCCCAGAATATCGCCGCGCGCGGGCTGGAGCCGGTACCCGAGGTGCGCCGGCGCGACGAAATCGGACAATTGACCCGCAGCTTCAACGAGATGCTCGATCAGCTCCGGCATGCCCGCGAACGCGAGCATGAACTAAACCAGCTCGAACGCTTTACTGCTTTGGGTCAGTTGGCTGGTGGGCTGGCGCATGAAATCAAGAATCCGCTGCATTTCATCAGTCTGGCGGTGGACCAGATCCGATCGCGCTACGCCGGGCAGCTAAGCAACGAGAAGGAGAACTTCCTGCGCCAGATTGCGATGATCAAAGGCGAGATCCATCGTCTGTCGGGACTGATCCAGAACTTTCTCCATTACGGAAAGCCAATCGAGATCCGCACCGCGCCCACCGATCTGCGCGCGATCGTAAACGACGTGCTGGCATTGTCGGAGTCGCGGCTGAAGAGCCAGCATATCGAGGTGGTGGAGGAAGACGGCGCGGGCCCGACGATACTCAACGTGGACGCGGAAAAAATTCGCACCTGCTTTCTTAACGTGGTTGCCAACGCCACCCAGGCGATGCCTGAGGGGGGAAGCCTCAGGATCGTGTTCGCGCGCAACAATGGATCCCTGCAGGTGAGCTTCGCCGATACCGGCGTAGGGATCGATCCGGAGGTGGCCAACCGCGTATTCGAGCCGTTTTTCACCACCAAGCGCGAAGGCATCGGTATCGGCCTGTTTTTGTCGAAATCAATCATGGAAAAGCACGGCGGCAACATCAGGATAGAGCCCAATTCGCCCCCGCCGGGCGCGGTGGTGACGTTTTCGTTTCCGCTCAACGGCGTCCGGCCGCAGGCATAACGCATCATGAAAAAAGCTTCCGTACTGGTAGTTGAAGACAACGATCTGGAACGCCAGATTACCGCCGAGATCCTGCGCGAGGAGGGCTTTGCCGTCGAGGAGGCGGCGAGCGGCAAGCGCGCGCTGGAACTGCTCACGCTCGGTTCTTTTGACGTCGTGCTCACCGACCTGGTGATGCCCGGAATGTCGGGCGAAGAGTTGCTCGCGACGATCCGTCCCAAATATCCGGCCACCCAGGTTGTGATGGTGACGGCGCACGGCACCATCGACAGCGCGGTCAAAGCGATGAAGGCGGGGGCGTTCTACTACCTGACCAAGCCCACCGATCGCGAGACCCTGGTGATGACCGCGCTTAAGGCCGCCGAACTCGCAAATCTGCAACAGGAAAATCTGCTGCTGCGCAGCCGCCTGGAGGGCAAGCTGCAAATCGAAGGGATCGTCGGCCAGGATCCGGCGATCGAGGAAGTGATCAAAATCGTGCGCAAGGTTGCTCCGTCCAACTCCACCGTTCTGATCGAAGGCGAGAGCGGGACAGGCAAGGAGATCATCGCGCGGTCGATCCATAAATTGTCGCCGCGGGCTGCGCGGCCGTTCGTAGCGATCAACTGCTCCGCCATCCCCGAAAATCTGATCGAAAACGAGCTGTTCGGCCATGAACGCGGCGCCTTCACCGGCGCCACCGAGCGCAAGATCGGCCTGATCGAGGCGGCTGACAAATCGACGCTCTTCCTCGACGAAATCGCCGATCTCGGGATCTCGTTGCAAGCCAAGCTGCTGCGAGTTCTGCAGGAAAAGGAAGTGCGGCGCGTGGGCGGCAACGAATCCTTTCATGTTGACGTGCGGCTGGTCGCTGCGACCAATCGCAATCTGGCCGAGGAAGTTGCCGAGCAGCGCTTTCGCGAGGATCTGTTTTACCGTGTCAACGTGGTGACCATCCAACTGCCGCCGCTGCGCTCGCGCCGCTCCGATATTCCGGTACTGGCCAATCATTTCCTGGCCAGGTACAGCCCCATGGCGGGTGGACGGGTGAAGGAAGTCAGCCGCGAAGCGATGGAAGTGCTGCTGGATTATTCATGGCCGGGTAATATCCGCCAACTGGAATCCGCCATCGAACGCGCCGTCCTGTTGTGCGACGGCGATCGGATCACCCCGCGCGATCTGCCGGCTGAAGTATTGGCGAAAAAATCGATTACGCGTCCGAACCTGGGAGAACGCGGTCGCGCCGAGCGTTTCGAAATCCCCGCCGAAGGAATCAATTTCGACAACCTCGAGCGCGATCTGATCATGCAGGCAATGGAGAAGGCCGATGGCGTAATCGCCAAGGCGGCGAAAATGCTCGGGATGAGCTACCGGACCCTGCAATACCGTCTGGAAAAGTTCGGAGTCAAGAAGGGCGAATCCCGCGGTCTCGAATCAAAGTAAGATCTTTTATGCCAGGCTCGTCGGATCGCTTGCACCGGCTTCCACCAAAAAAACGCCCGATCAGCGATAATTGATTCACATTCACTTGACCCTGGTGTCACAATGGCGGCATGCCCCGAAAAGGGAAACCCTCCAGGCAGTCAAGGAGAACGCCCATGGCGGACGAAAGAAGTGCGTCCAGCAGAAGCGAGGAAAGAATGGCCGGCAGAAGCGAAGAACAGCGACGACCATCGGGGACTCGCCATGAGCAACCGCATGCCGACGGCTCTGAGATAATCAATATGGCGTCAACCGCGGGGCTGATCGGCCTGGCGGCGTTGGTGGTCGAGCCCGAGCTGCTGATCCCGGTCGCCGCCGGAGCCGGACTGGTGTATGCCTCCAGGCTGCTGACCCCGCTTTTCGAGGCGGTGATGCGTCCCGCGATGAAAACCGTAATCAAAGCCGGATATGCGGTGGCGGCAGGCGCCAGCGAGATGGCGTCCGAGGTATCCGAGTCGATGCACGAGGCGGTCGCTGAAGCCAGAGCCGAGCATCAATCCGGTCACACGCCATGACCGCCGCCGCGCTGCGCCAAGCCAAAACCGAATGACTGAGTGGCGGTTGGCTGAAACAACCGCTATTCATTTTTTGCGGCTCACACTTTCTCCCAAGAGATGTTTTGCTCGTAGGCGTAAGCGGCGCGCAGCAGCGTGGCGTCTTCGAAATGGCGTCCGGTCAGCATCAGTCCGACCGGCAACCCGTGCGACTTGGCGCACGGTACGTTGAGCGACGGATGGCCGGTCACGTCGAATGCCGCGGTGTTGTTGGCGACGTGCCATCCGCGCGCCAGACGGGTTTGCGGATCCAGCTTGGGTTCGTTCTTCAGCGCTTTGCTCGGCGTCGTCGGCATCGCGAGTATATCCACGCGCTGCAGTGCCCGATCGTACTGAGCGCGCAGGTGCGTTCGCAGATTCTGGGCTTTGGCATAAATGCGCCCGTGGTAGCGGCGATTTAGATAGGTTCCGACCAGCAGATTGACTTTGAGCAGGCGCGGCATGTCGTTGGCGCGCAGCCGCAGGCGCCGGCCCATCTCCTCGGCCAGATGCTCGTTGTAAGGTCCGTCGATATGATGTACCAGGCCGTTGCCGCGCATCAGCGCCGCCATCCCCTGGGTCGTCACACCCGTCAAAAAACGCGCCGCCCGCCGATGCAGCGGGATCGAAATTTCCTCCACGTGCGCTCCCATCCCGGCCAACGCCTGGACCGCCCTGGTGACCGCCGCGTCAACATCGCGCTCCGAGGACTCCCAACCGAAACCTTCCTTCACCACTCCAATGCGCAGCCCGCTCACACCCTTGTCCAAACCCTGCGTATAGGAAAGACGAGCGTCGCGATTCCCCGTCGCCTGCGGGATCGGATCCGCGATCACTTCCAGCAGCAGCGCGACATCGGAGGCCTTGCGCGCCATCGGGCCGATATGATCGATGGTCGGATCGATTCCCAGGATGTTGGTGTAGGGCACCAGTCCGTGGGTGGGCTTCAGACCGACCACACCGCAGAACGAGGACGGAATGCGAATCGAGCCGCCCTGGTCGCCGCCGATTGTCAGGTCGATATCGTTATAATAGAGCGCGGAGCCCGAGCCGCCCGAAGAGCCGCCGGTGAGGTAGTCGCGGTTGTGCGGATTGAGCATCGGGCCGAAGGCGCTGCTGTCGCCGCTGCCGGAAAACGCCATGTCGTCCATGTTGAGTTTAGCGACGATTTCCGCGCCCTCATCCAGCATCCGGGTGACGATGGTGGCGTCGCGGTCCGGGATGTAGCCGTCGAGCAGCAGCGATCCGCAACTCATCGGAACGCCGGCGACCAGCACGCAGTCCTTCACGCCGACGCGCTTGCCGGCCAGCTTGCCGGTTTTGGCCCCCTTGACCGAGCATCGCCGCAGGATGGCGTTGAGCGGGTCCTCGTTCGGCCCCGGCCGGTAGCCGGGATCACGTTCATGGTATTTGAGCGGTAGAGCCGGTTGCGGCATCTGATCGATTTCGTCCAGCCCATGGACCATCGCCTCGATCATGGGCACAAAGTTGTCCAGTTCCTCGTCGGAAAGTTGAAGATGGTTAAGCGCGGCCAGTTCGATCAGCTCGGCGCGCCCTGGCGCTCGCAATGCCATTGGCGGTTCCTCCCATCACGGGTGTTGCATCGATCCAGTCCGCGACCCTAGCGCCATGCGGGGGCGGGAATCCAGTGGCGCTTGCCGCGTCTGCATCTGGTGCGGGATAATACCCGAGCAAGTCCAACAGGTGCGAGAACAACAGGGAGGACGCCGGTATGACCTCCGGTAATCAATCTGCGTCGGCAGAGGTTCGTGCGCGCGTCAATCATCCGATTATCGACTCCGACGGCCATGCGGTGGAATTGGGGCGGGCGCTGTTCGAATGTATCGCTGAGGCCGGGGGCTCCACGATGGTCGACAAGCTGCGGCGGGTGATGCCGGCCAGTTTCGGCGGGCTTACTGATCAGCAGCGGCGCGAGCGCCGTCTGTGGCGCGGGCCATGGTGGGCGCTGCCGGCGGAGAACACGCTGGATTTGGCCACGGCGACATTCCCCAAGCTGCTGCACGAGCGTCTGGATGAGATCGGGCTTGATTTCACCGTTCTCTATCCCAGCATGGCGCTGGTGTTTCCCGATATCGAGGATGAGGAGGTGCGGCGCGCCGCCTGCCGCGGCGCCAACCTCTACTTCGCCCGCTATTTCGGCGAGTATCGCGACCGGATGGAGCCGGTGGCGACGATTCCCATGCATACGCCGGCTGAAGCGATCGAGGAGCTGCAATGGGCGGTCGGCACGATGGGCTTCAAGGCGGTGGTGATGCCCAGTTTCGTGCGCCGTCGGGTCCCGGCGCTGGGCGATTCGGAAGCGGCGCGGCGCGCGCTTTGGCTCGATACCTTCTGTATCGACAGCGAATACGATTACGATCCGGTGTGGGCCCGGTGCGTCGAGTTGAAGGTCGCGCCGACCTTCCATTCGCTGAGCATGGGGATCGGCTTTCGCGCGTCGATTTCCAATTACATGTACAATCATATCGGCCACTTCGCGGCGTCAGGCGAAGCCTTGTGCAAGGCGCTGTTCATGGGCGGGGTGACGCGCCGTTTCCCCACCCTGAAGTTCGCCTTTCTTGAAGGGGGAGTGGCGTGGGGCGCCGGATTGTACGCCGACCTGATCGGCCATTGGGAAAAACGCAACGTGCGCGACGTGCAGCGCTACAATCCGGCCCGGGTGGACCGCGAAATGTTCGTGGATCTGTTCCAGCGCTACGGCGGTAAGCTGGCGGACGAACGCTTCAAGTCACGCACGATGGTGCTGCCGGTTCCCGATCAGGGCATGGACGTGCGCGACCGCGACGACTGGTCGCAATGCGGTATCGAAAAGGCCGAGGACATCCGCGACCTGTTCATCCCGCATTTTTACTTCGGATGCGAAGCGGACGATCCGATGAATGCCACCGCGTTCGATACCAGGCGCAATCCCTTCGGCGCGCGCCTCAACGCGATTTTCAGCTCCGACATCGGCCATTGGGACGTGCCCGACATGCGTGAGGTAACGCACGAAGCCTATGAGATGGTCGAGAAGCGGCTTATCGGCGAGGACGACTTCCGCCGCTTCGTATTCGAAAATCCGGCCCGGATGTGGCTGGGAATGAACCCTGACTTCTTCAAGGGCACCGTCGTCGAAGCCGCTGCCACCAAGCTGACAGGGTAAAATGAGGCTCACACTCCGGCGTCATTGTTCGCCGGATTTTTACGCCGGTGGTACGGACCGCCGTACCCGCAGGGTGGGATCGGATTTTTCCCTGCACAATCCGACCATGCGTCAGCGCGTGAGGAGAAGCCGTCATGATTGAGTTCTACACCTGGGCCACGCCGAATGGGACCAAGGTTTCGGTTACGCTCGAAGAGATGGGCATCCCGTACGATGTGCATCCGGTGAACCTCGGCAAAAATGAGCAGAAGACGCCCGAGTTTTTGGCGATCAATCCCAACGGGCGCATCCCCGCGGTCATCGATACGCAAGGGCCGGGCGGCAAACCGCTGACGGTATTCGAATCGGGCGCGATTATGATTTATCTGGCCGACAAGACGGGCAAGCTGATGCCGCGCGATCCGGTGCGGCGGATCGAAGCGATCCAGTGGCTGATGTTCCAGATGGCGGGGGTTGGTCCGATGTTCGGGCAGCTCGGATGGTTCAAGCGCAACGGCGCCGACAACCAGCAGGCGATCACGCGCTACACCGATGAATCGATTCGTCTGGCCGGTGTGCTCGAGCAGCGGCTGGGCGAAGCCGAATACCTGGCCGGCGAATATTCCATCGCGGACATCGCGAATTTTACCTGGGTTGGCGTGCTGCCCTTCTTCAACCTGACGCTGGAGCGATGGCCCAATCTGCGCCGATGGCACGAAGCGATCGCCGCGCGCCCCGCCGTCCAGCGCGGACTCAAAGTGCCGAAGGTCTGAGCCTTGCCGCGGCCAATGCCCGAGATAAAACTGGCGTCAAGCGACGATGAGATCAGGGCGTGCTCGTCCGTGATGCGCCAGCTCCGGACGCATATTGCCGAAGCGGATTTCCTGAAGCGGATCAGATTTCAGCAGCGCAGCGGATACCAGCTCTGTTATCTGACAGAGGAAAACACTGTGCGTTCGGTCGCAGGGTTCCGTTTTATCGAAAACCTGGCCAGCGGACGCGTGCTGTACGTGGACGATCTCGTGAGCGCTTGCGGCTCGCGTTCAAACGGCTATGGTCAGAAGGTGCTGGCGTGGCTGGTAGAGCAGGCCAAGGCAGCGGGTTGCGACACGCTGGAACTTGATTCCGGAGTGCAGCGCTTCGGCGCCCATCGATTCTACTTACGCAACCGCATGGATATCGTCAGCCATCATTTCAGGATGAACTTGAAGTAGGAGCATTCCGCCGGGTGAGTCGTGGTGAAGGTCCTGGCAGGGTTCGATCCGGCGGCTGCGCTTTTGAATCGATGGCAGGGGAATCGTTATGAGCAAGCAACCGTCGCTCGACCGGATTGTCGAACTTCAATTTCAGTTCGCGGCCTCCAAGGCGTTTCTGAGCGCCGTGGAACTGGGCGTGTTCACCGCCTTGTCCGAGGGGCCTTTGGATTACGAAACTTTGCGCGGCCGCCTGGGGCTCCATCCGCGCGCCGCACGCGACTTTTTCGATACGCTGGTGGCGCTCGGGGTGCTGGAGCGCGACGGGGAGCGATATGCGAACACCGAGGAAACCGGGTTTTACCTGGTGCGCGGCAAGCCTGACTACGCGGGCGGGCTGGCCGAGATGGTAAATGCGCGTTTGTATGGACATTGGGGAGCGCTCACCGAAGCTTTGCGGACGGGGACGCCGCAGAACGAAATCGCGGGCGCCAAAAATACTTTCGACGCGCTCTACAGCGATCCGCGACGGCTCAAGCTATTCCTCAGCGCGATGACCGGAGGCAGTCTGCCGGTTGCCAAAGCCATGGCGTCGAAATTTCCATGGCGCGACTACCGCACTCTGATTGACGTCGGCACGGCGCAGGGGGCGCTGCCGGTGCAGATCGCGCTGGCGCATCCCCATCTGGCCTGCGGCGGATTCGACCTGCCGCCGGTAGGCCCGATTTTCGAACAATACGTCGCGTCATTCGGGCTTGAGCAACGCGTGCGCTTTTATCCGGGCGATTTCATGAAAGGATCCCTGCCCAACGCCGACGTTCTGGTGATGGGACACATCCTCCATGACTGGAATCTGGAGGAAAAAAAGATGCTGCTCAGGAAGGCATATGAGGCTCTGCCCGGGGGCGGTGCGCTGATCGTGTACGAGCATCTGATCGATGACGAGCGTCGCAGGAACCTGGGCGGTCTATTGATGAGTCTCAACATGCTGATCGAGACGCCCGGCGGCTTCGACTTCACCGGCGCGGATTGCATCCGATGGATGCGCGAAGCGGGCTTCAGTCAGACCCGCGTGGAGCATCTGAGCGGACCGCAGTCGATGGTGGTGGCAATCAAATGAAAGCAGTCTTTCAGCTTCAATCAGCCCTTTCGATCGAAGATGAACAGCGGGACCTGATTGGCGGATTTGGGCTCGACTTCCACGATGCGGCGGCCATTGGCCGCGCGAATCGGTTTGAAGCCGTAGCCCTTCCTGGTCAGCGCCGCGCAGACGGCGTCGATGTCTTCGGCTTCGAGCCACAGGCCGGACATTCCTTCGGAATCGGATTGCGAGGCGGCTGGGGTCAGTCTGATTTCAGCGTCGGCGATGCTGACGCTGGCGAAGGCGGCGTCGGGCGCGAGCTTGACGTCCAGTTCAAAATTGTTCCGGTAAATCGACGCCGCGTCTTTGACGTCGGTTGTGGTTACGTCGAGCCGGTCCAGCCGTTTGAGTTTTGCCATCGTTATGCTCCCCTAAAGAAGGAAGTGCTGCGCAACACTTGTTTCGGAGCGTTCCCGTGAGGAACAGGCGCTGACGCGGCGCAATCAGGCTTTCGGTTTCATGCTGACATCAAGGGTCGTGGGCGCTCCGGCCTTGACCGAAACCTGGTGCTTTTGCTCGCCCAGCTTTTCCTGCCAAACCGTCACTTCATAATTTCCGGGAGGGACATCTTTGATGGTGAAGTTGCCGTTTTTGTCGGTGACGGCGTAGTAGGGATTGGCCGCCGAAAACCACCATCCTTTCATCCATCCGTGCGCATCGCAGGTGACCTTGATCAGTTCCGGTTTTTCGACTTTGACCGCGATGACCTTCTTGAATTGAGGTTGGGCGATGTTGATAGGCGGGTTTTTGGTGGAATAGGTGTGGATATTGTGGAGTATTCCGTCGTCGTTTTTGATCTGAATCGTGCTGCCCGCCGCAAAGGCAAGGACGTGAGGTTCGTAGTCACATCCCTTCTGATCAAATATGACGGTCTCCGGCTTGGGTTTCGCCTTGGCGTCGGCGACATACACCACGGCGTTGGCAATCCCCCCGTTTGCGCCAACGATTAGATCCTCCTCGAAATGCGGCTTGAGCCCGCAGACTTCCTTGTCCTTGGTGATGTCAACCGGCCTGGGCTTGGGCGGGGTCCCCTCGTATTTGACCGTGCCAGTTATCCATCCGTTATCGGCGGCATCGACGCTCAGAATGCCGAAGCACAGGACAGCGGCACCAATCATTGCCATTATCGCTAAAGGGCTTGTCTTGTTCATCCGTTTCCTCATGCGAAGCGCGATTGCGCTCGCGCGTATCCTGGTAAGGCGAAAGGCAGCGCCGCTATAACGAATGACGAAGCTCATCGAACTTAAATTCGCAGTGGAGGGCTTGAAATGTGCCAGTCACCCTCGCTCCCGGACCGTCACACGAAAAGAAATCGGGGAGAAGGAAGGGAGCAGAGCGCAGTGGTAGGATTGCTTCAAGGCGATCGGCGGCCGTTTTAAACTTCTTTACGCAGAACTATGATGGTGTGGAGCGAGTAGCGCGAGGTTTTGTCGCGGCGTTCGACCTTGAGCGGGACGCCGTCGATCACGTCGCGGTAGCGCAGTTGCGTGGTCCAGCCCAGATGCTTGGCGATCGGGTTGGAGATACCTACCAGAAAGCCGATTATCGGATTTTCGCTGCGGAAATGGTTGATGATCACGATCCGTCCGCCGGGTTTGCACACCCGGTGCATCTCGCTCATCATGCGCACCGGATCGGGCACGACGGTGATGACGTGAAAGGCGCAGACCACGTCGAAGCTGGCGTCAGGTATATTCAGATTGAGCGCGTCCCCCTGGCTCAATTCGACGTTTTTGAGCTGGTTTTCCCGCACCTTTTTTTTGGCATGCTCGAGCATCTCGGGCGACGGATCCACTCCCACGACGTGGACATAGGGTGGATAGGCGTCGAGGGAGATGCCGGTGCCGACACCGACCTCCAGGACGCGTTGTCCGGGACGCAGGTTGAGCGACTCGATAACGGCATGTTCGCGGTCAACGAAAACCCGGCCCCACAGCCGGTCATAAAAATGTGCGAAGTCTGAATAGACCCGACTTTCGTGCGGTTCAGGCATTTACGTTGGTGGTTGGTTAGATCCGGTAACAAAGGCTGCGCTACGAACTATGCAGCGACGTTTAAACCTTTCAGTTGTCGTTTGAAGGATGTCACATCGCGTTTGCGAAAACGCCATTGCCGTCCTTTTTTGAAGGCCGGAATGACGTTGCGGCGAGCCAACTCATTAACCGTATCCGGACTCAAATCCAGCAGGAAAGCCACCTCGCGCGAATTGAGCAGGATGTCGTCTTTATCGCCTATCAGATTAAGACTCAAAAATGATGGATTACGCTTAATCATGACCACGGTTCAAACCGAGCATTTGTAGTACGCTAGATGGCTGGTGTCAAGCGACCCTCGCCATACTGGTTGGTACGCGCAGGTTCCTCCGCCTTCCTTTCACAACCATAATAGGGCATCGCCGTCCCTAATCAAGCTTCGGGTCCCACCAGATTGCCGA
This sequence comes from Pseudomonadota bacterium, assembly GCA_021324885.1. Taxonomy (GTDB): domain Bacteria; phylum Desulfobacterota; class Binatia; order Binatales; family Binataceae; genus JAJPJA01. Next base: position 102,864 of record JAJPIF010000024.1, read on the forward strand.
ACAGGATTTTCCGCAACCGTTTCCCTCACTCTAATCTCCCTCGGAAAGGAGCAAAGGAAAGCAGCCATTTTTCTAATCAGGGTGCGGACCGCAGCTTTCAGGTAAGCGCGCGGCCGGTCCTTTCCCGCCCCGCTAGACGCTGATCCGGGTCAGCCTGCGGGTCGAAATCAGGTAGTCGTACCAGATCCGGGTGACCACGACGCAGGAAAACAAGCCTGTCAGCACGCCGACGCACAGGGTCACGGCGAAGCCTTTGACTGGGCCGGTTCCGAACTGGAAGAGGATAAGACCGGCCACGAAGGTCGAAATATTGGAATCATGAATCGCCGACCAGGCCCGTTCATAGCCGATTCTGACGGCTTCCCTGGGGGCCTTGCCGTTGCGCAATTCCTCCCTCATGCGCTCGTTGATTAGTACATTGGCGTCCACGGACATTCCCAGCGTCAGCACGATTCCGGCGATTCCCGGCAGCGTCAGCGTCGCCTGCATCGCCGCCATCACGCAAATCAGGAGCAGGATGTTCAGGGTAAGCCCGAAATCCGCGACCAATCCGGCTCCGCTATAGTACACCGCCATGAAGATCAGTACCGCCGCAGCGCCGACCGCGAAGGAAAGCTCGCCCTGGCGAATCGAATCACGCCCCAGCGACGGTCCGACCGTGCGTTCCTCGGCGATCTCGACTGGCGCCGGCAAAGCGCCCGAACGCAGTACGATCGCCAAATCGTGAGCCTCGTCGATGGAAAATCGTCCGGTAATCGAGACTTTTCCGCCCGGAATCCGCTCTTTGATGACGGGCGCGGAATATACCGTATTGTCCAGGATGATAGCCAGGCGCCGGCCCACGTTCTCCGCTGTCAGTGTGTCGAAAATCCGGGCCCCACGTTGGTCCAGATCGACCGAGACATACGGTCCCTCAAGCCGGCTGCCCGGACGTACCCGGGCGTCGGTCACGACGTCGCCGGTCATCAGGGTCTGGGATTCGACGAGGTAAGGTTCCCTGCCGCCCCTTTCCGGTGGACCGTAAAGGATTTCGTCCCCCGGAGGGGGACCGTTCTTGAGGGCGTCTTCCACGCTATGGCTGTCGTCAACGATTTTGAACTCCAGAACCGCAGTCTTGCCAATCAGCTCTTTGGCGCGCTCGGGGTCCTGGATACCGGGCAATTGAACCAGGATTTCGCTCTCGCCTTCGCGCTCGACGGTGGTCTCACGCACTCCCAACTGGTCGATCCGGTTGCGGATGGTTTCCAGCGCCTGATCCATCGCATTGGAACGGAGCTGCGCCAGATCGCGGGGCGTGTAGTTCAGGGTGTAGATGGTTCCGCCCGTCGCGGACGGGGTGCTGCCCAGCTTCATATCCGTGAAGTCTCTGGACACGATGTCTTCGAGCGCGCTGCGGTCCGAGGGATTCGCCAGTTCGACCTGTATGGTGTCGCCGGTGGTTGAAACCCTGGCTCCGGTGATCTTGCTGTCCTTGAGTTCGCGTTTGAGGTCGTCGGCGCGCCGGCTCACGGCGTTTTTGACCGCGTCATCCAGTTTCACGTCGAGCAGCAGATGGGTGCCGCCCTGGAGGTCCAAGCCATATTGAATCCTGGGGACTGGCAGGTAAGTTGTCCACCACGAGGGCAGTTCAGGGGTGAAACTGGGGACCAGCAGGAAAACCGCCGCGGCCACCAGGATCGCGGTAAGGTAAATGCGGGTCTGGGCCCGTCCATTGTTAAGGTGCAGGTAGAGAATCGCGACGGCCAGCGCCACCAGAACCATGACCGGCGCGAAATTTCCGTTTTCCAAAAGTCCCTCTCTCCTCAGACCGCCGAAGGATATGCCCTGGCTGGGGTGCGGTCCACTATATTAGTCCTTTGCCGCGGCTTTGGAACCGCCCCTTCCATAAGGGGATAGCGCCGCAATTTGCGCCCGTTCGACCATCACGCGAACATTCGGCGCAATCTCCAATATCACCGTCTTTTCCTTTAACTCGACGATCTTGCCAATCAGGCCGCCGGTGGTGACGACCTCGTCGTTGCGCTTGAGCGCGGCCAGCATTTTCTGAAGGTCGGCGGCTTTTTTGGTCTGCGGCCGGATCAGGATGAAGTAGAAAATGGCGAAAAGAAAGACCAGCGGTATGACCGTGGTAAACAGTACCTGTTCGCCGGTGCTGGTGTTTTGAGCCGCCTGTTGAGCGTATGCGATCCCCTCAAACCACATTAGTTTTCTTCCGTTTCGTCGAAGTCTTCCATGCCTGCGGACGCAATCGAGCGGCGGAATTGCGCGAAATTCCCCGACGCGATTGCACTCCGTGCCATTGCTATCAGATTCGCGTAAAAAAACAGATTGTGTTCCGTTAATGCCCGCGCCGCAAGAATCTCGCCCGCGCGGTACAGATGGCGCAGGTAGGAGCGGCTGTAGGAGCGGCAGGTCCGGCACCCGCAGCGCTCATCCAGCGGAGCGGAATCCCTGATATTACGCGAATGCTTGATCGACACCCGCCCTCCACTGGTAAAGGCGCATCCATTGCGGGCATTGCGGGTCGGCAGCACGCAGTCGAACATGTCATAGCCCATCCCAATCGCAGCCAGCAGATCAGTGGGCGTACCGACGCCCATCAGGTAGCGGGGTTTGTCGACGGGTAGAAAGCTGGCGCTTAATTCCGCCATTTCCAGCATCAACAGCTTGGGCTCGCCCACCGACAAACCGCCGGTGGCAAAGCCGTCAAAACCCAGCGACGTGATCTGGCGGGCGCTGGCGGCGCGCAGATCGGGATAGACGCTGCCCTGAACGATTCCGAACAGAGCCTGATTTTCGGAGGTACGCGCCCGCAGCGAGCGCTCGGCCCATCTGGCGGTCAGTTCGAGGGACTGGCGCGCGTAGGATAGCTCAGCGGGGTACGGGGTGCATTCATCCAGGGCCATCATAATGTCGCATTGAAGTTTCTGCTGGATTTCGACCGCGCTTTCCGGCGTTAGCAACATCGGGCGGCCATCCAGATGGGAGCGGAAACGGATGCCGTCCTCGTCGATCCGATTGATCGATGCCAGGCTCATCGCCTGAAATCCGCCCGAATCAGTCAGCACCGCGCCGTGCCATCCCATGAAGGCCTGGATGCCGCCCATCTCACGAATCAGGTCGGCACCGGGCCGCACCGCCAAATGGTAGGCGTTGGCCAGAATCATCCGGTAGCCGATATCCCACAATTCATGCGGCGCCATTGCTTTGACGGCGGCGCGCGTCCCCACCGGCATAAAGGCAGGAGTATCCACGACGCCGTGACCGGTAATCAGACGGCCGCAGCGCGCCGCCCCGTCTGCGGCCAGGATTTCGAACTGGATTGGCTGCGCCATCAAAGGATCAGCATGGCGTCGCCATAGCTGAGGAAACGATAGCGATGACGGATCGCCTCGCGATAAGCACTCAAAGTCAGCTCGCGGCCCGCAAACGCCATCACCATCGCCAGCACTGTCGTGCGCGGCATGTGAAAATTCGTGATCATTCCTTCAACCAGTTTGAAGCGAAATCCTGGATAGATAAACAGCCCCGTCAGCCCTTCGAGGTCTCCGGTCACCGCGTACGATTCAAGCGCGCGGACGCTGCTGGTCCCCACGGCGACGATTCGCGATCCGATCCGGCGGGCATGTGCGATGGTTTCCGCGGCTTGTGGCGCAATCGTGTACCATTCGCCCTCCATGCTGTGCGCCTCCACTTCCTGGCTGCGCAGCGGCGCGAAGGTGCCGGGACCGATATGCAGGGTGATGAACACGGCCTTGATGCCGCTTTGCTCCAGTTCCTCGAGCAGGTGCCGGGTGAAATGCAGCCCGGCTGTCGGTGCGGCGACTGCGCCCGTATGGTTGGCATAAACGGTCTGGTAGTCGTCGGCGTCCGAAGCCTGAACCTCGCGCTTGATATAATGGGGGAGCGCCAGCAAGCCGTTGTTTGCGAGCATTCCCTCAATTGATCCCTCGCCTTCCATGGCCACCAGCGCGCGTCCCGGTCGCTGATAACCAACGATTTGCAGCGTCTCACCGCGGTCGAGCACCAGGCGGGTCCCCGGCGGACATGGGCGATGGGAATGGATCAGCGAAATCCATGCGCGTGGCGGCTGGTCGGCCTTGCGAACAAACAACAATTCGACTTTCCCGCCGCTCTCCTTACGCGCCATCAGACGGGCCGGAAAGACCCGCGTATCGTTGAGCACCAGCACATCGCCCGGATGCAGATAGCGGCCGAGCTTGTAAAAGCGCGAATGCTCGACGGTGCCGCGCTTGCGGTCCACCACCTCCATCCGGGCCTCGTCGCGGCGTTCCAGCGGCCGTTGCGCGATCAACTCGGGCGGCAGGTCATAATCCAGGTCGGACAACCTCATGTCAGCAACCCCATCCGGCTCTACGATAACACGCCCCGACGAGATGAGAGGAGAGAGGCGAAGAGGAGAGCGTCGAGAAGCCGCTGCGATTCACCGTGACCGTGCTACTCGCAAGGCGGGCTCCTCTTTTTTCCGCACCCTGCTAGACTAACGGGCGAGGTGACGCGCGTGGAAAGTAAGGTTGCGATTAAAACGGCTGACGGTACTTGCGATTGCTACACCTACACCGCGCCGGGGGTCGATTCGGCGCCGGCGGTTATTTTCTATATGGATGGGCTTGGTATCCGGCCCGATTTGCGCGCGATGGCCGAGCGCCTGGCGTCCAATGGGTTTTTCGTGCTGCTGCCCAATCTGTATTACCGCGCCGGAGAATATCCGCCATTTGACATGGCGACGATGATGACCGATGAGTCGCAGCGCAACCGCATGATGGCGCTGGTGCAGTCGGTCACCAACGCCGGCGCGATGAGAGATACCACCGCGTTCCTGGATTTTCTCAGCAGTGAACCGAAGGTCAAGGGCTCGAAGATCGGCTGCGTCGGGTACTGCATGGGAGGTCCGCTGGTGTTGACGGCTGCCGGGACCTTTCCCGACCGCGTTGCGGCGGGCGCCTCAATCCATGGGGCTGGCGTTGCCACCGACCGTCCCGACAGCCCCCATCTGCTGGCGCCAAAGATGCGCGGCAGGATTTACGTCGCGGTGGCGGAGATCGATCCGTGGCTGACGCCGGGCGAGACCGATCGCTTAAAAGCCGCCCTCGAATCAAGCGGTACCAATCATACGGTCGAGATTTATCCGAAGGTCCAGCACGGCTTCGCCGCCAACGGCACCCCGATGTACGACCGCGAAGCCGCCGAGCGCCATTGGGATCGTATCGTGGCGTTGTTTCGCGAGACTCTGCTGTAAACGGCTCTCGCCATCTCAGGTGTCCGACAATCAGTTTACTGCGTATAAGCGGCTGCAGTTGTCGCGCACCAGCTTGTTGACCAGGTCGGGCTCAAGGCCGGCGAAGTCCTTGGCGACCTGCTGGCGCGAGCGCGGGAAAGTGCCTTCGGTATGCGGGTAGTCCGACCCCCACATCAGGTGATCGACGTTGAGCAGTTCGCGCGTAAGCAGACCTGCGCGGTCCTCCTCGAAGGTGAAGTAGAACTGGCGATGGCAGTAAAAGCTCGGTCTTTCGTCCAGCTTCGGCCGCAACCATAAATGGTGGTCTTCCCACCAATGGTCCATCGTGTGCAGGATGGCCGCGACCCATCCGATTCCGCCTTCGACCAGCACAAAATTAAGCCGTGGATAAGCCTGCGGAACACCCGACATGATAAGGCTGGTGAGGGTGCGGAAATGATCCACGTATTTGTTTTCCAAAAACGTGATGGTGGCGCCGCCCGCCGAGGTCGGAACGTTGGCGAACTGCTGCTCGCTGGCCGCGTTATGAATCGACAGCACGGTCCCGCTTTCCTGCAATTCCGAAAACAGCGGATGGTAGTAGGGATCGCCAAACGGGATCTTCGGATGACCCGATGGGATGCAGACGGTGCGCAGACCCTTTTTGCGCACGCGCCTTACCTCCTCCACCGCCGCCTCGATCGGACCGCCAATCGGCAGCATCGCAGCGCCTAGCAGCCGATTGGGCGCTACTGAGCAGAAATCCGCCATCCAATCGTTATACGCCCGGATGCAGGCGTGCTTGTACTCGACATCGGGAGCAGCGAACAGGAACAGCGCGTCGCCCGGATAGATCACCTCGGCCGCGATGTTGTCAAGGTCCTGATCCTTGAGTCGCTCCACCGGATCATAGGCGCCCGCCCGCACTTCGGATTTGCGGTTATGGCTGCGGTCCTCGATCGGACGCCCCTCCAGCTTGAGTGTCGCCATCGCGCCGCCCAAATCGGCGCCGGCAAAAGGGCTGAGCCCGTCAACACAGAAGACGTCGAACTTTTCGCGATGCTCGACGTGCGGCGCGCGATCGCGGAAGCGCCGGTCGATGCGTTCCAGCCAGAGATTGGCGGGTTCGATTACATGGCCGTCAGAGGAGACAAACCGGGCAGCTGAATCCATAAGGCCAACTCCATCGTCCGCGGGTTGAGAGCGTGGAAGCTCGCGGTCCGTATAAATTTGCTCGCCAGCTAATTTATTTACCCGCAGCGGGGTTATTACTCAATACCGCCGCGCCGTGCGCGCCCCCGGCCGACGCCTGCTCGGCTCGGGCCATCCCGCCTTTGCGGTCGCGATACAGCAGGACCATCGAGCGGTCTTTCAGGTCGAACAGGTCACCGGCGCACAGATGCCGATCAGCCTCCGCCGGATTTTCCTTACTGGTGTCGAGCAGGACTCTCCAGCCGTCGGGTTGTCCCACCTTGGGGATCAGGAATTGAATCGGTTCGTGATGGCTATTAAAGATGATTATGCAATCGCCATCGGTGATAATTCGCCCCCGCTCGTCATACTCATTGATACCGTCGCCCGCGAAAAAAACGCCCAGACAACGCGCGAATGACTGATTCCATTCCTCGTCGGTCATCTCGCGGCCGTCGGGATTGAACCAGATGATGTCTTTGAGGCCCCTGATACTGCGGCCCTGGAAAAAATGACGACGGCGGAACAGCCGGTGTGCCTTGCGAATCGCGATCACATGGCTGACAAATTCGCAAAAGCGCCGATCCTCCTCGCGCAGATCCCAGTTGATCCAGCTTATGCTGTTGTCCTGGCAATAGGCGTTGTTGTTGCCGTTTTGCGTATGCCCAATCTCGTCGCCCGCCAGCAGCATCGGAATTCCCTCGGAGAGCAGAAGGGTGGCGATCAGGTTGCGTTTCTGCTGCGCGCGCAGCGCCAGGACCTGGGGGTCGTCGGTCGGCCCCTCCGTTCCGCAGTTCCAACTGCGGTTGTCGTTGGTGCCGTCGCGGTTTTCTTCCAGGTTGGCTTCGTTGTGCTTGTCGTTGTAGCTGACCAGGTCGTGCAGCGTGAAGCCGTCGTGGCAGGTGACGAAATTGACGCTGGCATACGGACGCCGCCCGTTATGTTCGTACAAGTCGCTGGAACCGGTAAGGCGATAGGCCAGCTCCCCGATGAGCCCGCCTTCGCCTTTCCAGTAGGCGCGCACGGCGTCGCGGTACTTCCCGTTCCATTCCGCCCATCCGATCGGGAAGTTGCCGACCTGGTAACCGCCCGCCCCCACATCCCACGGCTCCGCGATCAGCTTGACCTGCGAGATTACCGGGTCCTGGTGAATGATGTCGAAGAACGCGCTTAGCTGGTTAACCTCGTACAACTCGCGCGCCAGCGCCGCCGCCAAATCGAAACGAAAACCGTCCACGTGCATCTCGAGCACCCAGTAACGCAGGCTGTCCATGATCAGTTGCAGGACGCGCGGATGTATCATGTTGAGCGTGTTGCCGCATCCGGTGAAGTCCATGTAGTAGCGCGGATCTTCCGGCGAAAGCCGATAATACGAGCTATTGTCGATACCGCGAAAGCATAATGTCGGACCCATGTGGTTACCTTCCGCGGTATGATTGTAAACCACGTCAAGTATCACCTCGATTCCTTCGGAGTGCAGCCGCTTCACCATCGACTTGAACTCGCCTACAAAACCGCTCGCGCTGTAGCGCATGTCCGGGGCAAAGAAGCCAATCGAGTTGTATCCCCAGTAGTTGCGCAACCCGCGTTCCACCAGGCGGCGGTCGTCGATAAATGCATGTACAGGCATCAGCTCGACCGCGGTGATGCCGAGCCGCTTCAGATGCTCGATCGCGGGGTCGGTGCTGAGCCCGGCATAGGTGCCGCGCAGATGGGCTGGAATTTCGTGGTTAAGCCGGGTGAATCCTTTCGTGTGCAGCTCATAGATGATGGTGTCGTGCCAAGGGGTGCGAGGCGGGCGATCCTCGGCCCAGGAAAAGGCGCCGTCAATCACCCGGCAGCGCGGCATCGCCGGCGCGCTGTCACGCCGATCCATCGCGAGGTCCTCGCGTGGATTACCCATGCGATAGCCAAACAGCGCGTCCGACCATCTAACGGTGCCTACGATGTGGCGGGCATAGGGATCGATCAGGAGTTTGTGCGGATTGAAACGTAATCCCTTTTTGGGGTCATATGGACCATATACCCTGTAGCCGTAGAGCCAGGCGGGCCGCGCTTCGGGAAGATAGCAATGCCAGATCTGGTCCGTTTGCCATCGCATCGGCACGCGATCGATTTCGCGTCTGCCCTTGGGATCGAACAGGCAGAGTTCGACGTGCTCCGCATGCTCCGAAAAAAGCGCGAAGTTGACGCCTTCGCCGTCCCAGGTGGCACCCAGCGGATAGGATTTGCCCGGCCAGACCGCAATTTTCGAATTAGCCATGTTGGTGCTCGATTGTGAATTCCGATACGCGCGGGTAACAGCCCGTCAGTCTTGAGTTCTGATTAGTATGGTATCCCATGACAATTGATCCCACAGCTATAAATCGCACTCAATTCAACTCCTTTCCGGCCGCCTTGGGGCAGTCTGTAGCATTACGTGCCATCCCGCACTTCCCGGCAATTTTTACTGGTTGCTGTGGCAGTGGGGCGGACCCTTTTCCCCGCCGGCTGTTCGTCACGGCAGTCCAAACATATGAATGAGTGGCGGGTGTGGGCGCCTAATGCCGCAAGCGTCGCGGTCCGGATTGGGAGCCGGCGGCTGGCGATGGAGAAGCAGGGAACGCATGCGCGCGGATGGTGGCGTCTGGCACGGCTTCAGGAAAATAGCGCTGCGGATTATTCCTTTGTTTTGGATAACGAGGAGCAGGCGCTTCCCGATCCACGATCGCAATGGCAGCCGCATGGCGTGCATGGCCCGTCGCGTCCCGTCGATCACGCTGCTTTTGCCTGGACCGACGCCAACTTCACCGCGCCGTTGTTGTCAGAGGCGATTATATACGAGATGCATGCCGGTGCGTTCACGCAGCAGGGAACCTTCCAATCCGCGATCGCGCGCCTTGACCATCTGGTTGAACTGGGCGTGACGCATGTTGAACTGATGCCGGTAGCGCAGTTTCCAGGCACCCGCGGCTGGGGCTATGACGGCGTCGATTTGTTTGCGCCGCATCATGCCTATGGCGGCCCGTTGGGGCTCAAGCGCCTGGTGGATGCCTGTCATGCCAGGGGACTCGCCGTCTTGCTCGATGTGGTTTACAACCATTTCGGGCCCTCCGGCAATTACCTGCCACGTTTCGGCCCTTATCTGACCGACCGCTACGCGACGCCATGGGGCAGTGCGGTCAACTTCGACGGACGGGGCAGCGACGAAGTGCGCCGTTTCATTTGCGACAACGCGATTTCGTGGATGCGCGACTACCATATCGACGGCCTGCGCCTGGATGCAATTCATGCGATTTTGGATCTTTCGCCTACGCATCTGCTGGAGGAGCTTGCCGCTGAAACCGCTCAACTCGCGCGTCAGACCGGGCGCCGCCTCGTCCTGATCGCGGAGGATGATCGCAATGATCCTCGCGTGGTCTCGCCGATCGCCCGGGGCGGATATGGAATCGACGCTCAATGGAACGAGGATTTCCATCACGCCCTGCACGCGCTCCTGACGGGCGAGCGGACCGGCTATTACGCTGATTTCGGATCGTTCGCACAGCTTGCGAAGACGCTGCATAACGGTTTCGTGTATGATGGCGAATATTCCGCCTATCGGGATCGTCGCCATGGCCGATCGACCGCGGGGTTGTCCGGCGTCAACTTCGTGGGCTGTTTGCAAAATCACGACCAGGTGGGCAATCGGGCTAAGGGCGACCGCTTCTGCCATCTGGTGAGCATGGGGCGGGTGCTGATCGGAGCCGCTATGGTGCTGACGGCGCCGTTCGTGCCGATGTTGTTCCAGGGCGAGGAATGGGGCGCGTCATCACCGTTTCAATATTTCACAGATCACCAGGAGCCGGAATTGGCGCGCGCTGTAAGCGAGGGGCGCCAGCGGGAGTTCGCGGCCTTCGGATGGGATCCGTCCGAAATTCCGGACCCTCAGGATCCCGCGACTTTTGAGCGGTCCAAACTGAATTGGTCCGAACTGGAACGGGAACCGCACAAGAGCATCCTTCAATGGTATCGGCGGCTCATCGGCTTGCGCGCGCGATTTGCCGAATTGCGCGACGGTGTAATGGAAAAGGTCAAAGTCGCTTACGATGAACAGGCGCAATGGCTGGTGATGACGCGCGGTCCTATTACCCTGGCCTTCAGTCTTGCCCGGCATGCCCAACTGGTGCCGTTGTCCGCCGGCTCCCATCAATTGCTGATGGCATCGGAGGGCGTCGGCCTCAAACCCGGTGAAGTCGAGCTTCCACCGGATTCAGTGGCGGTAATTGGCCCCGCGTGAGGCGGAACGTAAAAATCAAAAATTGTCCGCACCCCGTCAGGTTCCGGAGCGGCGCAGGCGTGCCCGCGAACGGGTCAGCCAATGGCGTTGGCGGCTGGCCGCTGTCGATCCGTTCTGGATTTGGCGCCGCCGCATATCCAGCATTTTGCGCAGCCGGCCAGCGTCGATCCCCAGCGCCTCGCACAGCGTTTCGTAGGAAAACAATCCCTTGCTGCGCGTGGAATTCATCCAGTCGCGGACTTCGTAAAACAGGATCCGGCGCTGCCGGCTCCTGGCATTCATATGATGTAAGTAACAATGGATGGCATCTTCCAGGACCGCGAACATCAACTTCAGCTCGCCTTGCAGTTCATGACGCCGCCGCCGCAGCTCGTTGTATTGTTCCGGAAGCAGAATATCCGGCTCATAACCCTCGATCAGTTCTTCCATCCGCTCTACGAGTTCCATTTGGGCCTCCGCCGAGAGCTTCGCTGTCGGGCGATCGCTTGACGCTCCGAGTTACCGCTGTCGTTCACAAGTTACGTGCCAAGAAAAACCTGCCAAATTTGGTAGTTTTGGTTGCGCGGAAGGTAGCGAGAATTTACATACTTTATGCCAGCTAGATTGCGAGAGTGTTCACGAATGGAGGCTGACCGCACATCGCTCCGGATATCGGGGCTCGAAGGAACGCCCGCCAGAATCTGCGGACGTAAGGGATCATTAATCGCGATCACCAATGCAGCGCAAAGGTATTGACGCGCTGCCAAAGTCCGCCTCTGGTTTCGCGCCGCCTTTCAATTCTAATGTGGAGCGCAAGGAAACGGGTCCGGAGGAAAGAAATGCCAGTCCTTCAGCGCGGCGATTGTACAATCCATTACGAAGAGTACGGTCACGGCTTTCCGCTTCTGCTCATGGCCCCCGGCGGGATGCGCTCTGAAATCGATTTTTGGCATCGCAGCCCCTTTGATCCCACGGTCGAGCTGGCCCGCACCTTCAGGGTGATCGCGATGGACCAGCGCAACGCGGGAGGCTCGCAAGCTCCGGTTGCACCCACAGACGGATGGGATACTTACGCTTGCGACCAGATAGCCCTGCTCGATCATCTGGGGCTGAGCCGATGTCATATCATGGGCGGATGTATCGGGTCGTCTTACTGTCTGGGTCTGATCAAGTCGGCGCCAGATCGAATTGCCGCCGCGGTGCTGCAAAACCCGATTGGACTTGGACCCGGAGGTATCGAACGTTTTCACAACATGTTCGACGATTGGGCCCTTGAGTTGCGCCGCAAACGGCCGGAGGTAAAGGAATCGGCAATGGCGGCCTTTCGCGCCAACATGTTCTCCGGCGACTTCGTCTTTTCGGTCACCCGCGATTTCGTCCGCTCCTGCCTCACTCCGATGCTCATACTGGCCGGCAATGATCCTTATCATCCGGCTGAAATTTCGCTGGAGCTGGCGCGCCTGGCGCCCAACGCGGAGATTATAATGGAGTGGAAGACGCCCGATGTGGTGGGCGCCGCGGTCGAGCGCGTACGGTCCTACCTGGAAGACCGCATCCCATGATTCGCAGGTCGTCGCTGAGAGGTAAAATCACATGAAACCACTTCCCCATCATTATGCGATCCATTTGTCCGGTGGTCCGCAGGGCTACGCAACCTGCTCGGCTGAACGGTTGCCCGATCTAACCTGTGAGGCGCCGCTTGATTTCGACGGGCCGGGTGATGCCTGGAGCCCGGAGCATCTGCTGATGAGTTCGGTGAGCGCGTGTTTTCTGCTCACGCTGCGCTCCGTTGCCAGGCTTTCGAAATTCCACTTTGAAAGCCTGGAACTCGCGGCCGACGGAACAGTGGATCGCAAGGAGGGCCTGACGCGCTTTACGGAGATCGTTTTGCGCGCGAAGCTGACGGTTGCAAAGGGCACCGATCATGCTCAGGCCGTCCGCATCATGGAGAAGGCGGAAAAGGCCTGCCTCATATCAGCCTCGCTCTCGACTCCGGTGAAACTGCAAGCCGAAGTGATTGAGGCATAGAGCTGTTTATATCCTGATAAGATTGACCGGCAGCACACCGGCGCATCTGAAGCACGCGACAATTTTACAGACAACGTAAGCGAGCGCGGATTCGCCGTTTATGGAGGTCTCATGATTCACCTCGTCCGGCTCGTCACCATCCATCCTTTATTTGTGCACTTCACGATCGGTGCGATGCCGATTCTGCTCCTGACTTACGCCATGGCGGCCTGGTTGCGTTCCGAGCCATGGACCTTTGCGGCCGACGTCACCGCCGGCGTCAGCGCGATGCTGACTTTGTTCACGCTGGCCTTCGGATTGGTCTCCAACGCTTACGTGGGATGGCCGGGCGGCCTGGGCTTTTGGCGTCACCTGCACATGAGTCTGGGTGTGGCCACCACTTTCCTGATTGTGGTTCTTGCAGTTTCGCGCCTCGCGATGCGACAGCGCGGTCAGCTCGTGGCCGGATACGCAGCCTTCGGTTTGGCGGTGCTGGTTGCGATTGCGGCCGGGGCGGCAGGATGGGTCGGCGGCGAAATTCTGACCTACACCGCGGGTATGGCGGTGGAAGGAGCAGGCGAGGGTTCGCTTTCGCCGTTGCCGGCCGGCACGCACCAACCAACCGACCTGATGGACGCGATGGGTCAAGCGCGCGCCGATTGGGGTGCGGCGACCAGCGATTTGGCGCGGATGGTAGTGCAGCATCCCACCGACGCGAATTTTGCCGATATCGCGCGCCGGGCGGCCAGGCTCCAGCAGGCCGCCGCTTGGATTGCGGCCAACGGAGCCAGGACGCTGCCGCGCCCCGACGCACTCGTTGGTGAACAGGGAAAGCCGGCCGCAACCTCCCCGCCGAGTCCGGGCGCGCCGGCTCAAAGTTTCGACCGGCCAGCGATCCGGCCGGTGCGCGAAGGCGCTCAAAGCGCTCCGGATGCAGATGAAAGCGGGACCGCCCAAACGCGGGCGCGGCGTCTGCAGAAAATGGCGAAGATTCTCCAACAGCGCGCGCGTGCGCTGCGGGATGCGGCAGAGCGCAAGGATATTGTCGAGGTCGCGCGCCAGACCGGAGCGATCAGCGAAGAATGCGCGGAATGCCACAAGGACCTGCGCTGGCGTTCGCCATCCCCGTCATGAAACCTCGCTTAGGGCTTTGATTTCAGTTCGATTTCGTTCAGGCGCCGTTGCAGGAATCGGCGCTCCGGTTGCGAATGGGCCAATTCGAGCGCGCGCCGATATGACTGCGCCGCTTCCTCCCATCGCTCCATCCGCCGCAGCAGCTCGCCGCGCGCGGCCCACATCAGATGATAGCCGTCGAGGTCGTGGCGCACGCCAATCGCTTCGATCATCCTTAAGCCGTCCGCCAGTCCCGACGCCATCGCCACCGCGACGGCGTGGTTCAACTCAATTACCGGCGATGGTCTGATCCGCACCAGGTAAGCGTACAGCGCCTCGATTGCCCGCCAGTCCGTGTCGTCGGCACGCGCTGCGCGCGCATGGACAGAGGCGATTGCCGCCTGGATCGCGTAAGGGCCTGCGGGTGAGTGTGACAGCGAAGAATGCACCAGCGCCAGGCCTTCGCGAATCTGGCTGCGATTCCATTTGGTGCGATCCTGATCTTCCAGCAATACGATGTCGCCCTCGGTGTCCGCGCGCGCCGTTTTCCTGGAATCCTGGAGCAGCATCAGGGCCAGGAGTCCCCGCGCCTCGGCATTTTCAGGCACGAGTTCGCACAGGATGCGACCCAGCCGGATAGCTTCGGCGCACAAATCCGCGCGCACCACGCAATCGCCGAACGTCGCGGCGTAGCCTTCGTTGAAAACCAGGTAAATCACCGCCATCACCGCCTCCGTGCGCTCGGCCAGCGATTCAGGCGGCGGAATTTCATAGGGGATGCGCGCCGCCCGGATTTTGCGCTTGGCGCGCACCAGGCGCTGAGCCATCGTGGCCGGCGCAACCAGAAAAGCGCGCGCAATTTCCTCGGTCGTCAGCCCACACAGCGTCCGCAGCGAAAGGGCGACCTGCGCTTCGGTAGCGAGTGCGGGATGGCAACAGGTGAAGATCAGCCGCAGCCGTTCATCGGGAACCTCGTTGGACATCGTGCCGGCCTCATCAGTCCGCGCCTGAACTTCGATGTCGCGGATCAGTTCATCGCGCCGCGCCGCGAAGCGCGCCTGGCGGCGGATTCGGTCGATTGCCTTATGGCGGGCTGTGCCGATTATCCAGGAGCGCGGATTTTGTGGGACGCCTTCACGCAGTGGCGGCAGGTTTGAGGCCGTAAGACTGCCGGCCTATTAAAAAATTAACTTGAGCGGCTGACGGCCAAGTTCCGAAACGACACTTTTTTGCGGCCAAAGACGTTATGACATCTTCTCAATGCGGCCGCGACTAGTGTGGCCAGAATAACAGGGCCAGTTACTAATCAGTAATTAAGCGAAACTAGAGAATAAGCTATGAGTACTCATCTCTGCGCTGGGCGACAATGGGCTTCAGCCATCTTTATCGTACTTTGCTATCAGCTCCTCCTGCCATCACGGGCCCTTGCCGTGCCGGTAGCGCAAATCGCATTCGGAGAAACAGGTCTCACAGCCATAGAGTACCAAGGTACCAACTACCTGAAACTTTCTCAATGTATTGTCAACTCCATCAAATTTGACTCCAGCTCGGAAATTCCGAGTCTGACTGTACTGTACACTTCAATTGATGCTGCTCAGATGTCCATGACGCGCGGATATTCGTGGGGAGCTATCAAATGCGCGTACAGCACAATTGGCGCGCAATTGTTCGCAACTGTCTCGATTACCAACGACGCTGCCTATAACATTGTTAGCATCACAATCTCCTTGTTCGACTTGATTGCGCCGTCCACTGCAGCGACGATTGGCGGCTCACTTACCGAGACCAAGGCGAATCTCGAAGGACCCGAGATAAAAACGCTGATTTATGGGCCAAACCGGATCTTGATTGCCTGCGAACAACCTCGACAAATGGCGCCCATTGTACTCCAGACCGCGGACCCCGCGGGGGATGTGAATGTATCCCTCAGCACCTCTATGTCTTACGTTTTGCCCGCGCAAACCCTGACTGCCGTCGGCCATGACTCTGTGAGCAGCTCGGGCACAAGGTACCTGACGGCAAGCAACACCGTCCTTTCACGAACTACAGATACTTATGTGCTGTCTTTTTCCTTTTCAGGTTCAGATAATTCGCTTTCGAGTATGATGTCGAACCTCTTTGACGCTACTCGCATCACATTTCCGCCTAACCCCGAATCCTGGGCGGACCGCCGGCCAATCGCTGCGGTTTTTCTGGCAAGTCATGCAGCTGCCTCGGTAACTCCATACAATCCGCTAAATCCACGCTATTGGGTTGACGCGAACCCGTCAGTGGATATTTCATCACCAGCGGGGCTCAATTACTTTCAGACCCACCTGCTTGATCACGCTCGCAGAGCGGTTTCCACGATGCAGGAAGTGAAGGCGCAAGGCGCGGTCGTATGGGACGTGGAAGGCCAGGAATTCAAACAACCCGTGAGTTACGTCGGCGACCCTCGGTACCTTTCGCCCGAAATGGAGACAATCGTGGATCGGTTTTTCGCCACGCTCACAGCGGCCAAGCTTCGCTGCGGAGTAACGATCAGGCCTTCCACTTTTTCCATTGACGCCTCTGGGGCGGCCTCGCAGGTTTTCCCCGCAACTGACAGCGAAGCGCTTGCCAACCTGGACGCCAAGATTCGTTATGCGCAGAGTCGATGGGGATGCACGATGTTCTATATCGATTCTGACGGGGATACGAACTGGCCGATCGACTACACTATATTCCAGGAATTGGCGCTTGCGCATCCCGACGTCCTGCTTATTCCGGAAAACAAGACCCTGGCCGATTTCAGTTGGACGGCTCCGTACATTGACGCCCGTCTCCTTAGTCCCTCAGTCTATCCAATTTTTTCCGCTATTGCGCCCGACGAGGTTCTTCAATCCTATTGGGCCCGACAAATCTATGCGGACGCCTTTTCAGTGATCGCCTTGAGCGACGTCAATATGAGCGCTCTTTCTGAAACCGGTGTGCTTTGGCATCAGCTTTTCGATGCTGTCAAGGCAGGCGACATTTTGATGATTGATGACTGGCCGTCGCCACAGAACAAGGTCGTCAGCGCGATTTATGCGGCCGCCGCCGTGAGCGCGCCGAGCGCTCCGCGGATTTCCGGCATCCCGGACGCGATCGCGGCCGGCTCCAGCTTCCGCATAACCGGTAGCGGATTTACGCCGGGTTCCGTGGTTAACTTCTTCGTGTCCACCTCAACCGGACCGCTCAACGAGGGTCCCCTGATCCCGGGTTCGGCGACTTCGACACTGCTGACCGTGGAAGTGCCCGCCGGCGTCGCGCTTGGCCAGGGTTTTGTGGCGGTGCAGGTAGTCAACACTGATATGGGCTATGCGGCTTCCAACCTGGCCTACGCGCTGCTCCAGGGTTCCGCCGCGGCTGGTCTTCCCACCATCGAAAGCGTCAACGGTTTTCCACTGGCTCCAAGCAGCCGTGATCCGAATTTCGCGGCTGATAACGTCGAAACTTCAGTCACACCCGGGGACAGCGTGACGCTGGGCGGCACCGGCTTCGACACGGTCGACGGCGTGGCGGTCGACTTGTTCTGCGTTTGCCCTGGCGGTAAGGTCGGGCCCTTTTTCCTGAATCCGGGAAATCCTGGGCTTAGCCCTACCTCGCTCACGTTCACGATCCCTGCAATCGGACCGCAAGCTCCCACAATCGGGCCCGGCGCATTTGTAGTGAGTAATGCGGGTCCTTCGCATTCCTATACGGCTAAAAGCAACGCGGTAGCGGTGCCGATTGGGCCGGAAATTTCAGTCAGTTCAGTAACTCAGTCGTCCACCATCATTACCGTAAATGGGACCGGGTTTTCGGCTCGGACGGTGATCAATTTCTTCAATGCGCAGAGCTCAGGCGTAGTGAATTTGGGCGGAATAGGAGCCGCGGGCGTGCCGAAGATTGCGCTGACCCTGATCAGCGCAAATCAGCTTAGCTTCAGCAGGCCGTTCGGCGCCGTTCCCGGGCCATCATATGTCCAGGCAATGAATCCGCCTTTCGTGCCTTTTACCAGTTCCGGCATCGACCCCGGCGGCGCCTTCATGCTGAAATGATTAACCTGTGTGGATGCGGTGGGACCGATTTGAAATGTGGTGGCGGTGGTAGGACTTGAACCTACGACTCCGCGGATATGAGCCGCGTGCTCTAACCAACTGAGCTACACCGCCACTGGAGTTGACAGGATAACCGGGCGCGCAAACGGACGAAAGGGACCCAGCAGGGCGCGAAAAAAGAGGGGCTGCGCCTTTATCAGGATGCTGCGTTCGGCACCCTGGATAGAATCTGGCTGCTTTCCTTTGCTTCTCAGCCTCTGGGAGAGACTGGGGAGTGAGGGTAGCAGGTTGCGGAGAATCCTTTCCGCAACCTGCTAACGCAGCGACTTGATACGATAGCTGCTGACCTTTTTGCTGCCCCGATTTACCTGGAAGCAGCGGCCTTCAGTGAACTCCAGACAACTCAGCTTTCCGCCGTACACCAGGCCCGTATCCAGCCCGATCTTGTAGGGCAGGTCCACCAGCACGTCGCGCATCGGCGTATGGCCGAAAATAACAGTGTGGCCCAGCGCATGCGGATTGAGGATGAAATCGTGGCGAATCCACAACAGGTCCTCTGCCTCCTGCTCCTCCAGTGAACGTGCCGGATGAACGCCGGCATGGACGAACAGGAACGGCGGGCGCAGGTAGCTCGTTTCAAGACTTTGCAGGAACTCGAGGTGACTCGACGGCATCCGCTGGCGCGCCTGCTCGAGGTCTGCGTCCTCGATGATGTCGTAGCTCTGCATGGTGGCGAAGCCGCCGTTGCACAGAAAAGATTCGCCGTAGTTTCCCTTCATCCCCAAAAAATCCAGCATCATGTCTTCATGGTTGCCCTTGAGAAAAACGGCGGTGGGATGGGCTTGCTTGAATTCTATCAGCAAATCGACCACGTCACGAGCCGACGGACCGCGGTCAACATAATCGCCCATGAAAATCACGGTATCGGCGCTATCGGCGTCGATATGCCTGAGGATTGCGCTTAATTCGTCCGGACAGCCATGAATATCGCCGATTGCAAAGACGCGCCCGTTTTTGCCCGATGTCATTACTTACGAGTCTACCACCGTTTTACTCAACAATGCACCCATCGCGGAGGCATCATCAAGCAGCATCCGCACCGCCGAATATGGATTAAGCTTGCCCGCGCAAACCGATTCGACCAGCGCGTGCACGCGCTGGTCGTCCATTGCGTTTCTGGCCCGCTCCTCAAGTTGGCCGGTAAGAATCTCGATAAACTCGTGCACGCGATGCTGGCGTTCGGCTTGCGGATCCTTGTGCGCCCGCAGGTATTCCCAATGGCGGTCCAGTTGCGCCACCAGCGCATCGAGTCCGCGGTCGTTGGCCGCCTCGGTCAGCAGCACCGGCGGACGCCATCCGGCGTCGGCGCGCAGGTGAACATTGAGTTCCAGTTCGGCTTTGACCCGATCGGCACCGTCGCGGTCGGCCTTGTTGACCACGAAGATATCGGCGATTTCGTTGAGCCCCGCCTTCATAATCTGGATACCGTCGCCGCCTTCGGGCACCGTGACGACGACCGTGGTATGAGCCAGATCCATGATGTCGAGTTCGGTCTGTCCGACCCCCGCGGTTTCGACGATGATAACGTCGAACTTGAATGCCTCCAGCAGGGTAACGATCTGGCGCGCCGCGCGGCTCAGACCACCGTGGCTGCCGCGGGTTGAGAGGCTGCGGATATAGACCCCGGGGTCACCGTAATGGTCGCCCATCCGGACCCGGTCGCCGAGCACGGCGCCACCTGAAAAGGGGCTGGAGGGGTCGATCGCCAATACGGCAACCTGCTGCTTGCGCGCACGCAATTTTTTGATCAGCCGGTCGATCAGTGTGGACTTACCGGCCCCGGGCGGACCGGTGATTCCGATGACGTGAGTATTGCCGACGCCGCTGTACAGCCGTTCCATCACGGTTGCGACATTGGCGCTGCGATTCTCCACCAGCGTGATCAACCGGGCCAAAGCCATCCGGTCGCCGGACGCAAAACGGCTGAGCAGTTGCTCGAGCCGGTCGTTGCCTGGATTGCTCATCAGGCCACCAGAGTATCCGAATCGCCGGTTCAAGTGTACCGGCACAGCGCTGAGAGAAGCGGCGACTTAAGCTTGCGCCGCGCAGTGCAAGGACGGCCAACATTGTTTTTGCGGCCTTCGGGCCGTATTCTTTCTGCTGAGATGAAACCGGCGCAGCTTTATGGCGATTGGCGGATCGTTGCCGGAATAGTTCTGATTCTGCTCGGCATCGGAAACTGGCTGGTCGGCCGCAACGGCGTCGTTCAGTATCGCGGAATCGTCGTGCCGTCCTCCCCCAACGCAGACCTTTACCGTAATTTCGACGAGTTGGACGCGCGCACCGGCAACGCCGTACTGGCTCCGTTGACCCAGGACGAACGGACCCTGTCCTACGCCGCGGCGCAGATGGACTTTTATCACGCCGTGTACATCACCGGTTGCATCCTGTTCGCGTTTGGCTTGATGATATCACTGGTGGCCTTTATCAGCGCTATTCGACGCGACACCAGCGAATCCCTGAAGAAAAGATCCCGCACCCGGATAGCAGACTTCGATGGTCACACGGTTGGAGTTACCGACGCCCGCCAAGATTAACCTGTTTCTGCGCAT
The DNA here is from genome assembly GCA_021324885.1 of Pseudomonadota bacterium. Taxonomy (GTDB): domain Bacteria; phylum Desulfobacterota; class Binatia; order Binatales; family Binataceae; genus JAJPJA01. The sequence goes on from JAJPIF010000024.1 coordinate 123,303, forward strand.
AACGGGACGCCGTGCTGACGGTTATCACGAACTCGATTCGCTCTTCCTTCCGGTCTCGCTGTACGATCGGGTCGCGCTGGAGGCTCAGGAGAGCGATGACGCGGCTGTAACGCTGCGCTGCAACTGGCCCCATCTGCCGGTTGACGACCGCAACCTGGCGTTTCGGGCCGCCCGGCTGTTCCTGGAAGCAAGAAAACTGCGCTGGCGAGTGAAGATCGAGCTTCACAAGCAGATTCCGGACGGCGCGGGACTGGGCGGCGGTTCCAGCGATGCCGGCGCGGTGCTCCGGATGATGGCCAGGCTTGACGCAAGCGCGCCGCAATCGCTGGCGCCCATCGCATTGCAGCTGGGCGCCGACGTTCCCTTCTTCCTCGATCCGCGGCCGGCGCGAGTCGGCGGGATTGGCGAACAGATCAAGTATCTGGACGGAGACTGGGGCCTGCACATGGTGATCGGAGTGCCGGCGGTGACGGTACCGACGGGGGAAATCTACCAGCATTTGGAGCCCGGCGATTGGAGCGGTCGCGGGCCGGCTATCTCGTCAACCTCCCGGGATGAGGCCGATTTACCGCCTGGCCTGCTGGTCAACGATCTGGAGCGGCCTGCGCTGTCGTTATATCCGCAGATTGCGGCAGTCAAACGGCTGCTGCGCGAAGTCGGTGCATCGGCGGTCTTGATGTCGGGCGGCGGTGGCGCGGTTTTTGGTCTGTTTGGGGGGTTGGACCAGGCTGCACAGGCGCGGGACAGGGCGGCGGCCGAAATGCCTGGGGCGAGTTTTTTCGCGGCTCGGGTGGTGCGCGAGACAGTGCTGTAACTCCCCTTTTTTTGGCGCTTTCGACGGACGTTAAACAGGTTTTGGCGCGCTGTTGATGTATGCTATAGAGCATAATTGACAAGGATTTAACCCGGCCTTAACATCAGCGGCAATTCTCCTTCAGAGCTGGTTTGGGAAGCTGTTGGATTTTAGCCCGGATTGCGCACCCGCGGTCCGCACGGAGAACCGTCGCAATTAGAAAGGCCGGTCCAGACGCTTTTTGTTATGATGTGGGTGCGGCATCCTCGCAGGGGAAGCCCAGGTCGAGTTGGGCGGTCGCCAAGCTGGTAAGGCACCAGGCTTTGGACCTGGCATTCGAAGGTTCGAATCCTTCCCGCCCAGCCCAAATTATCGTGCGGTGGAGTTTGGCGACCCGGCGTCAGCCGTGAAATGAGGTCAAGACAAATCGATGCCTGAGCGGGCCAAAGATGAACTGAAGATTTTCACCGGCAACTCCAATACCGCGCTGGCGCGCGAAGTCTGCCAGGAACTGGGCGTGCGGCTGGGAAATGCCGAAGTCGGACGCTTCCCCGACGGCGAAGTGATGGTCGAGATTCGGGAAAACGTGCGCGGCGGCGACTGTTTCGTCATGCAGTCGATCTGCACCCCGCCCAACGATAACCTGATGGAATTGCTGCTGCTGATGGATGCGCTGCGCCGCGCGTCCGCCAAGCGCATCACCGCCGTCATCCCTTATTTCGGCTACGCCCGCCAGGACCGCAAAGTCGCTCCGCGGGTGCCAATCAGCGCCAAGCTGGTGGCGGATCTGATCACTACTGCCGGCGCCTCGCGGGTGATGACGGTCGACCTGCACGCCGGTCAGATCCAGGGCTTCTTCAATATCCCGGTGGATAATCTTTTCGCCATGCCGGTGTTGATTCCGTACCTGCGCAAACGAATCGAGGGCAAGCGCGTGACGGTGGTCTCGCCTGACGCCGGCGGCGTGGAGCGGGCGCGCGCCTTTGCCGGACGGCTTAATGCCAGTCTGGCGATTATCGATAAACGGCGCCGCCGCGCCAGCGAAGTGGCCGAGATGCAACTGGTGGGCGACGTTGCCGACGCCACCGCGGTTCTGCTCGACGACATGATTGATACGGCCGGCACCGTCACCGAAGCGGCCAAAGTCGTAATCAAAGCGGGCGCGCTTGAAGTAATCGCCTGCGCCACTCATCCGATTTTGTCCGATCCCGCCTGTGAACGGCTCAGCCGCAGTCAGGTCCAGGAGCTGATTACGACCAACACGGTGCCGTTGCGGCCCAAGGCGCTGGCGGAACTACGCAATATCAAGGTGCTGTCGGTCGCCGAGTTGATCGCGGAAGCCTTGAACCGCGTGCACAACGAGGAGTCGGTCAGTTCGCTGTTCCTGTGATCGTTGGGCAGCCGATATCGCTTTTGCAACTGGCATCGCTTTCGCGCAACCGGCACAATTAGTACCAGGGTTAGCTGATGGAAACACTTGATCTTGATTGTGAAAAACGCGAGCTGGGCACCAAGGGAAAAGTGCGGGCACTGCGCCGCATTGGCAAAATTCCAGCCGTGGTCTACGGACCCAGGCGCCAATCCACACCGATCGCGGTGGCCAGCCCGGGTTTGAAGGCGTCAGTTACCACCGACGCCAGCCAGCGTTTGCTCAAGCTCAGGGCGGCGGAACCCGATCTGGACGGCCGCCACGTGATTATCAAAGACGTGCAGCGGGCGCCGATTACCGGCGACTTCCTTCATGCTGATCTTTACGAGGTCGATCTGACCGCAAAACTGCGGGTCAGCGTGCCGCTGCGGTTCCAGGGCAGAGCCAAAGGAATCGGCGAAGGCGGAATCCTGCAACCGCTGGTCCGCACGATTGAAGTCGAATGCCTGCCCACCGATATCCCGGAAGCGATTGAAGTGGACGTCAGCGAACTCGGCATCCACGACGTTATTCATATCTCGTCCTTGAAGTTCAGCGCCGGTATCACGCCGGTGTTTGACAGCGATATCGCGATCGTCACCGTTCTGCCGCCGACCGTCGAGGCCGCTCCCGCCGCCGCTGAGGCCGCGCCCGAGGAAGCGGCCGCCCCGACCGCCGAGGGCGGCGAAGCCGCCGCCGCGCCGCCGGCCGCCGGCGAGGCGAAGAAAGGGGAACCTGCGGCCAGAAAGTAGCGATGTTTGTGCCCATCGCGGTGCAAGGGCGCGAGGGCGAAGCGAGCGCCCCCACTTGGCGCTCGCCGTGCTCAGGGAAAGGGTCGCTCCTGGTACGGTTGGTTCGTGACGCGTGGTGTGTGGACGGGTGTCCTTTTCAATGGAATGAATCTTCTGCGTACTTTCCCAGACCCGGGAGAGGGGCGGGATGAGGGTTGGCCTCGCCCGAAGCTATGATCACCTTCAGGAATAGAGGCGGCAAGTGATGCGGGGTTGAGGGGTTATCGATGAGCTTCGTACATCTGCACGTTCATACCCAGTACAGCCTGCTCGACGGCGCCAACAAGCTTGGACCGCTGCTGGACCACGCCAAGGAAGCGGGCATGCCGGCGATGGCGATCACCGATCATGGCAACATGTTCGGTGCAGTCGAGTTCTATAAAAAGGCAGTGGAGCGGGGAATCAAGCCGATCATCGGATGCGAGGCCTACCTGGCGCCTGGCAGCCGCACTGATCGCGGTTTGGCGGTCAAGGCTGACGACTTCGAGGGCGCCGGAAATTACCATCTGATTTTGTTGGTTCAAAACCATACGGGCTACCGCAACCTCTGCCAACTGCTGACCGCGGCCTACCGGGAAGGCCTTTATTACAAGCCGCGCATCGACAAAGAAATCCTTCAGGCCCACTCCGAGGGTCTGATCGTGCTGTCGGGATGCCTGTCGGGCGAATTGGCCCGCGCGCTGCGCGCCGGCCGGTTTGAGAGAGCGCGGGAGGCGGCCGAATCCTACGCGCGCATGTTTCCGGGCCGTTTCTATATCGAGCTGCAGGACAACAAGCTGCACGGCCCTTACAACGAGGCCTTGCGCGACATCGCCAATCAGGTCGGACTGCCGATGGTTGCCACCAACGATTGCCATTACCTCCATCGCGAGGACGCCCGCGCGCACGAGGTTCTGCTCTGTATCCAGACCGGTAAAACGATGGCGGATGAGACCCGCTGGCGCTTTGACACGGACGAGTTGTACGTCAAGACGCCGGCCGAGATGCTCTCGGCGTTTGCCGCAGACCCTTCGGCGATAAGCAACACGGTGGAGATCGCCAACCGCATCGATTTCCAGTTCGATTTCGGCAAGTTTCACTTCCCGCGTTATCAGTTCTCCGCGCAGGACGCGGCCGCCGACGCCGGGCAGGTTGGCGGTTCACAAGGCCAGGACGAGGAAGAGCGCTTTCAGGTGCTGCTCGAGCAGCGCACGCGCGAGGGGCTCCTGGAGCGCCTGCGCGAACTGCACGCGCGGCGGGGCGAATTCGACGAGGCGCCCTATTACGAGCGGCTTGATCGCGAATTGCCGGTAATCCGCGAGATGGGCTTCTCGGGTTACATGCTGATCGTCGCCGATTTCATCAATCACGCGCGCAGCCGGGGTATTCCCGTCGGTCCCGGGCGCGGATCGGTCGTCGGCAGCCTGGTGTCTTATGCGCTGCGCATCACCGAGCTGGATCCAATCGAGCACAAGCTGCTGTTCGAACGCTGGCTCAATCCGGGCCGCAAGTCGATGCCTGATATCGACGTGGATTTCTGCTTCGAGCGGCGCGACGAAATCATCGACTATGTGCGCCGGAAGTACGGTGAGGAAAAGGTCGCTCAGATCATTACTTTCGGGACCATCAAGGGCAAGCAGGCAATCCGCGACGTGGGCCGTGTCCTGGGGCTGTCCTTCGCCGAGACCGATCGAATCTGCAAGCTTTATCCCGCGCCCAAGCAGGGCCGCGACTTTCCACTCGAGGACGCGCTCAAGATGGAACCGCGGCTGCGCGAGGAGCGGCAGAAATATCCTGAACTGTTCGAATTTGCCTTCAAACTCGAAGGACTGCTGCGCCACGCGTCGCGTCATGCTGCTGGTGTCGTGATTGCCGACAGAGCGCTTGACGAGATGGTGCCGCTATACGCCGATAAGGAGCGAAGCGAGGGCGCCCCTGCCATCACCCAGTACTCGATGAAGTTCGTCGAGGATATCGGACTGGTCAAGTTCGATTTTTTGGCGCTGAAAAACCTGACCATGATCCAGGACACGCTCGAACTGATCCGAGCCGGCGGGAAGACGCCTCCCGATCTCAACCGGCTGCCGCTTGATGATGCCGAAACCTACCGCCTGCTGGCGCGCGGCGACACCGTCGGGGTGTTTCAAATGGAAGGCTCCGGCTTTCGCCGCTTTCTGACCGACCTTAAGCCGAGCTGTTTCGACGACATCATCGCGGCCGGCTCGCTCTTCCGTCCCGGCCCCCTCGACGCGGTGGATGACGGCAAGACCATGGTGCAGCATTATGTGGATCGCAAACACGCAAGAGAGCAGGTCAAGTATCTGCATCCGCTGCTTGAGCCCGTTCTGCGTGATACCTACGGCGTCATCATCTACCAGGAGCAGGTGATGCGGGTGGCGCAGGCGCTGGCCGGATACACCCTGGAACAAGCCGATATCCTGCGCGCCGCGATGGGCAAAAAGAACAAGGCCGTGATGGAGAAGGAGCGTGAGCGCTTCATCCAGGGCGCGGTCAAAAACGGCGTCGACAAGGATACCGCGCAGTCGATCTTCGAGCAGATCGAAACCTTTGCCTCCTACGGCTTCAACCGCAGCCATGCCGCGGCCTATGCGCTGACGACTTATACGACGGCCTATCTCAAGGCGCATTACCCCTACGAGTTCATGGCCGCGCTCACCTCGCTGGACATGGACGACGTGGACAAGACCTACAAGAACATCGCCGCGCTGCGAGACATGAAAATCAAGCTGCTGCCGCCCGATGTCAACGAGAGCAGGGTTAAATTCGCCGTGGTCGCGGATGCGATCAGGTTCGGCCTGGGCGCGATTCGCGGCGTCGGCGCCAAAACCGCGCAGGCGATTATCCAGGCGCGGGAGGAAGGGGGCAGGTTTACCAGCCTGACCGATTTGTGCATGCGCGCCGACCCGCAGCAGATCAATCGCAAAGTGCTCGAAGCGCTGGTCAAGTGCGGAGCTTTCGATTCCACCGGGAGCACCAGGGCCGAGGCGATGGCGCAGATCGAAGACGCGCTCAAGGTGGTCGCGCGGCGCGCCGATCCCAGCCAGGTCAATCAGATGGGACTGTTCGGTGCGATGGCTCCGGCGTTACGCAGCGCTTCTCGTACTTCGATCGTTCAGTGGGACGCAAAGGAAGCGTTGCGCGCTGAAAAAGAGGCGCTGGGCTTTTACGTTACCGCCCACCCGCTGGACAAATTCGCCGCCCAGATTGGCCGTCTGAGCGATCTGACCACCGCTGACCTTGCCTCCGCGCCCGATGGCAGTTCGGTCGTAATCGTGGGCGTCGTGCAGGCGGTCAAGCTCAAGAACAACAAGGCGGGCAAGCGCTACGCGACCTTTACCCTGGAAGATCTGCATGGCGCGGTCGAGGTGATCGCCTGGCCGGAGACCTATCAGCGCGTCGAAGCCGTAATCAACAGCGAGGAGCCGGTGGTGGCGCGCGGCAAGCTGGATATCGACGAGGAACGCGCGCAAATCCTCCTCGACGAACTCAAGCCGCTAAGCGTGGCGATGGTGGACAGCGTGCGCGAGGTCCATATCCGCGCGCCCAAGGCCAGAATTGATGAGGCTGCGCTGGCCGGCCTCAAGGCCGTGCTTGGACGCCATGGCGGCGGCTGTCCAATATACCTGCATCTGGAACTGGATGCCGCGCGCGAAGCGATTTTCCTGCTGGGCAACGATTTCAGGGTCGCGCCGACCGAGGGCTTTGTCGGCGAGGTCGAGCAGATGCTGGCGCCGGGGGCGGTCGAATTGAGGACACAACAAGGGGCCGCGATTTGATATAATCGGGCTAGATTTAACCTAGAGCAGAACACTGACGTCCAATTTCCAAACCACCATACCTGAGCGCGAACGCGCGCTGCTGGTCGGAGTCGCCGTCGGAGGCACCTCGCGTTTCGCGGCCGAAGATTCGCTGGACGAACTGAGCGCGCTGACCCAAAGCGCGGGCGCGGAGGTTGCTGGCGAGGTTTTTCAAAACCTGAAAGAAGTCGATCCGCGAACTTTCATCGGCCGCGGCAAGGTCGCGGAGTTGCGCGCCATCGCGCGCGAGCGCGACGCCACGCTGACAATCTTCGATGAAAGCCTCTCTCCGGCCCAGGCCCGTAACCTCGAGCGCGAACTGAGCCTGCGCGTGATCGATCGCACTCAACTTATCCTGGATATTTTCGCGCAGCGGGCCCACAGTCAGGCTGGTAAGCTCCAGGTCGAGGTTGCACAGCTTGCCTATTTGCAACCGCGGCTGACCCGCCAATGGACGCACCTGTCGCGGGTCAGCGCCGGTGCGGGCTCCGGCGGACGGATCGGCACCCGCGGTCCCGGCGAGACCCAGCTTGAAGTGGACCGCCGCCGGCTGGCCGAACGTCTGACACGCCTGCGCCGGCGATTGCACGAGGTCGAACGCACGCGTGACATCCAGCGCCGCCGCCGCCTGTCGGTGCCCTATCCGGCGGTGGCATTGGTCGGTTACACCAACTCGGGTAAATCAACCCTGATGAACGCGCTGACCGGCGCTGGCGTCGAGTCGGCGTCACGGCCGTTTTCCACCCTCGACCCGACCATCCGCCGCCTCAAGCTGCCCGGCGGGATGCACGTGATGGTGAGCGATACGGTAGGATTCATCCATCGCCTGCCCCATCAGCTGGTCGAGGCGTTCAAGGCGACGCTGGAAGAAGTGCGCACCGCGGATCTTTTATTGCACGTCGTGGACGGCAGTTCACCGACCCAGGCCGAACAAATTGAAGTGGTCGAGCGGGTGCTAAAAGAGATTGGCGCGCACACAATCGCTCGGATAATGGTGTTTAACAAGTCCGATCTTGCTCCAACTCCCGTCCACGGGGTACACACGGGGGACTGGATCCGAATCAGCGCTCTGAAACACAAGGGTATCGAAGAACTGATGGCGATGATGGCCGGCTATTTTGCCAGATTGCGCGAGGAGGTGTCGCTTACCCTGCCCGCGCAGCGCGGCGACCTGATCGCCGCCGCCCGCCGCGATGGCCAGGTGCTCAGCGAGGACTATCGGGACGGTTGCGTACACATCCGCGCGTTGGTCACCCGTCCGATGGCGGGACGGATGCGCAAGGCGGCGATCCAGGCGGGGGCCGATTGATTCATGTCTTCCTTGTCGCCCAATCCCGCCAAGCGGCCGGCGCAACTGGTCAGGCCGGCTCCGCCTCTGCCTCGTCATCTGCTTAATCTGCCCAATTTCCTGACCCTTTGCCGGATTGCGCTGATCCCGTTTTTCGTTGCGATGCTCAGCCGCAATCGAATGCGCGAGGCCTTGTACCTTTTTTCCGCTGCCGCCCTGACCGACAGTCTCGACGGTACGCTCGCACGATGGACCAACAAACGCACCGAGCTCGGCGCCTTTCTGGATCCCTTCGCCGACAAACTCCTGCTGATTAGCGCCCTGGTGATGTTGACCGTGCAGAACATCATCCCCGGCTGGGTACTGAGCGCGATTGCACTGCGTGACGTGGTGGTGGCCTTTGGCTACCTGATGCTGGTGTTCTGGATCGGCGAGCGCATCCCCGTGCGTCCTTCATATATCGGCAAAGCCGGTACCGTTTTGCAGATCGCCTGCGTAATCGGCGGTCTGTTGGGCTGGTCGAAGATCCGCCACCTGAGGTTTGCCTGGAACGGCCTGATGCTGCTGACCGCGGTGATGGTAGGAATATCGGGCCTGCAATACACCTATCGCGGTCTGGCCCTGCTCAACTCCCGCGAACCGCAGATGTTCGAGTAGCGGCCGCCTGGTCCGCCGGGAAGATCCTCTCAATCGCAGGTCCGGCGGTTTTCGGGAGCATGAGCAAAAATTGCGACCGCGCGCCCAGAAAATGGCGGCTGGAAAGTCGCTAAAGCGGGGCGCGTCGGATGACGCGCCCCGCCCGCATTGCGTATTTCCTAGCCGCGGGCCCCGGTTGACCCCAGCAGGTTGCCGCCCAGCGTCGGATGGCCCACCTTCTTGTCACCGATCACGTTGATGAGCGACGGCTTGCCGGACTTCAACGCCCGCTCCAGCGCCGGGATGATCTGATCGGGCTTTTCGACATGCTCGCCGTGGCATCCCAGCTCGGCGAAGATTTTGTCGTAGCGGATATTCTCCAACATGTTGAAGGGATCGCTGCGGCCCTTCAGCAACGGCATCGAGTCGAATCCCGGACCCCACGAACTGTTGTTCCACAGCACGCAGCAGACCGGCAGGTTGTAGCGCGCCGCCGTTTCCATATCGAAGCCGCCGATTCCCAGACCACCGTCGCCGCTGACCACCACCACTTGCGCGCCCGGGCGGGCCAATTGCACGCCGATTCCCATCCCGACGCCATGACCCACAGGCGCCAACGGTCCGGCGTCGACCACCTGGCCCATGAAGCGGCAGGTCACCCACAGGCTGAGATAGCCCGACAAGGTGAAGCTGTCGACGATTACCGTCGCGTTCTTATCGAGCACTGTTACGAGGTCATTGGTCAGACGCGATGGATGGATCGGCACTTTGTCCGACGCCTCGTTGGCCAACTCCGCAAGCCGCCGCGCCATGTTGGTCTTCGCCTCGACCACATTCCTGGTCCACTGCGAAGTGCGATTTTTGGAGAAGTCAAGCTTCAGCTCTTTGGCCCGGTCGATTAGCTGACGCAGCACCAGCTTGGGATCGCCGACGATCGGCACGTCCGCTCCGACCTGCCATCCGATTCGGCTCGGAGTGGGATCGACCTGGATGTACTTGGCCTTGTCGTTCCAGGTCGGGGGCTGGCCGAAATGCTCGCCGCTCCAGAATCGGAAGCCGAGGGTCAGGATCACGTCCGCGGTTCCGGTGAAAGGCTTTTTGAAAGCACCTCGAATCGCCAGCGGATGCTCCTCGGAAACGGCACCCTGGCCGGCGCGCCGCGTGTAAACCGGGATACTGGTGAGTTCGACGAACTCCTTGAGTTCGGCGGCGGCATGCGACCAGAACAGGCCGTCGCCGCCGACCACGAGCGGGCGCTCAGCGGCAACCAGCAGTTCCAGAGCGCGATCGATTTTGGCCGGATCGCCGGCCGAGCGGACCTCTTCGGGACCGAACGCGCTGGCGCCCTTCTGCTGCTTGGCTTCGTCGTCGCCGTGATACAGGATGTTCTGCGGGATCTCGAACAGGGCCACACCCTGCGGCGGTGCGATAGCTTCGCGAAAAGCCGATCGCAGGTCGAATTCGATCGTCGTCCAGTCAGTTACGCGTTTGGTGTATTTGGCAAAGCTGCTGACCACCGACGAACCGTATGCTTCCTGAAACGAACCGAGGCGATCTTCGGTGTTCGGGTGCTGCCCGGAGAGGCAGACCACTGCGCTTCCCGTGAGCCCAGCGACGCATAGGCCCGTAACCGCATTGGTCAGACCGCAGCCTGCCGTGACCATACAGACGCCAACTTCGCCGCTGGTGCGCGCGTAGGCGTCCGCCGCGTACGCCGTCGCCTGCTCATGGCGCATGTGAATCAGCTTGACTTCGTTATTGCGCAGATTGGCAAGTATCGGGAACAGGTGTCCGCCGTTGATTGCGAAACAGTACTTCACTCTGTTCTCGCGCAGTACCCGCCCAATCAGCGCGCCGCCATCGAGTTTGGCCATTTCGAACCTCCTGATTTGCCGTCTTTTGACGCTCGCAGCCCAACGGCTACCCGGCGTCCGGATATTACGGTACCGTTCGTTGCCGCCATCCTGACATTTTTCGATCAAAGCTCCAAGCCTGCGCGGCAAGCCGACCTGTTTTCCAACCGGCCGCATACCGGGCTGATTCGATTTGACCCGCTCTATCTTGACCCAACCATCGTTACTTGATTGGGTGACACGAATTGGCCGCGTTGCAATCCGGGGAATTCGCGCGCGCCGGGCAAGGGGTGTCGATGCGCAGGTGGTTTGGAATCTTCGCATGGTTAATGGCCCTGGCATTGGGAGCACCAGGCGCGTCGGCCAGTCTGATCGACCCAGGGACGTGGAGCTCACCCCTGCCCGCGTCATGGACTTCGCCGATCTTCCATCCCAGCCAGTGGCCTTTCAGCCTTTTCCCCGTCCCGGAGATTGCCACTGACCCCAATTCGGGTACTACTTTCGGCGTCCTGCCGGTCTTTCTTTTCACCGACGATCATAACGAAATAAAAGAAATCTTCGCTCCCGATATCGCGATTAACACGATCCTGGGCGCATCGGGAAATTTTCGCTATTTGGCCTATCCCTCAAGCGATACTCAATATTACGCGATGGCGGGGGGCTCGCAGAATATCGCGCGGCGGGTTGACTTGTTCTATACCACCGGGCGCGATCGCAAGCAGTGGTGGTCGTTCGAAGGTCGGTTTTTTTTCGAAGAAGATCCCACCGAACGTTTTTACGGTCTGGGCAACAAATCAGCCCAGGGCAATGAGACCAACTATACCACCGAGCAGGTCTATTTCAGGGCCACCCTGGGGATCAACTTCAGCCAGAAGCTCCAACTGGCGATCACCGAGCAACCCTGGTTCGTGCGCATCCATACTGGCGCACTGGATAATCTGCCGTCCATACAAAATCAATATCCGCTGCTCAAGGGAATTCACGGCGGCAGCGAGATGGTAACGCAGTTCGTTGCCAGCTATGATACGCGCGATTCCATCGATATACCGCGCAACGGCGGCTTTTACCGCTTGTTTTACGGGGTGGCCGATCGAGCGTTCCTGAGTTCCTATTCTTACAATCAGGCAGGATTCGAGCTGCGCCAGTACTACCCTCTTACATCCCGTCTCACGCTCGCCGGTCGCATCTACTCCGAGTACACGCCGGCGGGAGGCGAGACGCCGTTTTGGGCGATGGCGCGGCTGGGAGGTGAGGAGAGCGTCATGTTCGGTCAGCAGACGCTGCGTGGATACGGCGCCGGGCGATATGTCCAGAACAACCTGACTGACTTCAACCTCGAAGTGAGAACCCGGGTCTGGGAAACGACCATAATGGGTACTCACGGAATCCTGGAGCTTGCTCCGTTTTTGGATGCGGGAAAGGTTTTCGCCAACGCCAATCAGAATCCGCTTGCTCCGCTGCATTCGGTGGGCGGGCTGGGATTCCGGGGTATCGCGGAACCCTTCGTGGTTGGCTACGTTGACGTCGGCTGGGGCGGTGAGGGTCCGGCCTTCTTCTCGGGTATCAACTATCCTTTTTAAGCGCGACCGATCGCTCACGCGATGGAAGTTATTGCCGCTGAGCTGCGCCTGGCGCCGGCCGCGACAGCCAGCGCGTCCATGGACTCAAATCGAGTCCTGACCACGACGCCTGGCGCGTTATTGTAGACGACGGCGGTTGCGGCGGCAGGCTCGCCTGACAATCGGCGGCTGGGTTATGGCACAATGCCGCCAATTCAAGTCGCAGCCCTCAACCTGATTAGTGTGAGCAATGGCAAAAGCACTGGACGGAATTACGGTGGTCGAGTTTGCGTCGCATCGGGCCTGCGCCTACGCGGCGATGCTGCTGGCGGAGCAGGGCGCCCGCGCAATCCGGATCGAGCCGCCCGGCGGTGATCCCGAGCGTGGCGGTCCTCATTTCGCTGTCCTGAATCGTAGTAAACACGCCGTCGCGCTGGCGCTGGATACCCCGCCTGGACAGGCTTGCGCAACGAAACTGATCGGGCTTGCGGATGTGATCGTCAACGGCTTGACGCCCTCGCAGGCGGCGAATGCCGGCCTCGCGTACGAGCGGGTCAGGGCGCTCAACCCGCGCGCCGTGTTGTTGAATATGCCTGCGCTGGGAAGCCGCGGCCCCTACAATGAACTGGCGGCCGACGACGAACTGGTGTCCGCAATCAGCGGAGTCACCACGTCGCAGGGTTCGCGCAGCGGCGATCCGGTGCCGTTGGCGTTCCCGGTGGTCAGTTACCATACCGGAATTCTTGGCGCACTTGCCGTAACCGCCGCACTCGTATGGCGCGACATCAGCGGAGAAGGCCAGGCGGTCGAGGTGTCGATGCTGGCGGGAGCCCTGTCGCTGCAAAGCGGAAGCATCGTGCGCCATCCCGATTTGATCTCGATGATGGCGGCGAATCGGCGCGATCCGATGGGCCCGGCACCCAGTTATCGCCTGTATGAGACCGGGGACGGCAAGTACCTGATGCTTTCCTGCCTCACCCCGATTTTCTGGAACAAGCTGGCGCTGGCGATTGGCCAGCCGGAGCTGGTTTCCGATCCGCGCTTTGAAAATGCGCCGATGGGGCTCAACGGAGAACAGCGCGCCGCACTGATCGAAATCCTCACCCCGATCCTGCGCTCGCGCCCGGCGCATGAATGGCTCCAAATCTTTCGCGAGCACGATGTGCCGGCTTCCCCGGTCCTTACGCGCCAGGAATTTATCGACGATCCGCAGGTCAGACACATTGGAATGCGCTGCGAGCTGATCGATCCGCTGCTGGGCCGGACCGCGCAGATGGGCGTGCCGATCGCGATGTCACAAACCCCCGGGCAAATCGCTGGCCCGGCCCCTGTTCTCGATCGGAACGGTGCAACATTGGACGCGCTGATTGCGGCGGCGCAATGCCATTTACCCGGCCCCGCCGGTAAGCCGCCGGCCAGTGTCCCGAGTTCATCCAAAGGTCCGCTGGCGGGCACGCTGGTGCTGGATTTCACCGGATATATCGCGGGCTCCTACTCCACCATGCTGCTGGCCCAGATGGGAGCCGACGTGATCAAGGTGGAATCGCTGGTGGGCGACGGCTTTCGCTTCGCAATCTTCGCTTTCCAGGGATGGAACCAGAACAAGCGCGCTATCGCGATCGATCTGCGACAGGCGCAGGGACGCGGCATCGCCTACGAGCTGGCGAAAAAGGCCGATATCGTGGTGGAAAATTTTCGCCCCGGCAATGCGCGCGAGCTGGGGATTGATTATGCCACGCTCGCGGCGATAAATCCGCGGCTGGTGTACGTCAGCATCAACGGATTGGGCAGTTCCGGCCCCGATTTCGACCATCCTTCCTTCGACCCGATTCTGCAGGCGCGATCCGGCGTGATGATGGCGCACGATGGCAGCTCCCGCGGCCGCCCGCCGATCCATCCGATCGTGCTCAACCTGCCGTTTTGCGACTACGGCGCCGCCGCGCTTGGCGCGCTGGCCGCCGTAACGGCGCTGCGCCATCAGCGGCGCACCGGCCAGGGCCAGCATTGCGAGGCCACTCTGATCCATTCGGCAATCGCGTTGCAGGCCGGTGAATTCATTTTCTACGCGGGCCGCCCCAACCTGGAGACCGGCGCTCCCGAATCGCGCGGCAGCTCGGCTTTGCGCCGCGTGTATCAATGCGAGGGCGGCCGCTGGATCTTTCTGTCAGTGGTGGCTGAACCGCAATGGAACATCCTGCGCAATCTGCTGGGTGACTCCATTTCTTCGATCCCTTTTTCAACCGCAATCAGCGAAACACCGCATGGCGACTTGGCGGCACAGCTTGCCCGCGAGTTCATCCGGCGTCCTGCCGATGATTGGATAGCCGACCTGCTTGCAGCGGGCGTCCCCGCCATGGCGGTGAACCCCGCCGTGGAAGTCTTCGAGCAGCCACAAGTGAAGGCAAACGAATTGGGCGCCGAATTACACCATCCGCAGTACGGTCCGATTGCGCAGACTGGAATCCTGTTGAAATTTTCGTCAACTCCCGCTCAGCTCTGGTGCTCCGCTCCGCTGCTCGGCCAGCACACCCGCGAGGTGCTGATCGAACTGGGATACACGACTGAGCAAATCGATGAGCTGGAAAAAAGCAGGATAATTTTTCAGGACCAAACGAAGCGCGAATAAAAATCTCTCTCGCCTTTCACTCCGCTACAACCTGGAGGCGGGTTCGACGTACTCGCGCGCCATCCGCTCCATGGCGGTTACCAGCTCCTGCTCGGTCCGTATCCGATCGGTGATCAATAACGCGATTTCCTCGGCGCCGGCGTCGCGATAGCGCTTGAGGTCATCGGGCTTGATCGGATCGGTGTAGGGCGAGACGGCCAGGTAAACGTCGGAACGTTGGCGTCCGCAGGCCTTGAGCAGCTCCTCGATCTTCCTGATCTTGGCGGCGGCCTGATCGGGTTGAAGCTTGAACCCCAGCCATCCATCGCCATATTCGGCCACCCGCCGCAGGGCAGGACCGCTTTCCCCGCCGAACCACACCGGCACGCCTTTGCTGTTGGCGGGCTTGGGGTAGCTGAAGACCTTGTTGAATTTGACGAACTGGCCATGATGGGAACTGTGCGGTTCCGTCCACAGCTTGCGCATTACTTCGACATATTCGCGGGTACGCTGAGCCCGGTGCTCGAAGGGAATTCCCAATGCCTGGAATTCCTCCGCCAGCCATCCGATGCCGACGCCCAGGATCACGCGTCCGTCGCTGAGGCGATCGACCGTAGCGATGGTTTTGGCGAGCACCATCGGGTTATGTTCGGGCACGATGCAGATTCCGGTCGCCAGACGGATTTCAGACGTGCAGGCGGCGACGTAGGCGAGCGTCGCGAAAGGATCGCCGATCGCCGCATTGGCCGGTCCCGGGAATTGGCCGCTGGTGTAGGGATAACGGGAGTCGTATTGCTCGACCAAAACCACATGTTCGGGTGCCCAGATGGTCGAGAAGCCCAGGCGTTCGGCTGTGGTGGCGGCTGTTCGCAGCCATTTGGGATTAGTGGTCGGTCCAACGCCGACGCTGAAATAGCCTACCTTCATAATACCTTCTCCATTGCCTGTGGTCTGGCGCGCCGCCTCGGATCGAGGTCCGCAATTTTGGGTCCAATCAGCCATTACATACGCAGATCGCGAAAGTTTGCACAAGTTTCACCACGAATCGTCGTCGCGCAAGCGTGGAGATTCGGCAGGACGGCCTGAACTTCCGTATCCGCCCGATACTGTCTCGTTGCCACATTGCCATAAGCCACTGCGGATTCTACTCTTTTTATAAGAGCCGTCAGATGCGCCTATCGGAATTCATCAGGACCGATGCCGAACGGATCCTCCGCGAATGGGAGGAAATGGTTAAAGCGCAAAGGCCTGAAACTTCGCTGCCCGGATCTGTTTTGCGGGCGCCCGCCGCGGCGATCCTGCGATCGCTGGCCGAGACCCTGGATTCTTCTTCGCTCACGCCGCAGGGCAATTTCAGCCAAGGCACGGAGCGGGTGGCAGCGGTTCACGTTGATCTGCGGATCGAATCAGGCTTCGATCTTGCCCAGATAATTGGCGAATACAGTGCTCTGCGCGCGTGCATTCTGCGTCTGTGGCGGGCAACCGATCCGTTGGCTTTTACCGAGCAGGGCGTGACGGAGATCAGCCGGCTGACCGAGGCGATTGACGAGGTAGTGTCGCAAACCGTTCACGTTTACGAGCAACGCGAAGCCAAGTATCGCGACCGCTTTCTGGGCATGCTCGGCCACGATCTGCGCAACCCACTGAATTCAATCTCGCTGGGCGCGGCCTCGCTCTCGGAAGCCGCCCAACTTACTGATTCCCAACGCGCCACCGTCGCGCGTATCCTCAACAGCGTGCGCCGGCTGGACCGAATGGTTAGTGACATCCTTGATTTCGCCCGCGGCCGCCTGGGCAGCCCGATGCCGTTGTTTTTGTCGCCAACTGACCTGGAACCCCTGCTGCGGGAAGTTGCCGAGGAGGTCCAGTCGGCCAATCCGCGCTTTAGCATCGAGCTGAAGGTCGAGGAAGAACTGACCGGAGAATGGGATTCGGACCGGCTCAAACAAGCGGTCTCCAATCTTTTGCTCAACGCCATACAGCACGGCGGCGGAGCAAAAATCGAGTTGTCCGCGACAAGCGCGGGAGATCACGTGATCGTGGAAGTGCACAACGACGGTCCGCCGATACCGCCGGAACTGCTGGGCAGTATCTTCGATCCCCTGGTTCACGGTAAAAGCTCCGGCCAGAACAGGTCAGGCTTGGGTCTTGGTCTCTTTATAGTAAGCGAGATCGTTTCCGCCCATCAGGGGACCATCCAGGTGAATTCAACCGCGGCTGATGGAACCACTTTCACCGTCCACTTGCCATATCACCCGAACCGCAAGGTTTGGCCGCAGGTCTGAGCAGGTTGCGGGAAAGGATTTTCCGCACCCTGCTCCCCTCACTCAAATGCGGGCGGCGAGCAAAGCAGTACCCAGACGCGAATGAAGAAGACTCCTGGATAGCATCAGGGACGGTTCGCTGCCTCAAGAGATGGTTGCGGCGATTCGGAGCTTCCTTCAGGCGGCGTACGCCAATCGCAATCCATAATAGTTTGCCTGAATCAGTGAGTGGCATCGGCGTACCACGTCGAAGCATAGTGAATTCGCGGCCCTCATTGGATTGAAATGTGATACGGACATTTCCAAAACACTGAAAAAATCATCCCGCATGGCCTCGACCACAAACGTGCGGTCGGTAAAGGGCGATTTTCGCCAATGGCGATAGCTTCACGAATTATAGCTCTGGATCGCTATCGAATTCCATCATTTAGTCACTAAAACGATGGAGTTCAACGTTCGGCACGTTTCGGATTTTGAAGTGTTTTCAAAAGCTTCAGGCTTAAACTGATCCGCAACAGTTTGTCTTTTGGGTGAATTTCGGCGTGTCGAAAGCGGTGCGGTCGCGAGGGGAGAACAATAACGCGGTACGAATCGCACCGGTTCAATGGTCATCAGGAACCGCATGTTTTTTCTGTGCGAGCTATGGGCGTTTACGCTTGCGCGTTGGTATGATTTCCGTAAGCACATCGGACGTATGGAACGGTTGGTAAGTTAGCATCCGGTTCTTCGGCGAGAATCTGCTCTATACGCGATTTCGCTCCAAGCCCGGAATAAGTGGCAACTCCGCACGTGCTGGCGGCGTTCCTGGCCTTGAGCGTAGCTCTGCTGATTTACCGATTACCGCTGGGGCTGGGGTCGGCCGGCGCCTGCGCGCGCGTCATCCTCAAATCCGGCTATCAGGCGCCTCCGCCAGGCCGTCCCTGGCGAGGACCGCGATGCGCTCCGACCACCATGCCTGAGCCTTCGCGCACTCAGGCGCGAGCCGATTACGCTCTGACCGAGGTCAGCCGCGCGCCACATCGGCGGCAGACGGTGGCGACCGGCTCAAGCAACTTCCTGCAACGCGGACATTTCAGCGAGGTCCAGCGTACGAATACGTAGGCGCTCAGAGCCGACAGGAACACAATCAGGAGGACGGGGCCGCGCCTGGGCATCGGCGCATCTCTTTCTTCGGGCATCTGCAGGATTATCGACCAGTCCTGATCAGCGTTAAGGCCGAACCCCTGCGGACTGCCCTGGTTGACAAGGCTGGTTCTGAACCCGAGGCCGTCTGCGGACCTGGCTTGGAGGTCTTTGGGGACCGGATCGAGGTTGGTCATTACCAGCGGCGCCGCTTGCTGGGCCAGAGGCGGGGCTGCCTGCCCGGCCGCCGGAACCAACCGGTCGGCAGGGTTGGTTCGAGACTCGACCTTTGCCGTGACCGGAGTTGACGCTGGTATCATCCGATTCCACTTCCTGCGCAGTACGCGATCCGGATAGGTGGCGGCGAACGAACGGCCGCTAGCCGCTGGATCGTATACTCGCGTACCAGGTCTGTCAGGTCGCACCATGGCCGCGCTCGTTGCAAGCTCCGGTAATGATGGAAGCGCTCCGACGACGGAGCCGAAGGTGCGGTCCAAATACGCGTTAGGCGCCGACGTGCGTACGGGGGCAGACGAAAGCATCCTGTCCAATGACCAGCCGGGATGCGCCCGGGCGTAGCGCATCGCGCCCTCGATGCCGCGGTCGGGTTGTCGCGGGCCCATCCCCATCTGTAGTGAAGATCGTTGAGCCAGGAAGGCGGCTCGCCGCTGTTGCGAGGAGCTTTGTGCCTGATCATTTTGGGCCGGCCAGGAATCAGCGCCAGATTGATTCGAAATTGAATTACCGTCCCCACCGGTGTCAGACGAGCTTGAAGTGGCGAACGCATTGCCAGAGGCTGCGTTACCAGCCGCGGTTGGAACGGAATCCTGGGCGCCCGCCGCTGAAATGGCCGAATGAAGGTTGCCGTCCGCCGAACCGCTCGTTGCACCCGCTGCTCCGGTAGAGAGGCTTGCGCCGGGGCTGACGGCGGCGCCCAAGGCATCGTCGGCAGCGCCGCCATCCGCGTGCCCGCCACCGCCGGCGCCCAAGGCACCGGCGGAAGTCGCGGCCGCACCTTGCCCGCCCGGAGCGACATGGCCAGAACCCGCTGCACCGGGGCCACCGCTGCCAAGGCCGCCTCCGCCGTGACCAATTCCGGCGCCCTCGCCGGCGAAACCCGCCGCGGCGCCGACGCCTCCCTGCCCGGTCCCTACACCAATGCCAACACCGATCCCTCCCAACGCCAGGGCCGATACGGGAAACATCAAGAGTGCGAGCACGACCGCGGCGCCAGGCGTCAACAGGTCGAGTACAGTTTGGGAGCGCATAGCCAATAGCTCCTAACTGAAAATTTAGAAACCCCCTTCGTTCGAGTGTACCTATTCCTGTGCATATGACCGCCAATATTTTTCAACGGCGCAAAATTGGCGGCGTCCCGGTGCGCCAGCGTGCAGCTGGAGCCACGGCAATACATCCCGGCCCGAAACCCGTTGCCGAAAGCGGTCGCTGGCCTTTTGTTTAGCGTGCGTTAAAAAAGCGTTGGCCGCCGAAAAAGGCTTGATTTCATTGGCGTCCCCGACGGGATTCGAACCCGTGTTACCGCCAAGTAGGCTAGTCTTGGTGTTTTCGAAGATAGGTCGTCCGCCCGCGACCGAATTGCCCGATATTGTCAACCCGACTGCGGTCCGCCCTACAGAGGAGGTCCCGTGTTGGTGGTGTTGTTGAACATCCTAGAACCGATCGGTTCACACGCATTCTCTGCCCGGTGGACTTCGACCAAGGTCGCTTGCGGGGCAACGGAGGGCTCTTTACCGACCTCTACGAGCCGCTCCTCAATTGAGATGGGAACTCGGAACAGATGCCAAAGAAGGCGTCTATGCTGCGCGGTCCTCGGGGAAAATCCGGCGGAGCCAGTTCAGCCCAGTCGGGGTCAGGAACTGCGTGCGCCACCAAGACGGGAGTCGCGCGCTCGCCGAGAGCGCCCACTATCGCCCTTAGGATTAGCTTCTGAATCAAGTCGTTTGTTATCAACAGGTTGGCCAACTGATTCTGAGTCAGTCCGAGCCTGCCCCGGCAGCCGCTTGATACGTTCGTTCGCTTCGGGAAGGTGCGGTCGGAGCGATCCCATCTTTCTTCGAGGCATCTTTGTTCGACTAACCAAATATTGTAACTTTTTTGGGCAGCTAAGCGGAATCATGGCGCGTCTTTGCTCAGGTGTCGATTCGACAAGCTTTCCAGCATGCGGTCCGAAGCGCCGATCCTCCACCCCCGGTTAATTGCGTCGGCCCGCGAAGGCTAAGGACTTAAATGCTCCGGCGTCTTTGGGATCGGCTTATTACCAGAGTTCGGCCCGATCGAGCGGAACTGGCCCCGGTCATATCGTTCGACAGCCAAAGTGGCCGCGTGATTATTGACGTACGCGCCCAGATTCGTGGCCAAGAGATACCCGTATCTCGTTCTGCTCTGCTTTCCGGAGCGGGCAGGAATGGAGATCGGAGCTTTCGCCTCTCTCAAAGCGAGCTTTCCAGGGTCCAATCGCTACTAACGCAACTGGGACAGGAACAAACTGAAACGCTCACTTGCCGAGTATTGCAGATTCCGTCTCTGGCGACGGAAATTTCTGCTCTCCGCGAGCTTCCACGGACGAAGTTTTCCGAGGCGGCCAATCAGTTGTTGCATTCGGCGTTGCATCCGGCAGAGGCCAAACTGGAGCCGATCGCCGATTTTTTAGCCACAGACAAGACCTTGGAATTGAAATTCAAGCTGATCGACGACCGTGGCGATCAGTACCCCTTCAACCTTGCGGCGATAGGCCGCCCGATTTTTCGGGGCAACCGCTTCCTCCGCTTGGACGAAGCGAGCGCTAAACTGGCCGAGGATCTCTCAAAGATCCCACACGATCGGGCCGATGGTGCGACCCGTTTCGGGGGAGGGGCGGTGCCAAAAGCCTTGCAGTTGATCCGCGCTCATGACCAATTCGAACAGTCACCATCCGCTGGAGCAATCCAAATCCATGAGAAGCCTCTCGAACCACGGACCTACATCGATCTTGAGAATCCCGAGAGCCTAATAATTGAGCAAAACCTGGTCTCTGAGAACGAGCGGGTTATCGAACCGCCTTTGATCGAATCGGGTAACTGGCCGGAATGGATCCGCGTCGGACCTGAATATTATCGGGCGCCTTTACGGCCGCCGAGCCCGCCAAAACGCGGTACCCCAATTGGACGAGGACGATTCAGACTCGAAGGAGACCAAGTTCCTGAATTCCTCGCTGAGGAGCTTCCCGAAACAAAGAAAACTTCGCGCGTGTTCGCTAAGCCGGCAGTGGCGGAGCTTAGAGTAGTTACAGCTTCCCCACAGGTAATCACCGAAATAGGCCTTGACGACACTACCCACCAAGTGGTCATCAGGCCCCGCTACCACACCGGCGCCTCTGATTTTGATCATAAGACTTTCAGAGACTCAGACCGCCGGCGAAGGTACTTTCGGTCCGGTAACACCTTTCATCGCGTCGATTGGGAACAGGTTGATCGCGTACAGGAGGCGGCTAAGCGAGGCGGATTTAGTGAAAGACCCGACGGATCGTTTGCCGCTCCACCACTCAGTCTCGAAGAGATAATCAACATCTTTTCGCAACTCGGGATTCTCACCCAAACCAAAGTGCTGGAGCGCTTCAGGCGGCGTCTTCAGGATTTCTCAGACATCGAACTCGTTCCGCCACCCGCAGGTTTGCGCGCGGATGTGAAGCTACGGGATTACCAAAATGCCGGGTACTCTTGGCTCACCTTCCTGAAAGATTATGGTTTGCCGGGGATTCTGGCCGATGAAATGGGTTTGGGAAAGACTCTGCAGATGCTCCTGGCCGTTGCTCACTTTAAGGAGCGCTACGGAGCATGTCCGTCATTGGTGGTATGCCCCGCCGCGCTGGTACGCAAATGGGTGGATGAGACGAGCAAATTCTTCAACAATCTTGTCGCTATCACCCATACCGGTAGCGGCAGGGTTAACGCTCTGCGAAGAAACGTCAGCATGGCGGATCTCGTCGTAACGTCTTACGAAACAATGGTACGAGATTCTGGTCTATTGGCTCAGAGGCAATGGAGGTTCTTAATAGCGGACGAGGCACAGCGTATAAAGAATCCCGACACGCGTCGTGCCCAAGCCGTTCGAAAGATTCCTGCCGAAGCCCGCATCGCCATAACTGGCACGCCCGTAGAGAACAGTTTGACAGATCTTTGGGCGATCTTTGATTTCCTCGCTCCCGGCTTCCTCGGCAGGCCAACGGACTTCGACCGCAAGTTCCGCAATCCTATCGAGCGTAACGGCGATAGACGGGCGGCGGCTCAACTCAACCGGCGAATCCACCCCTTTGTCCTCCGTCGCTTGAAAAAGCAGGTTGCCACCGAGTTACCCGACAAACTTTTCAAACCGATGCGATGCGAACTGACATCCCTGCAGCGCAGGCTGTATCAGGCAATAGTCGATCGGGACCTCACCCAAGCAATCGCCGCCCTGGGTAACAAAAAGCTTTCGCTCGGAAACCCGCACATTTTCTCCGTGCTAACGAAGCTCAAGCAGGTATGCTGCCATCCTGGGCTAATTACTGGTGATTTTCAGAACTTCAAGCCAGATGTGTCAGGCAAATTTGATGTCTTTACTGAAATAGTAAACGAAGCGCTCGACCGCTGGACGGCCGGGTGCAAGGAGAACAACAAGCTGGTCGGGTTTAGCCAATATGTTGGAATGGCCCAATGCCTTCGCGACTTTGTCTACGGAGAGCGCAAGCAAAAGTGCACTCTGCTGGATGGGAGCGTTCCGCCAAACGATAGGCATGGGTTCTGCAAAAGTTTTAACGATGACCCGAACCACTTTGGAATTATGATGACGCTTGGCGCCGGAGGTGTCGGACTCGATCTGCAAGCTGCCAATTACGTCGTCCTGTACGACCGCTGGTGGAACCCAGCCGTCGAAGATCAGGCAATAGACCGCGTTCACCGCCTGGGCCAGGAACGCGAGGTCGTTGTCGTTACCATAACAACCCGCGGTACGCTCGAAGAAAAGATCGAGGCCAAGTTAGACCGCAAGCGGAACCTCGCTGAGCAGGTAGTTCAGGCCGACTCGCTAATGCGAAAGGAAATCACCCGAGACGAGCTTCTAGACTTGGTCAAGCTAGAGGCTTGACCCTTGGCACATACCTGTGGCCTGCTCCCCGATGCCCATCAGTTCATAAGTAGAGTCGGTTGTGATTTTCCCCCGCAGGGGGCGGAATCTGTCTCTCCGTTTTGAGCCGTGCGAACTCGAATGGCGTCAGCGCGCCGAGG